>NZ_LDJK01000008.1 GCF_001431535.1 Stenotrophomonas chelatiphaga
GGGGGCGGGGCGGCGATAGAATGCAGGTCACTCCCAACAAGGATGTTGAAGCCATGGTGCGTGCGTCACTTGTCTCTCTTGCCCTGATCCTGCTGCACCCGCAAGCCCATGCAGAAACCACATGGCGGGGTACCAGTGACGTATCGAAGGTGAGTGGCTCGGGCGATGTACTGACGCCTGGGGGTTCACGACTGACCCTGTCATCGGATCAGGAAGGCAAGGAAGCGTTCTTCGGTTCGATCGCCTCGCTGGACGCCGCACCGTACCGCGGCCAGGACGTGGTCCTTTCGGGAATCCTTGAAGTGGAAGAGGGCGCTGGCACTGCCGCGCTGTGGATACGTGCCGATGAGGCCCGCCAGCCCGTTGCCTTCGACAGCACCCGACACACACCCGTGAACCTGCAGCATCGCGCGCAGTCGCGTGAGGTGCGGCTGTACGTCCCACGCACCGCGACCCACCTGAGGTTGGGCGTCACCATGACCGGTGTCGGGCGCATCAAAGCAGCGTCGCTGCGGCTGCAGGCCGAGGTTCCAGCCCATAGCGATGTGTCGGCCTACGACGTGCTGGACGCTGCCATCTCACAGATTGAGACCAAGGCCCTCAACCGGTCCCGGGTGGACTGGAAAGCCGAGCGCGCCCGGTTGCTCACTGAAGATCTGAAGGACCTCCCCGCGCAGGAAGCGCACCCGCGTATCCGCATCGCGCTCTCCAGCCTGGCCGACCGGCACAGCGGGCACCTGACCCGGAGCGGGATGGAAGCGCTTCGGACAAGCGCCAATCCCAGCCAACCGGTGCAGGCAAGCGTGTCGGACAACGTGGGCTATCTGCGGATGCCGGGCCTGAGCGGCACCGATCCCGAAGCCACCCGCCAGTTTTCTGCCAGCGTCTGTCGCAGGCTAGAGGACATGGCCAGCGAGGCAGTGCACGGCGTGATCGTGGACCTGCGCGTGAACAGCGGCGGAAACATGTGGCCGATGGTCAGTGGCCTGCTGCCATTGCTGGGAGAAGGAAACATCGGCGCGTTTCGTGATGCCGACGGGAAGGTCAGCCCGTGGAAGGCCAGGGCGGTGGGCGGCTGCACGGCGGACATGGCCACGACGCCGGTGGCCGTCCTGATCAGCCGCAGCACTGCAAGTTCGGGGGAGGCCGTCGCCACGGCGTTCAGAGGCCGACCTGGAACCCGGTTCTTTGGGCAGCCTACGGCCGGTCTCGCCACGGGAAACGCGCGGGTCCCGCTGCCCGATGGCAGCGCATTGATGCTGACGCAGAGCAACTTCCTCGACCGTACCGGCCAGCTCGTGCCGGACCGGCTGACGCCGGACGTCCTGGTCGAGAAGGGCCAGGATCCCCTCGCGCTCGCCCGTTCTTGGCTGGTTCCAGCACCGGAGTGAGTTGACCGCGCTAGACCGACCGCAGGTCCGTGTGGGCAGGCGCCAACCCGGCGTTGGAAAGCGCCTGGCGGTTGCTGCACTGTCCGCACTCCATGACCAGCCCACCGGAAAGGTGATGAACGGCACCGTCATTGACCGTGGTCACGTGCCCGCATCGCCGGCAGCGGGCGGTAATGGAATCCACGACTTCCTCGTCCATCTCTGGTATCCGGACCATATCGAAGGACAGGATCTGGAACGCACCTGTGTTTGTCATGATTGATCCTGATGACGCATCGTTTCGTGACTGTGTGAGCTCGGACGTTAGGCCTGCCCGCGTTCAGTGGCGGACGCTGCCACGTGAGGGTCGCGCAAAATACCCACCAGCGACGACTTCGCACGCAGCACATGCCACGTGCACCCGGAATAGACGAGCCGAAGCGCAGGGTTGTTGGCAGACGCCCTAGCCGGACCTGCCATGAGCGATTTCCCTGCATCCCGGGCGGCCACGCCGCCGCCCCCCGCTACCACGCGCGCCGCTCTTCTGTATCCGCTGCGCCTGACCATCAACGGCGAGCCGCATACGCTCGAAGTCGAATCCACGGTCAGCCTGCTGGACCTGCTGCGTGACCGCCTGCAGCTGACCGGCACCAAGAAAGGGTGCGATCACGGCCAGTGCGGCGCCTGTACGGTCCTGGTGGAGGGGCGCCGCATCAACAGTTGCCTGACCCTGGCGGTCATGCAGGAAGGTGCGGAGATCACAACGGTCGAAGGACTGGCGAACGGGGATGAGCTGCATCCGCTGCAACAGGCTTTCATCGCCAAGGACGCCCTGCAGTGTGGCTACTGCACGCCCGGCCAGCTGTGCTCGGCGCAGGGGCTGATCAATGAAGGCCAGGCCTGCACCCGTGACCAGGTGCGCGAACTGATGAGTGGCAACATCTGCCGCTGCGGGGCCTACCCGCAGATCACCGACGCGGTGATGGCGGTGCTGGACGAATCCCAGGGCCCGGCTGCAACACCCGAAGCATCCCCCGCGCACTGGACACCCGGCACGGTGCCGGCATGATTCCCGCCACCTACGAACGCGCCGCGTCGCTGCAGCACGCCTTGCAGCAGCTTGCCAGTGCCTCCGCACGCCCCATCCAGCCGATCGCCGGCGGCACCAACCTGCTCGACCTGATGAAGCTGCAGCTGACGCAGCCCAGCGGACTGCTGGACATCAACGCGCTGCCGCTGGACACCATCACCGGCACCGAAGAGGGCGGCCTGCAGCTCGGCGCCACTGCCCGCAATGCCGATACGGCGTACCACCCGTTGGTGGAACGCGAGTATCCGCTACTCTCGGCGGCGATCCTGGCGGCGGCATCGCCACAGATCCGCAACATGGCCAGCAATGGCGGCAACCTGCTCCAGCGCACGCGCTGTACCTACTTCTACGACCGTGCCACGCCCTGCAACAAGCGCGAGCCGGGCAGTGGCTGTTCGGCCGTGGGTGGGCTGACCAAATACCACGCGATCCTTGGCGCCAGCGAACACTGCATCGCCACGCACCCGTCCGATATGTGCGTCGCCCTCGCGGCGCTGGACGCCACGGTGCATGTGGCCAGCCTGCGTGGCACCCGCGCGATCCCGTTCAGCGCGTTCCATCGCCTGCCGGGTGACCAACCCGAGCAGGACAGCACGCTGGCGGCGGACGAGCTGATCACCCACCTGACCCTGCCACCGGCCGGACGGTTTGCCGCGCATAGTGCCTACCTGAAGATCCGCGAGCGCCTGTCCTATGCGTTCGCGCTGGTGTCTGTCGCCGCCGCGCTGGAGATCGGGCCTGACGGACGCATTGTCGATGCGCGCCTTGCCTTGGGCAGCGTGGCGCACAAGCCGTGGCGCAGCACCGAGGCCGAACAGCGGCTGATCGGCAGCCTGCCGGATGCTGCGGCCTTCGATTCAGCGGCCGAGCGGCTGCTGGAAGGCGCGCAGTCGCAGGGTCAGAACGCCTTCAAGATCCCGCTTGCACGCCGCGCCGTGGTGCGCGCCCTGCAGGCTGCCACCGAGGGCACCATCGACAATCGTGGCGGACGCCGCGGCCAACCGGAGCATGCCGCATGAGCGCCTACCCCAAGCAACCGCAGGTTCCCGTCGCAGAGCCGGGAACCGGCCACGTACCGACCGGCACCGGAACGCCACGCATCGATGGCCGGGCCAAGGTGACCGGCCAGGCGCGCTACGCCGCAGAGTGGCCCGCAACGGACCTGGTGTACGGCGTGGTGGTAAACAGCAGCATCGCCAAGGGGCGCATCCTTGGATTTGACCTGGACGCTGCGCAGGCGGTGCCGGGCGTGTTGAAGGTGCTGACCCACCTGAATCGCCCGCACATGCGCGGTGCCGGCATCTTCTACAAGGACATGACGGCCCCCGCAGGGTCGCCGTTCCGGCCGTTGTACGATGCGCAGGTCCGCTATAGCGGCCAGCCGGTGGCGCTGGTCCTGGCCGAGACCTTCGAAGCGGCCCGTCATGCGGCGGGGCTGGTGGAGGTACGCTATAAGACCGAGGCGCATGAAACCAACCTGGTCGCCTCCGTCGAACGGGCACGCGAGCCGCGCAAGATGAAAGCGGGATTCTCCGCACCGCCCAAAGACAAAGGCGAGCCGAACCAGGCCTTCGCACAGGCCGCGCACCGTATCTCGGCCGACTTCTACAGCGGCGTCGAACACCACAACCCGATGGAGCTGTTCGCCAGCACGGTGATCCGCGACGATGATGGCCACCTGACCATCCACGACAAAACCCAGGGCTCGCAGAACAGCCGCTGGTATGTCTCACATGTGTTCGGCCTGCCCAAGCGCAAAGTGACGGTGCGCAACGCCTACGTGGGCGGCGCTTTCGGTTCCGGGCTTCGCCCGCAGTACCAGCTCCCGCTGGCAGTGATGGGCGCGCTGGCGCTGGAGCGCTCGGTGCGGGTGGTCCTGACCCGCCAGCAGATGTTCACCTTCGGTCACCGTCCGGAAACCGTGCAGCGGGTGAAGCTCGCCGCCGATGCCGATGGCACGCTGCGCTCCATCTGGCACGAGGCGGTGGCCGAGACGTCACGGATCGAGGATTACGTGGAGGTGGTGGTCAACTGGAGCGGCCAGCTGTATGCGTGCGACAACGTGCACGTGGGCTACAAGGTCGTCGACCTCGACCAGTACACGCCGATCGACATGCGCGCCCCGGGCGCGTCGCACGGCATGCATGCGCTGGAAGTGGCGATGGACGAGCTGGCCAACGAGGTCGGCATCGACCCGCTGGCCTTGCGGCTGAAGAACTACGCCGAGACCAATCCCGCAGATGGCAAGCCGTTTTCCACCAAGGCCCTGCGCGAGTGCTACCGCCGCGGCGCAGAGCGCTTTGGCTGGGCCGATCGCGCCCCCCTGCCGCGGGCCCGCCGCGAAGGCAACGAATGGGTCGGTTGGGGCATGGCCACCGGCCAGTGGGATGCGATGCAGATGTTCGCGCGCGCCCATGCCGAGCTGCACGCCGATGGCCGGCTGGTGGTCAGCAGCGCCGCCACCGACATCGGCACCGGCACCTATACGGTGATGAGCATGATCGCCGCCGAGGCCTTGGGCCTGCCGCTGGAACAGGTCACCTTCCAGCTGGGCGATTCCACGCTGCCGGTGGCCCCTATCGAGGGCGGCTCATCGCATGTCAGCACGGTGGGCTCGGCCGTGGACGGGGCCTGCGCCAAGCTGCGCCGGCAGCTGCTCGCGCTCGCTGCCGGCACGCAATATTCCGCGTTCAACCGTGCCGGGCTGGATGACGTGGTATTTGCCAACGGCACCCTGGCCCTGCGCGATGATCCGGCAAGCGCCATCGCGCTGACCACGCTGCTGGCCGACGCCGGCAAGGCCAGCATCGAAGCCAAGTACCTGCTGCTGCCCAATGTGTTGAAGCAGCGCCGCTATACCCGCGCCACGCACAGCGCCGTCTTCGTGGAGGTGCGGGTGGACGAGGAACTCGGCACGGTGCGGGTGATGCGCGTGGTCAGCGCCATTGCTGCCGGCCGCATCCTCAATCCCACCACCGCCCGCAGCCAGATCATCGGCGGGGTAGTGTGGGGCATCGGCGCGGCACTGCACGAGCACACCGAATCCGACCACCGCTTCGGCCGCTTCATGAACCACGATCTGGCGCAGTACCATGTCTCGGTGAATGCCGATATTCATGACGTGGACGTGCTGTTCGTGGAAGAAGACGACCGCGTGGTGAGCAGCCTTGGCGCGAAGGGTGTAGGGGAGATCGGCCTGGTGGGTGTGTCGGCGGCGATCTGCAATGCCATCCATCACGCCACCGGCAAGCGCATCCGCAGTACGCCGATCACCCCGGACAAGGTGATGGCGTAGGCTACGCTGGGGGGGCTGCAGGGGTAGGGCGCCGGAAGCGCGCTACTCCTTGGCCCCCTGCGTGTAACTCACCTTGCCATCCTGCTCGATGAACCGAAGCTCCGGATGGCCCTGGTAGGTCGTCAACATAGCGACCGATCCGTTCTGATGGATGACAAACAGCGACGCCCCGGCCTTCTCATTGGCCACCACCTTGAAGACTTCGCTGCCGTCGCCTGCACCATCCAGCGTCAGCACCGCCTCATCGCCGGTGTCGACCGTGAGGTAGCCACCGCGCTCATTGCCGTCTGGACCATTCAGCAGGATGCCGGCTGCAGCTGCCACGCGTTCTTCGCGCTTGCCGAGGACCATCGGCCCGTTCACCGGCGCGCCGATCTCCACGCGGGACACCCCCGATGCGTCCCTGACGATCAGGCCACGGGCTTCCAGGATGCGGGATGGATCATTCGCCTGACGCGCTTCATGCAGGGCGAAGAGCGAGATGGCCACCGCCGTCAGCGAGATGGCGATGTTGAGCAGGAGTCCTTTCATGTCTATCTCCATGAATGTAAAGCGCGTTCGCTCAATGATCCACGATAAGCGATGCTTCAAGCAAACCGGACCGATCCTCAGGCCAAGGGCATTGACTACGCTTGCGTCTGGTCCAATAGTCACCTCGGCCAGAACGCAATGGAGGGCGCATGACCGCAGGTGCAAGCCGGTTCCCGTTCCAGCGCTTGGGTTTGGCGGTAGCGCTGTATGTGCTGGCATCAAGCGCCGTTGCCAAGCCGCCCGCCGAAGCGGCGTTTGATGCCTGGCTGGCGGCGTTCAACAGCAACGAAAAGGCCAGGCTTCAAGCGTTCAACGAACAGCACTTCGCCGACGCGGATCTCAACCTTGATTACCTGCTCGACAGCCGCGAGGAAACCGGCGGTCTCGACGTTGTAGCGGTTGAGCGGAATGAGCCCGGTGTCTTCGTGGCCATGACACGGGAGCGCAGTTTCCCGGCCTACCGGCGGGTCACGATCACCGCTGGCGAGGCTGGCGACATGAAGCTGTCCGAGATCAAGCAGGAGCCGCAGCCGATGCCGGAGGATGAGGCGCTGAAGGCGCTGGATTCATTTGCCACGCACCTTGCGGAGGCCGACCGCTTCTCGGGCGCACTTGTCATCGAACGAAATGGCAAACGGCTGTATGGAAAGGCATTCGGGCTGGCAGATCGCGAGGCCGGCGTGCCCGTGCGGCTCGACACCCCGTTCCTGTTCGCCTCACAAGGCAAGATGTTCACTGCGGTTGCGGTCTTGCAGATGATCGACGCCGGCAAGCTGCAGTTCGATGATCCCATCGGGAAATACCTGCCGGACTATCCAAACAAGGAGATGGCGAAGGTCACCGTCCGGCAGCTGCTCACCCACCAGGGCGGCACCGGCGATATCGGCGTCCTCCTGCCGGAGGAGGGTGGCAATCGTGCCTGGGTCCGCACCATCGACGATCTCATGAAGCTCAACGGTGATCGCGGTCCGTCGTTCGCGCCCGGCGCGGCCTTCGACTACTCCAACTATGGCTTCCTGCTGCTCGGCGCCTTGGTGGAAAAGGTCAGCGGACAGAGCTACTACGACTATGTGGACAAGCACCTCTTCCGTCCTGCCGGCATGGCTGCCACCCACTATCCAGACAAGGAACACTTGTCGGGCATCGCGAGCGGCTACAGCCAGGGGAGTGACGGAATGCTGGTGCCAAGCGTCAGCCAGCTTCCCTGGCGGGGATCGCCCGCCGGCGGTGGGGTTACCACCGTCGAAGACCAACTGCGCTTCGTGGACGCGTTGAAGGCCGGCCTCCTGATCCCATTGCCACTGTTGCAGGAGGCGATCAAGCAGCAGACCGACTGGTATGGCTATGGCTTCATTTCATCCGGCCCGGAGGAGTTCCCGCATTGGGGCCATGGCGGGGGCGCCGCCGGCACCAGCGCGGCGCTTTCTGTCTACCCGAGCAACAACATGAGCATGGCCTGCCTGAGCAACCGCGACCCGCCCGTCTGCGACCGACTGCTCATCAATCTGCATTGGCATCTGTCTCCGCCCGCTGATGAGGACCGCGGCAATGCGCAGATCTCCGATTGAGTGGATGCTTCTGGTCGCCGGTCTCCTCGGCGCGATCGGTTTGGCGAGTTCGGATTTCCAGCCCAGCAGGGGACTGCAGTTCGCCGCCGGCGTCATCGCGGTGCTGACAGCCTTCTGGGCCGTGTGGGCGCAGCCCAGACCCGACGTGGTTTACTCGCCTCTTCAAGGCAGGCGCAGGCAAGTGCGTTCGCTGTATTCCCCTTCATGGGTGGTATTCCCAGCGGCGTTGTTGGCCGGATGGGTCTTCACCGCCCATGGGGCGGGCATGATGCTGGCGTCCGTCGTCGGGGTCGATCACACCCGGAACGGGACCGTGATGTACAGCGCAAGGCATGAGCCTCCTGCTCGCTCGCGCCGGCCTCCCTGCACGGTCCTCTCCGTTGTGGTGGAGACAGGGCGCGGCCCGGTGCACGTCCGGCATTGCGACGCGTCTCTGGGGGGCCGCATCCTACCCACCGGCATGGATGTCACGTACCGCACACGCGAGTCGGCGCTCGGGTTGTTCGTGGATCGTGAGCCCGCGCTGCCGCAACTGGATGCGGCTCTGGAGATGGCTGATCGAGCAGAGCAGCAAGCAGCCCGCGCCGCCGGACGACGCTAGCTCTTGCGAGCCGGATCCGGCTGCTTGCCGGCCTGAGTCCTCAGCCAGAAGGGCAGGGCCATGGCAGGAAATGACGCAACAGCGACATTGTTGCCGTGATGGGATGGGCAAAGAATGCACGCACATTCCCCCTCTACGGCAGCACCATGGCATCCCGCATCTTCCCTGGACGTGTTCTGTGTGCCGCGTGGGCTGCATCCCTGGTGCTGGCAGGTTGTGCAGGGCCGCCGTCCCGAACGACGCGACCCGCTGAGCAGGCGCCGGCTGCATCTTCCACACAAGAGGCGGCAATCCCCGCCTATCGTGCACGGCCTGGCCGCACCCGCGCCGTGATTGCGGTGGTGGGGGAGAACAGCGGCGTGGAGGTCAGCGACTTCCTGGTGCCCTTCGCGATCCTGTCCCGTGCCGGCACCCTGGATGTTTCCGCGGTCACTCTCGAGGCGGGGCCGCTTTCCACCTTCACCGACCTTGGCAGTCCCGGGTTCCGGATCGAAACGGATACCACGGTGGCGCAGTTCGATGCCGTCCATCCGGACGGGGCCGACTACGTCATCGTGCCCGCGCAAGCCGCCACGCCGCGCCTCATCGCGTGGCTGAAGCAGCAGTCCCGGCAAGAGGCGACCATCGTCACCATCTGCAACGGTGCCCTTGTCGCCGCGAAGATGGGGACCTTCGATGGGCGACGCGCCACAGCGCATTGGTCGAGCGGTGCGACGCGGAAAAAGCAGTATCCCGCGATTCACTGGACCCCGAACCAACGCTATGTGGCCGATGGCAACTGGGTGTCGACTGCGGGCGTCAGCGCCGCCATCCCTGCCTCCATCGCGCTGGTGGAGGCCATCAGCGGGCGCGAGAAGGCGCAGCACATTGCACGCGCGGTGGGGGCAACGGCGTGGTCGGCTCAGCATGACAGCGATGCCTTTTCGCCTCGATTGGGCACGACAGCGCTGCCACTGGCAAAAGTCCTCTACACCAATCGATGGCTGCACGGTCGCGACCCTATCGACGTGATGGGGGCGACGGGAATGGACGAGGGCACGCTGGCGTTGACGATCGATGCGTACTCGACCACCGGCCGCAGCCAGGCCTATCTGGTGTCGGCCACGGGCGAACCCTTTGTGACGCGTCACGGACTTCGCGTCCTGCCTGATCGCCGGCGCATGCCTGACAGTGCCGTCCCGTTGGTGACTGCCGCCGATCTGACGCCAGTGATGGCGCTGGATGCTGCGCTCAATGGCATCATGCAGCGATATGGCCGTGCAACGGCCAAGGGCGTCGCGCTGGCGTTCGAGTACCCCGACTTTCCGCGTTGAACGCACAGGACCCCATGTCCGACCCATCCGAAACGCGTCACGTCGTGCTGCTCGCCCACGAGAACATGAACGTGCTTGACCTCACCGGGCCCCTCCAGGCACTGCACACGGCCAACCAGTGCAGCCCGCTGGCCGGTGGCCGGCTGCGATATGAGATCACCGTTGCATCCGAACAGGGCGGACTGGTGGCCACCAGCGCCGGGCTGCAGGTGATGTCGGTGTCCCTGGCCAGCCTGGACGACGTCGCGATCGATACGCTGATGGCGCCAGGTGGCTGCCGCGGTGAGGTGTACGAGGCGTCGGCAGGGCTGGTGGCGTGGGTGGCGGCGCGGGGCCAGGCCGTCAGGCGACTGTGCTCGATCTGCACCGGCGCGTTCCTGCTGGCCGCTGCAGGTCAGTTGGAGGGGCGGCGCGCAGCAACGCACTGGGACTGGGCGACGCGGCTTTCGCGCCTGCACCCCAGCGTGCACGTGGATGCTGACCGGATCTTCGTGCGGGACGGCAATGTCTGGTCCTCAGCGGGTGTGACGGCAGGCATCGATCTGACGCTTGCGTTGATCGAGGATGATCACGGACACCG
Source organism: Stenotrophomonas chelatiphaga (assembly GCF_001431535.1). Lineage (GTDB taxonomy): Bacteria > Pseudomonadota > Gammaproteobacteria > Xanthomonadales > Xanthomonadaceae > Stenotrophomonas > Stenotrophomonas chelatiphaga. The sequence goes on from NZ_LDJK01000008.1 coordinate 10,349, forward strand.
GCTGGCCATCGAGGTAGCGCGACAGCTGGTGGTGTTCGTCAAACGTTCGGGCGGGCAGTCGCAGTTCAGTGCGCCGCTGTCGGCGCAGTCCAGCACCGGTGGTGACTTCGCCGAGCTCCACGGCTGGATGGCGGCCCACCTGCACGAGGATCTGCGGGTAGAAGTGCTGGCCGACTGGATGAACATGTCCCCGCGCACCTTCGCCCGCGTCTACCGCAGCAGGTGCGGCGTCACGCCCGCAAAAGCGGTGGAGACGTTGAGGCTTGAAGCCGCGCGTCGCCTGCTCGAATCCGGCACGTTGCCGATCAAACGGGTTGCGGCGCTGACAGGGTTGTCCGACGAACAGACCCTGCGACGTGCGTTCCTGCGTGTGCTGGGTGTGGCACCGGCCGACTACCGTGAGCGCTTCCGCAGCAGTGCTCCCATGCGGCCGGCTTGAGCGCGGGATTCGCCCTGCGACTCGGTGCAGTAACCCAGCCCATCGCGGATCTGAAACCTGCGCCGGCTTGTTGGACGAGCCCGGCAGCCCTAGGATTGAGCCGCATCAAGGGGAGAGCCCGGCATACCGGGCTCTGCAGATAACGCGTATGACCGGACCCACGGTTCCGGCTGTCAGGTAGCCAATCCTCATGTTCTTCACACTCGGGCAATTCGCGATCATTGCAGGCCTTGCACTCGCATACATTGCGTTCGTTTTCGCGTTTTCCCGCTCCAGGCAGCGATTGCTTCGGCATGCTCCGACGCTTCTTGGGTGCGTCACGTTCTCAGTGGCCGCGCTCTTCGCTGCAAAGAATCTGCTGATGCTGTTAGGCACAACCAAAGAGGTCAAGGTGCTTCTAGGCCGGAACCAGACCTGGGAGTTCATCGTCAATCCAAGCGATGACCCGTTCTTTTATTTCCTCGGGTTGCTGCTCCAGTTTGGAACAACCTGTCTATGCCTTGTCCTGGCATACAGTGTCTGGTCCAACCGTCCAGTGGATGAGGCCTGACAGATAACTCAAACTGGCTTCGCCAAGCGACTCGACTCAAGCGTTGCCGTCCGCTTTTGGCCGTCAGCGGCCGCTGCCCGCGAAGGCGGCCAACTCCTCCGCCTGACCCTCGGGAAAGGATTCCTTGAGCAGATCAAGCAGCGCCGACACCCTTGAGCTGAGCAGCCGTCGCGACGGATACAGCGCCCATATCTCGATCGGCGGGGCCTTCGCATGTCCCCACGACACCAGTGCACCCTTCCTGAGGTCGTCGGCAACCAGCGAGAAGGGCAGCATCGCCGCGCCGGTGCATGCACGTACGGCATCGCGCACCATGGTCAATGCGCCCAGGCGCAGCACCGGATCCACTGCGATACGCATCTCGCCACGCGGCGTCACCAGGTCCCAGCCGGTGCCATCGCTGGACGGGCGCAACACCGCGGGCGCCGTCTCGCCCATCGCGGGCAGGGGCAGGTCCGGGTGCGCGACCACCACCAGGCGGTCCCTGATCAGCACCCGTCCCACCAGCCGCTCATCCGGGTCCGGATTGACCCTTATCACCAGGTCATAGCCTTCTTCCACCATATCCACGGCGCGGTCTTCAGTGGTCACATCGAGCCGCACCTGGGGGTAGCGCTTCACGAATTCGGCTGCAATCCTGCCCAGCGCCATCTGCGAGAACAGCATCGGTGCGCTCACGCGCAGCCGGCCACGGGGCGTGTCGCCGCCTGACGCGATGGACGTGGCTGCTTCTTCCAGTTCGGTAAGCAGCGTTTCCGTGCGCTTGAACAGCGCTCGACCTTCCTCGGTGAGCTTCAGCGTGTGCGAACCACGCTCGAACAGCCGCACGCCCAGGCTGGCCTCCAGCTCACCCACGCGCCGCGACAGGGTTGCCTTCGGGCGGTCCGCCGCGCGCGCAGCACGACCAAACCCGCCGTGTCGCGCCACCAGATTGAAGTCGGCCAGGGCCAGCAGGTCCATCTGTTCCACCAGCGAGACAGATGGTCCAAGTATAGAGTCTATCGGGCCGCAGGCGGATCACCAATCATGAGGCCTCACCCACCACCCGAAGTACCCCATGACCATTCTTGTTACCGGCGCCACTGGCACCATCGGCCGCCAGGTCGTCCAGCACCTCACCCAGCGCGGCGCGGCCATCCGCGCACTGGTCCGCAGCCCCGCGACCGCCAACCTGCCCGCATCCGTGGAGCTGGTGCAGGGCGACATGCTGGATGTGGATGCCCTCCGCCAGGCGCTCGAGGGGGTCTCCACACTGTTCCTGCTCAACGCCGTGGTCGCCGACGAATTCACCCAGGCGCTCATCACCCTCAACGTCGCCAGCGAGGCAGGAGTGAAGCGCGTGGTGTACCTGTCGGTGATCCACAGCGACCGCTACGTCAACGTGCCGCACTTCGCCGGCAAGTTCGGCGTGGAGCGCATGATCGAGCAGATGGGCTTCAGCGCCACGATCCTGCGCCCGGCCTATTTCATCGATAACGACCTCACCATCAAGGACGTGGTGCAGGGCTACGGGGTGTACCCCATGCCGATCGGCAGCAAGGGGCTGGCGATGATCGACACCCGCGACATCGCCGAGATTGCCGCCATTGAACTGCTCAACCGCGAACAGGCGCCGGACAACAGCGCGCTGACCCGACTCAACCTGGTGGGCCCCGAAACGCTCACCGGAGAACAGGTGGCTGCCATCTGGAGCGATGTGCTGAACCGTCCGATCGCCTATGGCGGCGACGACACGGCCGCCTTCGAGCAGAACCTGCGCCAGTTCATGCCGGCGTGGATGGCCTACGACATGCGGCAGATGGCCGAGCGTTTCATCAGCGACGGCATGATGCCGGGCGCGGGTGACGTGGATCGGTTGGTGCAGTTGCTGGGTCGGCCGTTGCGTACGTATGCCGCGTTTGCGGCAGAGCATGCGTCTGCGGGCTGAGGGCCTAGCCTTGGCAGCGGTTCAACCGCTGCCTCGCAGACCGTTCAGCCTTCGCGATCTGGAACATTCGCATGGCAGGCAGATGCTGCTTCGAAGCCTGGCCGGGCGCTGGGCTTATGACTGCTCCTACTCATTCCATCCTCAGCCACCCGACCAGCGCCGTAAATGCGGGCGAGGGCTGCCGGCGGTTTGGGTAGTAAAGGTGGTAGCCGGGGAAGGGTAGGCACCACTTGTCGAGCACGGCAACCAGTCTGCCCTCCGCGATATGCTCGGCGACCATCGGCTCGGGCGCATAGGCCAAACCCAGGCCGTCGATGGCCGCATTGATGACGTGGGTCATGCTGTTGAAGACCAACGGTCCATCGCCGCGCACGGTGAACTCCTTGCCCTTCTCCTCGAACTCCCATGCGTAAATTGCACCGTTTGGGCGATGCCGGATGTGTACGCAGCGGTGTTGCGTAATGTCTGCGGGCTTCTTGGGCTTCGGATGCTTCTCGAAGTAATCGGGCGATCCCACCACGACCAAGCGCCAATCGGGGCCAACCCTGACCGCAATCATGTCCTTGCTGAGCGCCTCGCCCAGCCGGATGCCGGCGTCGAAGCGCTGCTCCACCACGTTGGTAAAACCGTAATCCACGTAAAACTCAAGCGTGATGTCCGGGTACTCGGCCATGAATCCGGCAAGCCGTGGTCGGATGATGGTCTCCATCGAATCATCCGTGCAGGAGATCCGTAGCGTTCCCGCAGGCCGGTCACGCAGGTCTCCGAGCGCTTCGACGCTGGCACCGATAGCCGCGAAGTGCGGCGCGATGGAGCGCATAAGGCGCTCGCCCGCCTCAGTGGGAGAAACGTTGCGCGTGGTCCGGGCCAGCAGGCGAATGCCCAGACGCTCTTCCAGCAGCCGCATCGAATGGCTCAGCGCAGAGGGCGTTACCCCAAGGCGAACGGCGGCTTTGGTGAAGCTCTGCTCTTGGGCCACCACAAGAAAGGCTTGCAGGTCATTGGTCTTCACGGCGCTCATGGACCAATTGTGAGCTCAACTCAACAATGCATCAACTTTCAGCCGGCTTATCGCGGTGGCGGGCGGAACCTATCGTGGCGACCTCAGTCCCCCAACCGAGGCCGTCCTCGCATGAAATCCACCACGTTGCTGCTGGCGCTGCTTGCCAGCTGCGTACTACCGCTTCCCGCCATGGCTGCGGATGCGCCTCGGACAGCCCGTCCCACCGGGTCGGACAATTTCTACCGCAGCCCTACGGTCACGGGTAAGCGCGTCAGCTTCCGCAACCAGTATCAGATGGAGGTAGTGGGCACGCTGTACCAACCCGAGGGCCTGCCTCGCGGCAGCCGCGCCCCCGCCGTGGTGGTTGGCCACCCGATGGGCGCGGTGAAGGAGCAGAGCTCGCAGCTCTACGCGCAGAAGCTTGCCGAACAGGGCTTTGTTACGCTGGCGATCGATCTTTCTTTCTGGGGAGAGAGCGGCGGCGCCCCGCGGCATCTGGTGGCGCCGGAAATCTATTCAGACGACATCAGTGCCGCCGTAGACTTCCTGAGTACGCAGGCCTATGTGGACCCGGATCGGATTGGCGGCCTGGGTATCTGTGGCAGCGGCAGCTTTGTGATCAGCGCCGCCAAGATCGACCCGCGCATCAAGGCCATCGCCACGGTGAGCATGTACGACATGGGTGCGGCGGCACGGCAGGGGCTGAACAACGGGCAGTCGCTGGACCAGCGCAAGGCGGTGATCCAGTCCGCAACCGACCAGCGCCTGGCAGAGTTCAAGGGCGGGACGGCAGTGTACGTGCCAGGCACGGTCAACAAACTCGATGCTGACACCCCTGCCATCCAACGCGAGTTCTTCGACTTCTACCGCACTCCGCGCGGCGCCTACACGCCCAAGGGCGATACGGCAGAGCAGACGACCCAGCCGCTCTTCAGCAGCCTGGTCAAATTCATGAACTTCTATCCCTTCAATGACATCGAGACCATCTCACCCCGGCCGATGCTGTTCGTCTCCGGTGACGCCGCACATTCACGCGAGTTCAGCGAAGACGCATACCAAAGGGCGGGCCAGCCGAAGGAGCTCCACTGGGTGAAGGGTGCGGGTCACGTGGACCTGTATGACCGTACCAACCTGATTCCCTTCGAGAAACTGACGACGTTCTTCCAGCGCGGCCTGGCCGGGAAATGAGCCACACACACGCGATTGCAGATCGCGCCAACTGGGGCGGCGTGCTGTCGATGACGCTGTGTGTCTTCGCGTTGATCGCCTCGGAATTCATGCCGGTCAGCCTGCTGACTCCATTGGCGGCAGATCTGGGCGTGACCGAAGGGCTTGCCGGGTACGGCATCGCCATTTCGGGAGCCTTTGCGGTGCTGACCAGCCTGTCGATCTCCCGGTTGGGGGGCAACATGAACCGACGAACGATGCTGCTGATCCTCACCGCATTGATGGCAGTGTCGGGTGTGGTGGTAGCTTTGGCTCCGAACTATCCGGTCTACATGATGGGGCGTGCACTGATCGGCGTGGTGATCGGTGGGTTCTGGTCACTGTCTGCCGCAACGGCAATGCGGCTGGTTCCGGCTGCGAAGGTCCCGCGCGCCTTGGCGATATTCAACAGCGGCAATGCGCTTGCAACGGTGGTTGCGGCGCCACTGGGCAGCTACCTGGGCGACATGATCGGATGGCGAGGCGCTTTCCTGTGCCTTCTGCCGGTGGCTGCCATAGCTCTCGCATGGCAGTGGGTTTGTCTGCCCTCCATGCCCGCGGAAAGCGGGCCGTCTCAAAGCGGGCTGGTCGCGCTGTTCCGGCGGCGTGTGGTGGCACTTGGCATGCTTGCCTGCGGTGCCTTCTTCATGGGGCAATTTGCCCTGTTCACCTACGTGCGGCCGTTCCTGGAGCGGGTGACCAGTGGCGGAACGTCTGCTGTACCGCTGGTGCTGCTGGCCATCGGCCTGAGCGGCTTCGTGGGCACGCTCGTCATTGGCGTGTTCATCAGGCGTGGGCTTTACCGAACGCTGGTGGCCATTCCAGCCTTGATGGCGCTCATTGCTGTGGCCTTGGTTCCACTGGGGCCCCAGCTTTGGCCGACCGCCGCACTGCTCTCGGCTTGGGGCCTGCTGGCAACGGCCGCACCGGTGGGCTGGTGGAGCTGGCTGGCCCGCACTTTCACTGACAACGCAGAGGCCGGCGGCGGGCTGATGGTGGCGGTGGTGCAGTGCTCCATCGCACTTGGCTCGACCGTGGGCGGACTGCTGTTTGACAGTCTCGGCTTTGCCAGTACGTTCCTGGCCAGTGCTGGCCTGTTGCTGTGCGCCGCGCTGCTCGCTTATGCCACGGCGTCCGACCGTGCGACCACGTCGCGGGCGGTGGTCGCCGTGGCGGCCCGGGGCTGACAGATTGCTTTCGCAGACTAAGGAGAAGCTATGAACGTCTACTCAAACGCGGGTTCTGCCATCGAACTGGACTCCCGCCAGCAAGCCATCATTCCGATCAGCGCCTCCGCAGCTGCCGGCAACATGGATAGCCTTCGGGAGGCGCTGAATCAAGGCTTGGACGCGGGGCTGAGTCTGGCCGAAGCGCGAGAAATCCTCGTGCAGGTCTACGCCTATGCGGGCTTTCCGCGCAGCCTGAACGCGTTGACCGAACTGATGAAGGTGGCCGAGGCGCGCAGGAAGAGGGGCATCCAGGACGAAGCCGGCCGCGAGCCTGCCAGGCCGATCCCCCAGGGCGACGCATTGCTCGCTGCAGGCACCGCGAACCAGACCAAGCTGGCTGGTGGCCCGGTCTCAGGGCCATTATTCGATTTCGCACCGCAGGCAAACGATTATCTGCGTACGCACCTGTTTGGCGACATCTTCGAGCGCGACAACCTGGATTGGCAGAGCCGTGAGTTGGCCACGGTCAGCATGCTGGCAGCGATGTCCGGGGTGGAGCCTCAATTGCAGTCCCACATAGGCATGAGCATGAACATTGGGCTGCGCCCAGAGCATCTGTACCAGCTGGCGGATGTGCTCGAAGCACACGTCGGCGTGGAGGCTGCGGGACGTGTTCGCGTCGGCATTCACCGTCAGCTGGAAGTGGGGAAAAAATGATGCGCACGCGAAAGAGTTCTTTACTGTCATGCGCACCCGGGAGGATCAAGTGAACAAGATCATCGTCGCCACGTTGCTCAGTATGTTGGCGTGCTCCTTCAGTGTTGGAGCGGGGGAGACACAGATGACACGACTATCAAAGATCACCGTCGATGCAGACTATCTGCCCGCCTATCGAGATGCGTTGTCGGAAGAAGATCGCGCCTCAATGGCGCTTGAGCCAGGCGTGCTGTCGTTGTATGCGGTTTTTGACAAGGAAGATCCGACTCGACTGACGATCCTTGAAATCTATGCGAGTCGTGAGGCCTACGAGCAGCATGTAAAGAGTCCGCACTTCCTCAAGTACAAGAACGGGACGCTGCACATGGTCAAGTCCCTGGAGCTGGTTGATGTTGAACCTCTCCTGCCGGAGCTGAAGATCAAGTAGCAGTGAGCCTGGCTGGACGGACATGTGATATCCCAAGGACTCTCTTACGTGTACGGAATCCGCCGTCAGTGCGTCGGCCCGTCAGCTCTGCATTCACAGATGTGCTGACAGTGTTCGGAGCCCGCTTCTGGCCGGAAGCGGAAGCTGGCGTGTGCATGCAATCCGAGGCAGATATTGCTCAACCCGGCCGGGCGCTACAGGTTGTAGAAACGTCCGGATTGCCTGGCAGGTCGAGTACGGTAACTGTGCCGCCGAGCTGATGTGCACGCGGCAGTTGACAAGGTAGAACGATCGTTCTACTTTGGCGCCATGGATAAGACAACGACCGACACCCGACTGAAGATCCTGGACACGGCGGAGACGCTGATTTACCAGAACGGGATACATGCGACCGGCATGGATCTTCTGGTGAAGACCTCTGGCGTCGCGCGCAAGAGCATTTACCGACACTTTGAAAACAAGGACCAGGTTGCCGCAGCCGCGTTGAACGCGCGGGACGTGCGCTGGCTCAGTTGGTTCAGGCAGGAATGCGACAAGGCCGGCAGCCCGGAAGCGCGCATCCTGGGCATGTTCACGGTGCTCAAAGGTTGGTTCAAGTCCGAGGGCTATCGCGGATGTGCCTTCATCAACACGGCAGGCGAGGTCGGGGATTCCCACGACCCGATCCGCAGGATCGCCAAGCACCACAAGCAGAAACTGCTTGATTACACGCTGGAACTCACCGGGCAACTGAACATCGCGCAGCCGGCAGTGCTGGCGCAGCAGCTGCTGGTTCTGATGGAAGGTGCAATCACCGTATCGCGCGTGATGGGTGACTACGACGCCGCAGACACCGCAAGGGATGTTGCGCAGTTGTTGTTGAAGCACGCCACGCGCTAACGCCGCAGTAACCGAAATCCCGCCGCAGTACCCCGTTCATCCATCTCCATTGGAGGCCCCACCGTGTCCGCTGAAGCACCCCGTCCCCCCCTTCCCCCGTTCACTCTCGAATCTGCGATACAGAAAGTTCGTTTGGCAGAAGATGGCTGGAATTCCCGCGATGCCGACAAGGTGGCGCTTGCCTATTCGCTCGACACCCAGTGGCGAAACCGCGCCGAGTTCACCAATGGCCGCGAGGAAGCCCGGCAGTTCCTTGCCCGAAAGTGGAAGAAAGAGCTTGAGTATCGCCTGATCAAGGAGTTGTGGGCATTCACCGGAAACCGCATCGCCGTGCGCTACGCCTATGAATGGCGCGACGACTCTGGAAACTGGTTCCGCTCTTACGGAAACGAGAACTGGGAATTCGGTGCGGATGGTCTGATGGAGCGCCGCTTCTCGTGCATCAACGACATGCCCATCAAGGACAGCGAACGTAAGTTCCACTGGCCACTGGGGCGCCGCCCGGATGATCACCCGGGGCTGTCCGACCTGGGCATGTAAGTTGTGGAGCCAACGTGAGGAAGGCCTGATGTCCAGCTCCTAGTGCCGCCGTGCAGAGTGAGTACTCGCTCTGGACCCGCAACGTGGAGCTCAATGGCGTGCTGGATACCTGCAATGAGCTGGGTATCGGTTTCGTGCCGTGGGCACCGCTCGGAGAGGGCTTCCTCACCGGGAAGATCGACACGTCCACCACGTTTGATGAGAAGGCAGACTTCCGCGCGGGCTTCCCCAGGTTTTCCAAGGAATTCATGCCGCTCAACCTGCCCATCATCGCGTGGATCAAGCAGTACGGGGCAAAGAAGGGCGTTACGCCTTCCCAGGTCTCCCTGGCCTGGTTGCTGGCGAATGGACCCAATATCGTTCCCATCCCCGGCACCCGCAGCGTAGAGCATCTGCTGGAAAACTTGGGGGCAAGCCGCTTCCGGTTGAGCCAGGCCGATGTCCAGGAAATCGACACGTCGCTGTCCCGGTTCCCGGTATTCGGTGACCGCATGCGCGAAGCCCATATGAGCCAGATCGACTACACGATCTAAGGCCTATCGGCCCCGGCCGGCGTGCGCAGCGCCTTCGGACGGTTTGTTTCGGAATTGCGGCAGGGCGCAGCGCTGCGTTCTGCCGTTGATATCCCTAGCCGGATTTCACCTCTACCCGGAGCTGCACCCCAAGCGCGCGGGTCACCTGCAGCACCGACTCGAAGTGCAGCGGACGCGTGCCGTTCAATTGCCTTCGCATGAAGTCGGTGCCCACGCCACAAGCCTTGGCGACATCGTCCAGCCCATCCAGTTCCGCCACCAGCAGCAAGGCACGCGAGAACGTGGCCTCATCGCAGCCGTCCTTGCGCAGGCGCGCATCCAGGAACTCCGCACGCTGTGCGGCGCGGGCTTCGGGACTGTTGACCGCCGTTCCGGCGAAAGCGTCTTCGCTCATGGCTCGCCCCACATTTCTGCCATCGACGATTTGACCATCTCACGCCCGCAGACGATCAGGCCTTCCACCATCTGCCCGGTGATCTGGGCTTCCGGGTGCCCCTCGGGCTTGGCCACGTGTACCGCGTGCAGGATCTCCAGGACCGATCCCAGCGCCTGCAGGGTGCGGATCGGTACGCCGACCTTGCCGTGTCGCTTTAGTTCGGCATGGCTGTCCGGGCCGAGCAGCGGGGCATCGCTGCCGACGTCAGGTACCAGCCGCAGGTTGACGGTGTGCTCACTGCGCGCGCGCAGCTGTTCGGTCTCTTCGAGCCGATGCTCAAGCCGTTCGATGAAGTAGGGAGGGAACTCGCTGATCCGGTCGCCGATCAGGGCGTACAGGCGCTTGGCGCTGAGGGGGTAGTTGGTTTCCATCGGTCGTCCTTCGCATGGCTTGGGGCCACCTGCGCAGACGCGCAAGGTGGCGGGCGATGCGGGTTGGCATACCGGTGGTTTTACAAGGCAAAAATTCCGGCGGATCAGGATCCCCACACATCGCCCGCCATGGAACCTACGGGCAATGCTGTGCATTCTCCGCCGTGCCCAAGGGGGCAAAACAGAGCCAATTGCCTTCCAAAACCAAACAGGATGCCAATCCCGGCTGTTGCTCTTCGGCTTCAGCACGTCCAGCTTGCGATGGGGTGGGGGAGGCGTCCATGAGGATAGTTGCGAAGTTGGCGCTTGCGACGGGGCGGTAGCCACGGGAGATCGCCCCGTCAGACATGGCGTCACGCTACTATCAGCGGACAGCGAGCCCGCGCACGCAGCCAGCTCGTGCCGCCTACAGACAGACCGAGGAACCCCGCAATGGATATGCAGGTAAGTGACTGCAATGGCGCCGACGCCGACGCCGGCGCGAAGCCCGTAACAGGTGAGCTGACCTTTTCCTGGTTGTTCGAGCAAGTGCAGGGCTACGCGGCCCACAGCATCTATCCGAAGCCTTCACGGCTGGAAAAAGGCGGCACCTGGGTGGGCGTGGTGGCCACAGGACTGGGGCTGCTGACTGCCGCTTTGCCGGGCAGCCTGTTTCCCGCAGGCTCGCAGATACTGATTCTCATGGCGTGTCTTCTTATCGAGGTCACTGGCTTCCTGCTGTCCTTCGTGCTGATGCTCAAGAGAGAAGGTCGGCAGTACCTCAAACCTCGGCTGACCCATGCGGCCGAGATGGATGGTGATTTCGCGTACTGGGCTTATCTGGTTGATCAGCTCCGGACATTCCCGCGTCATGACCGCGAGCAGCGGCTTCGCTTTGCAAACAGCCTGCGTCACTCAATGACCGACCGGATGGGCCTGGTGTTCGGCGGGCTGCAGAAGCTTGGCTTCTTCCCCGTGCTGGTGGCCCTCTACCTGCAGCTTCGTGGCTGGCAATGGGGAGACTGGGCCGGCGCGTTCGACGTCAATCCGGCTGCTGCCATTCTGATTTTCTTGATGGTCCTGCTGTATGCCCTTGGCTGGGTTCTCGTAGGAATTCGTACCAGGCTGGAGACCTATGTGAATCTGCTCGAGGCGTCGCTGGCCGATCAGCCACCGAGTCACTGATCCCCAGCCGCCGCACCGGGGTGTAACACCGACACAGCGTTCCACGCCCAGCCATTCATTTCCAGACTCGCCGTAATACCCCCGGGCGTATAGTGGTCGCATCCTCACCGCAAGGATCGACGCTATGCAGAAGGGCTCGGATCTACTGGTCAAGGCACTGGAAAACGAGGGCGTAGACCGTATTTTCGGCGTGCCGGGCGAAGAGAATCTGGACTTCCTGGAGTCACTCCGGAACTCGAAGATTGAACTCGTCCTCACCCGTCATGAGCAGGCAGCCGCCTTCATGGCCGCCACCCACGGCCGGCTCACCGGCAGGCCCGGCGTATGCCTGGCAACGTTGGGACCGGGCGCACTGAACTTCTCCACCGGCGCGGCGTATGCCCACCTGGGTGCGTGGCCGATGATCCTCATCACCGGCCAGAAGGCGGTGATGAGTGCCAAGCAGGCGCGCTTCCAGATCGTGGATATCGTGGCGTCGATGAAACCGCTCACGAAAATGACGCGGCAGATCGTCAGCCCGGCCTCGATCCCCGCCATGGTGCGTGATGCCTTCCGTGTGGCAATGGAAGAGCGGCCCGGGCCGGTCCATCTGGAGCTGCCGGAGGATATCGCCGGCGAGGAAGTCGAGGATGTCCCGGTCATCCCCATCCACGCACTGGAGCGCCCTATTGCAGCGCCCGCCGCGCTGGATCGAGCAGAGGCGGCCATCCTGGCGGCCAAGCGCCCGCTTGTGATGATCGGCGCGGCCGGAAGCCGGCCATGGCTGACCGAGGCGCTGTCCGCATTCGTGGCGCGCACCCGGCTGCCATTCTTCAATACGCAGATGGGCAAGGGCGCCGTGACCGGTGGCTCCAACCTCTATATGGGCACGGCGGCGCTGTCCGAAGGGGATTATGTCCACGAAGCGGTGGCGCGCGCCGACCTGATCATCGCCATCGGCCATGACACGATTGAAAAGCCGCCCTTCCTGATGAAGAGCAGCGGCGGGCCGAAGGTCATCCATATCAGCTTCCAGTCGGCCACGGTCGAGCAGGTCTACCACCCGGATATCGAAGTACTGGGCGACATCGGCGCCTCGGTGGAGGCCCTGGCCGAGCGGCTGGAAGGCCGCTTGCCTGCCGACGAAGGCATGACCGAACTGCGGCAGAAGATCCTCGCCCGGCTCAATGATCGTGCCGACGAAGACCGTTTCCCGATCACCCCGCAACGGATCGTGCACGACGTGCGCCAGGCCGTGCCGGACGATGGCATCGTCTGCCTCGACAACGGCATGTACAAGATCTGGTTTGCCCGCAACTACCGCACGCATGTGGCCAACACGCTGCTGCTCGACAATGCGCTGGCCACCATGGGCGCCGGGCTGCCGTCGGCGATGATGGCGGCAATGCTCTACCCGCAGCGGCGGGTGCTGGCGGTGTGCGGCGATGGCGGCTTCATGATGAACTCGCAGGAGCTGGAAACCGCTGTGCGGCTGGGGCTGAACCTGGTCGTGGTGATCCTCAACGACAGTGCCTACGGCATGATCCGCTGGAAGCAGGCCGTTGATGGTTTCGAGGATTTCGGCATGCGCTTTGGCAATCCCGATTTCGTCAAGTATGCCGAGGCCTACGGCGCGAAGGGCAGCCGGGTGAGCGCCGTCGAGGAGCTGGTGCCGATGATCGAGGCCGCCTTCGCCGGCGGTGGCGTCCACGTGCTGGACGTGCCCATCGACTATTCCGAAAACACCCGCGTGCTGGTCGATGAACTGCGCAACCGCACGCCGGACGTGGGCTGCGCCTGAGCCTGCCCTGACCCTATGAAAGGAGCCCACCATGCTGACCGTCGTACAGGCCTTCGACCGCGCGCCCATCACGGAAATAGGATTCGACACCGCCGCAGCGCTGGAACAGAAGCTCAGCGCCGCCGAGCGGGTGTTCAAGGACCGCGACGGCTGGCTGCCGCCGCACGAGCGCATCGCGATCCTGCGCAGGCTGGCCGCCTTGATGGATGCCAAGCGTGACCACCTTGCGCTGCAGATCGCACGCGAGGGCGGCAAGCCATTGCCGGATGCCATCATCGAGACCACCCGTGCCATCGACGGCGTCCACAACGCCGCCGACGAACTACGCAACTTTGGCGGCCGCGAGATCCCGATGGGCCTTTCAGCAGCGGCGGTGGGGCGCTGGGCGTTCACCACCCGCGAGCCCATCGGCATCGTGGCGGCGATCTCCGCGTTCAACCACCCGCTCAACCTGATCGTGCACCAGGTCGCCCCGGCCATCGCCGTCGGTTGCCCGGTCATCATCAAACCGGCGTCGGCAACGCCGCTGTCGTGCCTGGATTTAGTGGCGATGGTGCATGAAGCCGGGTTGCCCGAGCCGTGGTGCCAGAGCTTCATGCCCGAAGGCAACGACCTGGCCGAGGCGCTGGCCACCGACAAGCGCGTTGCCTTCCTGAGCTTCATCGGATCGGCGAGGGTAGGGTGGTCGCTGCACAGCAAGCTGGCACACGGCGCCCGTTCGGCGCTGGAACACGGCGGGGTTGCGCCGGCCATCGTCGACCGCAACGCAGACCTGTCCAGGATCATCGAACCCATCGTCAAGGGTGGCTATTACCATGCCGGCCAGGTGTGCGTTTCCACCCAGCGCATCTTCGTCCATGACGATATTGCCGATGACTTCACCGAGGCGCTGGTCGCTCGTGTGGAACGGCTGCGCACCGGCGACCCGACCCTGAAAGACACCGACGTGGGCCCACTGATCCAGCCCCGCGAGGCGGACCGTGTCGCCGAATGGATCGATGAAGCAGTGAAGGGCGGTGCGAAGCTCGCCACGGGCGGCAAGCGGCTATCGGAGACGACGCTGCAGCCGACCGTGCTGCTGGATCCGGCCAGCGACGCACGGGTGACCACGCAGGAAGTCTTCGGGCCGGTGGTGGCGGTGTATCGCTACGCCGATCTGGACGAAGCCATCAGCCGGGCCAACTCGCTGCCCACCGCATTCCAGGCCAGTATTTTTACCCAGGACATCGATATCGCCCTGCGTGCGGCGAACCGGCTGGATGCTTCGGCGGTGATGATCAACGATGCCACTGCGTTCCGCACGGACTGGATGCCGTTTGCCGGCAGGCGCGAGTCCGGCTATGGCACCGGGGGCATTCCGTACACCATGCGCGACATGTCGCAGGAGAAAATGATCCTGATGCACAGAAGCTGAGCGGGCAGGGCGCGCCTTCACGCTGCCTCGACCTCCCCCGGCATCAACTGAACGTCGGTCATGGCTCTGGCGAAAACGCCGCTATAGTCCGAACACCCCAGACGACGGAGACAGTGAAATGTTCCTTACCAAACAGCATCTGACGACCGCACGTACGCTCGGTGTCGCACTCATCGCCGGCGTCAGCCTCAGCGCCTGCGCCACCTACAAAGACGATTTCGCACGCATCGATTCGCGCCTCGACCAGCTCGACGTCAAGGTGCAGGGCGCAGCCCAGAGCGCCGAATCGGCCAACCAGTCCGCGACCCAGGCCAACCAGCGCCTTGACCAGATCGAAGGCCGCGTGCAGCAGCTCGAACAGGCGCCCCGCCGCAAGCCGCGCGGTTGATCGCTTTGCTCACCTCACGGTGAATGGTTGAACCAGGGACCGGTGGCCCTCGCAGGCCACCGGCTTCCTTAGGGCATTGGAAGATGACTCGAAAGAACAGTCCCATCCGCAACAACTCCTCTTTCCGACTACGCCCCCTGTGTGGCGCGCTGGTCATCGCCCTGGCCTTCGCCAGCGTTGGCACGGTCAGTGCGAAGAACTCCGCTGCCCAGTCGGTAACCGCGGTTGATGAGCTTCCGGAAGGGCAGACGGTGTCCGATACCGTGATCGAACTGGCGGGCTGGGTTGTTGCTTCGAAGGACAGCCAAGGTTACCCGTTCGCGGTCATGGACAAGGCTGCTGCACAGGTGCTGGTGTTCGACGGCGAAGGCAAGCTCCGCGGCGCAGCCCCGGCACTGTTCGGCTCTGCGAAAGGTGATCACACCGCCCCCGGCGTTGCGGGCCTGGCGCTTCGCGAGATTCCAGGCCGGGACCGCACTACGCCCGCCGGTCGCTTCATAGGCGGCTACGGTCCGTCGATCGATGCCGGACGCGTGCTGTGGGTGGATTATGATTCCGGCGTTGCGTTGCATCCCATCGCCACGGGCGTGCCAGCGGAAAAGCGCGCTGAGCGGCTTGCTTCGGCTTCGCCGGATGACAACCGGGTCACGCATGGCTGCATCAACATCTCGCCTACGTTCTATGAGCAGATTGTCCGTACTACGTTCGAACGTGGCGGGGTGTTCTACGTGCTCCCGGACAAGGCCTCGATAGCGGAGACGTTCCCTGAGTTCGCGGAAAGTCGTGGTGCTGCTAAAGATGAAGGCGGGAAGAGCGAGCGCTCTGCACGCAAGTAAAGGGCAGGGCGGGCGGCAAGCCTTCAGCCTGCTTCTGCCCTCAAGCGGTCGCACGTTTCCTTTGCGCGCTGCATGCCCATGCCTTCCGGCGAGGCCGGATCGGGGTCACCCAGGGTGAACACTTCCATGCGGGCATCGTGTGCAGCACGCACCTTGGGTGCGGCCAGAACTGCGGCCATCAGCTGCGGCAATGCAACGTCGTCGCGCTGGGCAAGGAAGGCCTTGAGCTCGGCGGCAGTGTAGGACTGGATAAGCACCTGATCGAATGCCGCTTGACCAGCGGGGTCCTGGATACCGTCCGCCAGGCGCTTTACACCGGCTGACAGAAAACCGGCCATGGCGGTCTGGATTGCTTGCCTGCAGGCAGGGGGATCTTCCGGCGATGAAATACCTTCACCGCTGCCAAAGGCGCGCAGGAAGTCCTGGCCTTCGTTGAGGACCTGCCGTGTCACGATCTGTGTGTTGACCTCATGGGCGAGTTCAAGCGGCGTGGCGGCAAATGAGGGCACGCTGGTCACGGCCAGCATCGCCGCGCTGCTCCAGCGCACCATACGGCCCCAGCGCGCTGAGACGACTGGCCTCGCAGCAGCAATCTGTTCTACTTCTTTCATGTGCACCAAGCGTCTCGCGATGAGGCGCGCAAGGATAGCGCATCAACTGCAGGACCATTGAGGCCAAGTCTGGGCTCAGCCGCTGCGCGACAGCTCGCGCGCGAGGAACGGTGCCGTCGTGCTCGCCTTGGCGCGAGCCACCTGCTGGGGCGTCCCCTTCGCCACGATGGTGCCGCCTGCCGCACCTGCGCCAGGCCCCACGTCAATCACCCAATCGGCCTGTGCGACCGCGCGCATGTCATGCTCGATCATCACCACCGTGTTGCCCGCATCAACCAACCGCTGCAGCTGAAGCATCAGCCTGTCCGCGTCCGATGCATGCAGGCCGGTCGTGGGCTCATCAAGCACATAGAGCGTGCGACCGCGCTGGCCGCGCTGCAGCTCGGTTGCCAGCTTGATGCGTTGCGCCTCACCGCCTGAAAGCTCCGTCGCCGGCTGGCCCAGCCGCAGATAGCCCAAGCCGATATCCCGAAGCACCTGCAGCGGGCGGGCAATCGCATCTTCCTCGCCGAAGAACGCGTGCGCCTGGTCGACCGTCAACTGCAGGACCTCGGCGATGTTGCGGCTATTCCACAGCACCTTCAGCGTGGCCTCGTTGTAGCGCGCGCCGTGGCATGCAGGGCAGGGCGCATAGACGCTGGGCATGAACAGCAGCTCGACGCTGACGAATCCTTCGCCCTCGCAGGTCGGGCATCTGCCCTTGGCCACGTTGAACGAGAAGCGGCCCGCATCGAAGCGGCGTCGGCGTGCGTCGGGCGTGCTGGCAAACAGCTTGCGCACGTGGTCGAACAGCCCGGTGTAGGTGGCCAGGTTGGACCGCGGCGTGCGGCCGATGGGCTTCTGGTCCACCTGGACAACCCGCTGGATGGCATCCACATCGCCTGCCAGCCGGCCGCGCGTTGCTTCGATGACGGTTGGCCCATCGGTGGGCGCGACATCGGCGCCATCGTCCGGCGGCTCGTGGCCCAGATGCAGCAGTACCAGCTCCGGCAGTGCCTGCGCCATCAGGCTGGACTTGCCCGACCCTGAAATGCCGGTTACGGCCGTCAGCAATCCCAGCGGCAGCTGCGCATCCACGCCCTGCAGGTTGTGGCGGTGGATACCCTTCAGTTCCAGCCAGCTCTCGGCGTTGCGCTTGCGGCTCGCAGGCGCAGGCACCTGGTCGAAAAGATACTGGGCGGTGCGCGAATCCCGCACCTGGCGCAGGCCATCGGGCTCGCCACTATAGAGGACGCGCCCGCCATGCTCGCCCGCGTGCGGGCCGACATCCACCAGCCACTGCGCGCGGCGCATCAGCTCCAGATCGTGTTCGACGACGAAAACCGAGTTTCCCCCGTCGCGCAGCTGGCCAAGCGCATCGTACAGCGCCTCGCTGTCGGCAGGGTGCAGGCCAGCCGATGGCTCATCCAGTACGTACAACACGCCGAAGAGCAGCGAGCTCAGCTGGGTACCCAGTCGCAGGCGCTGCAGTTCGCCGGCCGAAAGCGTGGGTGTCGCGCGATCCAGGGACAGGTACCCCACGCCGAGCGAACGCAGCTGCGACACACGCGCCATGATGCCGCCAGCGAGCCGCTGGGCCGCCATGCGCTTTTCCTCCGACAGGGCCGAAGTCAGGCGTACGTCCGGGGCGGCGGCATGGGCGGCGGCATGGGCGGCGCCCCCGCTTGCCACACGCTTCGCCCGGTCGCGGCGTGTCGCGCTGCTGCTGCGTGAGCCCCGGCTGTGTGCGCTGAAATCACCTTGCGCCACAGGTTCCAGCAGCTCCGCCAGTTGATCCAATGGCAGCCGCATGAACTCGCCGATGTCCACGCCGGCGAAGGTGACCGACAGCGCTTCCGGTTTCAGGCGCTTGCCCTGGCAGGCAGGGCACAGCTTGCCTTCCATGTAGCGGGAAACCCGCTTGCGCATCAGCGCGCTCTGGGTCGTGGCAAAGGTGTGCAGTACGTAGCGGCGGGCGCCGGTGAAGGTCCCCATGTAGCTGGGTTCGAGCTTGCGCTTCAGCGCGGCGCGGGTTTCGGCCGGGGTGAAGCCTGCATAGACCGGCACGCTCGGCGCGTCCTCGGTGAACAGGATCCACTCCCTGTCCTTCTTCGGCAGCTTCTTCCACGGCACGTCGATGTCGTAGCCCAGCGTGACCAGGATGTCGCGCAGGTTCTGGCCGTGCCATGCAGGCGGCCAGGAGGCGATCGCACGTTCGCGGATGGTCAGCGACGGGTCCGGAACCATCAGCGCTTCGGTTACCTCGTAGACGTGCCCAAGGCCATGGCAGGTGCTGCAGGCGCCCTGCGGGGTATTGGGTGAGAAGTCCTCGGCGTAGAGCATGGGCTGGCCGGGCGGGTAGGCCCCTGCACGCGAGTACATCATCCGCACCAGGCTGGACAGCGTGGTCACACTGCCTACCGATGAGCGCGCATTGCTGGCCCCGCGCTGCTGCTGCAGCGCTACCGCCGGCGGCAGCCCGTCGATGGCATCCACATCGGGCACGCCGGCCTGGTCGATCAGGCGCCGTGCGTAGGGCGCTACGGACTCGAAATAGCGCCGCTGTGCCTCAGCGAAGACAGTGCCGAAGGCCAGTGATGACTTTCCCGAACCCGATACCCCCGAGAACACGACCAGTGCATTGCGCGGAATGGAGACATCGACGTTCTTGAGATTATGCTCGCGCGCTCCGCGGACTTCGATGCAACCGCTGGCTACGGCAGCGGAGGATGACGGATCGATGGGCGGGTGGGGCATGGCGGCGTTCCTGCGGGCAGTGAGCGGCACGCATCACAGCGCGCCCGATGGCTCATTCTCGCTGCTGTGGGGTGAACGTGGGTGAGGGCGCCAGAGAAGCTTCTTTCGTCAAGCAAGCCGGCCGATCACGGCTCAGACATCTCGGGCTGGAGCGCTGCACTCGAGAACGCCAGGCATTGGCGCTCAAGATTGCGCAACACCCTCACTGCAATCTGACCCTCCACGTCGTCCATTCCGGCAAGCAATTCGGTCCGTAGGGTGTCCAGTGCCTCAGCGAGTTTGAGTGACAGGGCGCGCCCTCGCTTGGTCAGATGCAAGGTCTTGGCGCGGCCATCGGATGGATCCCGCTGGCGCTTCAACAAACCATCGCGCTCAAGCTGCGTGACCGATCGCGCAATGGCTGCCGGATCCAGCGCCGATTCCTCGGCCACGTCTCTCTGGCGGATCCCATCGCCCAGCCGGGCAATCACCAGCACGACCGCCGCTATGGACAGCGAAACACCGGACTGCGCAAGCGCTATCCCGGCTGCACGCTGCCATGCGCGCCCGGCGGGCAACACCGTCCAGGTCAACGTAGTTCGCCAGTCCTCGCCGTCCTGCATCGACATATCGCGTAAGCCCCAATGGTGACGGTCCGGAGCCAGGCGCCCCGGTTCTGCTTGCTCCCCCGCAGCACCGCAGCACCGCAGCCTGGTGCCGAGCATCTCGGCACTACGGGTGACGCGTCATTTGGATCTTATCCTTCCCACCTGCCTGGATCAATTCACAGGGGTCATGCTTATTGGGCAAGCAAGCCGCCGTCAACGACGTGCTCGTGTCCGGTTATGTAGGACGATTCGTCGGATGCCAGGAAGAGCACGAGGTTGCTGACTTCACTGGCCCTGGCGATACGTCCAAGCGGAATCATGGACACTGCCTCGCCGCCGTTTTCGTCAGTACCCTCTACCATCATCGGTGTCTGGATGAAGCCAGGGTGGACAGAGTTCACGCGAATATTATCGGCGCCATACTCGATTGCCGTAGCCTTGCTCATCCCTCGCACGGCGAACTTGCTGCCTACATACGCCAAACTCGGGAATCCGTAATTTGCGGCCATTCCAGCGATCGACGAGACATTTATGATCGATCCACCCTTGGCCTTGAGCATCGATGGAATGACAGCCTTCATGCCGAGGTAGACGGCATTCTGGTTGATCGCGCAGACCTTCAGGAAATCTTCTTCCGAGATATCCGCAGTCTTGGCGATCGGGCCAAGAATTCCCGCGTTATTGACCAGGATCGTAACGTTGCCGAAGGCCGTCTCCGCCTCGGCCACTACCTTCTGCCATGCGTCCCAGCTCGTAACGTCCTGCTGGACGAAACGTACGTCATCTCCAAGCTCCGACGCCAGAGCGCGACCTCCCTCGGCATTGACGTCGGTGAAAACAACCTTCGCCCCTTCTGCGACGAAATTCCGCACATGTGACGCACCCATGCCCTGTGCGGCACCAGTGACGATAGCTACTTTGCCCTGCAATCTGCTCATCGTTCATCTCCTGTGATTGACACGGCGTCGCTGCCGCCAGTGAAGCCAGTCTGGCTTCCGATAGATGACGCGTCAATGAATTGGATGTAGGCTGGAGCGCCTGAAGAGTCCTGTCATTCCTGCAATGGTGCGCAGCATCCGCTTGGCGAAGGTGATCGAAAGGCACGGGCGGGGGCGCGGGGCACACTGGTGTGGCGGGAGCCGAGTGTGGACGGCCTCGGCGCTGCCCTGGTTTTATCAGCGCGGTAAGCCGTGTAATGCCTGCACCAAGAGCAGCGGAGTAGACCTGTGCAGCTCTGCATTCTTCACCGTGCTGCTGCGCCTGCCAGGTGTAATGTCCTGAGCGACCGCAAGCTTTGCGCCCCTTCCGCCTTTGTTCTAAGTACTACAAAAAAATGATCACTAAGCCTGTCAAGAATCACGCGAAAAGCCCTATGACTCTCTTGCGGCGGCGCTCGCTTGCCTTGATGACGACCTTCGTCATGAGCAGCTCGGTGGCCATTGCCAGCCCTTGCAGCAGTCCTGCAAACGGTGCAGCAATGCTGATCGACGCGACATGTGTGGATCCTGAGTTTGCCAAGCCGATCATAGATGCGAAGGAAAACATCTCCACACCCATCAAGGGGCTGCGAGTGTCAGGACATTTTGAGGGCTCGAATGCGAGGTTCCAGTTCGTGTTCCCTGAAAAGGAACAATGGGACGGTCGCTTCTACCAGCAGGTTTATCCGAATACACCGACCGTGGCAGATGAGGTGGTGAAGTTCGGCGCCAATGACGGCGCGTACACCGTGCACACTGCTTCCAGCGGCGGATACCGCCTTGATGCGGCGGCGGCCAAATTTGCCAAGACGATCGCGGCAGACTACTACGGAACCTCGGGGAGAATCTTCGGATATGTTTACGGAGGCAGCGGCGGCTCGTACCAGGTGATAGGTGCCGTTGAGAACACCGTGGGTGTCTGGGACGGTGGCGTGCCATATGTCATGGGCACGCAAACGTCCATTCCCAACAACTTCTTCATCCGCGCATTTGCACGGCTCGTGCTTAGCCGGCACGCCAGCAGGATTTCTGACGCAGTGGCGCCGGGTGGAAGCGGAGACGTCTACAGCGGCCTGAGCACCACCGAACAAGGCGTTCTTTCCGAGGTGTCTGAGCTGGGGGTGCCGCTTCGAGGCTGGGAAGACGCGACCTATCTGTTGGGGCTGGAGGAAGGGGGCGGACTGCTGGGGTTCCTCGGTAGTGTCCAAGCCGCCGATCCTACCTACGTAGAAGACTTCTGGAGTAAATCGGGATATCTGGGGGCCGAGGCATCGGAGCTGGGGAACCTGGTTCGCGCTTCGCGAGTCCGCTACGACAGTGTGCTGAAGAGCGTGCAACCCGGCAATGGTGATGGCGTGTTCGAGGTGCAGGTCGAGCAGGCACCTCCTGAGTCGGCATTCTTTCCTGTCGAGCTCACGGTTCTGAAGAAGGACGGCACGCAAGCGGGACGTATTCTGACGATGTACGACCGCGTCAATCGATCCTTCCGTATCGAAACCGCAGGGCACCCAAGCCTTGCAGAAGCGCTCCTGGTGGGTGCACGGGTCAGGCTGGACAACTCCTGGCCTTTGGCAGCCACCACGTATCATCGCCACCAAGTGCCGGAAAGCAGTGATTTTACGGCCTGGAACATCTTAAGGGACTCACGGGGCCAGCCTCGATATCCCCAGCGAACACCTGTCCTGGCAAGTGGTATTGCTCAGAGCGTGACGGGGGGCTCGACGTATTCCGGTGACTTGCGCTTCAAGGCCATCATTGTTTCCAACCTGCTGGATGTCGACGCATTCCCTTGGCACGGGGCTTGGTACCACGACAGGGTCAAATCCACGTTGGGCGCCCGTGCTGATCAGATGTCCCGGCTCTGGCTGAATGACAACGCCGATCACCTTGATGGGCAGGTCATAGCCTCCGGCAGCGCAGATGCCCAGCGATTGCGGCTGATCAACTACACCGGCATCGTCCAGCAGGCGGTGAGGGATGTCAGCGCATGGGCTGAAAAGGGCACGCCGCCGGCGAAATCCACCGCGTACCGGTTCAGCAAGGGGCAAATGTCCGTTCCCGCGAACGCATCGGCTAAAGGCGGTATCCAGCCCGTCGTAACGCTTTCTCTCCGCGGTGCCCGGCAAGCACGCGTCCGTACAGGCACCCCCGTCGAGTTGAGGGTGCAGGCCCGCGTACCCGCTGGTGCGGGTAACGTGATTGCAGTGGAGTGGAGCGACACCGGGGATCATCAGCTGGTATCTGACAGAGTTGCTCCTGCCCAGAAACGGATCACTGCTGTTCGAACCGTCACGTTCGACAAGCCCGGCACCTATTATCCGGCCGTGATGGTTACAAGTACCCGCCTCGGCAACGACTCCAGGTTTGGTCGCGTATCAAACCTTGCTCGTGTCCGCGTCGTAGTTGAGTAGGCAGGGTGGGTTGCCGACCGTCGCGGTCTGAGGGCGTTGCGGGCTGCAGCTGCCATTGGTCGGTTTGGGCTCGGAGGGATAGTGTTGCGGCCAATCGCTACGCCAGCCCGCGGCAACGCGGGAACTGGCTGCATCCGTGGAACTGCTCGCCGGTTCGGCGATTGGTCCTTTGGACCAGCGCGCTTCCGCACCTTCTGCAGGCAGCTGCCTTGGGGGTGGGGCAACGTGCAGGCTCAAGCTGCGGTTCGACACGATTCGCTGCTGGCTTCTGCACTGCCCGGATCATGCCGAGCAACGCCTCGCCACGAATCAGCTCGATGGGCTTTCCCGCGGCAAAGGCTTCGGCATCACGGGTGAACGTGCCGATGCAAACAATCTTGACCGCATCACCGCGGTGGTGCGCCAGCAGCCCTGCCATCTCGCGAACCACGCTTACCCCAATCTGCCGTGACCGCCACTGCTTGCATTGGACGAGAACCTTCTGACCTTGCTTGCGCAGGATCAGATCGATACCTCCATCCGGGCCGCCCAATCCGATTTCTTCCACCGTATAGCCGTGGCGTCGGAATGCTTCACCCACCAACTGCTCGAATTGCGCCCAACTGCCGGAGGCAAGGCTATCGAGCGAATCCCGGGTATCCAGCAGGCGTCGGCGGCGACGGGAGCCCAGGTAGGAGGCCAACGCAGCCGCCCAGCACAACCCCAGAAGCAGCCATGCCAACGGCGCCAAGATGTTCGCCAACTGTGCGCCGAGCCCGACGGCCAGCGGACCGTTCTGCCTGGTCAGCCACCAGGGGACGACCTGTTGGATCGCAATGAAGCCGACGACGCCTGCGACGATGCCTACTGGCCAAGGCAGCTGGGCCAGTACCTCGAACCCGCTTTTCTTCCCTCTACGCGCCATGCAGGAGCCTCCGTCCCATCCGTCACGATAGCGGCTGGGAAGACGGTTGTCAGGGGGAGGCGGGCGATACTTTCGTGCTGGGCTTAGTTGTCTTTGCAGGAGTACGCGGCACTGCCGGCACGATGCCAAGCGCAGGCAGCAGCAGGCAATCAATGGCTTGAGTCAGGAACTGCAGCTCGAACGGCTTGCGCTGAATCAGGGCGCGATACGCCGCCATCGACGGGACCAGCTGCGAGGCGACATCGATATTGGCGTCGGCACGGACTTCACCGCGGGCAAGCGCACGTTGCATGAGCCGCAGGTTGGCATTCACCCACGGATCGACGATAGCGGCGTTTCCCGCTTCTGCCAGTTCGGGGTGCTGGGAAAGCACAGAGGCCAATGCGGCCATCACCCGCATCTTCTGTTCACCCTCGCGCGCACTGGCAGGCTTGAACAGGCCCAGCAGATCACCACGCAACGTTCCGGTATCGGGCAGGGCGTCCAGGTCCACCTGGGTGCGCTTGAGGTGTGCGACAGCATCGATGACCAGGTGCGCTTTGGACTTCCAGCGGCGGTAGGCAGCCGCTTTCCCGGCCTTGGCCCGCAGCGCCACCATGTCCATGGTCATGCGCTCGTAGCCCACCTCGGCAATGACTGCGATCGCGGCTTCCAGGATCGCGGTATCCACTGCCGGGTCACGCCTGCGCCCGCGCGGGAGCGCTTCAACGACCGGCCCAATTTGAACCGGGGTGCCGGCTGATGGCGCGCCTTTCTTGTTCATCACCTTGCCTCCCGAAGTCAGGTAACGATACCGGCACATTCCGGAACTTGCACGTTCCGTATGTCTATGGCTTGATGAGGGCATTCGAGACAGCGCCGAGCGTCGGCCTGCGCCCCCGCCAGGCAGGCCGGGCACCCGATCAGGCAAGGGCATAGGACTTCAGAATGTTCCACATCGTTTTTTCGCTGCCAGCGCTGTATGTCATCGCCCGGTTCCTGTGGCCTTTGCCGCTGGCGTTGCCGATAAAGCTTGCGCTTGCGTTGTTCATCCTCATCGGCTCGCAATACCACCTGGTCTGTCGGTTGTCCTCGGGCAGTGTCTTCTCGCCCGAGATGCCGCGCAGCCTTGTCATTGCGTTCAATTGGGTCTTCATCTCGATCCTGATGCTGTTCTTCCTGCAGTTGCTGATCGATCTGGTACGAACCGGTGTGAGGCTCGCAGCAGGAATCACCTTCGTGGTGCCGGTCGCGGTGTCCTGCAGCTTGGGGCTGGTGATTCTGGCAATCGCGGCGCTGGGCGTGCGGAACGCGATTGCCGTGCCCGCCATCCGGAACGTCGAGATCGCGGTCAGAGACCTGCCGGAAGAGTTTTCCGGCTATCGCATCCTGCAGCTGACCGACCTGCACATCAGCCGCCTGTTTGACCAACACTGGACGCAGGCGGTGGTCAGCGATGCCAATGCGATCGGCGCCGACCTGATCGTGGTAACCGGTGATCTCATCGATGGGTCGCTGACGGATCGCAAGCGCGACGTCAGTCCATTGCAGCAACTGCACGCCCCCGACGGGATCTATTTCATCACCGGCAACCATGAGTTCTTCTTCGAACACGCAAGCTGGCTCAACGAGGTCCAGTCGCTGGGCATGACCGCGCTGGAGAACCGGCATGTCGTGCTGAGGCGAGGGCAGGGCGCGCTTGTCCTGGCCGGTGTCACCGACCTGTCAGCCAAGGAAGCCGGGTTCCCCGGGCCCGATGTACGCAAGGCCTTGGAAGGCGCACCCGCCGGCGTGCCGGTCGTGTTGCTGGATCATCAGCCCAAGCTGGCGCGCGATGCGGCGGGCTTGGGCGTGGCGGTGCAGCTTTCCGGACATACGCATGGGGGCTTGGCGCCTGGCGTGGATCGTCTGTTCGCGCTCGCCAACGGGGGCTATGTTTCCGGGCATTACGACGTCGGCGGTATGCAGCTCTACGTCAACAACGGAACGGCGCTTTGGCCCGGGTTCGCTATTCGGCTGGGACGGCCGCCGGAGCTCACTTGCATCACGCTGAAGATAGCCCCACGGACGAGCTAGATGGCCTTGGGCATAAGCGTGACGCGTCACGCCTCGCGAGCAATGAGTGGGGCGTGGGGGCGGGCCACCGGCAGGGAACACTTCAGCCTGCAAGGCCAACAGAATCGCCAGCTTCGCAGGCGCTTACGCAGACGCTACGAGCATGGCACGCAAGCGAGACCTCTGCCGGTCCAGCATCTCGATCTGCTTGTCTAGCATCGCCAGCCTCTTGCGCTGTGTTTCGCTGGTCTCTGGGCACGCCAGGGCCCCTTCGATCAGCAGCATGCATTCCGGGAAGCTACGGATCTCTTCCAAACTGAAGCCTGCCGCAATAAGGCGCTGTATCTGCTTCACCTGGTTGACCGCCACCGTTTGAAACGCGCGGTAGCCATTTCCTGATCGGGAAGATGCCAACATCCCATGCTGATCGTAGTGGCGGATCGAACGCACGCTGACGCCGCTAGCCTCGGCCAGCTCACCAATCTTCATCAGGTCATTGATGGGTTGCTTGGACATCGCGAAATCCTGGAAACGTCCACTTGACTCTAACACTAGTGTCAGCGTTTAGCCTCTGCATTCCGCTCTATGAGGTTCGTTGACCATGGTCTTTTCCCCAGTCTCAGCCATTCGATACGGCTGGCTCTATTGCATCGTTCTGTTGCTGGCACCACTGCTTGCGCACGGCACAAACCGGGCTTACACGGTTGAGTCGCTGGACGGAGTCAAAATCGCCGTTCAAGAAGCGGGGAATCCCCAGGGGCAGGCCATCATCTTCGTCCACGGGTTGCTGGGCAGTCACCTCAGCTGGGAAAAACAGCTCAATAGTCCTGAGTTGCAGCGCTATCGGTTGATTACCTTTGATCTGCGCGGACACGGCCTGTCCGACAAGCCAGTGGACTTGGACGCTTACCGCGAGGGCCGTCACTGGGCAGATGACCTCGCGGCTGTCATCAAGGAGTCCGGAGCACACGAGCCGGTGCTGGTGGGGTGGTCTCTCGGGGCTGCTGTCACCACCAACTATCTGGCAGCGTTTGGCGACGAACAGATTGCGGGCGCGGTGTATGTAGGCGGGGTCATCGAGCTCAAGCCGGAACAACTCGTCGCTCAACCCGCCGCTTACAGCGGCATGGCGTCATCGGACCTGCGATTGCATCTTGAAGGCGAGAAGGAATTCGTTGCGCTGTGTTTCAACACGGCGCCTGACGACGCAACGTTCCAGCGCACGGTCGCCGCGGCGGCCATGGCATCAAGGGAGATGCAGAGCGCCGTCCACGGCATGTCAATCGATGCTGCCAAAGGACTTGGTTCGATGCATAAGCCACTCCTGCTCATCTACGGTGGGCAGGATGCGCTTGTTCAGCCAAGCACCTCCGCAGCGCGGGCGAAGGCACTTTATCCCCGAACCGAAGTTGAACTGTATGAAACGTCAGGCCATTCGCCCTTCTTTGAGGAGTCCACACGCTTCAACCGGGATCTCTCTGCATTTGTGGATGCAGCGACCGGGCACTGAGCGAGGTCGCTACCGACCCGGATGCGTTCAGACCCAACACGCAATGGAAACAGCAGGCTTACGCAGGTTCAATGCTTGCCTTGGTCGTATCGCATGCACGCGGCTTCAAGCTCACCGCCGTTCTTCAAGGCCCAGCTGCACAGCGCTTCAAAGGGCTGCTTCAGGGAGTGACCAAGAGGAGTGATCGCGTACTCGACGCCAATTGGTGCGGTTGGCAGTACGGTCCGCGTTACCAGGCCATTCCGCTCGAGGCGCTTGAGCGCATCTGCGAGAGACTTGTGGGTGATTCCGTCCAATCGGCGCTTGATCTCGTTGAAGCGGGACGGTTTTGGGCAGATCACGGTAAGAATCATGATCGTCCATTTGTCCGCGATCTTCTCCAGCATCGGTCGAACCTGCGCCATGTCGGAGAGGACTTTCGCAGAGCTTTCAGCCGAACAGGTATCAGCACGTATATCTAGGCTAGTCATGGTGCGTTCTTGATACGTGATTTACAGCGTATATCTTAGCAGCACTCTTGGTTTTTACAGGTGCTAACAAATGAAGATGGAAGGGAAAGTTGCCCTGGTCGTTGGCGGTGCAAGGGGCATTGGCTTGGCAGTGGCTGCTCGGATCGCCGCGGAGGGCGCAACGGTGTTCATCACCGGGCGAGACCGCAAACAGGTGGAGGAGGGCGTCGCAGCAATAGGCCCAGGTGGCCGTGGCATCGTCGCCGATGCAAGCGTCCGTGAAGACATCGATCAGGTAATGAGTGAGATTGGCAGCCAGTTCACTCGCCTCGACGCCCTTGTACTGAATGCAGGCCTGAGTGAGCCGGCATCGCTTGCCGAAGTGACCGAAGAACACTTTGACCGACACTTTTCGGTGAACGTGCGCGCCCAGATCTTTGGCCTGCAGAAAGCCCTCGGCCTGCTTCAAGAGGGCGCAGCGGTGGTGCTGATGGGGTCGGTAGCGAGCTCACTCGGCATCCCAAACTACGGTACTTACGCCGCAACGAAGGCGGCCCTTCGCTCGTATGCTCGCACATGGGCGGCAGAGCTGGCCCCCCGCGGCATCCGCATCAACGTGGTGGCGCCAGGGCCTACAGATACGGAGATGATGGCGCGAGTCCCTGATGAGGTGCGTAGATCAATCGTCGCCCCCATTCTTCTCGGCCGAATGGCCAGGCCCGACGAAGTCGCCGCTGCGACGTTGTTCCTTCTCAGCGACGAGTCGAGCTTCATAACAGGTGTGGAATTGTGCGTGGATGGAGGCATGGGCCAGATATAGGCACCAAACGGTTATGCAGCACCGTGCGAAGCCACCTTATGTGGCTTCGCAGATCCACGTCTCTGGCCGGTTACGCGCCTTGGGGCGGTGTGTCCGGTCCCAAGCCGCTCGGTCAGCGCCATTTCGTCGGCGATCCGGGTGATTCATCGGCGGCTTCTGTGGCTTGATCGCAAACGCGTTGCCACGCCCCCGCGCGGATGGCAACGTGCAGCGGCGATCACCTCGACCTGGAACCCCGCATGACCCCCGTTACCCTGTATTCGCCCGATCCGGCCCGCGGCTGGCTGCCCTGGGCCTGGCTGACGCCTATCCTTATGATCCTGTTCAACGCGGTACCGGTGATCGCGCTGGACGGGTGGATGCAGTCGCAGCATTGGTCGACGCCGAGCGGCGATCCGATCGGACTCGCTGGCTTGCATGCGCTGCTATGGATCGGCTTCGCGCCGACGCTGGTGGCCGTGCTCGCCTGGGTACGCTTCGTCGAACGGCGCTCGCTGGCGAGTATCGGGCTGACCGGTCCGGCGCCGCTGAAAACCTTCCTGCGCGGACTGGCCGTTGGATTCGGCACGATCGCGCTGGTCGTAGTCGCGATCTGGATGGCTGGCGGCATGCAAGCGGCGGGCGTGGGGCAGGCCTGGCGGTCGCCCGTCAGTCTGCTGCACATCGGTCTGCTGCTCTTGAGTTTCATGTTCCAGGCGAGCGTGGAGGAAGTCATCTTCCGCGGCTGGATGCTGTCGGCGGTGGCGCGCAAGACCAATGTCACGGTGGCAGTGCTGCTGGTGTCGCTCGTTTTCTGCTTCCTGCATTTCAGTCCGCACCAGCCGCCCCTGGTCATGCTCAGCACGTTCCTGTTCTCGCTGTTCGCCTGCGTCTGGGCGCTGCGGACCGGCAATATCTGGGGCGTGATGGGCTGGCACACGGGGTGGAACTGGTTGCTCGCGACCGGCTTCGAACTGCCCGTCACCGGCATGGATGCACACTTGCCGGCGCTGCTGGTGGCGCTGCGCCCGCAAGGCCTCGACACCCTGACCGGTGGCGCGCAAGGACCGGAAGGCAGTTATCTGTGCAGCGTCTTCCTCGTCATCGCGATCGCGTGGATCCAGTGGCGAAAGACGCGCGGAGCTCAGAACTTCTCGCCGACCAGCAGGTAACGCCACTGCCCGGGCGGCTCGCCCGTCCGGGCCCTCCAAACGGAGGTTGCTGCGAAGCTGCAGACGGATGCGGATCGCCCATATGTCCAAGAGCTGGAGCGGCGCCTTCTGGCAGATCAATCAGCTGGCAATTGATACTGTTCGCAATGATGGATCGGGTGCTCCAGGTCGACAGACCGGAAAGCACGCATGGCGCAGGGATCTATGACACGTAGTGGATCCGCGCCCAGCCATCGCACCATCTGCATGAACTGCCCGTGGCAGAACACAACTACCATTCCGGAGCCAAGGCCCCTCGCCAGTTGCAGCGCAACCTTCGTGCGTTCGACAAATTCTCTGAAGGTCTCTGCTTCAGGTCCATCACGGAAATCCGGGTCACTTGCCTTCCAATACTCAGCTACCCAGGACCGACGTTCCGCAGCGGTGGTGCCGGCGCACTTGGCAGGACATAGGTAAGTGAACTCCTGCACCGGCGCCGTCATGACCATCAAGTTGAACTTGGACGCCAGAGGCTGGGCAGTCTGCATTGCACGTAGATAGGGAGAGCTCACAATCCGGCTCGGCCGGCTTGGCCACGCCCTCGCGAACGCGGCCGCTTGTTGGATGCCTGCTTCGGTCAGGGCAATGCTGTCAGGGCTTTCTGTTGACTGGCCTGCATTGGCAGCGCTTTGTGCGTGTCGTACGAAGATGATCATTGTTAATGTGCTGTGTCAGCACGGCTGGTCAGGTACGTCCCGCCAGCCACCCTCTATGCGCTTCAGCCGGTGTCCTGAGATGCAACGTTCCCCAGGCCTCAAGGGCAGGGGGGCATACTGTTCCGCTGGTGCACTGAGCCTCACACTGCGCGGCATTACAGCTTCGAGATCACGCGCTAGCTGTTCATCCAACTTCGACATTTCTCGATCAAATGCGGCTTGCTCTGACTTTGTCATGGGCCGCATAAGCTCGGCTGTCATGGCCGCCGCCTGCCGCCGCGCGTTCCATTCTATGAGACCCATTGCGATGCCTACGGCTGCCGCTACGCCAAGCGCCATTGGCACCCAAGGGATCCGGGGCTCGTCTCTTGTCCTCGGATAGGCTCGCGGGCGTGCCCGGAAGTGCAGTTCTGCTATTTCCTGTTTGCCAAATGTCGGCTCATGCCGTTCGCGTTCCATACGATTCCCTGTGCGTGTCCCGGCTCGCATTGTAGGGGGTGTAGGGGCGTCGCCCCCACGGTCAACGCTTCACCCGTGCTGTCGTGGCTAGGGCCGGTTAGATCTGTACGGTCGTCCGGGTCTAACTTGCTCATGGGGCAAGCTGGTCCTTGCCAGTAGACCTGGAAGGGAAGCAAGAGCCGATCCAAAGCCTGAGCCAGTGCCAGCCAGAGCGGACGAAAGCCACCCAGCGACGGCCATGCTTGATTGCGCATAATGTATATTATGTTCGACACGAGTTGCTTCAGTTGCTGTCCGCAGCACCCTACCGATGTCATCTGCTCCTTAACCATGACATGCCCCTTAATGATGTCATCCCCTAAGGAATGTGCTCTGCAAAATCAATAAGCTAGCCGACTCAAAGGCTCTTGCTGGCGAGGTCGGGCTTATTGGCGATTTCCCTTAATCGTGTCGTGATCCGATATCGTGTCATCGCCCCGCACCATCACGGCTTCTTCTTACTTCCAAGACTTGGCGGCTTGTCGTTGGTCCTATTTGATGTCCTTCGATGAGCGCCAAGCAAGCCGGCACTCCTATTTCGTGGCCTTGGATGAGCTCTTCTTAGCCCGCTTTTGGGTGCTTGTCTTCCGTAGATCAGGAGTCACCTGGCTTCGCCTAAGCGCAGCCTCTAGATCCGCTGGTAAGTTCTGGAGCTTGGCCAGCTGATCTTCTAGAGCTTCACATCTGCCACGCTGCTTGTCCGCCATCTGTATTGCCGCCGCGGTGGCTGAGCGCGCCTTTTCAAGGCTTTGCCGCATCTCTGTTTCAATCGACGCATTCCTTTTTACTGCGCTGGCAAGCTTCGTCTGCAATGTCTTGGCCTCTTGTCTAGCGCGATCGAGATCACCCAGCGCTCGATTTTCGACAGATCTGACGTGCTCAGCCAGGGTCTCGCGCTCGGATCTCGCCGATTCCTCGGTCTCTTGCAGCCTGTCGTAGAGAACCTGCCGTGAGGCCTCCACTTGCTCAAGTCGCTGAATAGCGGAAGTTCGCTGCCCAGCGAGTTCCGCAGCCTGCAGCTGAAGCTGATCGACCAAGCGCTGCAATTCCGTGGCCCGGGCGCAGGCTAGGCGTTCGGCGACAAGGGCCGCCTCCGACTTCGCATGGACAGCGCTCATCTCACCTGCGAGTGCTTGGGCCCGGACAAGGAGTTCCTCTTGTTTGAGTGTAAGCTCCTGGCGCACCTCGGAGAACTCAGCAAGGACGACATCACGCGCATGTTCTAGCGCCAACGCCCACCATTGCCCAGCAAGCTTCCCCACCACAGCCGGAGCGTCTTTCACGCTTGGCTTCTCAGGATGCAACCGACTTCCAAGGCTTAGCCACCAAGTCTCAAGCAAGCGGGTAACCGTGTTGGGGGAGCCCGTACCCAGATGGGCCCGAACGCGCTCCACTGTCGGGCGCTCACCCTTTGCGACTAGCGCGTCAGCGGCGCCGTGCACGTCTAGTTCCGTGATGCCGCGAGCCATTGAATAGTCTCCTGTGCGGGCGCCCTGCCCCGTTGATTCCTTACTAGTGATAAGTGATGATTATCGTGGGTATGTGCTCACTTTCGTAGTATACATTACATAGTATGAAAGATAATTCCACGATTCCCGTGCTCGCCGCGACGGCTACCAGCCTGGTGCTGCCGGCACAGCTGGCTCGCCAGGCTGCCGACGCGGTGCGCGAATTGCTGGCCGAAGCGGCGGCCGAGAACACCACCCGTAGCTACACCAGCGCCCTACGCTACTGGGCTGGCTGGCACGCGACACGGTACGGCATCGAGCTAGCCTTGCCGGTATCCGAAGCCACCGTGCTGCAGTTTGTGGTCGACCATGTGCAGCGCCGCTCATCCGACGGCGAATTGGTCTGCGAACTGCCGCCGGCCGTCGACCAGGCCTTGGTGGCCGCTGGCCTCAAGGCCAAGCTCGGCCCGTGGACCTTGGCCACCGTGCGCCATCGCGTTGCCGTGCTCTCCACCGCGCACCGACTGAAGCAAGTGGCCAATCCCTGCGAGCAGCCGGCGATCCGTACCGTGCTCAGCCGCGCGGCGCGGGCGGCGGTCAAACGCGGCGAGCGCCCGCGGAAGAAGACCGCGATCACCCTCCCCGAGCTGGAAGCCCTGCTGGCCACCTGCGACGACAGTTTGGAAGGGATTCGTGACCGTGCCCTCCTCTGCTTCGGGTTTGCTAGTGGCGGACGGCGGCGCAGCGAGATCGCCGCCGCCGACCTGCGCGACCTGCGCCGCATCGGCGAGGCTGGCTATATCTACCGCCTAGAACACAGCAAGACCCAACAGGCGGGCGTCACTGCCACATCAACCCCGGACAAGCCGGTGCTGGATAGGGCCGCTCTCGCGCTACAGGATTGGCTGGAGGCGTCAGGGGTCACCGAGGGGGCGATTTTCCGGAGGCTATGGAAGCAGCGCGTCGGCCCTGCCCTCTCCCCGGCCGCGATCGGCGAAATCGTGCAGCGGCGGGCCCGACTGGCGGGCCTGGAGGGGGATTTTGGGGGGCACAGCCTGCGGTCGGGGTTTGTGACCGAGGCCAGCCGCCAAGGTGTGGCCTTGCCGGCGATTATGCAGCTGACCGAGCACCGGTCTGTAGCTAGTGTCGTCGGGTACTTTCAGACCGGCGGAGCCACAGCTAACCCCGCTGCTCGACTGCTTGAAGACTAAAGGACCCCGCCATTGAGGCTCGCCGATGGCGCGGGTAAAGGGCGCCCGCCCCAAGCCCGCCCAATCATTTGATTGCAAGAAACGAAAATGCTGTGTCTCTCGTTCCCCTGCTGCGTCAGCGGCCCCGCCTCGAACCGCTGTAGAAGGTCGTCAGCCAAGCCGCGAGACTATTCAAGGCGGTAACGTTCATGTAATCGCTTTTGGGAAGCTCTTTCCTGCTATCGATGCTTCCTTGACCATCGTTATGATATCGCCCAGGGCGCTTGCATGCACAACATTCCCGAGATTCATCATGGTTTGGACCACGGGCACGATGCTCGTGGCCGTTGGGATGTCCTTCTGAATGAGCTTGCCTTCGCTGGTGTAGAGGGGGCCTGACGCTAAGATACCTAGCAACTGCGCCTTCGTTCCGGGCGTGTATGCGTTGTCTTTGGTTCTAAACATCAAATCCTCGAAGAGGAAAACAGGAGACCCACTTGAGCCAGGGAAGCAGGCTGCATCAATCACAAACTCAACTTTGCCATTCCACTTTAAGAACGGGTGGGAAGCAGTGCTTCCCCGCCTCGCCAAAGGGCGATTATTCTGTTCATCCCAAAGCCCACTTGGATAGCCAATCATCATCACCGGCTCGATAGGCCTGATGTTCTTTCGCTCGTCATCCGGAACTAAAAAGCTAGCATTTAGAAATGTATTCCTAAGCTGCTGTCCGGCCGACTCGATATCACTCATGATATCGCCAATGAAGAATGCGCAAAGGTCCACCTGAGGATCGGGATGTAAGAGCATTCGTTGCTGACACCCGGGGATGAGAACATTTCGGTGTATATCTCCGGGAGCCACGACGATTTCACCGATTTCCGCGCTGGGCTGACGAACTGTCAACGTCATTTTGATTTCTTCGCAGCCCGCAACAACATGCTTGTTTGTGAAGATTAGCGGGACCTGCGCTTTCCCCTCAGAAACATCAAACTCCCCGACATAGAAAAAACCGGTTCCCACGGACGTCGATACGCCGGCACTGCCACAAAGTAGACGAACCGTGGAGAGCGAAATGAAAGTTGCTGGATTCATTCATCACCTAAGTGGGATAACAAGCGTCCCCAGCTTGAAAAAAGCGGGGGCGTCTTAGCCGGCCAAGTTCTTATCATGTCCATCAGCAAACCCGAAGCACGCTCGCTGAGCAAGCCCGGTAGTGCTGGGGCTCGCCTCAACCGGTCGGCGAAAAGCTAGCGGAGGGGCGGGGGGGTGACCTAGACACCGTGTTTCAGAATGACTGCACCACTCCCTTTGAAGGGGTCTCTTCGTTAAAGATAGCACCACGCTACCAACTCAGGGAACGGCCATGAACTACGCCCTATCCTCCGCCACCTCAGTTACGCGGCTGTACAGCGCAGCGTTGGTCACTTCAATGTGGGCCAACTGTGGGCAATCACGACCTGCGGCATCTGGCGCTTCATCGGGCTCATCGTCATGGTTCCGATGCTGGCGATTCTTGCGCTGACCATCATTTCCTGACATGGGGAAGCTCAGCTGCGGATGGGTGCGAGCAACCAAGAGGGCATCACTCTGGATATGCGTTTGACAGGGCCTGACGATATTCATCAGTGACGCCCGCCTCTAGGTCGTCCAACCAGCCATGGAACTCTTCGAGGCGATTAAGGCTAAAAACCTTCACTCCGAAGGTCTGCTCCAGGTCCACCCCTCTTTCACCCATCAGCTCTGCCATCGCCTGGTCCAGCGCTATGGCATCGCAATATGGTGCGTAGAACGCCGCATGGTCCACATCTGAGTAGAACCCGCTCAGCTTCCCGCGAGCACGCTCTAGATTTACATAAGCGCCGTTCCGAACCATCCTCTGAAGTGTTGCGTATGAGCAAGCACGCACATGCTGAAATGGAAGCTTCGCGAAATGCTCGGAATCGAAGAACGAAGCGCAGGCTCGTACTGATTCCTGGAGCGTTTGCTCTGGCGGGAGGAGATACCGCATCTGCTCCACCACCTTCGAGATTATTGGAGAGTCAAACAGAGCGGAGAAATCCCCCTGCCCCAACCTTGTGAAGTAGGTGAGGAAGGCATCAAGGTATAGCTTTTTGGCTCCGGCCAGCTCTCCGGCAACGCACTGCTCAAACGAATCTTCAGACGCCCGCCAGCCGTGGAAAAGGTTAAGCAAACCCTCCAACGACTGCCGCTTGAACTCTCGCTGAGCCTCGTTGTCTCCTGGCTGGTGCTGGATCCCCACCACAAAGTAACCATCCCAGTCGTGCACCTGCTCAGACAACGCCTCTCGCTGGGCCAATGGGTATGCTGAGACATCGCCATCGAGCCAGCGTCTGAACCCTGTCAGTATCTGCCGGCGTTCGACGTTGTATGCCCTCTCAAACGTGTGGCCACGACTTGTCCGCTTGATGAACTCCAAGAGCTCGTCACCGCGTTCCCACAGTCGAGTCTCGTAGTCGTGTATCGAAGAGCGGGGGATGGTGACCAACTGCGCCGAGGCTGCGCGTTGTATGTGGTCTGCGAGCTCGACATAGTGGCGGTTGCGCTCCCCTCCACGAAACGCCCCGCTGAAGAACGATTGGTCCAGATATAGGATCTTCTTGCGAAGTGGAGGAAGCCAGACCTGCTCTGACACCCCGCAGCGCTCGCATCCTCGAAGGACGTGATTGCCGTATACGTCCACATTGCCGTATCGCCCGTGACCGCAAGCGGGGCACTGGCCTAAAACCCTTGTTACGAGCACTTTCGTCTCCTACCAAGTATCGAACCGGCCTTGCTTAGGCCTTGCCGAGGGCCACACGCGCAAGAATAATTGCTTTAGCCGCAACGACGGAAGGATGGAGAATCCTTGTGGGTCTGCGACTTGGAAGGTGCTAATCCAGACTGTAGCGAACGTCGCTTTCGCCCTTGTGGTCTATCTCTATTTTCCTCATCTGCGGGCTGAGTATGGACCAAGCGCGCGGGAACTCGTGCCTCATTGAGTCGCTCGATTCATTCCAAAGGGCGATTATTTTCTCATCCGAGAGGTGGTTTCTTAGGGTTTTAAGCGCGGCTGGACCCGCCATCAGCATCACCAGTGAGCTCTGGTTAACCGCCCAATCGTCGCTGCTTTGAACTACGCCATCAAAGTGCCCCGCGTCGGAAGGTGAGGTCCAAACGTCGTGATTGTGCTGTTCGTATCCACGGGCGATGAGTCCGGCAGTAGCGCGGTTACGCTTAGCACACGCGGTTTCATCTTCGGGATTGCCACGGCAAGCGTCCTGGGCAAGCGACCACTGCTGCATCAGCGCGTCATCGCTGATGGATCCAACGGTTCCGCCGACGCCTACTGGCGCGATGGGTTCGCTAGCTTGGGCAGAGCCGACGGACGAAGGGGCCATAGCCGCCACGACAAATAGCAACAAAATATTGCGTAACAAGTTCGCCTCCGTATGTGAACTAGATGACGCCCCGCGCTTGACATCGGCGCGAGGCGTCAGAGGTTTAATAAATGGCCCCCGAGTTTGAGACCCCGGAGGCAAGCATGGTACGAGCGAACTACCGAGCCGAGGCACGTGGCCCCTTGAGGTCACCTTAGCAAGCCTAGCCTGACTCGCAAGCCCCTCCCACCCCCCTCCCCGCTCGCCAACGCCATGGTCGTTGGTAGCCGTATTACGTCGTCGGCGGAATGACGGCTGCGCACAAGGAATCTAGGAGCCCGCAAGGATTACCCCGCGTGCCCGCCGAGCAACGCTTTGTGGTACTCCGGCGTTTCAAGCTCGACGCTGTCAAGACGCATCCAATTGGCCGAGCTCACGCCAAAGAGACGAAATTTCGTTCCCGATACGGTTTCCGGCGCAAGAAATGCATTGAGTAGCGCTCGTAGTGCCCATCCGGAAAGCCAGCGCCCTGTCCTCACCAAGGCATTTGTTGCTGGAAGCCACAATAGATGTCCTGCCTACCCTCGATAAATCTCCCTAATCGATCAAAAAAGCAGTCCTCGTTGGGAGCAATGGTCGCTTACTTCTGGCCAACTGATGGGTGATAAGGCATCTAATAACGAGTCTGCCCTGTGTCCCTGTTCGCCAATGGCGAAGAATGCTGAAGGCTACACCATTTAAGAAGTTATTAGCTGGGTGGCTATCTCGTAGGTTTCTCTTAAAGT
Organism: Stenotrophomonas chelatiphaga; assembly: GCF_001431535.1. GTDB lineage: Bacteria > Pseudomonadota > Gammaproteobacteria > Xanthomonadales > Xanthomonadaceae > Stenotrophomonas > Stenotrophomonas chelatiphaga. The sequence continues at coordinate 48,311 of NZ_LDJK01000008.1, forward strand.
GCTTAGGGCGCTCAGCATTTTTGTAGCTCGCCGGCGATGCTCAACAGCGCAGCTGCTTGGGCGTGCAGCGCGGTCGTGTCAAAAAGCGGCACTGTGGCATCCGACTGGTCCACAAGTAGCGATATCTCAGTACACCCTAAGATGATCCCTTGTGCGCCAGCTCCGCTCATTGAACTCATGATCTGACGATAAATTGCACGTGATTCGTCTCTGATGACGCCCTGGCAAAGTTCGTCATAGATGATCCGATGGATGTTGTCACGGCCGTCCTCATCAGGAGTGATCACCTCAAAGCCCCGTGTGCTGAGGCGCTCTCTATAGAAGTCTTGTTCCATCGTGAAGCGTGTGCCGAGTAGGCCGACGCGGGTGACGCCGGCCTGGGCCAGCGCATCGGCAGTGCTGTCGACGATGTGTAACAGCGGCAAGGGGGTGGCCGCAGTGATCTGATGGGCCACTTTATGCATTGTATTTGTGCACAACACGATAAAATCGGCGCCACCGGCGTGCAGCGCCTGTGCGGCACCAGCCATTGCCTCGCCTGCCGCAGTCCAATTCCCGGCATGCTGGAGCATCTCGATCTCATGGAAGTTCACACTTATCAGCATCAACTTGGCTGAGTGCAGGCCGCCGAGAGTGCTGCGCACGGTCTCATTAATCAAGCGGTAATAAGGCACTGTCGACTCCCAACTCATGCCGCCGATTAGACCAATTGTTTTCATCACATGTCCTTTGTCGTGTAAGTGTGGAGTAATGTAACGAACCCAAGTGACCGATGATTCAGGACACTCGTCACATACGCTGCTAGAAGCATTCCGCGAGGCGCTTGCCGGAATAACCAAGCCATTGCAACCACCGGTGGCGAGAGGCATTGAAAGCCACGCTATGATGCGTACGCTCAGCTTGCTCCGACCGTGAAGTGGCGCCAACGTCGTGGCCTTCTACATTCCATATCAATATCAATTGCTGCGCTTCCAACTCAGGACGGCCGCGAGCGCCAATGAGAGGGCAATGGCGAGCGATGCGGCTGCAAATCCGATTTGAACCTTGGTTTCACTTGCGCCGTCGGGTGCAAGCGTGAAAAACAGTCCACCGATCAGTGCCACCGAGACTGCGGCGCTGATTTGCAACGTGGCATTCACCAACCCGGATGCCAGTCCAGCCCAACGCGCATCCACGTGCTCGACCGTTAACCTGACCAAGGCCGGAAGCGCGATGCCCTGCCCTAGCCCAATCACAAATAGAGGCCCCGGAAGCCAGGTTGGCAGACCTATGGCAGCCAGCGACGCCGCTATCGCAAGTCCGGCTACCTCCAATGCCATGCCCAGCACCGCCGAGCGCGGGCCAAACCATCTTGCAAGACGCGGACCGCACAGCGGGCCTAGAAAGAAGCCCACCCCGAGCGGAAGCACCGCCAGTCCGGTCTTCAGGGAATCGTGCCCCAGTCCAACCTGTTCATAAACTGCAAACACTAGGAAGAAGGCCGCGAGCGCGTAGAAGAAGAACGTTGCCAGCAAGCGTCGTTGCAATCCGCGCGCCAGCAACAATGACGGCAGCACGAGAGGTGTTTTTCCGGCACCCTCCAGATGCTTTTCATAGCGCCAGAATGAGAAAAGTAGTGGCACGGTCAATATCAACATCGCGACGCACCACCAGGGCCAGCCGCGCCCGCGGCCTTCGATGGCCGGCACGACGACAGCTAGCAAACCAGCGGCTAGAAGAAACGCACCGAGGATATCTATTCGAGCTGAGCGTTCTGCCCTGCTTTCCCGAAGCAGCATTAGGGCCGCCGGCACAGCGAAAAAGATGATGGGAAGATTGATAAGGAAGACGCTACGCCAGCCAAGTCCAAACGGGCTCATAGAGACCAACACGCCGCCCAACAGCTGTCCGCCAACCGAGGCAAGGCCGAACGTGGCGCCGTACAAGCTAAGCGCGCGGCCCTTCTCGCTCGCAGGGAAGATGGCGTGGATCGACGCGAGCGACTGCGGCGCCATGATGGCCGCAGAAACCCCCTGCAATAGACGCCCAGCCACCAGAAAGCCGGGAGTCGGAGCCATGCCACACAGTGCCGAGGCCAACCCGAAGCCCAACATGCCCCCCACGAACACGCGCTTTCGCCCGTAAAGATCCCCTAAGCGGCCGCCGAGGATGAGCGTAACCGCATACGCTGCCGCATAGACCGACACGACCAATTGAGACACATCCGACGAGGCGCGGAAGTCGGCGCGGATAACAGGCAAGGCGACGTTGACGATAAAAAAGTCGAGTGGCGGTAGCAGCGTGCCGGTCAATAGCACCACTAGCGCAAGCCAACGACGTGCATCGGGTGCTGCTTCCTCTATTTGATGTAGCGAGGTATTCATAGACTTTCCTCTTGCCGCGCCCGCACGTGAGCGGCGACGCATGTTTCGCTTGGTGCTTCGTAGGTAGCGCCGCGGCAGGGCGACATATGGTCTGTCAGCCAGCCAAGCACCACGCCCAGCACCTGGTCCGAATTCTTTTCGTAAATCATTCCGTGGCCATTTCCATGGATTACAAACGATGGCATGTGGAGGTGATCGACTTGCGCGCCGGCTTGGCGAAGAAAATCCGCAACTGATGGTGCGAAGGTAGAGAACACGGACGTCTCTCCGGTCACTAGCGCTACGGGCATCGCTGCCAGTGATGGAATGCGCCGTGTCTCAGGCGCCGCAGCCTTTAGGCCTGCGGGCGTCGCATGTGGAGGAGAGAATTTCATGGGTGCTGCGGTCAAGCCCCAGGTAAGCGTGCCGATTCCGGGCGTGTGTCCGAACGCGGGCCCCATGGGTTCGATGGCGACAATTGCCGCTACAAGCTCCGGACGCTGGTCTGCTACGAGCCAGCCATCCGGTCCAGATGCAGAATGCGTCACGATGATCGCCGGGCCGATGCGATCCAACAGTCCAGCAAGCCTGCTCGCATCGAGCTGTTGCGAATAGGCCAGGTCGGCGGGCATCGGTCCGTACGCGGCAATGAGTGCATCGAATGCGTTGGCATCTTCAATGTCGAATGGCCACTGCGTTTCTCCTCCGCCTTCCGGGAAATACACGGCTCGCCCGCGCTCATATGAGAACGGAGGGCTGGTCGGCCCCATAAGATCCGGGTGATACGGAGATCGGCCATGTCCGGGTCGGTCAACGACGAAGACGGCGTAGCCTGCCTCGACCAATCTTTGGGCCCAGCCCGGCCGGCCATCCGGCGTTTCGCTCCATTCGGTACCCTGTAGCGTCCCTCCATGCACTAGCACCACTGGCAGGGGCTGAGTCACTGCGACAGGTGCCTCCCATTCCACATACATCGGTCCTGCCTGATAGCTCAGTCCCTCCTTGCGCACGCGTTCACCCGTTATCCAAAAGTGCCCACGCCGCGAAGTGCGCACTCGGACGCCAGACCAAACCGGCGTCCGGGGCGTCCCTTGTGTTTTGCTCTTAGCTTCCATAAGTGTGCTCCGCCTCAAGACGCCAGAGGCACCTATGGGCCTGCCAGGATGCGTCGTGTCGGTGCGATGTCGGTGAATCGCTCGATGTCTGACATGATCGCTACCGTTTCTGGCGCGCTCAGTGCAGCATGCATCGCGCCTTCAGTCTTGAATTTGCAGAGACAAACGGCTGCAATTTCCTGGTCGCCGTTCGCCGAAAACAGAACGTCGGTGGACTGGAGACCCAGCGGCATCCAGGCCTCTTCGACCATGGGTATGTGGCGGGTCATGTAGTACTCGCGGTCGAAGCGATCTCCGAGCCTGCCCGCATAGCTCACCAGCATGTGCGTCCCACTGGAACCTTCGGCGTCCTCTCGCGACACCTGGCCCTGAGCGAAGCCTTCAAGGACCGGCTCGACTCCATGGTCCGGTGGCGAGCCCTCCGATACAGGATGGTCGGCCAAGGCGTGCACCGAGAGTGTCATCCAGGGATACAGCGGCAAGGAAGAAACAATGTCGTGGAGCTCGGTCGGGTGATCGACCTCCCAGATGCTCCAGTTGCCTTGCTGCGCAGGTGTCCGCCAGATATGGCGAAGCCTTCCCGCGGCCATATGCTCCTTGGCAATGGCGTGCTCTTTCGTGAGCAGATCCAGGCGCCTATCTTGATCCACGGTGGCGTCAAATCGAACAACGATGTTTAGGAGAAAGATCATCGCGACCTAATCGGGTGACTGGTTTACCATGGTGCTATGGACAGTATTGTCTGTGGACTGCCATTGCTGCATATTCTTCGTGCATTTTTGAACGGGAAGACGATATGGAGTGGAGTGATGTCCGCATCTTTCTTGCTGCCACTCGCGGCGGATCCTTTGGTGAGGCCGCTCGCAGTCTGGGAGTCAGCCATCCAACGGTTGGTCGTCGGGTCAAGGCGCTCGAAGATGAGGCCGGTCAGCCGCTCTTCCGACGAACGAAGGATGGCCTTGTCCTGACTGACGCCGGCGACGCGGTGCTGGCGCTGGCCGAGTCCATGGAAAATTCAGCGCTCTCCATGGAGCGTCGTCTCGCGGGAAATCAGGAACGCCTTGAGGGGATTCTTCGAATATCGTCAGCGGACTGGTTCGCTGGATATGTATTAGCTCCGGTCTTGGCAGAGCTCGGACGCCGTCACCCGGATGTTGTGCCAGAGGTGATCGCCAGCTATCGGCTGCTTGATCTCTCACGTCGTGACGCAGACGTCGCCTTCCGCATCGTGCCATTTAGCGAGCCGGACATCGTGCAGCGCCGCCTGATGAAAATGCCTTACGGCCTCTACGGATCGTCAGAGACGGCCCGAAAGATGCAGGACGATCCGGCGTCGGTGGGGCTGATCCTAATGAATGCGGCGCAGTCGCATTTCCCAGATGTTGCCTGGGCGCTCGATACTTTTCCCGGCTCACGGCGCGTGTTTACAAGCACCAGTCGGACGGTTCAGGCCCAGATGTGCTTACAAGGCGCCGGCATTGCGGTGTTGCCCACACCGCTTGGCGATGCATTGCCTGGACTTCAGCATATAGAGACGGCAGCTCAGCCACCTCCGAGCAGGGAGATATGGGTGGGCTATCACCAAGATTTGCGACATATGGACCGCTTGCGCGCGATGCTCGATCTTGCCGATGCCATGCTGTCGGACTCTCTGGCTGCGCCACGCTGAGTCCAACGTCGGTCAGACCGTGGTGGGCGCCGATTCAATGGTCGGTCGGCCGGTGTGTTCATCGTGCGGATCGAGATGCCGTGGCGTGCACGCTCCTTCAGGCGTGATCCAGCGACTTCGATTTCCGTGGATCTATAGGGATCGGCCAGCGTGCGGCCCAGGACGCCTTCGAAAATCGATGAACCAATCGCTGCACGATCGGGCCGAGGGTCTCTAGCTTCCGATAGGCACCAGGCGATCAACGCCTCTTGGGCCGCATCCGCTGCATGAACGCATCGATGATGGCATTGAACTTGTTGGGGTCGTTATACGCCCGCGCCATCACCATCGCCCCATAAACCGTTGTCTGGAAGAATTGCGAGGAGATGCGAGGATTCATTTCCAGCTCGATTGTGCCCTGCTTCTTGCCGAGCACCATGACGCGCTCAAGCCACTGTGCAAGGTCATTGAAATGGCCTTGCACTGCTACGGCGACTTCTGCCGGCAAACTGGGCAGCTCGACGGCAAGAACCCCGGCCAGACAGAAAGGGGATGATTGGTCTTCAATACAGCGCTTCCAATAATCCACGTAGGCACGCAACTGCAGCATTGCATCAGGCGTCCCATGTTCTAGAGCGTCGACCTGAGCACGGATCGCGGCACGCCTTTGCTCCACCACCGCAACCACCAGATCCACCTTGGAAGGAAAATGGTGATGAATACTTGCCTTACGAATCCCAATCGCCTCGGCTAGGTCGGCGTAGCTAAACCCGTTGTAGCCGGCATCGACGATCAGCCGTGCAGCCTCTTCGATCAATCTGGTTGCCGTGTCTCTCAAAGCATCACCAATCTACCTAATGGTAGGTAAATATAAGTTCCAGTGACCAGCGTTGCAACCACCGTCCGACGGCAGGGCCCGAAAAAATCCTGCTGCCAACGACAACGCAGACAAGAACACGCGCTTGACACCTACCTACTAGTAGGACAGTATGCGTCTCATCGGCGGCTGGCGCCGACGGCGCGCTCGACGTCACGAGTGCTCCTGCTATCAAAGGAAAACGATATGTCTGTAGACGTGAAGTACCGCGCTGTCGCTACTGCAACCGGCGGCCGAGAAGGAAGCGCCCGCACAAGCGACGGCAATCTGAATGTTCGGCTGGTGACGCCCAAAGAGCTGGGTGGAGCAGGCGGCGACGGCACCAACCCTGAGCAGCTATTCGCTGCGGGCTACTCCGGTTGTTTCCTGAGTGCCATGAAGGTCGCCGCGTCCAAACTAGGCTTGACGGTACCGGCCGACGCGGCGGTCACCGCAACGGTGGGGATTGGTCCACGCGCTGCGGGCGGGTTTGGCATCGCCGTGGACCTCGCGATCGACCTGCCGGGCGTGGATCAGCAGGACGCCACCAGGCTGGTCGAAACCGCCCATCAGAGCTGCCCCTACTCCAATGCAACGCGCAACAACATCGATGTCACGCTTTCAGTGATCTCGCAGCAGCGCGGCGAGAGCGAGAGCGCGGCGGCCCGACTCGCATGAGCAGGTCCGGGCGGGCCGCATTCAGCCTCCGCACCGTCCCCTCGGGTCATCGCTGACCGCTGCGCACCTCTCTTCCTAAAAAAGGCCCGGCCTTTTTTTTTAAACGTTGCACCCCTACCACCTAGTTGGTAGATAACATTCCCGTTTTGTCACCAACTCAAAAAGGTGTTTTAACATGTCAAGTTCTACTTCGATCGCTAGCAGGACCAATTCCTGGCTTCAAACCTATTATTTCCTGCGAACCATCGTGTCGGCTGTATGGATCCTGCTTGCGGTATTTATCGGCAAGAATGACCCGAAGGTCGGTGCTGCCCTGCTCATCGCCTATCCCGCATGGGATGCGTTGGCCAATCACCTGGATGCCCAGAAGAACGGCGGCCTGCGCGCCAACCCTACCCAGGCGCTCAATTTCGTTGTCAGTGTGCTCACCGCGATCGCGATCGCCGTCGCGCTCACCAAGGGCATGCCCGCTGTCATCTCTGTCGTTGGCGCTTGGGCCATCCTCTCAGGCGTGCTGCAACTGGCCACCGCCGTGCGTCGCTGGAAGACCTCAGGTGGCCAGTGGGTGATGATCCTCAGCGGCGCGCAGTCCGCGCTCGCTGGCGTGATTTTCTTCAAGCAAGCAACCTCCGGCATGCCGCTGGATGTCGGCACGGTGGCTCCCTACGCCGGCGTTGGTGCGTTCTATTTCCTCTTCTCGGCGATTTGGATCACCGTGAAGAACGCACGCCAACGCCCCAAGTCTTTTGCCCGCTGAGTACCGCCTGGGCCGGACCGTTTACGGCCCGGCTTCGGGCACCTTGTCGTCTCCCCCATGCTCGGAAATACCCGGTGACCCCGCCTGATGTCGCTTGTCCAGTTACCAGGCGCTTTCCTGTGCTTCAAGACCGCGATTGCAATGCACGCGCTCACACGAAACGGCTCGCCGCTCCATTACGCGCTGGGGATCGAGCGATCCACTCGATGCCTGATGCCGCCTGGCTGGAATCGCCGGCCAAGGCGATTGGAGGGCGGCACGCATCGGGCTATCGCAGTCCCAACGTTCGCCGTCTTTCTGATCTCTGCATCCTGATTCACATTGACAAGATCGCCGGCGACTCTTGCGGTGTCATCCATTTAATCGCCCTCCCCCTCCCGGGCAGGGCAAAGGTAGGAAATCAGTGTCAAACGATAACCCGATTCATGATGCTCAGCCGAGCGTTCACCAATTCGATGCCATTATCATCGGCGCCGGACAGGCTGGACCATCGCTCGCCGGCAGGCTTAATGCCGCTGGAAAGCGTGTGGCCATTATCGAGCGTCACCTTGTCGGCGGCACCTGCGTTAACACCGGCTGCAAGCCGACCAAGACGCTTGTTGCCAGCGCTTATGCAGTCCACACGGCAAGAAGAGGCGGCGAATACGGCTTCTCGACGGGAGAGGTCGATGTGGACATGCCAGCTGTCGCCGCGCGCGCAAGGCAAGTGATCGATGATTCGCGTGGCAGCAACGAAGCCTGGCTTGACGGCATGCTCAATGTTGAGCTCATCCGCGGGCACGCGCGCTTTATTGGATCAAAGTTGGTGGAGGTCAACGGGCAGCACTTGACCGCTCCCAACATCTTTATCAATGTCGGTGGTCGCCCCGGTATCCCAGATCTTCCGGGCCTGATGAATGTGCCATTCATGACCAATGCCGGCATGGTCGCACTGGACGTCCTTCCTCGGCACCTGATCGTGATCGGTGGCAGTTACATCGGACTCGAGTTTGCTCAGATGTACCGTCGATTCGGCGCTGAGGTCACGCTCATCGAGCGAAGCGACCGCCTCATTCCCCGTGAGGATCCAGACATCTCTGCGGCAGTCCGCCGGATCCTGGAAGGAGAGCACATCAAGGTGCTCACGAGCGCAAGTCGGATCGAATTTCGCTCTGATGGACAAGACACGACGATCTTGCTTGAAACCGAGGCAGGTCCGACCGCTATCGTTGGCAGCCATGTACTGGTCGCAACCGGGCGAGTGCCCAACACCGATGCGCTTGGACTGGACGCGGCCGGTATCGCCTGCGACGAGCATGGTTACATTCGGGTAGACGAGCGACTTCAAACCACGGTCGACGGCGTCTACGCATTGGGAGACTGCAATGGCCAAGGCACGTTTACTCACACCGCTTATAACGACTTCGAGATCGTGGCTGCCAACTTGCTCGATGGCGACGATCGGCACGTCAGTAGCCGAGTGTCGAGCTACGCGCTATTTATCGACCCTCCCCTTGCACGCGTTGGCCTCACTCAGGCTCAGGCGGTCGCCACGGGCCGTCCCCTCCTCTACTCCAAGCGCGAGATGACCAGGGTCGGACGCGCCGTCGAAAAGGGGGAGACCAAGGGATTCATGACGGTGATCGCTGATGCCGAAACCAGGCAAGTCCTGGGCGCCGCAATCCTGGGAACGGGGGGCGACGAGGCGATCCACGGGTTGCTCAACATGATGAATGCAGAGCGGACCATCGATGAAATCCGCTGGGCGGTTCCAATTCATCCGACGGTTGCAGAGTTCTTCCCCACGATGATGCTTGATCTGAAAGCACAAGCCCAAGCTTGAGATCGCGAGCCGCGGCATTGGCCCTGGAAGCGCTGGGGAGATACGACCTGCTCGCCGCTCAAAGCAACGTTGCACTTGTTGCTGGCGCATTTTTTGAGGACTGGTTTGAAGCGGTCCATATTTGAACCGCCAGGGCTGGTCGCGTGGGAGAGGCAGAGGAACCTGCAGCTACCGCCGGCCGTGGGACTCGTCGCAAGACGATGGCTTTTCGATAGCGCATGGTTATTACGGTTGCCGTAGCTAGCAGGACGATCCGTGTCTGACCAGCCAAGAGCGCAAGTCAGCCCGATCCTTCGCCGGCTTGGCAAGCGATCGGGCAATTGCATCGCTTGCCAAACCGGCAGTCATCGACAGACCGAATCAAGGAGTACTCGACGTGCATGTGGTGGATGCTGGCATCGCAATCTCGGGTGACGCGCTCGAACAGGATCCCGACGAGATCGATCGCTTGCTGAGGATCAATATCCACGCGCCCTGCGCACACCATCGACGGGGCTTTCGGCGCCTGAGGTGATCTCGATGCCGGACGAATGAATCAGATCGCATTCGTCCGGCTCCGACGCTGATCTGCGTCATTTCCAGAAGGGTTCTACTCTTGAAAAGCCGTTATCACCTGCGTCTCCTGGCCATGCTGGCCTATGCGGGCTTTCCCGGCGCCATGGCGAGCCAGACCGATCCCGTCACCCATACCGGGGCGGCGCTGGACGCCTGGCGCATGGATGAGGCGATCGCAATGTTGCCGACGCTGCCTGGCACGGCCGAGGGCGACTATGTGCGGGGCCTCGTGGCCAATCGCCTGAACGATGTCGATGCCTCAACGCGCGCCCTTCTGCATGCGCTGCCCGAGCTGGAGCGACGGCATTCGCCGCGGGCGGCAGACGCCCTGCTGACTCTCTCCGATGATTACCAGAAAAGCTCGTTGTACGCGGATCAGGCCAAGGCGCTGCGCGAAGTGCTGCAGCATCACGCGAAAGACATAGATCCCGACGCCGTACGGGGTGTAAGAGATGTCCTGGCACTGGCAAGCGCTCTCAGCGGTTCGCCACCCCAGTCCATAAGCTTTGCGGGGCCGTCCCGATTGCCCATCCGACGCAATCCTCTCGGCACGCTGGACGTCGAGGCGGTGGCCAACGGCATCGGCGGATCATGGATGTTGGACTCTGGCGCCAATTATTCTGTCGTCAGCGAGAGCTTCGCCAAGCGTCTCGGCCTCTCGGTCAAGGATGGAACAGGGGGCATCGCTTCCAGTACTGGCGTGACGGTTCAGAGCAAAGTGGCGATCATCAAGGAGATTCACCTGGGCAGTGCCACGCTCCGCAATGTAGCCGTGCTAGTGGTCAGCGACGCGCTGTTGCACATTAGACTGCCCGCCAAGGAACACCAGATTTCCGCTGCATTGGGCTTCCCCGTATTCCAGGCGCTTGGCCGGATCCGCTTCCACGGCGACAAGGCCATCTCGATCGGACCCGCTTCCGGTCCGCTCGAAGGTGGCACGCAAATCTATATGGACGGCCTGACGCCGACTGTTATGGTTTCTACCGAAGGAGAGATGGTGCCTCTCGTACTGGACACCGGTGCCAGCGCCACCGGCCTGTCTTCTGCCTATTGGATCAAGGTCAAGGATCGCGCGGGCGCCTGGCCCCGCTCCCAACAGCTTTCAGCAGGCATGGGCGGTGCGCGAAGTTTCGACACGGTCAACCAGCCCGAATGGAAGTTCGTTCTAGGCAAGCAAGAAATCACGCTCAAGAACGTGCGGATTCAAACGACAAGCAGGCCTGGCCCGGGCGGTCCGCCCATGTTCGGCACGCTTGGCCAAGACGCGTGGTCCGATGCGGCCGGTTTCACCCTGGATTTCCGATCGATGCGTTTCCGGATCGACCGGGATTAGTGGATGCTTGCAAGAGCGATCCGGACCGCACGCATCACCGGTATGAGCCGCTTGCGCTGCCGGTCCCGTCGCCCATTGCTTAGGCGTCGAACGTCGAAATCGTCGATGGCGACTATGTGTCGTCGCGATAGCGCAAGCTTCGTCCGCTGATCTTCGGACTTCCCGGCGTGGCGAAGAGCTGCTCGCTCATGATTCTGTAAACAAGCTTCGGAGCACGACGGTGGCGTCGGTAAAGTTTTTCACATCGTCCATCACTTGCTGCGTCCTCGGGTTTGCCAGTGCGGCACGCATCGCCTGCTCCGACGAGAAAGTGTATACGCCTACTGATAGCCAGTTGCCGGTCTCCGCGTATGGGAAGAAGGCTTCGGCAGATTGAAGACCATGCTCCTCCCAGCACGCCTTCGCTAGTTTGAAGTGGTCGTTCGCGTAATAGTCCCGATCAAATCGCACGCCGGCGTCACCCGCGCAAACCACCATCATCTTCGTCATGTTCTCTCTCTTTGGATTCACTGTGCTGAGTGGGTCGCCATTGGAAGCGCGAGCCGGATAGCCAGCGCCTTCACCGGCGGTTACTCATGCGCTGATGCCGCCATCAACGAGTATGCCGGAGCCGGTCACATAGGCGGCGCCGGGTCCGGCGAGGAAGGCGACAGCTTCGGCGACTTCACGAGTTTTTCCGTAGCGGGCGATGGACAGGCTCGGGAGGATGGAAGACGCAAGCGGGCCGTCGGCAGGGTTCATGTCAGTATCGATTGGGCCCGGGCGGACCAGATTGACGGTGATGGCACGAGGCCCCAACTCACGCGCGAGCCCGCGGGTGAAGCTCTCCATCGCCGATTTGGTAGCCGCATATACCGCGATGCCGGCGAACGGAACGGCCAGCCCCGCATTGCTGCCGATCGTGACGATGCGTCCGCCGTTCGGGATGTGTTTCAGCGCCGCCTGGGTCGTCACGAAAACCCCGCGTACGTTGACGTTCAACTGCAGGTCCATCTCTTCCAGCGACTGGTCAGGGAAAGAGCCTGCAATAAGAACGCCCGCGTTATTCACCAGGATGTCCAGGCCACCCAGATCGGCGGCGGTACGTTCGACGGCCGCGATCGAGGCTTCAGGGCTAGCCGCGTCGGCCCGAATTGCAACAGCGTTGCGGCCTAGGTCGCGAATCTCCGCGGCCAGCGTCTCGGCCTTTTCTGCAGACTTCTCATAGGTAATGGCGACATCGGCGCCGTCTTCGGCCAATTTCAACGCGATTGCTGCCCCGATGCCGCGCGCGGCACCGGTAACCAGGGCTCGCTTACCCGCCAAGGGGAGGGACAGATGGTTCATGGCAATTCTCCTGCGAATTAGTTCTGTATTGATCGACACATAAAACATACCTGCTGCATTTCGTAGGCGCAAGCGATTTATGTAATGATTGGCAAAAAAAGGATCAGTGACATGTCGCTCCCGTCCACTCCGGCCGCTTCCAGGCGGGGCCGCCCAGTCGGCTTCAATCGATCAGAGGTGCTGGACCGCGCGATGCGCGTGTTCTGGGCGAAGGGCTTTGCCCCCACCTCGATGAACGATCTGATCGCCGCAATGGGGATCGCTTCGCCGAGCATCTATGCGGCTTTCGGTTCCAAGGCGAGCCTTTATCGTGAAGCCCTCGATCATTACGTGTCGCTTCACCAGGACATGGTCCTGCGCGCCATGCAGCTACCGACGGCGCGGCAGAGTATCGAGGGCCTGTTGCGCAACGCCGTGACCGTCTTCTCCCGCACCGATTTCCCGAGCGGTTGCATGGTCGAACAGACGGCAGGAGAAGCCGGCGACCTTTCTGTCGAGCTCGTGACGAGACTGTTCGACATGCGCAAGGCCAATAGCGAAAACTTTTCGACGCGCCTCCGCAAAGGCCTCGAAGATGGCGATGTCCCCGCAGGGACCGACATCGATGCCGTGGCCTCCTTCTATGCCACCGTTCACAAGGGCCTGAGTCTGGCCGCGCGGGGTGGGAGCGGGACGGGCGAACTGAATTCGGTCATCGCCTCAGCCATGGCCGCCTGGCCGGAACTTACGAGCTCCAAAAAGTCGCAGCCCTGAACTGGTCCGGATCGCTTCCCAATGCGTCTTCCCTGCTGCCTTCTGAGCGAAAAGCTCAATCGGGCAGAGTCGCCTTATAGAGGCGACCTCTGGACTCTTATTAAAGTCGCGATCCCTTGATCGGACGACTCGTACCAGCCGGAAGCGGTTATCGGTCGTACTCCTGATAACGATCCCTAATCTTAAACTGGATGGCGGCACCAATCCCTTATTTGCTAGGCCCGGGGCCGTTCCGGACAATTTTCGGACGTGGGCCAGGTCCGTGTTACCGCGATGACTACCGCCTGTACTTGGTTCCCACTCCTCCATCAATCCTAAGGTTTTCCATCTCGGTTCTGATGAGGGCGCCAACGCCTCACGAACATGATTTATTCAGACAGGAGTTCAAAAGGTCATGGGACCGTCAGAAGACGTCGATAGCGTCTGATGACCACTTCAAACTGACTGGGAACTCTCGGTGTTATCGGAGCGTGAAGTGCCAAGTAGCTCGGCATATAAGTCAGCGGCCGGCCTTCGCGCAGCGCAGTATGTGCGGATGTCGACGGAGCATCAGCGCTACTCGACCGAGAACCAAGCCTCAGCAATTGCCGATTACGCCAAAGCCCATGGCATTGAGATTGTTCGAACTTACGAGGATGCCGGCAAGAGTGGCCTAACCTTGAAGGGACGGCCCGGCTTGCAGCGGCTACTTAACGATGTCCAAGCCCCTGGCCAGGACTTCGAGCTCATCCTGGTCTATGACGTGAGCCGCTGGGGCCGTTTTCCTGACCCGGATGAGGCTGCCAGCTATGTCCATGCCTGTAAGCGTCGGGGCGTAGCCATCGTCTACTGCGCGGAGCCGTTCCAGAACGACGGCTCCCTACCCTCCTCCATCATGATCGGCCTCAAGCGGGGCATGGCTGCCGAATACAGCCGCGAACTCTCAGTAAAGGTCTTCCGAGGCGCCTGCACGATAGTCCAGCACGGCTTCCGTCAGGGCGGCACGGCCGGCTATGGCCTCCGTCGGCAGCTTCTGGACGAACAGCGCAACCCGAAAGGGATACTGGCTCGTGGGCAGCAGAAGAGCATACAAACCGATCGTGTCGTCTTAGTGCCGGGCCCCATCGATGAGCGGCACGTAGTGCAGCGGATCTACGAGCTTTTTCTCAGAGGGAGCCCGGAGCGGGTAATTGCTGCCGTCCTCAATCGAGAGAACATCGCCTCGGAAACCGGTCGGCCATGGTCACGCGGGGTGGTCCACCAGATCTTGACCAACGAAAAATACATTGGCAACAACGTATACAACCGAACCTCTTTTAAACTGAAAGCCCAGCACGTCAGAAATCCCCCGGAGGAGTGGGTACGAAGAGCTGACGCCTTTGAAGCCATCGTGCCAGTGGAACAGTTCCTTCAGGTCAGGCAGATCATTGCCGAGCGCTGCCGCCACTACGACGATGACCAGCTTTTGTCCATGCTCCGACTGCTTCTGTCCAGGCACGGCGCCCTGTCCGGATTGATGATTGATGAAGAGGAAGCCCTGCCCTCCAGCTCGGCTTACCGCTCTCGCTTTGGCAGCCTCCTAAGGGCCTATAAGCTGGTCGGCTACACCCCAGCCCGTGACTACGCCTACCTGGAGATCAATCGCGCATTGCGCGAGATGTACCCAACCATCGTTGAACATATGAGCCGACAGATCCAAGCAAGCGGCGGGCACGTGCAGCCCCATGGCAACACTGGCCTCTTGTTGGTCAACGGTGAGTTCACTGCATCGCTGGTGGTCGCTCCCTGCAAGCCCACCCCTGCTGGGGGCATGCGCTGGCGCATTCGCTTCGACGCCGGGCTCCAGCCTGACGTGACTTTGGTCACTAGGCTCGACGCAGACAATCGGGTGCCTTACGACTACTACGTGTTCCCTGCGTTGGACTTTAGTCAGTCGGAACAGCCGCGCCATACCAACAACGGCCTTTGGCTGGATTTGTATCGCACCGATGACCTCCACAACTTCTACTACATGGCCGGCCGAGCGCCGCTGAAGGAGAGTGCATGAAGAAGTCCCCGCCTTCCAACCATGCGACTTCTTCCAAAGTGGTCATGGTGGACATCGACGACATTGCCATAGCCAACCCCCGAGCCCGCAATGAGCGGGCCCACAAACTTATCGTCAAAAGCATCGAACAGGTCGGGCTTAAGCGGCCTATTACTGTCCGCCGAACACCCGATGCGACGACTGGCCAGCCCTTCGCCCTGGTGTGCGGTCAGGGGCGCATGGAAGCCTGCCGTCTTCTAGGACATCGGGAGATCGCGGCGTTCATTGTTGAAGTGGACGAAAGCACTGCGCACATCATGAGTATCGTGGAGAACGTCGCTCGTCGAACGCCTCGCGCCGCTGAGACGCTTGAGCATGTGCGCCTCCTCCGGGAGCGCGGCTACTCAGACTCTCAGGTGGCAGAGAAGCTGGGGTGCTCTCCGTCCTGGGTTAACAATGTGACCACCCTTCTTCAGAAAGGAGAGAAGCGTCTTTTGGCCGCAGCGGAAGCAGGTCATATTCCGTTGCACCTCGCCGTGGGCATCGCTCGTGCAAGCGACGTTGAGACGCAGCAGCTGCTGCAAGAGGCGTATGAGAAAGGTGACCTCAGAGGAAAGCAGGTCTTTCGAATCCGGCAGATCCTTGAGCACCGGAATCGAAGCGGCAAAAAGACCAACAATGGGTTCGTGAAGAGTGGTCATCGAAAACCCATGACAAGGGAGGAGTTGGCCAAGCTGTACAAGCGAGACGTGGAGGCCCATCAACGCATCCAGATGAAGTCGGAGTATGTGCAGCAGTCCTTGCTTGTCGCAAGGCAGGTCTTCAAGGAACTCTATGCCGACGAAGAGTTCGTGGCGCTGCTCAGATCGCAGAAACTGACCTCCATTCCTCGGCCGCTCGCAGACCTGGTACCGCCTAAGGGGGCGCGCCGATGAGTAACAAATCAGCCGGACCGAGACTGGCCTTTGAGAAGAATTGTATCGACGTAGATGTTTCCCTCTTGGCAGCCACGGTTTCCTTGCCAGCCGGTGCAAGAACGTCTGTCAAGTATCGACAGATCCTCAAGTCGATCGAAACCATAGGCATCGTCGAGCCGATCATCGTGACGCTGGACCAAGATCAGCCCGGGCGTTTCCTCGTCCTAGATGGCCAGATGCGGCTGGAAGCCCTCAAGGACCTAGGGGTGGGCAAAGCGTTGTGCCTGATCTCGACAGACGACGAGGGCTATACCTACAACAAGCGGGTTAACGGCCTCTCAGTCATCCAAGCGCACAAGATGATCCTGAGGGCAGCAGAAGGAGGCGTTTCAGTCGCGCAGCTTGCCGACGCCTTGGACTTGTCGGCCAACACTATCCGGGCCAAGTTCAAGCTTCTGGATGGGATCTGCCCCGAGGCCGTCGTGCTACTGGCCGAGAAGCCAGCGACTTCAGGCATGTTCAAGGTCCTGCGACAGATGAAGCCGTTGCGGCAGGTTGACGTGGCCCAGACCATGGTCAACTTAAATACCTATTCAACTAGACTGGCCGTGGCCCTGTTGCGCAACAGCTCCCCGGATCAGTTGATTCCTGAGGTTGCTCAGCGATCCTCAGACGTAACGCCTAACGAAGCACTCAAGCGATTGGAGCAGGAGTTGGCTGCACTGCAGGCCGATACGGAGACCCTGCAGGAAGGCTTCGGCCCAGCCAGTCTGCAACTTGAAATCATAAAGACACACGTCGGGACGGCCTTGCTTAACAATGCCGCGATCGTTCGATGGCTAGCTAAACGACGGCCCGATCATCTCCAGCAGTTGCAGAAGCTATCCGAGATAAAACAGCTACCGGGTTAGCGCTCTCTCGCGTCATTTATGCGCTAAAGCACCAGTATCACGTTGAGAACGTCCAAGGCGCCGAGGCCAGGCCCGATCTCACTGTTCGTTCACGTACCGCCGGAAGCCAATGTCAACCCTGTCGTAATCGCCGGCCCAAACTACGCGCTGACCCAGTACTGCGCAGCGACGTTCAATCAGCCGCGCCGTGTAGTACGGAATTCACCGCTCAACCGGCTAACATCAACTTGATGATGACAGCGGTCCCTCGGAGGGTGCAATGGACACAGACTACGACAGTGGCAGCATCGTCTCACTGCCGGGCTTGGAGCCTTCGGGATACAGGAAGCTCATTTTGAAGCGGCCGACTGAATGGTCACAAGACGACTGGTACCGCGCTGTCTTCTACGCTGATGATTCAGTGGCGTGCCGTCACGAACTGATAACTGTCTTGACTCAATCCTACCCTCAAGCCCCCTACCACGTTTCCAGCGTATTGGAGTACTTTGCGTGGGTCGTAAGCCGATACCACGTGATACAGGATCCGCCGACGTTAACGTAGATCCACCATAGTCAGCAGATGTGAGCGCCTGCCGACGCTTCAAGCGACAATTACCGTTCGAGCGCAGCTGCCGC
Organism: Stenotrophomonas chelatiphaga; assembly: GCF_001431535.1. Taxonomy (GTDB): domain Bacteria; phylum Pseudomonadota; class Gammaproteobacteria; order Xanthomonadales; family Xanthomonadaceae; genus Stenotrophomonas; species Stenotrophomonas chelatiphaga. Next base: position 65,944 of record NZ_LDJK01000008.1, read on the forward strand.
AGCGAGAAATCGGGCGGAAGAGCATTAGCTTCGTCCACTATCGCTTCGCGGAAAGGACATCTTTCGGCGTCTTCGTCACCGCAAGTGGCCCGAAGTGGTCATCTTTGGGGGGCACGCATATAAGTGTTCCTGCGACCATAAGTTGTCCGCTCAGAGAGCCGAACTCCTGCCCGAAGACGTGTATATAGGTCTGACCTACTGCGAGGATTGCGCTATGTCAGAGAAGGCTGCTGCAGCTCCAGCGGCGAAGGACCGATTGAGCGTCCTCGCCACCGCCGTACACGTGCCTGATTCACCCATCCTTTCGGCCGCCGATACGGCACGGCTCATGGGTTTCCCGACACGCGAGGCGCTTGCAAAGGCACGTAGAACCGGGCGCCTGCCGATCGAAATGTTCCTTCTGGAAGGGCGCCGCGGTTGGTTCGCTCGGCGAGACGACGTGATCTCCTGGCTCGAAAGCGCCTTGAGTCATCCTGCTTCACCTCAATAGTGGACAACTTATGGTCGGAATCGGCGGACAACTTATGGCTGTGCGATCAATAAGACGGACTGCCTGTCGATCTATCCAGAAACAACTGCGATATATAAATATCATTCATATCAATAGCTTATGCGGCATGTGCGCTTGCGCTCGCGCTTAACCTATGCCAGCTTGTCGGCGAAGGTCTGCCTTCCATGTATGCGCGGAGTACGCAGGGCACTGGCTGCTTGCCAGTCCAACTGGACGCGGACTTGGTCTGAAAATTGCTCAAGCCTCCGAAACACGCCTCTCGAGCCACGATTGACACAACCACAGACGAGGAATTCACTATGAGCGGATGAGTTCGCTATTGCTCAGAACGAACTAAGCCCCGCACGGCAATGCAGGGCCTAGTAGGTGAATGTGACCGGTTTTAGCGCCGTCGCAGCCATGTTCCGGGCACCCCCTACGAATGTCAAGTGCTCCTGCCCTATTCACTTACGGCGGGCTATCTGTGATTACGCCTAGCGAGCCGTAAAGGCCGCTGGTAGGACGACCCAATGACTGCAAAACACCCTATCACTACCCAACTGTCGCTCGCGCCGAGCTTCATCGAAGCTTTGTGCGCGCGAACCTGTCGCCAGCACGATGCGAGCAATTCAGGAAGAAAAGGAGGTGCGAAATGAGCATCGTCTTGAGTCCAGGCACGGTATGCGTCGCAAAGGGGCGCTTGATCGAGATTGATGGTGCCGACTCGCTTACGCATGTATGCGCACGAGATATGGCAACGGGTGAAATGGTTCGTGTCGCTGTCACACATATCGAAGCAGCTCCGACGAGGCCCGTGGCTCTCGACCTCGGCGCGATACCTGAGCTGGAGTGGAAGCGAAGCGTTGCGCTAGCTAAAGAACTGGACTCGCTTGCCAAGACGGAACACTGCACCGGCCACGATCTGGAACAAGTGGCTAGAAGATATGGCATCGGGAAAAGACAGCTTCAGCGTATCCGGGCGAAGTACATCAACAATCCGAGAACAACGACGCTGGCTCGGATTCCTGCCGGGCCACCAGTGGGCTTAAATCGACTTGATCCACGCGTAGACGCATTGATTCGGCACGCTATCGCTAAGCATTACATGCGTCGCGAAAAGCCTCCAAAAGAGTATGTTGTCTTACGTGCCCAAGCAATGGCACGGCGACTAGGACTGGCAACTCCGTCCCGAAAGGCAGTGCTGATCCGGTTGAACAGAGAGATCGGCAGGGCTACCGACCTCGCCCGCGAGGGAGGCATTGCAGCAAGGCGCATGTGGCAAGCGCGCCCCGGCGGCCTCTTTGCGAGTCGGCCGTTGGATTTAGTACAAATCGACCATACGCCAGCCGACGTGATGATTCTGAGCGATGACCGTCTGACCGTACGTGGACGACCTTGGGTTACCGTTGCTATCGATGTAGCAACTCGGTGCGTCGTAGGAATGTATATCGCAATGCACGCACCGTCGGCAGTTTCGGTGTCGCTTTGCATCGAACATCTCGCGCTACCAAAGCCTGATACGTCGAACGAAGAAGGCATCTGGCCCATGTACGGAAAGCCCAAGACAATCCTTGTAGACAACGGCAAAGATTTCCGCAGCATGGCGCTAACGCGGGGGTGTGAGGAACATCAGATCGAGCTGAGGTGGCGCCCAGTCAGGACGCCCGAGTACGGAGGGCATATCGAACGACTAATTGGCACTCTCATGAAGATCGCCCATCTGCTTCCTGGCACGACCTTTAGCAATATCAAGGAGCGTGGCAGCTATGACAGCGAAGGGAAGGCTCGATTAACGCTATCTGAATTCCAGAGTTGGATGGCTCAGAAGGTTTGCAGATTCTATCATCAGAGGAAGCACAGAGCCTTGGGCATGCCTCCGATAATAGCGTGGGAGCGCGCCTTTACCGACTCAGCTGGAAACTACGTGAGTCCACCGTTGATCGCGAAACCGTTGGAGTTCCGAATCGACTTCTTGCCATTTGAAATACGACGTGTGCGCCGAACAGGGATAGAGCTGAACTCTTCGCGCTACTGGCATGAAGATCTCTCATCAATGCTTCGGAGCGACACACCAGTCCGTGTTAAGTACGACCCACGCGACCCAAGTGCAGTTTGGGTTCGCCGTGACGATGGGCTACTCATCACCGTTCCTTTGATTGGCGGACGGGCAACAGGCACGTCGTGTGTCTTGCATCGTCTCGACGCGGCTACGCAAGCCAGACTTGATGCTGAGACTGACAGAGGGTTGGAGCTAACTGATTCAATCGAAGAGGGCGCGCAGGTCAGCACACTACGAGCGCGCGGGCGAGCGCGGCCTAAGAAGACTAAAGAAGCCAGTGACCAGGGCCATCCCGAACCACTCTCAACGATCCATCACGCCCCATATAAAAAACCGCCTTCGGCAAAAATCGAAGAATGGACTTGAGGACTCGAGATGACTGGCGTTTCCCATTTGGAACCGAGCATTCGATCTCAACTGGAGCTGTCCAACGACGAGCGTGCGGGCCGAATGCTTGTTGAGCGCTTCATTGCGCACGAGCGACTTCAACCGATAATTGATCACATAGAATTCCTAATCCGAATGCCTAGTCAGACTCGCGCCAACGGACTGGTGGTATCTGGAAAGCCGGGGTCAGGGAAGACGATGCTCTCCAGAGCGATAATACGCAGACACCCACCAGTAAGTGCTGAAAACGAAAAAACAGCATCGCTGCCCGTCCTAGCGATTAGCATGACAAACGCCAGGGAAGCGAGGACTCTATACAATCGAATTCTTGGTGCATTCGGCGTGCCCGATCCGACGCGGTATTCTGGCGGTGACCGCGAACGCATGGTGCTAAAGCTTTGTGCCGCTGCAAAGCTAAGATTATTGATCGTCGACGAAATTCAGGACATCTTGACCACAACTCCGCGCCAGCAGCGGATTGCTCTCGATACTGTAAAGTTTCTAATGAACGAGCTATCACTCCCTATTCTCATATTAGGCACATCTGCCGCGCCTGCGGCAATGCAAGTAGACGAACACCTCAACGCTCGCTTTAAATACCGGGAACTTCCGCTCTGGAAGCGGGACGCCCGTTTGACGGAATTCCTAGACGTCCTCGAGCGCGCGCTTCCGCTGAGACATCCATCCTATCTTTCATCACCAACGATCTCGACGGAGCTAGTTCGTCTTTCGGGCGGCGTGCTTCAGACCATCATGCAGCTGGTAACCCATGCGGCGGCACATGCCGTCGAAACAGGGGAAGAACAGATCACGATCAAGCTACTTGAAAGGGCAAGGGTCGAACCTCCCTTGGCCGCTGCAGTACAAGCCCAATTGCAAGCAAGTTCGCGCTTCCCAACGTGAGGACAGCTCCCACGGGCCAACGATGGTGGATCTCTCCACCAAGGCCAGATGAGTCGTTGCGCTCACTCGTGCTTCGTGTCGCTGCACTGTACGAGTGCTCGGCGTCTACCATTTGGGAGTGTTTGAATAAGGACGAGGCATGCCCATCTGGTGACATGGATTTGCCTTCATGCATTGCGTTACGCAGGATGGGGGCTGCCATCGGTATTCGGCCATCCACGCTGCTTGCTCATCGACAGGCTGATTCCCAGTGGCTTCTCGCACCTTCCGCTCGCAATATCTACTGCCCCTCCTGCTGGAGTGAGGATCAGCAGCGTGGATTTCCCTACTCGATACGACGAAGTTGGAACTGGGTGCTGCGCACGACCTGTCCTGAGCATGGCCAGCCTCTCCGCTTGGCCCCTGATGATTGGAATATTTCCTCCACCTTCGTAGTTAGATCTATTCCCTCACTCACCAATCGCGAAGAGGGTGTGCTGGACCTGATAGAGCGCTTTGGTGAAAGCCTGGAGCAAAGCCTGTACTTCGGAGCAGCTTGGCCGGCCGCTTGGGGGATAGGTGCACACTCGGCACGTCAGCTGCTGCTTGAAATGAGTTTCAATGTGAACACGGTTCGAGACTACCCGCAGACCAATTTCGTTCGCGCCAGCGGGAACCTTCAAGAGCTAATTCGAGGACCTAAGCATCAAGAGGAACCTGCCGCCAAGCCACTGACTTGGGACCGCTATCGTCATATAACCGATCCGGCGATAAGGCGCGCTGGGCTGTGGTCTGCAGCATGGGCGCTAGTCCCCGACCTGCCGGAAGAGCTTTCGCCAGGCTGGGCCACGCTCCCATCTCACATAGAGCTGTATCGAAGGCGGGCACGTCGCGACTGACCGTGGAAATGGGTACGGACGTGACAGAAATCATGCGTGGCCACCCCGCTAATCGTGTCACCTTCCTGCGACGACCCCTCTAATTATGTCACCACCTTTCGACGAGCTGTGAGGTCGTTAAATGTAAGGTCGCGAAAACGCCTTGAAAACATGGACATACGAGCGCATGAATGAAGATGACAGGATTAGGGTGGTACCGACAGTTGCGCGGCGCGAATTCGACAGCGGTCGTCTATCGCCCACCCAACCATGCAGGACACCGATATCGCCGTACGATGCGCCTCCTCCCGCTAGCCTTCGTCCGAACGTAGCGCACCAACCCTCCATCCATCGGTCCAGATTCGCAAATCTTGAGGGTCCAGCACGTGTCTCTACGCACGCTTCGGGACACCCAGCAATTACCCTAAGTTCCACCTATACCCACGCTGCCCCAGCCATTATTATTGGTACGCATTGCCATAGCGGGCCGCTTCTACAACGCACATGGCAAGCAAAGGAACTGCAGTCGAGCGGGCTCCTCACCCCTTGGCGTGGCGATGGCTCAACGGCCCGCGTGGCACCTTTAGCCGGCGGGTACTGTCGTATGGAGATGGAGCATGAAAGATAGAATCCACAGCTATCTGGCCGATTACATCAACGGCGAGGTCGACCCTGGTACCGCGGTGTTGATCACTGGGCCATGGGGATGCGGAAAAACTCGATTCATCCAGGATTACTTTGGGGTCGACTCGAAGGCAAACGCAACAGACGAGAGATCCCGTAGTAGCAAGGATCCCAAGGCACTGTTCGCCAGCTTCTTCGGCTCTCAGACGGAGATGGACCTCCTCAGCCAGTTCGCTGCACAGCTCCATCCGAAGCTCACCTCTCGTCCCGCGCAGGCAGTCGGCGCCATGTTGATGACTGCACTTCGCTTCGCAGACGACAAGTTTGCGGGAGGCGCGGTTCTTGGCGATTCTGACGGCAGCGGGCTCTTGAAGTGGCTGGCCTCGCCGGACGGACATGTGCTTGTTTTCGATGACCTGGAAAGGTCGAGCATGTCCTTGATTGAGCGGTTGGCTACCATCAATCGGTACGTCGATGTGATGGGCTTGAAAGTCATAGTTATCGCCAACGAAGACGAGTTGGGCGAAGACGACTACTTGCGCTGGAAGGAGAAAGTCATTGGCAAGACGCTACGCGTTGATGCCGACCCTGGCTCCGTGCTCAAGGAACTGGCAAATCAACTCACCGATGCCGCACTGAAGCGATGCGTACTGGACAATCTGGATTCACTGTCCGGCGTTCTCAAGCAACTGGATACCATCAACTACAGAAGCGTTCGCTCGCTTATCTTCGATGTACAGCGGCTCGTCAGTGCAGCGCCCGCGCTGCGTGGCTCAGACGAAGCCATGCTCTCTATTCTGAACTTCTCACTGGCCGTGGGCTCCCTGCTTCGCGCGGACTTGATTGACGAGAGCCAGGTTGATCTCGCCGCCATCACCAACAAGACAACGGTGCAATCAGGCAAAGCGACGTCTGAATTCCTTGCTGAGATGCATCGGCGTTTCCGCGCCGTGGGAGCCGTGCAGCCAATCGTTTCACCCACCATGATGGCGCGCTTGTGGTGCGATGGGGAGATCGATGAGCGCTACCTTGACCAAGTCACTTCCACGCACCGCTGGATCGTAGGCGACGCAGCACAGCCGGCGTGGCTATGGTTGCGCGAGCCAGGGCAACTGACCGTTACCCGGTATCAGGAGCAGAAAAAGAGGTTGCTTCAGGAGATCGATAGCGGCAAAGTCCTGGAAGCAGGCGTTCTCCTGCATGTCATTGATATTCACCTGCAGCTTACAGCCATGGATGACGGCGTTCTGCCCAAGGGCACTAACGTAGGCTTATGGGTAAGCCACTACCTTGACCATCATGACGTCGGCGGGCCTGAGCTTGGGCAGGAGGAGTTTTCAGCACATCAGCACGGCGGCTATCGGTATCGCTCAGCCGATGATGAATTCAAGGAGGCTGCAGAACAGATCCGCGATCACCTTGGTAACAGACAAGCGAATTCGCTTCGCGGTAAAGCGGTCGAGTGGGTTGAGGACATTCGCAACGGAGACCTTGGCACGCTTGCTTTCGAAGAAGAGAACCTGCCGGGCCGTAGGGCATGGCTGCATCTGGTAGATGCCGGTGCCTTTGCCCGAATTCTGCTCATCGATGGCACCGTTACACGCTCCGTCGCCGACGCACTGGAAAGTCGCTATGCCGGCGACGGAGAAGGAAAGCTGGAGCCGGAATGGACATGGCTTGGTCAGCTCAAGGTGGCGATTGATGCTGAGGCGGCCCTCCTGCCCTATCCGCATCGGCAGATTGTGTCCGAATATTGCTCGAAGACATTTGCTTACATCGAGACGCAGGTTGAGTACGGCAAGCATTACCTGCGACGTTTCCGCGAGTTCGAGGCCAAGCTACTGGGCGTAGGCGAGGCTTGATTCGAGGTTTATTTTAAAGGGTAGTGGAGATGTGCCGCCCTGATGCGCTGGGGCGGCATACTCGGTGGTTCAGCTCGACTGGCTACTGCGTTGAATATGGGGATGTTCTTAGGCATCATCGCCCTTCGATGGCGTTGCCGGCCAGGGGCCGGCACTACCCTGCTGCCACCCCGCCCTACCCGGCCAGCGTGAACACCGAGCCCGAGTCGACCCGGATGTTGGCGCCGTTGATGAAGCTGGCGCGCTCAGAGCACAGCAGCAGCACCGCGGCGGCAACCTCTTCCGGCCGCCCGCGGCGCTTGAGCACCATGCCGGGGCGCTCTTCGTCCAGGAAGCTGCGCACCGCCTCGTCGAACGACACGCCCTTTTCCTTGGCGCGCTTGTGCATCATCGCGTCGGTCATCGGCGTATGGATGAAGGCCGGTGACACGGTATTGATCATGACGTTGTCCTTGCCGTACTGCTTGGACAGACCCTTGGCCAGGCTCAGCACGCCCGCCTTGGAGGCGCAGTACGGCAGCTCGTCGGTATAGGGCTGGACGGCATCTTCCGAGGCGAACAGCACGATCCGCCCCCAGCCCTTTGCGCGCATCGCGGGAATGGCCTGGCGGCACATGCGCACGGCGCCCATCAGGTTGATGTCCAGCGTGCGCAGCCAGCCCGCATCGTCCACATCGAGAAAATCGCCGGTGGCACCGGTGACGCCCGCCGCGTTGACGTAGATGTCGGGGTCGCCCAGCCTGCTGCGCACCGTGGCCCAGATCCGCTCGACATCGTTGGCATCGGTGACATCACCGGCAACGGCCATCACCTCGCCCAGCGGCGTCAGCTCCTGCAGGGCCTCATCAAGCGTGCCGTCAGCCACGTCGGTGATCGCAACGCGCACGCCCGCCTGCAGCAGTTCGCGTGCGCTCTGTTTGCCCATGCCCGAATCAGCGCCGCTGACCAGCGCAATGCGCCCTTCTATTCCGAGATCCATGATGTGTCCTTGTTGGGGGAGGAAGTGGTGCCCCGGGGCGGCCGCGCCTGCAGGAAGCGCTCGGCCGTACGCAGGCCCAGCGCCATCTGGGTCAGCGCCGGATTGGCGGCCAGCGCGCTGGGGAAGATGGAGTTGTCGCAGATGTACAGATTGGGGATGTCGAAGCTGCGCCCGTCGGCGTCCACCACGGCCGTGTCGGCCGAACCGCCCATCCGGCAGGTGCCCAAGGTGTGTGCCGAGCGCGCGGCGGCGAAGATGCCCGTCGCACCTGCGGCTTCCCAGATGCGGCCCAACTGGGCCTGCGCGTGCGCGTCCAGCGCCTTCTCGTTGGGTCCATAACTGAAGTCGACCCGCGCACGGCGCATGCCGAATGCATCCTGTTCATCGCTGAGGGTCAACCGGTTCCCGTCCTGCGGCAGGCACTCGCCGTTGATGCCGATACCGGCCAGGTGCCGGTAGGAGGACAGGGCATCCACCAGCGGCTGGCCCCACAGTCCTGCGCCGCGGGCAAAGGTGTTGGCGAGTGTCGCCGGCTGCACGCCCAGGCTCTGTACCAGGTAGCCGCCAACGAAAGAGGCGTCCTGCGGGCGAACGAAATCCTCCGTGATGAGCGAGGACGGGTAGCCGCGGTTCATGCACATGTCCGCGTCGAACGCCCCCCACACTTGGGTGGCCACGTGGGCCATGAAGTTGCGCCCGACCTGGCCGCTGCTGTTGGCCAGCCCCAGGTTGAGCAGCAGGCGCGGTGTCTCCACGCCGCCTGCGCACAGGAAAGCGGCCGAGCACTTCACCCGGTGCAGGCGATGCTCGCGCTGGTAGACCACCGCGCTGATGCGGCCACGGGTGTCGCGCTCAAGGTCCACGACCCGGCTTTCATCGCGGACGGTGGCGCCGTGTGCCCTCGCCCACGGCAACCAGGAGGTATCCGTGCTGGCCTTGGCGCCATTGCTGCAGCCCTGATGGCACGCACCACAGTTGTTGCAGGCGTGGCGCAGGCCCCAGTGCGCCTGCTGCCGGGCCTGGCTGACCAGCGCGGCCGGCGCATCGGTGGCGCGCACGCCCAGCGCATTGCAACCGCGCTGCATGGCCTGCGCCGAGGCATTGCGCGGCACGGGCGGGTAGTTGTACTGGCGGGCCGTGTCCCATGGGTAGTGCGCCGGGCCGGATACGCCGATGAACGCCTCGACCCGTTGTAGGTAAGCCAGCAACTCTGCTGCTGCGATGGGCCAATCTGCCCCCTGCCCTGTCAGCGAGCGCAGGCGCAGGTCGCGCGGGTCAGGGCGTGGACAGAACGCGCCCCAGTGCAGCGTAGACCCGCCCACACCCTGGCCGGAATTGTTGGCGCCGAAGGCGGTAGGGGTCTGGCCGCCACTGAGGCGCTCCTCCATCCAGTAGATGTCGGTGGCCAGTTCGTCGGCAAGGTGATCATCCGGGCTGAAGGTGCGGCCCGCTTCCAGCACCAGCACCGATACCCCTGCCTCCGCCAGGCGGGCTGCCAGCGGCGCGCCGCCGGCACCGCTACCGATGATGACCGCATCGACCGACCCGGCCGGTGCGCGGCCCTGCTCAGCACCCCTCAGCATCGGAGTTGCCACGCATCGATCGTGCCCGCTTCGGTGTGCTCGTAGCCTTGACTGTGCGCACCCTTGCCGCCGACGGCAAAGCCGTCGTAGCCGATGCTGGCCCAGGTGGAGGGAAGGCTCATCCATGTCCTGGCAAACAGCGCCCGCGCATCTTCGAACCACTGGGCCCACTGCGCCGGATCCAAGGCGCCGCCCGGCGGCGCAATGGCACTCTGCCGTTGCACCTGGTCAAGCAGGGCGTGCTGCGCGGCAGCGTCCAGCGTGGTGAATCCATTGGCGGCCGCATCCAGTTGATCCAGCGCCTGCGCCCATGCGTCCGCATCGGCGGGCAGGTCGGCAAAACGCCAGCCGTCGCTTTCCTGGTTCACCAATGCGTGGCCGACGCGCAGCGCCAGGTCGGCGGCATCGGCGCCGGGCACAAGGCGCGCCGCCAAGGCGGTGAGCACGGCCAGATGGCGAGCGGGCAGCGCCGATTCCTGCAGCGGCAGCGGCGTGGCATGGCGGGCCAGCAAGCGGGCTCGCATGCGCGGGGCGACGCGCTCGGCGTCCAGCAGTTGGACGAACGCTGCGGGCAACGCGGACGCAGCCAGCGGCAGTGCCCACGCTGCGATGCGCTGGGCAAGCCAGTCGGGCTGCTCGAGCGGAATCAGATGCGCGGCGTCTGGCACGACGTCGACCGACGCGTGCAGATAGTGCGGTACGTTCAGTGCGCGTTGCCCCGCTTCGCCGAGGTCGCCGTCCTCGGCGCCGGCGATTATCAGCGCCGGTACGCGTAGATGTGCGGCCTGGTGCTGGCGATGCTCGCGGCTGCCGCGTTCCAGCCAGGCACGCCAGGCGATGGGATCGGTTCGCAGCACATCCACGATGGCCCCTTCGCGGGCAGCGCCGGCCAGCGGACGGTGCGTGTTGGCGTCGATGAATTCTTCAGCATGGGCCCGGGTAGGCGCGCCCGTGGCGAACCAGTCCAGCATCTTCGCGCGTCGCGCCTCCTGCATGGGTTCCGGGCACGGCGGCGATGCCGCCACCAGCACCACGCCGCTCAGGCCTGCCAGCCCCTGCACGCCGTCGCGACTGCGTGCGGCAAGCAGCGTGGCGATCTTGCCGCCCATGCTGTGGCCGACGGCGAACCAGCAGGTGGGTGCACGCGCGGTCACTTCCTGCTGGAACCAGTCCACCAGGGCATCGATGTCTGTCGCGTTGCCCGCGGCAGTGCCGCCAAAGCCAGGAATATCCAGTGCGACACACTCGAACTGCTCGCCCAGGGCGCGCTGTACGGCACGCCATTCGCGATGACTGGCGCCGAGGCTGTGCAGGAGAAAAAGAACGGGACGTTGCATGAAAACCTCGTCGTGTAGCGAGGCGAGCATGGTCGCCGGCGTGTCCACGCCGCGTGCAAACAGGTGTCAACGCAGTGCAGTGATCACATGGCGTTGAGCCCTGCCTCACCCTGCCTGCGCGTGCGGCTGTCTAGCTTCAATGCACCCCACGTCTGGACATCCACCATGTGCTTCCCCCGTGCTGTTTCGGCAGCCATGCACGCTTGCCGGAAGGTGCGTTGATGTCGACGCTGCCCGAGGCCACCCACCCCGCTGGCACCCCACACCGCGAAGCGCCGATTGCCATTGACCGCAGGCAGGACGGCGCGCTGCCGATCGAACAGTACTCGGCGCTGGGCGAAGGGCGCTCGGTCGCATTGACCGGCTGCGACGGTTCCATCGACTGGTGGTGTGCGCCGAACATGGACAGCCCGCCGCTGTTTGATCGCCTGCTGGATGCCACCAACGGTGGCTACTTCAGTATTGCGCCCACCGAGCCCTGCACCGTCGAACGGCGCTACCGGGCGGAGAGTAATGTGCTGGAAACCGTGTTCACCACGGCATCTGGCCGTGCGTCGTTGACCGAATCGCTGAACAGCGGCAACGCGGGCCGACTGCCGTGGTGCGAGCTGGCGCGGCGCATCGAGGGCCTGGAGGGCGAAGTACGTTTCGCCGTGCGGATGTGCCCCGGTACGCGCGCGCAATCGGCCAGCCCCTACTGCTCTTCCATCGGTGAACACGTGGTCTTCCATGTGCAGCGGCTGCTGGGCGTGATGATCCATCATCCGGCGCTGCAGCTGCAGTGGACCGACGAAGGCGCAAGCGGTGAATGCACCGTCAGCGCCGGTGGGCGCGTGACCGTGGCGCTGGTGGTGGGCGAGGATGAGCCGCTGGTGGCACCTTCGGTGGAGGAAGTGGATGGCCGCATCGACCTGACCGACCGTGAATGGAAAGCGTGGGCCCGCAACGTGTCCTACGGCGGGTGGGACCGCGCCACGTTCGTTCGCAGCACACTGGCGCTGAAGCTGCTGCTGTACTCGCCCTCCGGTGCCATTGCCGCTGCCGCCACTACCTCTTTGCCCGAGCGCATTGGCGGCGACAAGAATTTCGATTATCGCTACGCGTGGGTGCGCGACGCCGGATACACCATCCAGGCGTTCCTCGCCGCAGGCCTGGAAGCAGAATCCAAGGCGGCTTTCACCTGGCTGCTGCGCCAGCTGCGCCGCCATGGGCCGAAGGTGGTCTTCACCCTGGATGGCGAGAAGGTGGAGCCGGTGCAGGAGCTGCCCATGCATGGCTACCGCAATTCGCAGCCGGTGGTGAAAGGAAATCTTGCCGGCGAACAGCACCAGCACGGCATCTACGGCGATATCTTCGAGACCGCATTCTGCTTCGTGGCCGCGGGCAACATCCTGGATGGCGCCAGCGCAGAGCTGCTTTCCCGGATCGCGGACCTGTGTGCTGACCACTGGCGCGCGAAAGATTCCGGTATCTGGGAACTGCCGGAGCTGGAGCATTACACGATGTCCAAGATCAGCTGCTGGCAGGCGCTGGCGCGGGCGGTCGAGTTGGCCGACCAAGGCCAGCTGCCGACCACCTGCCGTGACCGCTGGCAGCGCGAACGTGACCGCATCAGTGAATGGATCGAAACCAACTGCTGGTCCGACTCCCTGCAGGCCTACGAAATGTATCCCGGCAGCGGCAGGCTGGACGCAGCACTGGCGTTGGCCGTGCGCTTCCGTTTCGACGGCAGGGACCGCCTGCTGGCCACCCTGCGTGCCATCGACCGTGAGCTGGGCCAGTCGGGCTTCCACTACCGCTACTCGGGCATGGCCGAGGAGGAAGGCTGCTTCATCGCCTGCTCCTACTGGATGGCCGAGGCCTACGCACGACTGGGCTTCGTCGCGGACGCGCGCGACCGCGTGGATGCGTTGAACGGCGCCCTCGGCCGCTGCCAGGGCGTGCTCAGCGAAATGGTGGACCCCGCCACGGGCCACTACCTCGGCAATACCCCGCAAGGCTTGAGCCATCTGGCCCAGGTGATGGCCATGGCCACCATTGCAGACGCCCTGGGCTGCCCATGAGCCGCCTACTCTCCCCCCGCTCCACAACAAGGATCGACAATGAATGATCGCCTGAAAATGCAGGACCCGCGCAGCCAGTACCCGCAGCCGCCCTTCCCCGCCCAGCCGCAGGCGGTGCCGGGCAAGGCCGCGGCAATGGATCCGGTGCCGGACCACGGTGAAACGAGCTACCAGGGCTCGGGCAAGCTGAGCGGACGCCGCGCACTGATCACCGGCGCCGACAGCGGCATCGGCCGGGCAGCCGCCATTGCCTACGCCCGCGAGGGTGCTGATGTGGCCCTGTCCTACCTGCCCTCCGAAGCATCGGATGCAGAGGAAGTCTTTGCCCTGATCGAAGCCGAGGGCCGCAAGGCGCTGGCACTGCCGGGTGACATCACCGATCCGGAATGGTGCAGGACGATGGTGGAGCGCACGGTGGAAGCGTTCGGCGGCCTGGATATCCTGGTGGTCAATGCGGCCCGCCAGCAGTACCGCGACAGCATCGCCGAGCTGAGCGCGGAGGACTTCGACAGGACGATGAAGACCAACCTCTACGCCATGCACTGGATCTGCCAGGCGGCCGTTCCGCACCTGCCGCCGGGTGCGGCGGTCATCACTACCGCCTCGGTGCAGGCGTATGACCCCTCCGCCATCCTGCTCGACTACGCCACCACAAAGGCCGGCATCGTGGCCTATACCAAGGCGCTGTCGGCGCAGCTTGTGGAGAAAGGCATCCGTGCCAACGTGGTGGCGCCCGGCCCGTTCTGGACGGCGTTGCAGCCATCCGGTGGGCAGCCGACCGATGCGGTGACGAAGTTCGGCACGCAGGTCCCGATGAAGCGCCCGGGGCAGCCGGTGGAAATCGCGCCGGTCTACGTGCTGCTGGCCAGCCAGGAAGGCAGCTACCTGACCGGTGAAGTCTTCGGCGTGACCGGTGGTGCGGGCATCGCCTGACCGACAGCATTGGCGCAGGTGGATGCCTGCGCCAATCTGGGCGCTCCAGCTCGGCAGGTCCTCACGGTCCGCCCTCGTCATACCGCCGCCTGCATGCCGCAGCGCCGGCGCCGGCCTCGCAGCGTCGTTGCATTGATGCACTGGGCACATAAGAGCATTCGCGAATCGTGCGGTTTTCGATACCACTGCCTCGGCTAGGATCGTTGCAGTGAGCTTGACCACGCGTCCGATTCGTTGCGCCCCTTCCACGGCGAGTCGGTGCCAGCACCTTCCTGCCAGCTGAGAGGCCCAGCATCATGACCCTGCTTGCCCGGGCGTACGCACGCCCTGATACCTGCGTGACCGGAAACCATCCCGAGGCGCTTCGCCCATGACGGATGTTCGATTGACCCGAAGAGAGCTGCTGGCGATGGGCGCTACGACTACGGCCGGCGCCGTGGCAGTGCTCAGTCCCTTGCCTGCGCGTGCGACTGCAAACGAAGGTCAGTCGAGAACGTCGCCGGTCAATGAATCCACGGTCTCGCTCGAGGTCAACGGGCGGCCCGTGGTGCTGCAGGTCGACAACCGCAGCAGCCTGCTTGACGTGCTGCGCGAGCAGCTGCGCCTGACCGGCACCAAAAAGGGCTGCGACCAGGGGCAGTGCGGCGCCTGCACGATCCTCGTCGATGGTCGCCGGATCAATTCCTGCCTGACCCTGGCGATCATGTTCGACGGTGCATCCATCACCACCATCGAAGGTATTGTAACGGCGGGACAGACTCACCCGCTGCAACGGGCATTCGTGAAGCACGACGGCTACCAGTGCGGCTACTGCACTCCGGGACAGATCTGCTCGGCGATTGGCGCCCTGGATGAGATCGAGCGCGGCGTTCCCAGCTTCGCCAGTGACGATCCCGCCGCCATGCCGAAGCGGACGGAACATGAAATCCGCGAGCGGATGAGCGGCAACCTGTGCCGCTGTGGCGCGTACCCCAACATCGTCGCGGCGATCATCGAAAGCGCGGAGTCCTGAGATGAAACAGTTCACGTTCGAGCGGGCGACGTCGCCTGCCGATGCCGTCGAGAAAGCTGCCCGAACACCGGGGGCGCGCTTCATCGCAGGCGGCACGAACCTGCTGGATCTGATGAAGCTGCAGATCGAGTCTCCTGCCCACCTGATCGACATCAATGCCATCGGCCTGGACACCGTGGAATCAACGCAGGACGGCGGGCTGCGGATCGGCGCACTGGTCCGCAATGCGGACCTGGCCGCGCACCCGCGCGTGCGCAAAGAATACGGCGTGTTGTCCTCGGCCCTGGTATCAGGCGCATCCGGCCAGCTTCGAAACCGGGCTACGACCGGGGGTAACCTGCTGCAACGCACGCGCTGCCCCTACTTCTACGACACCAACCAGCCGTGCAACAAGCGCATGCCCGGGTCAGGCTGCGCCGCCCTCGGCGGTTACAGCCGCCAGCTGGCCGTCGTGGGGGCCAGCACGGAGTGCATCGCCACCCATCCCAGTGACATGGCCGTGGCGCTGCAGGCGTTGGGCGCGGTGGTGGAAACACAGCAGCCGGGTGGATCGAGCGGCCAACACACGCTGGAGGCGCTGTATCGGGCGCCTGGTACCACCCCGCACCTGGAGACGGCGCTGGTGCCAGGTGAACTGATCACCGGGGTCCGCCTGCCTTCGCCCCCTGCAGGCCGGCAGGTCTACCGCAAATTGCGCGACCGCGCGTCCTACGCCTTTGCGCTCGTATCGGTCGCGGCAATCGTCGAAGACCAGCAGATGCGCGTGGCCGTGGGCGGTGTATCCCACCGGCCATGGTCGCCCCCCGGCGGTGGCAGACAGGCGGCTCCGGCGATCATCTCCGCCCTGCGTGCCGAGGCGGCGAACTCCGCGATTGCCACCGAACAGAACCGCTTCAAGCTGGATCTCGTCGAGCGCAGTCTGGCGTCGATCCTCAACCGCACGACGTGATGCGCCATCTTCGGATGGAAGGAGCAACAACGTGAAGTTTGACCAACCCGCAGGCGAAAATCCGATCGATCGGCAAACCGTGGTCGGGCAGCCCGTGGACCGCATCGACGGTCCGCTCAAGACCGCCGGCCAGGCCCGCTATGCGTACGAACAACATGACGTGGCGGCAGGCCAGCTCTACGGGGTGATCGTTGGCGCCGCCATTGGCCATGGGCGCCTGCTTGACATCAATACGGAGGGTGCGCGCTCTGCGCCCGGCGTTGTCGCCGTGCTGACCGCGCGCAACGCAGGATCTCTCGGAAAGGGGGAGTTCTATGCCGCGACCGCGTTGGTGTCCGATGCGGTATCGCATTACCACCAGGCGGTTGCCGTGGTGGTGGCCAGCACGTTCGAGCAGGCCCGCGCCGCCGCGCACCTTGTCCACCCCCGTTACGAAAGAGTGCGCGGCGCCTTTGATCTTTCGTCCGCGGTATTCCCCGAGGAGCCGCCGGCCAACAGCCCCGACGTGCACATCGGCGATTTCGACGCCGCCTTCGCAGCCAGTGCCGTGACGGTCGATGAGACCTACCAGACACCCGACCAGTCCCACGCCATGATGGAGCCGCATGCCACGGTAGCCACCTGGAATGATGGCAAGCTGACGATCTGGACTGCGATCCAGATTGTTTCGTGGGGCATGCGTGATCTGTCGAAGATTTTCGGCATCCCGCAGTCCGACATCCGGATCATTTCGCCCTACATCGGTGGGGGCTTCGGTGGCAAGGCCAGCGTTCTCAGTGATGCTGTGCTGGCGGCAGCGGCATCACGTCTCTGCGGCCGCCCGGTCAAGATCACGCTCGAGCGCAACCTGATGTTCAACAACACCTCGCACCGACCGGCCACCCGACAGCGCGTACGGATCGGCGCGGACAGGATGGGGCGGCTGCAGGCGATCGGCCATGAGACCTGGTCCGGCAACCTGGTCGGCGGGCCCGCGGAGCGCTCCACGATCCCCACCGCATCCCTGTACGCCGGGGCGAACCGGCTGCTGCGTACACGGCTGGCACGGCTGGACCTGCCCGAAGGCAATGCGATGCGCGCACCGGGTGAAGCCCCCGGCCTGATGGCCTTCGAGGTGGCGATGGATGAGCTGGCGGAAAAGCTGCAGCTCGACCCGCTTGAGCTGCGACTGCGCAACGATACGGACGTCGACCCAAGCCTGGGCAAACCGTTCAGTACACGTCGTTTCGCCGATTGCCTGCGGATCGGTGCGGAGCGCTTCGGCTGGCACCGCCGCGCGCGCGTGCCCGGCTCGGTCCGCGACGGGGATGAGCTGGTGGGGCTTGGCCTGGCCAGCGCCATCCGCGGCAACAACGTGACCAACTCAGCGGTGCGTGTCCGCCTGCAGGCCAGCGGCAGGCTCATCGTTGAAACGGACATGACCGACATCGGCACCGGCAGCTATACGATCATCGGCCAGACCGCAGCGGAGATGCTCGGGCTGCCGCTTGAGCGCGTGGATGTGCGACTGGGGGATTCCACCTTCCCCAGGGCATCGGGCTCGCTCGGCCAGCGCGGTGCCAACAGTTCAACGTCAGGCGCCTTCGCGGCATGCCAGAAGCTGCGGGAGATGCTGTGCGCGGCCGCCGGCGCGGATCCTGCCGACTGCGGGTTCCAGGGCGGTGATCTGCTTCAGGAGGGCAGGCGCACGCCGCTGCAGCAGTTGGTGGTGGGGCGCGAACTCGTCGCCGAGGATGGCATCGACTTCGACACGGCACGGGGCGGCCTGGCCCACCAGACGTTCGGCGCGCATTTCTGCGAGGTGCGGGTCAACCGTTTCACCGGCGAACTGCGCGTTACGCGGATGCTGGCGGTATGTGCGGCAGGCCGCATCCTCAATCCGAAGACGGCGCGCAGCCAGGTCATCGGGGCGATGACGATGGGCCTGGGCGGCGCATTGATGGAATCGCTCGCGGTGGATCGGCGCCTGGGCTACTTCGTCAACCATGACTTGGCAAGTTACGAGGTCCCGGTGCATGCGGACATCGTTGACCAGCAGGTGATTTTCATCGATGAACTCGATCCCCATTCCTCGCCGATGAAAGCCAAGGGCGTGAGCGAACTCGGCATCTCCGGAGTGGCAGCGGCCGTTGCCAATGCGGTCTACAACGCGACCGGCGCACGCGTACGGAGCTACCCGATCACGATCGAGAAGATCTACCCGCACCTGCCTGCCTGAGACGCAGGCAGGCCCGCGCAGATCACACCCCTGGCTGAAAGGAACACCATGACCCGAACCCTCCTGCGCGTCGCCGTTCTTGCGGCGACGACGAGTCTGATGGCAGGCAATGCCGCAGCTGCAGACTATCGCCTCAATCCGTACTCGCTGGCTTACGAGGGGGCCCTGACCACCAATGCGGCCGGACAGGTCAACATCTATCCGGTGGTCTACCCGCTCAACGGGCTGGAGATCGCGGCGAACATCTATACCCCGGCGGGGTATCCGTCGGCTCGCCCCTACCCTGCGGTGGTCGTGGCGCATCCCAACGGCGGGGTGAAGGAACAGGTTGCCGGGCTGTACGCCCAGCGTCTGGCCGAACAGGGTTACATCGCCATTGTCGCCGATGCAGCCTACCAGGGCGCCAGTGGAGGGACACCACGCAACGTGGACAAGCCAGCCTTCCGCATCGAAGACATCCATGGCATGGCGGACTTCATCGCGCGTTACCCGGGCGTGGATGGCGCGCGCCTGGGCCTGCTCGTCCTCTGCGGTGGCGGCGGCTACTCACTGGCCGCTGCGGCGACCGACAAGCGCTTCAAGGCGGTGGCCACCATCAGCATGTTCAATTCCGGGCGCGTGCGCCGGAATGGGTACGCCGATTCTCAGCTGCAGACCATCGCGCAACGGCTCCGGCAAGCGTCCGACGCGCGATCCCGGGAAGCGTCCGGCAACGCAGTGCCCTATTCCGGCGATGCCGACCTTTCCGACGAGCAGATCGCTGCACTTCCTTTCGATCTTTACCGGCAGGGATACGCGTACTACTGGAAGACCCATGCGCACCCCCGCTCCACCTTCCGCTACACCACCAGCAGCCTGATGGATCTCATGCGCTGGGATGCGACCGACCAGATCGCACTGGTCGACCAACCGCTGCTGATGATTGCCGGCAGCAAAGCCGACAGCCTGTACATGTCAGAGGATGCGTTCGCCAAAGCGACCGGCAACGCAGACAAGGAGTTGTTCAGGCTGGAGGGTGCGACCCACATTGAGACCTACTGGATGCCGCGTTACGTCAATGCTGCCGTCAGCAAGCTGGCGAGCTTCTACGTACGCACCCTGGCGCCGGCAGCCACCGGAGCGCGCTCATGATCAGGCTGGTGGTGGGCATCGCCCTGGCCATGACCGCCCCCTTTGCACAGGCCGATACAGCGGTGGCCGACGAACAGACCATCATCCGCAAAGGCACCCGGCCGGCCGTGAGCGGACCGGCGGATCGGTTCACCGGCAACGTGCGGGTGGAGCCGCTTTTTGCTGCTGACCGGGAGATCCCGGCAAGCGCGGCCTACGTGACCTTCGAGCCGGGGGCACGCTCGGCATGGCACGTGCACCCTGCCGGGCAACGGCTGGTTGTCGTCGCCGGTGTGGGCCTTACCCAGCAGTGGGGAAAGGCCGTGCAGGAAATCCATCCCGGCGATGTGGTGGTATGCCCGGCAGGTGTGAAGCACTGGCATGGAGCAGCGCCCGACAGCCCGATGACCCACCTGGCAGTGGGCGGCGGGTCCGAAGGAAAACCCGTTCAGTGGATGGAGGCCGTCACCGATGACCAGTACCACGCGCGCTAAGCCCCGCTGGCTGTGCATGGCCGTTGCCTGCGCCGTAGCGACCTTGTCCGCCCCCTCTGCGCAGGCAAGCGACAACCCCGCGGAATCTTCGAACATGACCGTATCCCAGCCAACCTCGCAGCATCTGACCGTGCGTCAGCAGTCGATTCCCCTCATCACCGCTGCTGGCGCCACCGGCAACCTGCCGCAACTGGACATCGCACTGAATCGCGGCCTCGATGGCGGCCTGTCCATCAGCGAGACGAAGGAAATCCTGGTGCAGCTGTATGCCTACGCAGGCTTCCCGCGCAGCCTCAACGCACTGGGCGAATTGATGAAGGTGGTCCAGGCGCGCCGGCAGCAAGGCATCGCAGATGCTCCAGGCCGCGAGCCATCCCGCGTGGTGCCTGTCGGCGATGCGTTGCTGGCCGTCGGCACGGCCAACCAGACCCGTATTTCCGGTGCACCGGTCAAGGGCCCGGTCATGGAATTCGTACCCGTGATCAACCAGTACCTCCAGGCGCACCTGTTCGGAGACATCTTCGAGCGTGACAACCTGGACTGGCAGAGCCGCGAACTGGCGACCGTCGGCGCGCTGGCGGCGATGCCGGGCGTGGAGGCCCAGTTGCGCTCGCACATGGCAGCCAGCACCCGCGTGGGGTTGTCCATCGCCCAGCTGCGGAAGGTCGTGCAACTGCTGGAAGACGCCGGTGACGCGCCGGCAGCAGCACGGGCGCGCGATGCCCTGGACCAGCATGTCGCCGCCTCGCGCTGACCCGCCGCACCGCCGCACTGCCCAGGCAGACGCGCCCCGCCAACCTGACGTGGAGTCCACGATGACAAACCAACCAACCGATTCAAACCGACGCAGGCTGCTGATCGGTGCAGCCACACTGGCCGCCGCCCCGATGGCCGCCTCGCTGGTGCCCGGACACGCCTCTGCCACGCAGCGCACCGCGCGCAATGCTGGCACCGCGGCGGCGCCCGCTGTCCTGACCCGGCGAAGGAAGCTGGGCGCGCTGGAGGTTTCCGCCGTGGGCCTTGGCGTGCAGAACATGAGCCGTACCTACCAGACCACCGTGCCGTCGCGCAGCGAAATGCACAACATCATCCGCACCGCGTTCGACCGCGGCCTCACCTTCTATGACGCGGCGGAAGCTTACGGTCCGCACGAGGTGGAGCGGATCCTTGGCGAGGGCGTCGCGCCGTTCCGCGACGAGATCGTGATCGCCACGAAATTCGGCTGGAACATCGACCTGCAGACCGGTGCGCGGGGGCCGGGCCTGATCAGCCGGCCCGACCATATCAAACAGGTGGTGGACGGCATGCTGACCCGCCTGCGCACCGACCGTATCGATCTGCTGTACCAGCACCGCGTCGATCCGCAGGTGCCGATCGAGGATGTGGCCGGGGCGATCAAGGACCTGATGGATGCCGGCAAGGTGCTTCACTGGGGGCTGTGCGAAATGGGGCCGCAGACCCTGCGTCGGGCCCACGCCGCGCTTCCGGTGACGGCCGTGCAGAGTGAGTACTCGCTGCTGTGGCGCGGGCCGGAGCAGCAGGTGCTGGGCATCTGCGAGGAACTGGGCATTGGCTTCGTGCCGTGGAGTCCGTTGGGCGTGGGCTTCCTGACTGGCGCCATCGACGAGAAAACCCGTTTCGCGCAGGGCGACATCCGCGGCAATGAAACGCGGTTCACCCCGGAAAACATCACCCACAACCTCGCCCTGGTACGCGTCCTGCAGGCCTGGGCCGAACGCAAGGGCGCTACGCCAGCGCGCATCGCATTGGCCTGGCTGTTGGCACGCAGGCCGTGGGTCGTGCCGATCCCCGGCACCACCCAGATGGCCCACATGCTGGACAACATCGGCGCGGCAGACGTGGTGCTCAGCAGCGGCGAACTGCTGGCGCTGGACGCGGCCGTTGCCCAGGTCACGGTGCAGGGCGAACGCCTGCCGCCTGCGGTGCAGGTCTTCAGTGACGTGGAGGCACCAACCCGGTAACGCCACTGCCAACCGACCGCATGCGATGGCCTCAGCCTTCGTACCGCAGGGCATCGCGCAGCAGCGTAAATGCGGGCGACGACTGCCGGCGGCTGGGGTAGTAGAGGTGGTAACCCGGGAACGGGGGGCACCAGTCCGCCAGCACCCGCACCAGTGCGCCGGATTCGATGTGGGCATGCACCAGGTCCTCGGGCATGTAGGCCAGCCCGAGGCCTTCCAACGCTGCTGACAGGCGCATGGCGATGTTGTTGAACACCAGCTGCCCCTCGACCCTGACCTTGAGCTCCTGCCCCTTCTTCTCGAACTCCCAGGCGAAAATTCCGCCATGCGTCGGCAGCCGGATCGTGATGCAGTTGTGCTGGGTAAGCTCATGCGGCGATTTCGGCCTGGCGTGCCGCCCGAAGTAACCGGGCGAGCCGACCACCGCCATCCGCAGCTCGGGGCCGACCCGCATCGCGATCATGTCCTTGGCCACCTGCTCGCCCAGGCGTATGCCAGCGTCATACCCTTCGGCGACGATGTCGGTCAGCCCGTAATCGACGATCACCTCGATGTTCAGATCCGGATGGTCGGGCAACAGGCGCCCGAGCACGGGCTGCATGATGGAGATCGCCGCATGTTCACCCGCGGTGATGCGCAGGCGTCCGGCCGGCTTGTCACGGAACGCGTTGAGCTGGGCCAGCTCAGTGTCGATCTCTTCGAATCGTGGAGCGATCACCCGCAGCAGCTGTTCACCCGCTTCGGTCGGCGACACGCTGCGGGTGGTGCGTGACAGCAGCCGCACGCCAAGGCGCTCTTCCAACTGGCGCATGGAGCGGCTCAATGCCGGCTGGGACATACCCAGCTGCGCGGCCGCACGGGTGAAGCTGCGCTCGCGCGCCACCAGCGCGAACATCGCCAACTGGTCGTAGTTCTCGACACCCATTGATGCAGCCCCGATATAAGCGATATCCGATTATGCCACTACAAGCCGAAGTCCGGCGGGCGTAGATTGGCTGCATGACGACTTCATCGCACAATGCAGGCCGCAGAACGGTCATCGCCGCCATGGCAGCGCTTCCGTTGGGGTGCACTGCCGCGACGTCGGACTCACCCGGTGCTGCAGCCACCCTGCCCCGCAGCGGCGCGCGCACGTTGGTTGCTTACTTTTCGCGCTCGGGCAACACCCGGGTCATCGCTGGCCTGATCCATCGTAGTCAGCCCAGTGACCTGTTTGAAATCCAGCCTGCCGCGGCTTACCCGGATGATTATCTGGAGACGGTCGCACAGGCCCGCCGCGAACGCGACGAGGGCGAAGAGCCCGCCTTGCAGGCCCTGATTCCCGGCATCGCCGACTACGACACGGTGTACCTGGGCTTCCCCATCTGGGGCGAGACTGCGCCGCCGATCATCCGCTCGCTGTTGTCGCGGCACGACCTGCGTGGCAAGACGCTCATACCGTTCATCACCCATGGCGGCTTCGGCGTCGGCAGCAGCCTGCGCGTGCTGGGCGAGCACGCACCCGGTGCGCGTATCCAGGACCCCTTCACGATGGAGGCCGACCAGGAGCGCAGGACCATGGAAACCGTCAACCGCTGGTTGCAGAAATCAGCATGAACATAACCCGGAGCGAACGATGAAAATGCGTACACTCGGCCAGGGCCTGCAAGTGTCGGCCCTCGGCCTCGGCTGCATGGGCATGAGCGCGAATTATGGCCCGGCCGCGGACAAGCACGAGATGATCGCGCTGATCCGCAGCGCCGTGGAACGCGGCGTCACTCACTTCGACACGGCCGAGGTCTATGGGCCGTACGTCAACGAAGAGCTGCTCGGCGAGGCGCTGCAGCCAGTGCGCGAGCAGGTGGTCATCGCCACCAAATTCGGTTTCGATCTGGATCCTGTCACGCGTGCCCGCAGCGGCGGTACCAACAGTCGTCCCGAGCAGATCAAGGCGGTCGCCGAGGCAAGCCTGAAACGCCTCCGTACTGACCGCATCGATCTTTTCTACCAGCATCGCGTTGACCCGGCGGTGCCGATCGAAGAGGTCGCTGGCGCCGTCAAGGACCTGATCCAGGCTGGCAAGGTGAAGCACTTCGGGCTGTCCGAGGCCGGCGTGCAGACCATCCGCCGCGCCCACGCGGTGCAGCCGGTGACCGCGCTGCAGAGCGAGTTCTCGCTGTTCTGGACCGAGCCACGGCAATCGCTGCTACCGGTGCTGGAGGAACTCGGCATCGGCTTCGTGCCGTTCAGCCCACTGGGTGCTGGATTCCTGACCGGCAAGATCGATGCGACAACGCAGTTCGACGCGAGTGATTTCCGCAATGCGGTTCCGCGCTTTTCAGCCGAGGCGCGTCGCGCCAACATGACGCTGGTGGATGTGGTCAAGGCGCTCGCAGCCGACAAGGGAGCGACGCCTGCCCAGGTCGCGCTTGCGTGGCTGCTCGCGCAGAAGCCCTGGATCGCCCCGATTCCGGGCACCACCAAGCTGCACCGGCTGGAAGAAAACCTGGGCGCGGTGGACCTGGTGCTGGACCCCGCTGACCTGCAGCGCATCGACCAGCAGCTGGCCAGGATCCGTATCAGCGGTGATCGACTGCCCGAAGCGGCCATGAAGATGACCGGCCGCTGATCGCGTTGGCACAGGACCCCATGAACGCTGAAGAAAATCGGTCCGCGCACCAGGCTGCGGTGCTTGGCATCATCCTGACCAGCTACCTGCTGATCATCCTGGACGTATCGATCGTCATCACCGGCCTTCCGCGCATCCAGCAGGAGCTCGCTTTCTCACACGCCCAGCTGGCCTGGGTGCAGAGTATCTATACCCTGGTGTTTGGCGGATTCCTGTTGTTGGGCGCACGCGCCGGGGACATCCTTGGCCGCCGTCGCATGTTCCAGACCGGCCTGGCCGTCTTTACGCTTGCTTCGCTGGGAGTCGGCATGGCGACCAGCGCGGGCTGGTTGGTGGCAGCGCGTGGCATCCAGGGGCTTGGAGCCGCGATCCTTGCACCGTCCTCGCTTGCGTTGCTGGCCATCCACTTTCCGGAAGGGCCGCAACGTCGGCGGGCGACCTCGCTGTATGGCGCGGTCGCCGGCATCGGGGCCAGCGTGGGACTGGTCATGGGCGGTCTGCTTGCAGACCTGTGGAGCTGGCGCGTTGGCTTCTTCGTCAACGTGCCGGTGGGAATCGCGCTTGCCTTGGCCGGCGCGCGCTACATCGAAGAATCCGAACGCCGCGTGGGCCACTTCGACCTGCTCGGGGCGCTGCTGTCCACCGCTGGATTCGGCGCGCTGATCTGGGGCATCGTCAACGTGGGTGATGTCGGCTGGCAGGACACCCCTTCCCGCATTGCCATCGGTGCGGGAATCACCGCTATCCTGGTGTTCGTGTTGCACGAAGCGCGCGCATCCCAGCCGATCATGCCGCTGCACCTGTTCCGCCACCGGGCGCGTCTTGCCGCTTACCTGGCGCGGTTCCTGCTGCTGGGCGGCATGGTGACGTTCTTCTTCTACTCCACACAATTCATGCAAGGCGTGCTCGGCTTTTCGGCGCTGCAGGCGGGCCTGGGTTTTCTGCCCATGACGCTGGTCAACTTCGCCGCCGCGCTGCACGGCCCCAGGTTGTTGCCCAGGTCCAGCCCCACTGCGCAGATGGTGGCCGGACTCGTGCTGATCGTGGCCGGCATGGCGTGGCTGGCGCAGGTGGATGCCAGCGCCACCTACCTGATGGATGTCGGGCTGCCGATGGTGTTGATCGGTGCCGGACAGGGCCTGTGCTTCGGGCCGTTGACCGCCGCCGGCGTTGCCGGAACAACACCGCAGGATGCCGGTGCAGCGTCGGGCGTGATCAACGTGGCCCACCAACTGGGCAGTTCGACCGGACTGGGCGCGATGGCGGCATTGGCGACCGCCGCGCAGGCCGGCGACAGCGGCCCGGACGCCGTCGCGCGCGGAGTCTCGACGGCCCTGCAAGGTGCCACGGTGCTGCTCGCGATGGCGGCGACGGTCGCCCTGTTGCTGTTGGCTTCGACGCGCGCACCGGTTCACGTGGCATCTGGCGCAGAGTAAGCGCGACGCGGCAGCTCGCAGGAGCGCTTATTCCGCCTGCGCCCGCAGCATCGCCATCAGCCGCTGCGCGATGCCGGCACGCACGTCCTCGTCGATCCTGCCGTTGTACATGCCCTCGTATACCCATAGTCCATCGGCCGCCAACCGTGCGATGAAGTTGTCCCAGACCGCCGGATCGGCTTCGCCCGAACGCGGTGGGGGCGGTGCCCAGCGCGCCATGGCTTCGCTCCAGGGGGCGACATCGCTGTCGGGCTGCACCGATTCCAGCATGAAGATCAGCTCGGCGCGGGTCGCGCTGTGAGCCGATACGCGCATGTAGGCCGCATGCCGTTCGACGGCGCTGGCCTGCCCCGCAGGCACGTCGAGCAGTTGCTGCATGGACGCTTCCCACGCCTGCACCAGGTGTTCGTCGATGCCGCGCAGCAAGGCCTCGCGCGAGGGGAAGTGATACAGCAACCCGCCGCGCGTCAGGCCTGATTCGCTGGACACCGATTCGAAGGTCACCGCACGCACGCCATCGCGGTTGATGACCCGCACCGCGGCGTCGAGGATCTTCGTTTTATTGCTGGTTCTCATGCGTTCAATCTACGGCAATCGGTGCGCCGACGCGGCCACCGTGCACGCCGCGCAGCAGCAATGCAGTGAGCAGTGCGCCGATCGCCAGGGCCGCCGCAACCACTCCCAGCACCAGCTGGTATCCGCGGTCGTAAGCGGCATGCACGTCACCCAGCCAGACAGGCGCGCCATCGCCAGCCAGCTGCAGTGCCTGGCCGATGCCTTCGCGCGCGGCAGCCGGCAACGCGGCGTCAGCCGGCAGGAAGGCGCTGTACAGCGCGGCCGCCAGGCTGCCGAGGATCGCCACGGCCAGCAGGCCGCCGAATTCGTAGGCCACCTCTTCCACCGACGAGGCCATACCGGCGCGGTCGGCGGGCGCATTGCCGATGATGGCGGTGGAGGCTACGGAGATGGTCGCGCCCATGCCCACGCCGGTCAGCGCCATGCCGGCGATGACCCAGCCCAGCCCATGCGGGAAACCCAGCGCAACGACCGTCACGCCCACCGCACCACACGCCAGCCCGCCGCTGATCAGCGGACGCAGTCCAACCCGATGCAGGAAGCTGCCGCCCAGCAGCGCACTGGGCAGGCTGCCCATCGCCGCGACGGACACCAGCAGGCCCGCCTGCAGTGGACTGAAGCCGGCCACCAGCTGGAAGCGCTGGGTGGTCACCAGTTGCAGGCCCGCCAGCGCGAACAAGGTGAACACCGCCGCCAGCGTGCCGGACAGGAAGGCCGGGTTACGGAAGATGGCGAAGTCCAGCAAGGGGTACGGCAGCACGCGCTGGCGGCGTACGAAAGCGGCAGCGGCGATCAGCGCCACGGTGGTAGCGATGGCGGCCGTGGCCCACGCAGGCGGTGCGGCAATCACGGATTTGATGCCCAGTACCAGGCATGACAGCGCGCCCAGCGCCAGCAACGAAGACAACAGATCCCAGCGCCGGCTGGAATTCGGCACGCCTTTCGGCGCCAGCACGAGCGTGGCGATGAACGCCAGCACGACCACCGGCACGTTGACCAGGAACACCGAACCCCACCAGAAGCGCGCCAGCAACAGTCCGCCGATGATCGGGCCGAGCGCGGCACCGATGATGGCCACCGAACCCCAGATGGCGATGGCGATGTTGCGTTCGCGTTCTTCGTGGAAGGTCAGCCCGATCAGCGCCAGCGTCGCCGGCATCATCGCAGCGGCGCCCACCGCCAGCGCCGCGCGCGCGGCGATCAACTGCCCGGCGGACTGCGCGAAGGCCGCTGCCAGCGAGGCCGCGCCGAAGGCAAGCAGGCCGATCAGGAACATGCGGCGGTGGCCGATGCGATCGCCCAGGGTGCCGGCCCCGAGCAGCAGTCCGGCCATCACCAGCGGATAGGCATTGATGATCCACAGCTGCTGGCTGTCGCTGGCGGCCAGTTCACTGGCCAGCGTCGGCAGCGCGGTGTACAGCACCGAATTGTCCAGGGTGACCAGCAGCAGGCCGGCGGCCACGGTGAACAGCAGGCTCCAGCGGCGCGCGGGCGACAGCGCGGGAGTGGCGGGGGCGGAAGCGGTCAGCGACATGGATGATCAACAGGGTTGTGTCGGGATGCCGGTACTATACCGGATGTCCGGTACAGTTATGACGCGGCCAGCGCGTGGCCGTTCACGTGCCGGAAGGCGAACCGGCTCAGGCAGCCACCGTGGCAAGCGTGTAAAATCTCGTCTTTTGGCCTCCTGACAATGGCGAAACCGTCACCTCGGCCGCCCGTTGCAGGGCCGCCCCTGATCCGCGCACTGCAGCGGCTTGGCCCTCACGCCGGCCCGGCCGAAAGCCCTGCCCTGCCTGCGGTGTTGGGCAGCTGGGTGGACTGGAACCGCGCCGTTGCCCTCGCACGGGCACTGGATGGCAGCCTTCCCGAGCTGCCGGAACAGCCGGCGGACATCGACGTGGACCGCCTTGTCGAAGAGTGCGCGCGTGCACGCAGCACCCACGCCGAGGCGATCCACGCGCTGGTGGCCGAACTGCAGCAGCCCATGGCACCGGTTGAATTCGAACGCAGGCATGCCGCGCTGCAGCGGGCCCAGCTGACCAGCACCGGCCGCCTGCGTGGGCGCCTGCGTGACACGCTGGCGAGAACGGACGACCACGGCGCACGCCTGGCGGAGATCGATGCGGTGATGGAGCAGGTGCTGGCACCGCGCGAGTACCGGCTGCTGAACCGCCTGCCCCCGCACCTCGCCGCCTGCCTGCCCACCGCGATCAGTGCCGACTCCCCTGCCGTGGACGCCGACGCGGCATCGCCTGCCGCCATGCCCGACCCCCTTCCCGAGCCGTCCTGGCCGCCCGCGCTGCGCGATACCGTGCGCGACCTGCTGCTGGCCGAACTCGACCTTCGTTTCCACCCGATCGACGGGCTGTCCGCCGCCGTCCATCCGCACCGAGCACCGCCCCATGCTGCGTAATGCCCTGCACCTGATCGTTTTCCTCTTCGGACTTGCCGCTGCGGTCTGGATAGGGATCGGTTACATCGGCCACAACACGCTTGGCGCCGCCGTCGCCCTGCTCATTGCCGCGTGCTACTGCGTCGGCGGGTGGGAGCTGCTGCAGTTCCGCCGCGCGACCGACGCGCTGCGTGGTGCCACTGGCAACGCCAGTGAGAGGGAAGACCTGGACAACTGGCTGAAGCGCGTGCCATCCGCCTTGCGCGGCGCAGTGCGGCTGCGCGTGGAAGGCAACCGCAGCGCCCTGCCCGGCCCCGCGCTGACCCCGTACCTGGTCGGCCTGCTGGTGCTGCTGGGCATGCTCGGCACCCTGCTGGGCATGATGGCGACGCTGCGCGGCACCGGCATGGCGCTGCAGAGCGCCACCGACCTGCAGGCCATCCGCGGCTCGCTGGCATCGCCGGTGGAAGGCTTGGCGGTAGCGTTCGGCACCTCCATCGCCGGTGTCGCCGCATCGGCAATGCTCGGCCTGCTCTCGGCCCTGCTGCGTCGCGAGCGCTCGGCTGCGGTGCAGTTGCTCGACCAGCACATCCGCACCGATCTGTCGGTGCATGGCCACGCCTGGCAGCGTGCTGAAGGCCTGCGCCTGATGCAGGACCAGGCGGCCGTGCTGCCCACCCTGGTGCAGCAACTGCAGCAGATGGTGGACGGCGTGCAGCAGGCAGCGGCAGCCAGCCACGCACAGCTGGAGGCACGCCAGGAGGCGTTCATCGCGCGCCACGATGCGGCGCAGGAGCTTCTGGCTGCACGCCTGGAACAGTCCCTGCAGCGCGGCGTACAGACCGGCACTGAAGCCATCGGCACGACGCTGCAGCCGCTGTTGCGCGATGCCCTGCGGAACCTTGAAGCGACCGCCGCGCGTACCCAGTCCAGCGTGACCGATGCGGTCCAGCGCCAGCTGGATGCGCTGCAGGCATCGACGCAGACGGTATCCAGCGACCTGCGCGCCCAGTTCGAAGGTGCGCTCAGCGCGCAGCAGGCCGCCAACGCGGCGCTGGTCACGGCCCTTGGCAGCGCGCTGTCCGGCGTCATCGCCAGCCAGCAGGACGGCACTGATCGCCTGTTGGGCGAGATCGATGGCCGCCTGCGCAGCCAGGTCGAACAGCTTGGGGCCCATTGGGCGACGCTGGCCGAACAGCAGCAGACCGCAGGCAACGCAGCCACTGAACGCGATGCGCTCGCACGTGCGGCAGCGCTGGAGGCGCAGCAAGCCGATGCGCGTGCGCTGCTGGCCCAGCTGCAGGACACCCACCAGGCGCTGCTGGAGCGGACCGAACAAAGCGACCAGGCGCGCCTGCAGCAGTGGTCGCAGGCGTTCACCGCGCTGGCCGAACAGGCGGGTGCGCAGTGGGTCACGCACAGTGAACGGGCCACGGCACAGCAGCAGCACATCAGCGAAACGCTGCAGCAGACCGCCAGCAGCATCGGCGAAGAAGCGCGGCGACAGTCCACCGCCACCCTCGCCGAAATCACCCGCCTGCTGGATGCCGCCAGCGAAGCGCCGCGCGCCGCCGCCGAAGTGGTCGCCGAGCTGCGCCAACGGCTGTCCGAAAGCCTGGTGCGCGATACCGCCCTGCTGGACGAACGCGCCCAGTTGATGGGTACGGTCGGCAGCCTGATGGAGTCGATCCAGGCCACGTCCAGTGCGCAGCGCGTTGCGGTGGACCAGCTGATCGAAAACGCCGCCGGGCTGATGCAGCGCACCGGCGAGCGTTTTGCCGAACAGGTCGACGCCCAGGCGGGCACCCTGCAGCAACTGGTGGGCAGCGTTGCCGACGCCGCCACCGGCAGCCGCGAACTGGCCGCCGGACTGGAAGGCGCCGTGACCGCCTTTACCGCGACCAGCAGCGGCCTGTCGAGCCATCTGGAACAGCTGTCCGGCGCGCTTGACGCTTCGCTGGCGCGCAGCGATGAGCAGCTGGCCTACTACGTGGCGCAGGCGCGTGAAGTGGTCGACCTGAGCCTGCTGTCGCAGAAGCAGATCACCGAAGAGCTGCGCCAGCTCGGCAAGGGCCGCGCGCCGGCAGGGGCCGCATGAGCGATTACGACGAACTGGATGGCGACAGCGGCACGCCCATCTGGGCCGCGTTCGGCGACCTGATGTCGGTGCTGCTGGGTGCCTTCGTGCTGATCCTGGTCGGCGTGGTCGCCATGCAGCTGGAACTGAGCGGGCGGCTGGATGCGGAAACCAAGCAGCGCCAGGCCGCCGAACAGACCCTGGAGCAGGCCTTGGCCGGACCTTTGGCCGGCGGCCGGGTCACGCTGGTGGACGGGCGCATCGGCATCAGCGGCAATGTCCTGTTCGCCCTGAACTCCGACCAGTTGCAGCCGGAAGGACGCGAGGTCCTGCGCAGCCTGGCCGGCCCGTTGAAGGGCTGGCTGGCGCAACGCCAGGACATCCTGATGGTCAGCGGCTTCACCGACGACCAGCCGGTGCACGCGCACAACCGGCAGTTCGCCGACAACTGGGAACTGTCCGCGCAGCGATCGCTGACCGTCACCCGTACCTTGATCGCCGAGGGCCTGCCCTCGTCTTCGGTGTTTGCCGCCGCCTTTGGGGCCGAGCAACCGGTGAGCTCCAACGCCGATGAAGCCGGGCGCGCGCGCAATCGACGCGTGGAAATCGCGCCGATGCCGCGTCCGGGCACGAAGGATTCCGATGATGCGCGATGACCGCGCCGTCACCGGGCTGGCGGGGCTGGTGCGGCAGCTGGAAGCGGGCTCGGCCTCGCTGCCGCATTATCCGCAGCTGCCATCACTGCAACCGATGCGCGATGCCTGGCAGCAGCTGCACGCCGACAGCCGCCTGCGCATCGCCCTGCAGCAGACACCGGCCGAAGGTGGACCGTTGAATTCGGCTGTGCTGGTGCATCGCATGCTCGATGCGATGCAGGCACTCTCGCCAGACTATCTGCGGCATTTCGTTGCCTACGCCGACACGCTGGCGTGGCTGGAACAGCAGCCCCAGCCGACAACGAGCGTGCCGAAGCGCGCACCGCGCAAGCGTACGCCGAAAGCCCGGTAGCGCCGGGCCAGGAACGGCGGAAATCCTCCGCCGCCACAGCGCCAGGACGCCACCCGTGGCGATGCCGGTCGTCCTGACCGGCACCCCTGCGGGCCGGTCAGGCGTCGCGCTGCGCCTGCTTGCGGGTCAGGTCGCCGAAACGCGACAGCGACATCAGGTGCTGGTGCACCAGGCCCAGCCAGCCGTTGCGGTGCCATGCCAGCACCACGTCATCGGGCAGCTTCTGGAACTTCTCCACGTCCACCACGTTGAAGCCCTGCAGGGTGAGTTCGCGGCCGTTCGGCAGGCGCACGTTGGCGTTGCGCATCACCAGCAGGTCCTGCTCGATCAGCGCCTTGGAGAACGCCTGGGTGTGGTTGTGGTCGGCGGTGAAGCGGCCGCAGAATTCCATCGCCTGCTGCAGCAGCTCGCTCGGCTTGCCGTCGACGAACAGCGCCTCGCCTTCGGTGCCGCCCTTGACGATGCGCTCGGTGCCTTCGTCGAAGCCCAGCACGTAGTTCTGGCTGCCGTCGGTATCGATGAAGATGAAGGGGTGGCGGCGCACGTAGGCCGGCACGTAGGTATCCGGCTCCCACTGGCCGTCAGTGACGAACAGGTTGTCCTCGGTCACGCCGAGGGCGGCCATCGGCACCGCGTCCGGGCCGGCGAACAGGATCGGGAAATGGTGCAGCGCCAGCGAGAACTCGTTGACGATCAACGGAATCGCGTTGGTCTTGGCAGCGAAGCCCAGCTTGCCCGGCAGGATGCGCAGGTCGCCGTGGATATCCGACTGCAGCGGCACCGGGCGGCTGTAGAACAAAGGGGAGCCTGCTGCAGGCGCGGTGTCGTTGCCGTTGGTCATCAGAAAGCCATCTCTACTGAACGCGCCAGCCATCCCGGGCGCGAATGCGGGTGGAACATGAAGCCCGCATTATCAACAAGCCACGTTGCAATCACCACCCCGCCGCTGCGGCCTTACTTTAGCTGCAACGGATAGCGCTGCCACAGCACGTGCACCAGGAAGCCGGTCAGCTCGGGATCCTTGCCGCGGATGGCGCCACGGATCTTGTCCAGCAGCACCATGTCCGAGCATTTGCGCACATCGGAATGGTTGGCCTGGCCTGCGCGGCGCGCACGATAGCGGGCAGCACGCTGCGCATCGCTCATCGCATACCCGAATTTCGGCGGCCTGCCCCGCTTGCGCGGCAGAGCCAGTTCGAAGGTCCCGGGGTCTTTGTCGTCGCGCATGGGAATGGGGAGGGAAAACGGCCGCGCACTTTATCGTGAGGCATCACTTTAATCCAGTCTTTTTTCACGGAAACTGCTGTTTTTCCGGCTCGCGCGCCACGATCGGCCGCACCCGGCAAACGGCACTGCCCGCCTTGCAATCCCTCTGTTTGCGAATGGGTCGCAATTGCGTTTCAACAGGGTCGACAGTAGACTGTGATCCACCTCTCTCATAGCGCTGTCGGCCGCCTCCGGATCTTGCATCCACGGCGTGCAGGCACGCCCGCGCACGCCCATGACACGACCCATCGCCTCACGACGCTCCCCCTTCCGTTTCCGCCCGCTGGCCATTGCCTGCGCGCTCGTCTGCGTCGCACCTGCAGTCCACGCGCAGCCGTCCGCCACTGAGCTGGACGCGGTGCGGGTCAACGCCTACCGCGCGGCCAACAGTGTCAGCAGCGCGACCAAGACCAGCACCTCGGTAGCCGAAACGCCGCAGTCGGTGTCGGTGATCGAACGCGCCGAACTGGATGCGCGCGGCGTGCAGTCGCTCAACGATGCGATGCGTTACGTGGCCGGCGTAAGCCTGGAAAGTTCGGGCATCGACAACCGCGTGGATGACTTCCGCATCCGTGGCTTCGATGCCGGCAGCTGGGCCAACAACGTGACCCTGGATGGCATGCGCGCGCCGCAGGGCAGCCAGTGGAACCGCAGCATGTTCGACAGCTGGAACCTGGAACGCGTGGAGGTGCTGAAGGGTCCCTCGGCGGTGATGTACGGACAGGTGGCACCGGGCGGCATGGTCAACCAGGTCAGCAAGACCCCGCAGCCGGGCCAGTTGCAACAGCTGCGACTCGGCCTGGATGCGCATGGCCAGTACAGCGCGGCGTTCGACGTGGGCACCGGCAGCGACGACGACGCGCACCTGGTGCGCCTGGTCGGCCTGTACCGCGATGGCGCAACCCAGATCAAGCACACCGAGCAGGAACACTGGTTCCTCGCCCCCAGCTACACCTGGCAGATGGCCGAGCGCACCCGCCTCACCCTGCTCGGCATGTACCAGAAAGACGATGGCGGATCGACCTACCAGTTCCTGCCGATGGACGGCACGCTGCGCGCCACGCCGTACGGTCACATGAAGAACACCACCTTCATCGGCGAGCCGTCCTGGAACACGTTCAATCGCACGCTGTGGACCGCGGGCTGGATGTTCGAGCACGCCTTCAACGACCACCTGACCTTCAGCCAGAGCGCGCGCCGCACGCATGTGGATTCGCTGTACCGCGGCGTGGTCACCAACGGCGCGCTCAATGCCGATGGCCGCACGCAGGCACGCCGCGCCACCTACGGCACCGGTGATTCGGATGGCGATACCTTCGACACCCGCCTGCAGGCACGTTTCAGCACCGGCGGCGTGGACCATGTCGCGCTGCTGGGGTGGGACTGGCAGCGTGCCGACTGGGAAGGCGTGCGCGGTGCGATGAGCAGTCCGCGGCCGATCGACATCTTCAACCCGGTGTACAGCGGTTACCTGCCACAGGTCACCAGCCTGAGCCCCACCGAGGGCAGCAACCGGCAGAGCGGTATTTACCTGCAGGACCAGCTGGCGCTGGGGCAGTGGCGCCTGACCGTGGGTGGACGCTACGACTGGACCAAGGACGATGCCTCCAGCGCGACCCGCAACCCGGTCACCGGCGCGACCGTGACCCAGCCGCGCAGCGTGATCAAGAACGAGGCCTTTACCGGCCGCGCCGGCGTGCTGTATGTGTTCGACAATGGCCTCACCCCGTATGTCAGCTATGCCGAATCGTTCCAGCCTTCG
Organism: Stenotrophomonas chelatiphaga; assembly: GCF_001431535.1. Classification (GTDB taxonomy): domain Bacteria; phylum Pseudomonadota; class Gammaproteobacteria; order Xanthomonadales; family Xanthomonadaceae; genus Stenotrophomonas; species Stenotrophomonas chelatiphaga. Next base: position 100,914 of record NZ_LDJK01000008.1, read on the forward strand.
TCCACCAGTCCGCTGAACAATTTCGACGGCACCGCGTTCGACCCGGTCACCGGCACCCAGTGGGAAGCCGGCGTCAAATACCAGCCGGCCCGCATCGACGGCCTGGTCACGCTGTCGGCATACGAGCTGCGTCAGCAGAACCTGTTGACCCAGGATCCCGATCCGACCCACACCACCTGCGGTGCAACCGCCAATGCACGCTGTTCGATCCAGGACGGCGAAGGCCGCGTGCGCGGCGTGGAACTGGAAGGCCGTGTCACCCCGTTCGAAGGCTTCAGCCTGATCGGTGCGGCAAGCTGGATGGACTCGGAGATGACCCGTTCGGACCAGTACCAGGGCAAGCAGCTGATCATGGTGCCCGACTACACCGCCTCGTTCTGGGCCGATTACACCTTCGCCGGCGGCGCACTGGAAGGACTGAGCCTGGCGGCGGGTGCGCGCTACAACGGCCGCAGCTACGGCGACAGCGCGAACCTGTACCGGATCCCGGGTTACACCCTGTTCGATGCGGCGATCCGCTACGACGTCGGCCGGGTTGGCAACAGCGACCTGCAGTTGGCGCTGAACCTGAGCAACCTGGCTGATCGTCGTTATGTGTCGACCTGCACGACGGTGTCGTCGTGCTACTACGGCAGCGGCCGCACGGTGATGGCAACCGCACGGCTGGGATGGTGACACCGACCCACGCCCGGTAGTGACGGCCGCTGGCCGTCAGGTTCCTGCCGCGGTGGGTGACGACCGTTGGTCGTCACGCTCCTGCCTTCCGCTCCGCTCGCCGACCATGGGTCGGCGCTACCCGGTAGAGACGGCCGCTGGCCGTCAGGTTCCTGCCGCGGTGGGTGACGACCGTTGGTCGTCACGCTCCTGCCTTCCGCTACGCTCGCCGACCATGGGTCGGCGCTACCGTCGTTTCGTTCCTGCGGCGGGCAAAAAAAGGGGCGGCCGAAGCCGCCCCTTACCCGTCTACTCATTGCGCCGGCGCATAGCCGTGCAACTGCATGGTGCTGCTTGCCCGGCCCTGGCTCATCGAACGCAGCGCCGTGCTGTAACCCTGCAGCTGCGCCAGTGGTGCAAACCCGCTGACCTGCGAACGCCCTTCGCGCTCGTCGATCGCCTGCACCCGTCCATGGCGCCGCTGCAGGTCACCCACCACGTCACCGACATGGGCTGCGGGCGACAGCACCTGCAGCGACATCACCGGCTCCAGCAACTGGGTGCCCACCTGGGCCAGCGCTGCCTTCACCGCCTCCATCCCGGCGCGATGGAATGCCTGCTCGGACGAATCCTTCGCATGCGTCTGCCCATCCACCAGCACCACGTCCAGCCCGACCACCGGATGACCCTGCGGGCCGTCCTGCAGCGCGGCGCGCACGCCCTGCTCCACCGCGCGGATGAAGCTGCGCGGCACCACGCCGCCAACGATGCGGTCGCTGAACTCCACCGCATCATCATCGCGTGGACGCACGTCCAGTACCACGTGCGCGAACTGGCCCTGCCCCCCACTCTGCTTGACCACCCGGCCGACCACGCCGGGTGCTTCGCTGCGGGGTTTTTCCAGGTACGCCACGCGTGGCTGGCCGACCTGTACCTCGACCTTCCACTCGCTGCGCAGGCGCTCGACCATCACTTCCAGGTGCAGCTCGCCCATGCCCCACACCAGGGTTTCGCCGGTCTCTGCATCCGCCTCGACGCGGAACGACGGGTCTTCCTGGACCAGGCTTGCCAGCCCCTGGCTGATGCGGATCAGGTCACCGGCGCGGCCAGCCTGCAGCCGCCACGCCAGCACCGCCGGCTGCGACTGGATGGCTTCCAGCAGCAACGGCTGCTGCAGCGAGGACAGCGTTTCCCCGCTGATCGCATCCTTCCAGCCCATCACCGCGACGATGTCGCCGGCCTCGGCCTGTTCGATGTCATGCACCTGATCGGCCTGCACCCGCACCAGCCGTCCAACCCGACGCGCGTCGTGCCGCGAACTGGCGATGCGATCGCCCACCCGCAGCGTGCCCGAGTACACCCGCACGAAGGCCAGCGCACCCTGCTGCATGTGGGTGACCTTGAACAGCAGCGCGGCCAGCGGACCTTCTGCATCGGGCGGCAACTGCACCGTGTCCTCGCCGGAGGCCGCCGTCACCGCCGGCCGGTCCAGTGGCGACGGCAGGTAATCGACGATGGCATCCAGCAACGATTCCACGCCCTTGCCCTTGAACGCAGCGCCGGCCAGCACCGGCACGCCGGCACCGCTGACCGTGATGCGCCGCACCGCCGCGCGCAGCGCTTCGGCGTCCACCGGCGAACCCGCCAGCCAGGCATCGGCCAGCGCGTCGTCCAGCTCAGCCGCGGCCTGCACCAGCGCATTACGCTGCGGCTGCCACTGCAGCGCCTCCGCGTCGGTCCAGGCCCGTCGTTGCAGCGAACCGCTGGCATCCCAGTGCAGCACCTGCCGGTCCACCAGATCGACCCAGCCATCGAACGCGGCTTCGCTGCCCAGCGGCAGGCCCAACGCGAGCGGGCGCGCCTGCAGGCGATCGGCAAGCTGGGCGACGACGCGGTCGAACGAGGCGCCGATGCGGTCCATCTTGTTGACGAAGGCGAGCAGCGGCACGCCATGCCTGCGCGCCTGGTGCCAGACGGTCTCTGATTGCGGCTGCACCCCGTCGACCGCGGAAAACACCGCGACCGCGCCATCCAGCACGCGCAGCGAGCGCTCCACTTCGATCGCGAAATCGATGTGCCCGGGGGTGTCGATGAGCGTCAGCCGGTGCGCAGCGAGGTCGCGCGGCGCCCACTGCGCCTGCACGGCCGCCGCACCGATGGTGATGCCGCGTTCGCGCTCGATCGCCGAAAAGTCAGTGGTCGCCGCGCCGTCGTGCACTTCACCGACGCGATGAATCTGGCCGGTTTTCCACAGCAACCGTTCGGTCAGCGTGGTCTTGCCCGCATCGATATGGGCAATGATGCCGAGATTGCGACGCAGCGAAAGGGTCTGGGTGTTCATGGACTACTCCTGCAATGCCAACATCGGGAAACCGCGCGTCCCGGTTGGCTGCAGGGCGCGCGGTCAGGTCTGGGTGTCGTCGAGCGGGTGCATGGCACGTTCTCCTTCGCTTCTCAGATGAATCGGGTAAATCGGAATAAAAAAAGCGCCCGGTTGGGCGCTCTGCTGGGGGTCCAAGGCAACCGCGATGCGGTCAGCCGCCTTGTCTTCCGCCGGGCAGACGCACCCGTTCCGCGCAGGCGCGGAGCAGGATCTGAAACGTCAGCAGCGGAAAAGCGTTCATCGGACTCACCACGGATTGGAGGCGCTAGTGTGCGCTCGCTGCGGGCAGATACAAGAGGTCTTTGCCATCAAAAATGGAACACTGAAGGGGTCAGAGTCAGGTCACCACCACCAGTGGCACCGGGCGGCGCGGGTGCTGCAGCACCAGCACGTCCTGCTGGTAGACGCGGCGCAGCGTGTCTTCGGTGAGCACCTCACGCGGGGTGCCATCGGCGGCCACCCGGCCGCGCTCCAGCAGCACGATGCGATCGGCATGGCCGGCGGCCAGGTTGAGGTCATGCAGCACCACGATCACGCACGCGCCCTGGTCGGCCAGCGTGCGCACGCTGCGCAGCGTGCGTTCCTGGTGGCGCAGGTCCAGCGCGGCGGTCGGTTCATCCAGGAACAGCAGCGGCGTGTCCTGCGCCAGTACGCGCGCGAAGGTGGTGCGCGCCGATTCGCCGCCCGAAAGCTGCTGCACTTCGCGCTGGCGCAGGGCCTGGAGTTCGGCCGCGTCCAGCGCCGCTTCGACGCGACGCGCATCCTCGGCAGGTGCTGGCGGATGCGGCAGGCGCCCCATCGCCACCACTTCTTCCACGCTGAAGGCGAAGCGCACTGCATGCTCCTGCGGCATCACCGCGCGCTGGCGCGCCAATGCCCCGGCACGCAGCGCCGACAGCGGCGTGCCGGCCAGCAGTACCTCACCACTGTCCGGTTGAAGGTCGCCGCAGGCCACGCCCAGCAGCGTGGACTTACCCGCCCCGTTCGGGCCGACCAGCGCGGTGACCGTGCCCGGTGCGAAGGCCAGCTCGACATCGGCCAGGATCGGCCGCTGCTGCCGCACCACGCCGACCTGCCGCAACGACAGCAGTGCACTGTTCATGCGGCTCCCTTGCTGCGGCGCTGCATCACCAGCCACAGGAAGAACGGCGCGCCAAGCGCTGCCGAAAACAGCCCCAGCGGAATCTCCGACGGCGGATCCAGCGTGCGCGCGGCCGTGTCCGCCACCACGATCAACAGCGCGCCCAGCAGCCCGGACAGCGGCAGCAGCCAGCGATGGCCCGGCCCGACCAGCAGCCGCGCCACGTGCGGCACCACCAGCCCGACGAACCCGATCGACCCGGCGAACGCCACCGCCGCGCCCACCAGCAGCGCGCTGAAGGCCACCAGCCTCCGCCGCGTACGCGTGACATCCAGCCCGAGGTGCTGCGCCTGGCGCTCGCCCAGCGCCAGCATGTCCAGCGGCGTCGCCAGGCGCAGCAGGCAGAACGTGCCCACCGCGAACAGCGGGGTGACCGCGGCGACATCGCGCCAATCGGCGCTGGCCAGCGAGCCCAGCTGCCAGAACACCAGCGACTGCAGCTGCGCTTCGGTGGCGATATAGGTGAAGAAGCCGATCAGCGCCGAACAGAAGGCCGCCATCGCGATACCGACCAGCAACAGGGTGGCGTTGCCATCGCCGCGCCCGGGACGTGCCAGCAGGTAGGTGATGCTGATCGCCGCCGCACCGCCGGCGAAGGCCGCCAGCGGGATCACCCAGCCGCCCAGTGCCGCCGCACCCAGCACGATCGCCGCGACCGCACCCAGCGCTGCGCCCTGGCTGACCCCGACGATGCCGGGGTCGGCCAGCGGATTGCCGAACAGCCCCTGCAGGCTGGCACCGGCCATCGCCAGCGATGCACCCACGATGGCACCCAGCAGTACGCGCGGGATGCGCAGCTGCCAGACCACCGCGACGTCACGCGCGCTGGCCTGCGCGGCATCCAGCACGCCCAGCTTGACCCCGATGGCCTGCAGCACCGACAGCGGCGGCAGCCGCAGCGGCCCCACCGCGAACGACGCCAGCACCGCCAGCAGCAACGCGCCCAGCACCAACAGCAGCATCAGCTGGCCGCGGCGTCGGCGCCGGTCACCCGGCATCCCGTGCGGCACTGCACTCATGCCGGCGGCAGCGCCGCCAACGCGCGCGCCAGCGCCAATGCACCGGCACCGGAACCCACGCTGGTGTACTTCAGTTGCAGGTCCGGCATCACCCAGACCCGGCCGGCCTGGCCGGCAGGGGTCTGCTTCAGCGTCGGATAGGCCTTCCACAGCCCATCGGCACCGCCGAACAGCTGCAGGTCGTGCGCGGTGACCAGAATCACTTCGGGGGCCGCTGCCACCACGCCTTCATTGCTGAGCGCGGAGAAATTGGCGACGCCCGCTTCGGTGCCGATGTTGAGGCCACCCGCCAGCGCGATCAGCTTGCCCGACGCACTGTCGGCGCCGGCCACGGTCGGGTTGCCGCCCGCGCCGGTGGCCGACACATGGATCACCCGCGGTTTGCGCGTGGTTGCCGCGGCGATCGCGGCGGCCTCGTCCAACTGCTTCTGCACGGCATCGGCAAGCGCCGCGCCTGCCTCGGCACGGCCGATCGCCGTGGCGACCTTGCGCACCTTGTCCGGTGCCGGCTGCAGGTCATCGATGATCACCGCGTCCTGGCCCACCGCACGCAGTTTCTCGGCCAGGTCACTGTGGCGACGCAGGCTGTTGCCCAGGAACAGCGAGCCGCCCAGGCTGAGCACGCCTTCCACGCCGGTGGTGCGATTGAACAGGAACTGATGCGGCGCGGCGCGTCCGGCGTCGGTGGTGGCGTTGGTGGGTGCAGCGAACACCTGGCTGCCCTGCCCCAGTGCTTCGATCACCGCGATGATGTCATCGCCACCGGCGACGATCCGGCTGGCATCGTCGACCTGCACGTCCACGCCATCATCGGAATGCACGGTGGCCGGCAAGGTGGCCGCGCCCGCCGCAACCGACGGGACGGTCTCGCCGCCGACGACCTGCCAGCCTGCCGGCAGCGCGCCCTGCCCGGCCGCAGCACTCGGCGCGGGCGATGTCGCCGCGTCCGGGACCGGCGCGGCGGGCTCGCCACTTCCGGAACACGCGGCAAGCGCGAAGGTCAGTGCGAACGCCAATTGCAGCGTCCGGGCAGGCAGGATCCGATTCGAATTCATGGGAAAGCTCCTCCTGGACGGGGCGGCGTCAGCCGCCCCGCATCCAAGTCAACGTATCAAGGCTGGCGCAGTGCGATGCGGGTGATGCGGTCGCCTTCCGGGTCTTCGGCACCCTTGGACTTGTTCACCGCGAACACGTTGCCCTTGCCATCGGCGCGCACATGGTTGGGGAAGGTGCCGCCGGCGAGATTGCCGACCACCTTGCCATCGGGATCCAGCACGGTCACCGTGCCGGCACCGCGGTTGCTGACATAGGCCAGCCCGGCGACCGGGTCGAAGGCCACGTTCAACGCACCGGCACCGACCGGCACGTCATGCAGAACGGTGCCGGTGGCCACGTCGACGATCAGCACGTTGTCGCTGCCCTGCGAGGCGACGAACAGGCGACCACGCGTTGCGTCGTAGGCCACGCCGGAGGCACTGCTGGCGTTGCCCAGCGCGATGACCTTGTCGACCTTGCCGCTGGCCACATCGATCACCGCCGCTTCGGGCGTGCCGATGCTCACGGTGAACAGTTTGCCGGCCTGCTCATCCAGCACCAGGCTCATCGGCACGAACTTTCCGTCATCCACGCCGGAGGCCAGGGTGATCGCGTCCAGCGGCTCGAGGGTCCTGGCATCGAACACCGACAGATGGTCCTCGCCGGTTGCTGACGCGAAGACTTTGCCGTGCACGCTGTCGACCACCACGTCGCGCGCGTGCGGCACGCTGCCGACGTCGAACTGGCGCACCAGCGACAGGTCCGACTGGCGGTACACCGCCACGGTGTCCTGGCGCGTGTTGGTCACCCAGACGTTGCCGTTGGCATCGTCCACGCCCACCCCGTACACGGCGAACACGCTGTCCCCCTTGCCGCCGGGCACCTTGGCCGGGGTGATCGCCTTGACCACCTGCAGCGAGGCCGGGTCCACCTTCAGCAGCTGCGACTGGGTGACCGGCGGGCGGCCCACCGCCGAGGTCACGAACACCGCGTCGCTGGCCGCGCTGTAGGCACTCTGGTACAGCCCCTGCACCAGCTTGTTGGAGCTGCTGCTGAAGCGGTCCTGGCCGCTGAGCGCCAGCTGCGGCGAAACCCGCAGGGTGGTTACCGCCGCCGCTGCCGGGCTGCTGGCGCGCGCCACCAGGGGATGCTGGCCGGGCACCGCATCGGCCGGAATGGCCAGTTCGGTCTTGAACTGGCCGTTGCCATCCACGGTCAGCGGCGCGGCGGTCAGCACGGTGTCGCCGCGCAGCAGTTCGACCTTCTGGCCGGGCACGAAATCGCTGCCGATGATCTCGGCCTTGCCGCCGGCGACCGGGTTTTCGCTGCGTGCGCTCAGCTTGCCCTTGAAGCCGTTGGCCGGTGCGTCGAACACCGGTTGTGCATGGACGGCGACGGCGATCAGGATGCCGGCGGCGAGGCTGCCGAGCCGAAGCGGGGTACGGAAGGTCATGACATGCTCCTTGCATGGGATGCGCTGCAACAGCGCAGGGTGTCATTGCCTGGGCACATGCGTACGCGACGCGGGCGGCCTGGGTAAGGGAACGCGTGGCGATGGCCGCGCGCGGGATTCACGGCGTGGCGGCCTCGCCGCTGCGGTCGCTGATGCCGTACAGCGCCGACAGGGTCGCCTTGAACGACGCCGGCAACATCGGCCCGTGGCCAAGCCCGGGGAACTCGCGGTACTGCACCTGCAGGCCGGGCAGCGCGCCCAGGCGATCGCTCAGTGCATGCGCGGCATCCGGTGCGGCACCGCCGATGCGGCGCAGGTGCGCGACCACGCGCGGGTTGGCCATGTCACGCACGCCGCGGTTGCCGCTGCGCTCATCGCCCCCGAGCATCACCCACAGCTGGGCCGGCTGGCCGGCGCGGTTTTCGATGAATTGTTTTTCCAGGTCGCCCAGCGGCGCGCCCTGGCTCCACCACAGCGACGGACTGGCCGCCACGTACTGCTGGAAAGCAGCCGGACGGGTGTACAGGCTGCTGAGCACGAACAGCCCGCCCAGCGAATGGCCCCACAGCGCCTGGCGCCGGGTGTCCACGTTGGCGCGACGCGCCACTTCCGGTTTGATCTGCCGCTCGATCACCTCCTGGAAGGCGAACGCGCCGCCGCCGACAACCTGCCGGGTGCCACGTTCATCATCGGCACGGTCGATCCAGGCCGTGTAGTCGCGTGTGCGTTGCGCCGAATCGATGCGACGCTCGTTGTCATAGCCGATCAGCACCAGCACCGGCGGCGCCGGGCTCGCGGCCAGTTCGTCCAGCATCGGCCGGTCCAGCACCATCGCCGCGGCGTTGCCATCCAGCGCGTACAGCACCGGCGAAGGAGCGTTGGCGGCCTTGCCGGGAACCAGCAGATTGACCCGCCACTGGCGCTGGCCGTCGGGGCTGCCGACCACGAAACGTTCAACCCGGTAACTGCCGGCGGGCTGGTCCAGCACCGTCTGGCCCATCATCTGGTCCGGGTTGCGCTGCTGCGCATGGCTGCAGAAGGAGGCGCCGGCCAGCGCCAACAGCGCGGCAAGGCCGAAGAGACGGTGATGCATGGGGGGCATGGCTCACAGCGGGATCGCTGGCCAGTCTACCAAACGCGAATGGTTCTCGCTTTCGATGCGCGTGTCAAAGTGTGTCGCCCCTGCCCAGGCACCCTGCCGCCGTGTGTCAGCGCGCCGCCTCGGCCAGCCGCGCACCCAGCCATACCAGCAGCAGGCCACCGACCAGGCTGACGCCCAGGTACAGCGGCACCATGCCGCCGCGATCGCTGCGCGCGAACACCAGGGTCTCCAGCATCAGCGAAGAAAAGGTGGTCAGCCCGCCCAGCAGCCCGACCACCAGGAACGCGCGCAACAGGGTTACGTTGCCGCCCCGCTGCTGCAGCCACACCAGCAGGTAACCTGCCGCGAAAGCGCCGATGAAGTTGGCGCTCAGCGTTCCCCACGGGAAGCCCTGGCCGAACCGCTGCAGCATCGCGTCGCCGATGACGAAGCGCAGTGCCGAGCCCAGTGCGCCGCCGGCCATCACCAGCCCGAGCTGCTGCCACCAGCTGCCGCCCATCACTCGCCTGCCCCGTCCCGCTTGGCTGCGCGCGCCTGTTCGCGCTGGGCACGCAGGCGGTCCAGTTTTTCCTTCAGCTTGATCTCCAGCCCGCGCGCCACCGGCTGGTAATACACCTGTTCGCCCATCGCATCCGGGAAGCCGGTCTGGTCCAGCGCGATGCCGCCTTCCATGTCGTGGTCGTACTGGTAGTCCGCGCCGTAGCCGAGGTTCTTCATCAGCTTGGTCGGCGCATTGCGCAGGTGCAGCGGCACCTCCAGCGTGCCGGAGGCGCGCACCTCGGCCTTGGCCTGGTTGTAGGCGGCATAGCCGGCATTGGATTTCGCGGTGCTTGCCAGGTACAGCACCAGCTGGGCGAAGGCGAGCTCGCCTTCCGGGCTGCCCAGCCGCTCGTAGATGTCCCAGGCCTCCAGCGCCATCGACTGCGCGCGTGGATCGGCCAGGCCGATGTCCTCGATCGCCATGCGGGTCAGCCGGCGGGCCAGGTAGGATGGATCGCAGCCGCCATCGAGCATCCGCGTCAGCCAGTACAGCGCCGCATCGGGGTTGGAACTGCGCACGGACTTATGCAGCGCGGAGATCTGGTCGTAGAACTGCTCGCCGCCCTTGTCGAAGCGGCGGGTGCGGTCGGCCAGCACCTGGGTGAGCGTCTGCGGGGTGATCCGGCCGCCTTCGTCGACGGCCAGTTCGGCGGCGATTTCCAGCAGGGTAAGCGCGCGACGGACATCACCATCGGCGGCGCTGGCGATCTGCAGCAGCAGCGCGTCGTCCACCTGCACGCCCTCCGCGCCCAGCCCGCGTTCGCTGTCGGCCAACGCGCGCTGCAATGCTTCGACGATGTCCTGCGGCGATACCCCTTCCAGCACGTGCACGCGGCAGCGCGACAACAGGGCGGAGTTCAGTTCGAAGGACGGGTTTTCGGTGGTGGCACCGACGAACACGATGGTCCCGCGTTCGATGTGCGGCAGGAAGGCATCCTGCTGGGTCTTGTTGAAACGGTGCACCTCGTCGACGAACAGCACCGTGCGCCGGCCTTCGGCAAAACGCTGGGCCGCTTCGGCCAGCACCTGGCGTACTTCCGGCAGGCCGGACAACACGGCCGAGATCGCGCGGAACTCCGCGTCGGCATATTCGGCGAGCAGCAATGCCAGGGTGGTCTTGCCACAGCCCGGCGGACCCCACAGGATCATCGAATGCACGCGCCCGGATTCGACCGCGCGGCGCAACGCACTCTCCGCGGCGAGCAGGCGTTTCTGCCCGACCATTTCGTCGAGGGTACGCGGCCGCATGCGCTCGGCAAGCGGCCGCAGGTGATCCCGATCCACGCTCAGCAGATCAGGGCCGGGGAATGAAGAAGTACGTTGTCTGGCCACGCGGCATTGTACCGCGCGGCCACGCGGTCATTCGCCGATGACGTCGGTACCGGCCGGCGGGGTGAAGCGGAACGTGCCGGCGGCGAAGGACGGATTGCGCTTCCAGCCGGTGAAGGCGATCACCGTGCGCTGGCCCACCGCGTCGGTGATTTCCATCTTCGCCAGGCCGCTGGCGTTGAAGCCCAGCGCGGCGTACTGGAAGCTGGCTTCGGTCTCGCGCTTGGGGGTCAGCGACAGCCACTGCAGGCCATCGCGCGGCGCGGCTTCTTCGCTCAGGTCGTACTGCTGTTCAAGCAGGGCCGGATTGATCAGCGCGGTCAGCGGGCTGTTCTGTTCTTCCTTGCCCTGCGCACGCACGGTGGCCTGCTCCAGGTCCGGTTCGTACATCCAGACCTTGCTGCCATCGGCCACGATCTGCTGCACATGGGGGCGCTGGTACTCCCAGCGGAACAGGCGCGGCGCCGACAGCGCAACACGGCCACTGGTGGTTTCCTTGACCTTGCCACGGGTATCGAACACCTGCTGGCTGAACTGCCCATCCAGGCCCTTCAGGCCGGCGGTGAAGGTCTTCAGGTCATCACGCGCGCCGGCCCAGGCACTGGTCGAAACCAGGCACGCGGCGGCGAGCACGGAAGTAGCGAGGGTGCGGCGGAAGCTGGCGTGCATGCGGGTATCCAGAAGGAACGTGGAAGGATGGAATGAAGTGTGCCCAAAGCATCCTGAATGGGCGATCCACTGCAGCGGGCGCAGGGTTCAGCCGCCGCTTTGCGCAGGGACCCGACCGTACACGATCTGCCCGCGGAAGCCGCGTCGCACCTGCTGGAACAGTTCGCGGAAGGCGGCATAGTCGCCGGGCTGGCACAGCGCATCATCGCCGCGCACCGCGTTCTGGCGCAGCCGATGACGGGCGATGACCTGCTGGCCGTCGCGCTCCCAGCGCACCGAATACTGGCCGGCGGCGTTGCTGAACTGCTGGTCGTGCGGCACCGCGATCAGCGGCACGCCCTGCGGCAGGGTCACCCGGTAGGTTTCCTGGCGCAGGCTGGCATCGCACTGGAACGGGGTGGCATTGTCCGGCGCCGAGGTCGCCGCGTAGGCGTCACGGAACGATTCCGCACCGGGCGGATCGGGCAGCTGCATGCCGCCGACCAGGTTGAAATCCACGTAATCGGACGCGCTGAAATCAAAGGTGTAATTGAAGGGCTGCTGCAGCTCCTGCGGGTCGCCCTGCAGCTTCAGGCTGCCCTGGCCGTCGAAGCCGGAGGCCGCGACCATCGAGGCCTCGGCGCGGGCGCGGTTCTGCGCGTTCAAGCGTGCAAACGATGCGCGCATACCAATTTCCGCGCTGTCACCGGGCTGCAAGCGGGTGCTGCCTTCCAGGTTGCCGGCGGCATCGAACACGAAATCGGCTTCGAAGCCCATGCCATTGCGCTGGTCGTCGTTGGCCGGCGTCCGTGCCAGCGTCGCCGGGCCGGTCAGCAGCACCGGTGCGCCGAGGTCGCCGTCGGGCAGCTGGCCAGGACGCGCCCAGGCGCTGGTGGAATCCAGGTACAGATCGAATTCCGGCACGTAGGTGATGGCGTGGTTGAAGCGCCCCAGCGTCGGCACCGCCGGCAGGGTCGGTCCACCGCCGGCGCCGATCAGCACCGCCGTACTGTCGATGCCCTTGGCCGCCAGCAGCGCCTCCAGGATCACCACGTGGTCCTTGCAGTCGCCATAGTGGTTGTCCAGCACGCTCTGCGCCGGGTTCGGTTCCAGCCCGCCGTTGCCGAGGTAAACCGCCACGTAGCGGATGTTGCGCGCCACCCAGCGGTACAGGGCATCCACCTGCCCGCGACGGTCGGCGATGCCGTCGGTGACTTCGTCGGCCAATGCCTTCAGCTGCGGGGTCACCGTGGCGGCCTGCCCGGCCTTGAGCTGGTACGCACGCGCCATCTGCGGCCACTCCGCGTAGGTGCTGGCCATGATGGTCGGGCTGAACTCCCACGGCGCGGCGGTCCAGTTCTGCGCCGGCAGCGGCGTGCCGCGGCGGTACGTCCAGCTCCAGTGGGCGCGCCCGGCGCGGACGGTGGGCGCATCACTGCCCTGCACGCCCCTGCTCAGCACCTTCATCGACAGGCTGGCCGGCGCGCTCAGGGTGACCTGCGCGTCGTCGTACTGGTTGAACACACTGAAGGTTTCCCACAGCCCGAAATACCCCGGGAAGTACGGCTGCCGCTGGGTGCGGCGGGTGGCGTAGACCACGCGCGTGCCCGGCGCCAGGTTGGGAAACACGATCACCCGCACCTTGCGGTCGGCGTACATCGCCGCCGAGGCACTGGAATAACTTTCCTGGGTGTAGATGCGGTCGGCCGGTACGTCACGGCGCTGGCCATCGGCGGTGAGCGTGTAGGCCTCCAGCACCTCCAGCGTTTCCATTTTTTCGCTGTAGCTCAACCGTACCTGGCTGAACTGGTCCACCGCGCTGCGGGTCTTGAGCAGGATGTCGTAGTGCTCGGCCTGGGTATTGCCGGCATCGGCGTCAACCACGTAATCGGCGCGGTAGCGGGCGAAGCTGAAGTTGTTGCTGGCCTCGGCCGGCGCCGCGCCCTGCATCGGGGGTGCGGCGGGCGCGGCAGGTACCTCAACCGCGAGGGCGGACCCGAGGGGCAGCAGCAGGGCGGCCAGCAATCCGTTGCGCAGGGGTGCCATGGGGAGGGTTCCGGTTGGTCTGTGGGAGGGCGGCGGAGCGGGATCAAAAGCGTGACGACCAACGGTCGTCACCCACCAGGTCGGGTCGTCACCCACCAGGTCGGGTCATCACCCACCGAGGCGGGTCGTCACCCACCGGGTCGGGTCATCACCCACCGGGTCGGGTCAACCACCCACCGGGTCGGGTCATCACCCACCGCGTCGGGTCGTCACCCGAGCGGTCAGGGACGTGCGGCATCACTTCGGCGGTGGCGGGGCCAGCACGGTGCGGTCGCCGTTGTGCTCGGGCGAGCTGACCACGCCGGCCGCTTCCATCGCCTCGATCAGGCGCGCCGCCCGGTTGTAGCCGATCTTCAGCCGGCGCTGCACGCCGGAAATCGACGCGCGGCGGGTTTCAGTCACCACCCGCAGCGCTTCGTCATACAGCGGATCGGATTCATCGCCCGACGATGCGGTTTCCGGCAGGCCGCCGGCACCGACCACCACGCCGTCGCCCATGGTCTGCACTTCGTCCAGCACGCCTTCGATATAGTCGGCCGGCCCCATCGCCTTGAGGTGTTCCACCACGCGGTGGACCTCTTCGTCGGACACGAACGCACCGTGTACGCGGTCCGGCATCGCCGTGCCGGGCGGCAGGTACAGCATGTCGCCGTGGCCGAGCAGGGTTTCGGCGCCGGACTGGTCCAGGATGGTGCGCGAATCGATCTTCGAACTGACCTGGAAGGCGATGCGGGTCGGGATGTTGGCCTTGATCAGGCCGGTGATCACGTCCACCGACGGTCGCTGGGTTGCCAGGATGAGGTGGATGCCGGCCGCACGGGCCTTCTGTGCCAGGCGGGCGATCAGCTCTTCGACCTTCTTGCCGACGATCATCATCATGTCGGCGAATTCGTCGATGAAGATGACCACGAACGGCAGCGTTTCCAGCGGGCGCGGGGCCTCGCCCAGCTCCGGGTTCGGCTTGAACAGCGGATCCATCAACGGCTGCCCGGCGTCCTGCGCGTCCTTGACCTTCTTGTTGAAGCCGGCCAGGTTGCGCACCCCCACCGCGCTCATCAGCTTGTAGCGGCGCTCCATCTCGGCCACGCACCAGCGCAGGCCGTTGGCGGCCTCCTTCATGTCGGTCACCACCGGCGCCAGCAGGTGCGGAATGCCCTGGTAGACGCTCAGCTCGAGCATCTTCGGGTCGATCATCAGCATCCGCAGGTCTTTCGGGCTGGCCTTGTACAGCAGGCTCAGCACCATCGCGTTGACCGCCACCGACTTGCCCGAACCGGTGGTGCCGGCCACCAGCAGGTGCGGCATGCGGGCCAGGTCGGCCACGGTCGGGCGGCCGGCGATGTCCTTGCCCAGGGCAAGGGTCAGCGGGCTGGTGGCCTTGTCGTATTCCTTCGAACGCAGCAGCTCGGAGAGATAGATCATCTCGCGGGTGACGTTCGGGATTTCCAGGCCGATCACCGACTTGCCGGGGATCACATCGACCACGCGCACCGACTTGACCGACAGCCCGCGGGCGATGTCCTTGTCCAGCGTACTGATCTGGCTGACCTTGATGCCCGGCGCCGGCTCGATTTCGAAACGGGTGATCACCGGACCCGGATAGGCGCCGACCACCACCGCATCGATGCGGAAATCCTTCAGCTTGAACTCGATCTGGCGCGACAGGGTTTCCAACGTCTCTTCGTCATAGCCCTTGGGCTGCGGCTTGGGATCGTCCAGCAGCGCCAGCGGCGGCAGGTCCGAGCCGTCGCCATTGACGCCCTGGAACATCGGGATCTGGTTGTCGCGCTTGGCCCGGTCACTCTTCTCGATCACCGGTTCCGGACGCGGCTCGATCTTCACCGGCTCGCGCTTGGCGCGCACCTCGGCATCGACCTTGCGCACTTCCTGGCGCTCTTCGCGCATCACCCGCGTCTGCTTCCACTCGGTGGCCTGCTCTTTCTTCTTTTCCAGCAGCGGCGCCAGCGCCATCACGCCCTTGCCGATCCTTTCCATGACCATCAGCCACGACAGCCCGGTGGCCAGGGTGATAGAGGCCAGCAGCAGTACCAGCACGAACAGATTGGCGCCCAGTGCCCCGAAGCCGACGCTCAGCGAGGAGCCCACCAGCTTGCCCAGGATGCCACCGGCCGAGGCCACGTCGGCACTGAACAGGCGCAGGTGCAGGAAGCCGGTGCCGGCAATCAGGAAGCCGACCAGGCCGACCAGCCGCAGCGCCGGGTCCAGGTCGTTCTCGCCCTTGGCCTCGCGCTTGAGGCCGAACATCGCAAACCAGGCCAGCGCGCCGAGGATCACCGGCAGCAGGAAGGCCATGTAGCCGAACAGCTGCAGCAGTACGTCGGCGATCCATGCGCCGGCGCGCCCACCCATGTTGTTGACCGGCGCCACGATGCTGCCGGTGTGCGACCAGCCCGGGTCGGTCGCCGAATAGGTGAACAGGCTGGCCACCAGGTACAGCAGCGCCGGGGCCACGGCGATCAGACCCAGATCGCGCCACAAGCGCTGCCGCGTGGGGTTTTCAGACGGAGACGGATCGCGGCGACGGGCTTTGCCTTCGCTCGATCGGCTGCGTTCGGGGACCTGCTTCGCCACCTTGGACACTACCTTTGGAATACGCTGTTAGTGGTTGATAATAAACGAAGTGCGTCGGTTTTCCGTCACCGCTGGCTGACCGCGGTACGCCATGGCCCGGCAGACACCGTCGAAGACGGCCTGACCGACCCGGCGCATCGCCGCGTTCCAGGCGTGCGGGTTGAAACCCCCTGCCCCTGCCATCACTCTATGGTCTGCCCCCAGCGCGCGCAAACCGTCGCCGCGCCTTGATCCCCTTACCTTTCGCGAGTCTACATGAGCACCACGCTGCCCTCCCGCCATCAGAAGCTTGTCATCCTCGGTTCCGGCCCGGCCGGCTGGACTGCCGCCGTCTACGCGGCCCGCGCCAACCTCAAGCCGGTGGTGATCACCGGGCTGCAGCAGGGCGGCCAGCTGATGACCACCACCGAGGTCGACAACTGGCCGGGCGACGCCCATGGCCTGATGGGCCCGGACCTGATGGCGCGCATGCAGGCCCACGCCGAGCGCTTCGAAACCGAAGTGATCTTCGACCACATCCACACCGCCGACCTGTCCCAGCGCCCGTTCAAGCTGATCGGCGACAGCGCCGAATACACCTGTGATGCGCTGATCATCTCCACCGGCGCGACCGCCAAGTACCTGGGCATCCCGTCCGAAGAGACCTTCAAGGGCCGCGGCGTGTCCGCCTGCGCCACCTGCGACGGCTTCTTCTACCGTGACCAGGACGTGGTGGTGGTCGGCGGCGGCAACACCGCCGTGGAAGAAGCGCTGTACCTGTCCAACATCGCCCGCAAGGTCTACCTGGTCCACCGCCGTGACACGCTGAAGGCGGAAAAGATCATGCAGGACAAGCTGTTCGCCAAGGTCGCCGCCGGCAAGATCGAAACCGTCTGGCACCACCAGGTGGACGAAGTGCTGGGCAACGACGCCGGCGTGACCGGCGTGCGGGTGAAGTCGGTGCAGGACGGCAGCACGCGCGACATTGAAGCCCATGGCTTCTTCGTGGCGATCGGCCACCATCCGAACACCACCCTGTTCGACGGCCAGCTGGCGATGAACCACGGCTACCTGGAAATCCGTTCCGGCCTGGGCGGCAATGCCACCCAGACCTCGGTGGAAGGCGTGTTCGCCGCAGGCGACGTGGCTGACCAGCACTACCGCCAGGCGATCACCTCGGCCGGTTTCGGCTGCATGGCCGCGCTGGATGCCGAGCGCTACCTGGACGCGCAGGGCAAGGCGAGCTGAAGCACGCCGCCGCGTGAGCGTGACAAGGCCGGCCTTTGCGCCGGCCTTTTTACTGGAACCGGGAGGCGGCAGGAGTTGCTCAACGACTGAATCGACACACCTGGGCCGGACCAGTGCATTCGTGGTAGACGATGCCAAACAGCCCCTTCTTACGCTCCCACGCCGGTAGATTCTTCAGCGCCACCAGGTCGTTGCCGTCCTCATGTTTCAGGAGGATCTCGCCCCGTTGCAGGTGGTAGCTGCAACCGTGCAGGAAACCGATGGTTTCGTCATCTGCGTGCGGGCGGACGATTCCGGATGCAAACCCGGTGACGGCACCGCCGACACCGCCCTGTGCAATGCCCAGCCATCGCGGGCTGCCCGGATCATCGACCAGGTAGAGACCGTGGGGCAACGCGCGGATGCTTCCCGGCGACGGGCAGTGCTCCTCCTGCGCCGCCGCAGTTCCTGCAACCCCGGTGGACAGGCACAGCAGCAGCAAACCATGCACGTATTTCATGACACGCTCCTTCATTGCGGATGGACAGTCACGAGAGTGCACCGCGGTGCCACCGCTCGCTCGCAGATACCCTGCACGAGGCCTTGCCACACGTCAGTGCGCCATGGCACATCCACGGACGTTGCGTCGTTACGGATGTTCAGGCCGTGTCGCTTCATGCCCCCCTCGACACGGCGTGCACTGATCCCCTCCCCCGCCCTATTCGTGCCCGACGCTCTGGCCGCACCTTGTCGGCGACATGCGGCCCAGTCCCGTCACTGCCTGCGATGCACCGTACGAGGGCGCTTCATCACCCGGCTTCTGCGTTTCACAGCAGCCTGCGGGCCGTGGCCACGCGCCCATCGTCAGCGTGCGCTGCAGGTGACGCGAGCACCCCCGAGCCGCGTACGCACTGCACGATGTGCCGTACCGGCGGAGATTTCACCCCATCGTCGTCGACCATCCGGGTGTCCCAGTAGATCGGCGCGCTCCCTGCATTTTCGCATCGCAGGGTGATCTGGGCAGGCTTGCTGTCCGGGTCGGGCAGCGTCACCGCACCATCGGTGCACTTCCAGCCGGGAGGGCACGCAACGTTCTTTGTCTCGATCACAACGGGGTACTGGGGAAAACCAGCAAAGCCCAGGTCAACCACCCGCGACTGGCCGGCCGCGACGCGGATGGTGGCAATGGGATCGACTTTCAACGGGTTGCAGCCCTTGCCCTCGCGCCAGAGCCGATAGCCCTTCTCGACACCTTTCATCGACGCTTCCCGGAAGACGGGATCCTGCAGGGCCAGGGCGTCGTTGGGGTTGGAGTGAAACGCCGTTTCGATGATGATCGATGCCATCTTCGCTATACGGTTCTCCCCTTTGTTGTCGGAACGGGGATCTGCTTCGACGTTGAATCCGGAATAGCCGTCTTGACCTGTGATCAGCTCGCGCATGTAGCAGAGAACACTGCCTGCCAACGCGCGATCTTCTTCTCTCCCTGTTTGATAGATCACTCTCGTCCCGCTCGGAATTTCAGATTCAGAACCATTCGTGTGAAGATGCAAAGCGACCTCTGTCTCAAGATGGTTCGCCAGCAAGGGGCGACTGCGCAGGTCTTGATCATAGTCACGATTACCATCTCCAACTGGTGAGTTCCAGATTTCCGAGTTGTCCGGAAACCTCTCCGCCAAGTGATACTTGGCCGCGACCTGCCACCACTCCACGCCACTATCTTCATGCAGATCAACGGACGACGTCCGGGGCCTGATCACAGGCATGCGGCCTCGCTCCTGGATCCAGTGCTTCAGCTCCTCTGCGTACGCTGGCGTAATCAGGTCTTCTCTCACATCATTCATCAAAGGACGCTGCCACAACCACGCTTGTTTACGCTGATGCCTGTAGTACCCATGCGCGGCGGAAACCATCGCCATTCCCGAACCGGAGATTCTGCTTCTGCGCGCATCCGCGTCCTCCTGCTGCTGATCTGGGAAGTAGTACATGATCTCGCGCCCCTCGAACCTGTACTCGATGTTTCCGGGTGGCGTGTATCTCCTCACCGCCTCCGTTACGCCGTGACGGAACTGATCCATCTGGTCCTCGAACTCGGCCCCTGCGTAGTGAGGGATGAGGTCCCGGCCAAAATCAAGTGTGATGGTTGATGTAGCCAGATCAATCGATGCGTTAACGCGCCCACCGCTGGTCTGGCCTGGGATCCGATCGAGTCGATCCAGTATCCTCTGCGCCTCACGCGTAACTTCCGCATCCAGACCGCGATCACGGGCTTCGCCTGCCCCCGCCTGACATGTTGCGAAGAACGATAACAGCGTCGCCAGCGTGATTGACATGCCCAAGCTTCGCCCGGCCCACTCACTTATCCAGTTCATTTGCTGCATGGCTCCTGGTAGTCGCAGCCAATACAGGCCGCGGAGAGCGCGAGAATGGGCCGCGTCACAGATGAAGATCGTGCTGGAATCCACGCTATTCGAAAATACAATCGATCTCGCCAAAGCAGGCGTCGCGACATCTGAAGCGAGCAACGAAGTCAGCCCATCTGCTCTATCCTGTCCCCATGCCGCAGATCCGCTTCCTCGAAGACCTCCAGACGCTCACTGCGTCCCAATGGGACGCCCTCCACGACGGCCGCAATCCGTTCGTCAGCCACGCCTTCCTGTCCGGCCTGGAGCAGTTCGGCTGCCTGCGCGAGGACTGGGGCTGGCGTCCGCAGCACCTCACCCTGTGGGAAGGCGAAACACTGGCAGGCGCCATCCCCGGCTACCTGAAGGAGAACTCGCACGGCGAGTTCGTGTTCGACCATGCCTGGGCCAATGCCTATGCCCGCCACGGCCGCGACTACTACCCCAAGTGGCTGGGCGCGGTGCCCTACTCACCGGTCACCGGACCTCGACTGCTGTCCCGTGACCCTGGCATGCGTGCGGCCCTGCTGGCCGGGCTGGTCCAGGCCCTGCCCGGGCTCGGCGTTTCCTCCGCGCACATCAACTTTCATCGCGGACACGAGGACGGCGACTTCAGCGAGGCCTGGCTGCTGCGCGAAGACATCCAGTTCCAGTGGCAGAACCCGGGTCAGTGGCGGACGTTCGAGGACTTCCTCGGTGCGATGGACCACAAGCACCGCAAGAACATCCGCCAGGAGCGCAGCAAGGTCGCGCGGCAGGGCATCAGCCTGCGCACCGTGCATGGCGACCAGGCTACCCGTGCGGACCTGCAGGCGATGTACCGGTTCTACCTGCAGACTTTCCTGGAATACGGCAACGCCCCGGCCCTGACCGAGCCGTTCCTGCGCCATCTGGCCACCTCGCTGGGGCGCGGGCTGGTGCTGTTCCTGGCCGAGCAGGACGGCGAGCCGATCGCCGGCGCGCTGTGCCTGCGCGGCGGCGACACCCTGTATGGCCGTTACTGGGGCGGTGCCACCCTGCCCGGCCTGCACTTCGAAGCCTGCTATTACCAGGGCATCGAGTACTGCCTGCGCGAAGGTCTTTCACGGTTTGAACCCGGCGCGCAGGGGGAGCACAAACTGGCGCGCGGTTTCCTGCCGACGCTGGTACGCAGCCGGCACTGGATGGCCGACGCTGACTTCAGCGACGCCCTGAAGGAATGGTGCCTGCATGAGCGCGCCGATGTCGGGCGGTACCGCGAGCAACTGCTGCAGCACACGCCCTTCCGGCTGGCCGATCCGGCCACCCGGTAACGCCGGGCCATCACGCCGCGGAACCCACGCGCGCCGCCATCAAGCGGGCAAGCTGCCTGGACACGCATTCCAGCGCATCCAGGCGTCGGCCCTGCGCTGCGATCGCCACGGCACGATCCCGGTAGCCTGGGCAGGACAGTACGCTGGTAACCGCCCGCTGGATATCACCCGTGGCAGGGGTCGAGGTGCCCAGGTTGATGCCGCAGCCTGCCATCACCGTCCGGGTGCCGACTTCGGACTTGTCCTCACCTTCCCCGGCAACAACCAGCGGTACCCCTGCAGCGAGTGCGTACTGCACCGTCCCATAGCCCCCATTGGTCACCACGACCGCAGCGCCGGGCAGCCAGTGGGCGAAGGGAATGAAGGGCCTTACCCTGGCATTGCGTGGCACCCGCAGTGCACCGTATTCCCTGCCCCCGGTGGTGGCGAGCACGCGCAGCGGAAGATGCTCAAGCGCCCGCAGCGTGGGACCGATCAACTGCTCCAGATCCTTGTTCGCCAGCGTTCCCTGCGACACGATCACCAACGGCCGGCTATCGTCACTGTCCCACAACGCCTGGACCTCATCGGGTTCGCTGGTCGGAAACGGCAGCGGCCCTGCCAGCGTGACGTGCCCGGGAAGATCGATGCGCCGGTACTCGAAGCCCGGTGTCGAGAGCTGCACGCATGCATCAGCATCGAGGATCATGTGATCGGTGAACAACCGATCCAGTGGCGCAGCGCCAGATTGCAGCATCGCGGCATCGAACGCGGCATGGATGCGCTGCAGGCTCGCCGATTCCGTTTCGGTGCGCAGGTCCAGCGCGCGGAGTGCAGGCGGCAGGACGGCAGGCGGAATCCGCGGCCCGAAGAACATCGAATCGTTGGTAGAAAGCGCCAATGGCGTGACGCCGACCATGATCATGGCGGGCCGGTTGTCTTTGCGCAGCAGGGGCAGGATGCCGGTGAACAAGGAGTCATACACAACGGCCTGAATGCCGTGGGTCGCGATGATCTCCAGAAGCTGCGCACTTGCCACCGGAACCGAGGCCGCGAAAATATGCTCAAGCGCGAACGCCATCTGCTCATCCCCGATGGGCAGGTCACTGTACTCGGTGGTTTCCGGGGAGTTCCCCTGGTCATTTCCGACCGTGACCGATGGGTTGCGGTAGTCCACGTCAGCCGCCTGGTCCAGACATACGAAACGGCAGCCATCGCGCTCGACGTCGTCACGGAACAGCGCGCCCGTCAGGAAGGTCACCGCGTAGCCACGTGCCTGAAGGTGCCTGGCGACGATCCGCATAGGCACGACGTGTCCCGGTGTCGGGAAAGCGCATACCAGAATGTTGCCCATTTCATTCCCCTGCGCACGTTACGGGCGTGCCCGGCGGCGGGCAAGGCTCGGCGAACCTTTCCGGGACCGGCGGGTTGAACGCCATGGGTTCGGCATGAACCTGCACCCGCCAGAGCGTGCGTCGGCTTCCCGAAGTGAATCCCTCCCGGCCATGCAGAACGGCAAAGTTGTCGGCAATCATCAGGTCCCCCGCCTCCCATGCATGGCACAGACAGCAATCTTCGGCCCGCAACTGGACGACCAACTCCTGTTCGAATGCGGCGACATCGGCCGCGGCAATGCCGTTCCAGATCCGCAGCGGCTCGTTCAACAGCGGCGCATCGGCGTGGAAAGGGCCCTCCAGGCGCAGGACGTCTTCGCCTGAGCGAGGGTGGCGCGCTACCAGCGGGGAGTGCGCCGCGCCGCTGTAATGGACCTGCCCGCCCTTGAAGTAGGTCACGTCGATCTGCTTCCAGCGCTGCACGGTGGCTGCATCCGCGCGTGCCAGTACCCGCCGGGTGTCCACGACGAACGTGCGCCCCCCCTCGTTCTGCGCCGGCGCGCGCCTGCAGTAGAGCATCATGAACTCTGGTGTCGCATCACGATACATTCCATCCCAATGAAGGGGCAGGCGATCATGGGCGAACACCGAATCGTTGGGTGACGCCTGCTCATCCAACTCAAGCACGTCCCCGAACGACCAAGGCATGACCGCGCCCCATTGGGAGGCAAACCGGGACAAGGCCTGCGTGTCGGGAAACGTATCGCCCAGCCCGCGGAGTATGACGACGGCATGCTCACGGACGAGCGCGCGCAAGCGGTCGACGACGCCTGCCAGCGCCGCCTGTGCCTGGGTCGGATCGAGCTGGAGACCCAAGGGTGAGAGGGGTGAGTCCTCAGCGCGGATTCTCATCTACATCGCTCCTGTTGCCTGATGGATGCGAGCATCCTGCGATGGCCACCTCAATGGAAATGGGCACTGCGTCAAGTGATCAACGGAAGCGATCCGAACCGATCGGGATTGGTGGCTTCCCTATCGCCGATCGTCCTTATTGCGCAGCGGCTCGACGCTCATGACCGGCAGCGCTATGGTTGACCCATTGTTTCCACACTGCGTAGTCCAATCGATGGTTCTTTACGTCTGCACCAGGCGATGAGCCGGCACCTGCCCTGGCGGCTGGCGAGTGATCCCGCCGCCGCCTTTCCCCACGCCGAGACCGCACTGCGCCAACCCGACGGCCTGTTGGCCATCGGCGGCGACCTGTGCCCCCAGCGGCTGCTGAACGCTTATGCGCAAGGGGCGTTCCCGTGGTTCAGCCAAGGTGAGCCGATCCTGTGGTGGTCACCCGATCCGCGCACCGTGTTCCCCACCGATGGCGTGCATCTGTCGCGTAGATTCCGCAGGCAACTGAGGGCCTTGGACTGGGAGGTCACCGCCGACACCGCCTTCGACCAGGTCATCCACGCCTGCGCCGCGATGCCGCGACCCGGGCAGGACGGCACGTGGATCGGCACGGACATGATCCACGCCTATACGGAGCTGCATCGGCTGGGGCACGCACACGCGGTCGAAGTCTGGGAGGGGCCGGCGCTCGTTGGCGGCATCTATGGCGTGGCGCTGGGCAGGATGTTCTTCGGCGAAAGCATGTTCAGCGCGCGCAGCGGGGGCTCCAAGGCGGCCCTGGCCGTACTGGCCAGACTGCTCCACGACTGGGGCGCGCCGCTGATGGATGCACAGGTGCAGAACCCCCACCTGATGCGGATGGGGGCAACACAATGGCCGCGCGACCGTTTCCTGGCACACATGCGGCGGGCCATCCAGCAGCCGATGGTGTCCGGCAACTGGTCGGCGGCAGTGGCGCGGCTCCCGCTGCGGCATTACCTCCCCGACTGAGGGCGGATTCAGGCCGCGGCACGATCGTGCAGCGAGCGGCGACGTCGGTCCGGCCACACGCTGTAGTGGCTGGGACGTCCTTCCACGTGGATCAGCCTTGCGCCCTGGTTCTCAGCCTGGTGCCTTTTCATCAGCACGGTGCGATCCCCGAGGTCCACCGCGACGGCATGCCAGGGCGTCAGCCAGGCATCAGCGGTGGGCAGCATGTGGATGCCCAGCTTTTCACTGCCACGCGCCTGTGGATGGATGGACAGGCGGAGCGACCGCGGAAAGACCGCCTTCAGAAGACTGCCCCACGCCAGACTGCGCTGCACGACCTGGTAGGCCCGCGCCTTGGCTTCGCGCTGGATCTGCGTGGCGGTTCGCATATCATCGGCGCGCCAGTCATCTTCGACCATGAACCGGATGATGCCGCGCAGCTGCCGCACTCCGTCATCGGTCCGCAACAGTCCGCTGCGGATGTCATCCAGCGATTGCCCATGCTGCGCCAGCAACGCTGCGCGGCGATCGTCGTGGCCCGCGCTGCCGGCTGGCAGGGAGGTGCAGTCACACAGGCAGAAGGTGTCCAGGTGGTCCAGCCTGCGACGAGCGATCATCGCGCCGATGGCGTCCTGGTACTGGTCGATGACCGGGTCGCTGACGCCGATGGTGGGCCCGAATACATGGCCATCCGAACAGATCGTCAGGCGGGCGCCAGCAGGGTGGATCGCGGCGATGCGGGCGCACAGCCGCTCCAGTGCATCCAGCGACAACGCTTCGGCCAGGTCAGGCAGCGTTCCCAGCACCTTTCGACGGGAGGGCGATTTGGCGGGGAAGGCAGGGAGGACCATGTGCACGGCCTCCCCCGCCTGGACAAAGTCGCGTAGTCGCGCCATGAGCGGATCGGACAAGGTGTGGGTGGGGGTGAGGGTGCCTGTCCGGTCGCAGCGCTGGTGACGTGCCAGCCTCTGCGCAATGTCATGGACACGGGTTTCGGCTGCGTCTTGAGGGTGTCTCATTGCTCGGCTTCCCTTACAGCTGCGTCGCGCCGGGTCGCCTCAACGTGGACGGCCTGGGCGCTTTGGCGGATGAATCCTGTGATGAGAGGCACGTTAGCAACGAGGTGCAGAGCTCGGAATAGCTCAACCCGGCAGATTCTGACCCTGCAGACAGACAGTGGCGGGCCGCCCCGGGGAAGGGGCATATCCCGCTACAGGGTGACGGTTAACGCAATCTTTGCAAAAACGGGCACATGTGCGTAAAATGCAGCGGCTTAGGCCCCCGTGGCCGCTCTCTGAACCGCACAGGATTACATGTCGAAAGACGACTCCATCGAGTTCGAAGGCACCGTCAGCGAGACGCTGCCGAACACGACGTTCCGCGTCCGCCTGGAAAATGGTCATGAAATCATTGCCCATATCTCCGGCCGCATGCGCAAGAACTACATCCGCATTCTGACCGGTGACCGGGTCAAGGTTGAAATGACCCCGTACGACCTGACCAAGGGCCGTATCACCTACCGCATGAAGTAAGCGTTCCGACGCATCCGCGTCGACGAGAAAGGCCAGCCGTCGAGCTGGCCTTTTGGCGTTGCTGCAGATTCGATCCGGCAGGGTCAGGAGGGGCCAGGGTCCTTTCGCTGCGCGAAAGGACGCTGACCCCGTCCCCTTAAACCGTGGCCGGCAACAGACGTTCCGGTTCCGGGAAGGTTTCCACCACCAGTTCGTTGTCGCGCACGTCGATGCTGACCCTGCCGCCGTTGACCAGCTTGCCGAACAGCAGCTCGTCGGCCAGCGGACGCTTGACCTTGTCCTGGATGACACGGGCCATCGGCCGTGCGCCCATCAGCGGATCGAAACCGTGCTGGGCCAGCCAGTCGCGCGCGGTCGGCGTGGCCGACAGGCTGACGTGCTTTTCCTGCAGCAGCATTTCCAGCTCGATCAGGAACTTGTCGACCACGCGCAGGATGTGCTCGAAGCCCAACGCCTGGAACTGCACCACCGCATCGAGCCGGTTGCGGAACTCCGGCGTGAAGCTGCGCCGGATGGTTTCCATCGCATCGGTAGCATGATCCTGCTTGGTGAACCCGATCGAACGCCGTGACGCCTGCGCGGCACCGGCATTGGTGGTCATCACCAGCACCACGTTCTTGAAGTTGGCTTCGCGTCCGTTGGTATCGGTCAGCACGCCGCGGTCCATGACCTGCAGCAGGATGTTGAAGATATCCGGGTGCGCCTTTTCGATTTCGTCCAGCAGCAGCACGCAGTGCGGCGTCTTGACGATCTTTTCGGTCAGCAGGCCACCCTGGTCGAAGCCCACGTAGCCCGGAGGCGCACCGATCAGGCGACTGATCGAATGCCCTTCCATGTACTCGGACATGTCGAAGCGGACCAGCTCGATCCCCAGCTGCAGGGCCAGCTGCTTGGTGACCTCGGTCTTGCCGACACCGGTCGGGCCGGCGAACAGGAAGTTGCCGATCGGCTTTTCCGGGTTGGCCAGGCCGGAGCGGGCCAGCTTGATCGCCGAAGACAGCGTTTCGATGGCCGGATCCTGGCCGAAGATCACCATCTTCAGGTTGCGCTCCAGGTGCTTGAGCACGTCCTTGTCGGTGGCGCTGACCTGTTTGGCCGGGATGCGCGCCATCTTGGCCACGATCGCCTCGATCTCCTCGATGTCGATCAGCTCCTTGCGCTGCCCTTCCGGCATCAGGCGCTGCCGTGCACCGGCCTCGTCGATGACGTCGATCGCCTTGTCCGGCAACAGGCGGTCGCCGATATGCTTGACCGACAGGTCCACCGCGGCCTGCAGCGCATCATCGGCATAGGTCACGCCGTGGTGCTCTTCGTACTTCGGCTTCAGTCCCTGCAGGATCTCGTAGGTTTCGCCCACGGTCGGTTCGACGATGTCGATCTTCTGGAAGCGCCGTGCCAGCGCACGATCCTTTTCGAAGATGCCGCGGTATTCCTGGAAGGTGGTGGAGCCGATGCAGCGCAGGTCGCCGGAGGCCAGCGCCGGTTTGATCAGGTTGGAGGCATCCATGGTGCCACCGGACGCCGAACCGGCGCCGATGATGGTGTGGATCTCGTCGATGAACAGCACCGCATTGGGCACCTTCTTCAACGAGGTCAGCACGCCCTTCAGGCGCTTTTCGAAGTCGCCGCGGTACTTGGTGCCGGCCACCAGCGCGCCCAGGTCCAGCGAGTAGATGACCGCATCGGCGAGCACTTCCGGCACCGAGCCTTCCACGATCCGGCGCGCCAGACCTTCGGCGATGGCGGTCTTGCCCACGCCGGCTTCGCCGACGTACAGCGGGTTGTTCTTGCGACGGCGGCACAGCACCTGGATGGTGCGCTCTATTTCGTCGGCACGGCCCACCAGCGGGTCGATACGGCCGTTGCGGGCCTGCTCGTTGAGGTTGCTGGCGAACTCGGCCAGCGCATCGCCCTTGCCCTCGCCCTCCCCGCCTTCAGCGCGGCCCTCGGGATCGGCCGGCGAAGACGACTCGCCCTCCTCGCCCAGCTTGGCGATGCCATGGGACAGGTAATTGACCACGTCCAGCCGGGTGACGTCCTGCTGGTTGAGATAATAGACAGCGTGCGAATCCTTCTCGCCGAAGATCGCCACCAGCACGTTGGCGCCGGTGACTTCCTTCTTGCCCGAGGACTGCACGTGGTAGACCGCGCGCTGCAACACGCGCTGGAAGCCCAGGGTGGGCTGGGTGTCGCGCCCATCGTCTTCGGCAAGCCGCGAAACCGACGCTTCGATGGCCTGCTCCAGCTCCTGGCGCAGGCGTTCGGCGTCGGCACCGCACGCCTTCAGGACGGCCTGGGCCGAGGGGTTGTCCAGCAGCGCCAGCAACAGGTGTTCGACGGTCATGAATTCATGCCGCGCTTCCCGTGCCCGCTTGTAGCACTGGCCAATGGTGTGTTCGAGGTCTTTGCTGAACATGCTCTACTCCGGCGGCAGTTGAAGACGATATGCGGCCTGACCACACGTTTTCCATCACCCTAGCGGAACTGCCCGTTCATACGGCGTTAGCATGCCGTCGCGCGCCTGGCGAGGGTGATTCCACCATAACCTAAACCGGATCCCCGCCGGGTGCTGGCTTTCAGCCCACGCACACGCAGGATAAGGCGATGGGCGGCCGGTGGCGCCGCAAACCAAGGCAGGACAGACGCATTACCGACGCCAGCTGCGTCGTCGCCGGGACGTGCGATCGTGCCGTAGATGGAACGCACCGGACTACCACGCAGCGGTCATGGCCGCCCGATCAGGCCTTTTCCATCGTGCACAGCAGCGGATGCTGGTTCATCCGGGCATATTCGTTGACCTGCGCCACTTTGGTTTCGGCCACTTCGCGGGTGAACACACCGCAGATGCCGCGGCCACGGGTATGCACGTGGAGCATCACCTGGGTGGCCCGGTCCAGGTCCAGGTTGAAGAACTGCTGCAGCACATCGACCACGAAATCCATCGGGGTGTAGTCATCGTTCAACAGCATCACCTGGTAGAACGGCGGGGGGGCGACCTCCGGGCGGGCCGGTTCAAGCAGCACGCCGTGGTCGGAATGGGATTCGTGGGAAGTCTCGCGAGGCATCCGCTTATTATAGTGGCTGGCTTGGCCGGATTGGACGGCAAGCCGACGCGCCTTCACAATCTGCGGGACTCCCTGCACCACCTTCACAGGATTCTCATGGAAAGGACGCTTCGCTCCGCCCTGCTGCTGGCTGTCGCCGCCATGGCGACCCCCTCCTTCGCCGCCGAGCCGGACAAGGCCATCGGACGCCATCTCGACAAGCTGGGCTACCCCTACGAGATCGACGAGGACGGCGACTATCGCATGGTGTTCGACATGGAAGGCGACCGCACCCAGCTGGTCTATGTGCGTTCGGTGGTGGAAGAATTCGGCAGCCAGCACGTGCGCGAGATCTGGTCGCCGGGCTACCAGGCCAGCACCGACCAGTTCCCGGTGGCCGTGGCCAACCGCCTGCTCGAAGATGCGCAGGATGCGAAAATGGGCGGCTGGGTGAAGCAGGACAAGATCGCCATGTTCGTGGTGAAGGTGGATGCCGATGCGTCTGCGGAAGCACTGGACGATGCCATCGAAGCGGCCAGCCGGACCGCCGATGCGATGGAACTGGAACTGACCAAGCAGGACGAATACTGAAGTGAATGCTGCTGCGCCGCGCTGGGCACCCCGCGTCACCGTCGCCACCGTGGTGGTCGACGCCGGCCGGCTGTTGCTGGTCGAAGAACGCATCGATGGCGTGCTGGTGCTCAACCAGCCCGCCGGCCACCTGGAGCCGGGCGAGTCGCTGGCCGAAGCAGCACTGCGCGAGACCCGGGAAGAAACCGGCTGGGAGGTCGAACTGACCGCGTTCATCGGCACCTACCAGTGGACCGCCCCGGACGGCACCCCGTTCCTGCGCTTCAGCTATGCCGCGCGCCCGCTGCGGCACGATCCCCAACGCCCGCTGGATACCGGTATCGAGCGCGCGCTGTGGCTGCAGCCCGGCGAGCTGCTGGCTGCACGGCAGCGGCTGCGCAGCCCGCTGGTCTGGCAGGTGGTGGCCGACTTCCTCGCCGGCCAGCGTCATCCCCTCGCCCTGGTCAAGGAGGTCGCAGCATGAGCGCGCCGCGGATCATGGTCGGCGTGTCCGGCGGGGTGGACTCTTCGGTGGCCGCCTGGCGGCTGGTCCAGCAGGGCGAGCCGGTGGCCGGACTGTTCATGCAGAACTGGGCCGATGATGGCAGCGGCGAATGCCGCGCCGAGGACGATCGCCGCGATGCGGTGGCGGTGTGCGGGCTGCTCGGCATCCCGTTCCACTTCCGCGATTTTTCCAGCGAATACTGGAACGGCGTGTTCGAACACTTCCTGGCCGAGTATGCGGCCGGGCGCACCCCCAATCCGGACGTGCTGTGCAACCGCGAAGTGAAGTTCAAGCACTTCCTGGATGCCGCCCGCGAGCTGGGCGCCGAGCGCATCGCCACCGGCCATTACGCGCGGATCGCCCGCGAGGGCAACCAGTGGCTGCTGCTGCGTGGCGCCGACCGCAGCAAGGACCAGAGCTATTTCCTGCACCAGCTGGGCCAGGCCCAGCTGTCGGCAACGTTGTTCCCGATCGGCGACCTGAACAAGAGCGACCTGCGCCGGATGGCGCGTGACGCCAACCTGCCAACGCACGCCAAGAAGGACTCCACCGGGATCTGCTTCATCGGGGAACGCGATTTCCGCGAGTTCCTCGGCCAGTACCTGCCCGCGCGCCAGGGCCGCATCGTCGATCCGGACGGGGCGGAGATCGCCGAGCACCCCGGGGTGTTCTACTTCACCCTGGGCCAGCGCGAGGGCCTGAACATCGGCGGCGTGCGTGGCCGTCCGGCGGCGCCGTGGTACGTGGTGGGCAAGGACGTGGCCAGCAATACGCTGTACGTGGACCAGGACCGTGAAAGCCCCTGGTTGATGTCCACCGAGCTGGTCAGTGAAAACGCGCACTGGATCGCCGGTGCGCCGCCCGCCGCCCGCTTCGAGTGCACCGCGCAGACCCGCTACCGCCAGCCCGACGAGGCCTGTACGGTGCAGGTGCGCGATGATGGCAGCCTGCACGTCCGCTTCCCCACTCCCCAGCGGGCGGTCACTCCCGGCCAGTCGCTGGTGCTGTACCAGGGCGATGTCTGCCTCGGTGGTGCGGTGATCGCCGCCACCGACGCGCCGCTCGAACAGCGGCTACGCCCTACTCCTTCTCCTTTCGAGGTATCTGCTGCATGAGTTTCACTGTCGACGACCGCGTACTGGCCCTGGCCGGCATAGCCCAGGCCCTGCAACAGGTCCGCCGCATCGCCGATACCGGCCACTCCGACGCCGGTGCGGTCCGCACCGCCATGGACAGCGTGTTCCGCATCGACGCCGCATCGCCGCAGGACGTCTATGGCGACCGCGAGTCGCTCAAGCCGGGCCTGCGCCTGCTGCACAACTATTTCCGCAACCAGGGCCAGGACCCCATCCTGCCCAAGCTGGCGCTGGCGGTGCTGCAGCTGGAGCGCCGCTTCGTGCGCGAGCCGGACACCATCGCCAAGGTCACCGCCGGCATCGAGCGCGCCAGCCGCCAGGGCCGCGAGCTGGGCGACAGCGGGCATCCGGACGTGCTGGCCACGCTGGGCGGCGTGTATGCCGACACCATCAGCCACCTGAAGCCGCGGGTCATGGTGCAGGGCAACCCGCATTACCTGGGCCAGGCCGGCGTGGTGGCCGAAATCCGCGCGCTGCTGCTGGCGGCGGTACGCTCGGCGGTGCTGTGGCGCCAGTTGGGCGGCAGCTACTGGGACTTCCTGCTGGCACGCAAGGCCATGGTGGAAGCGGTGGACCGCGCGCTGCGCTGAGTGGCTTGGCGAGCGCAGCGGCGAACCAGGCGCGCGCATGCAACATCGGCGTTAAAGAGAACCCGGGTACGGCCGATACTGCATTTGTGACTCTCCCGGGAACGTCCATGTACTCTCGCACCATCATCCGTCTGGCCGCACCGTTGGTGCTGACCCTGCTTCTGCCCCTCGCCTTTGCTCTGGAGTGGCCTGCGGCCCTGCGCTGGGCGATCCTTACCACGATGACGCTGAGCTGGCTCGGCCACGCCTGGTGGAGCACCCGTGCTCCGGCCGGGCGTTCGCCGGAACAGGCCCGCATCCTGCGCGAGCAGGACCAGCTGCTGACCGAACTGCGCAACTTCGTCAGCAATGAAATCGACGGCTCGCGCAGCGAAGTCGAGCGCGCCCGCGACCTGATCCGCCAGGCCGTGTCCGGCCTGGGTGGCAGCTTCGAGGCAATGAACCGCAAGTCGCGCCAGCAGAGCCAGGCACTGGCCCGCATCGTCGACCGCACCGGTGAAGATGGGTCGGCCGGGCTGGACGTGGCCCGCTTCGCCCAGCACGCCAGCCACCAGATGGAACAGCTGGTGGAAGCGCTGGAACAGGTCAGCGGCCAGAGCAGCAACACCGTGCAGCACATCGACCAGATGGCACAGCACCTGGATGGCATCTTCGCACTGCTGGAAGACGTCAAGTCGATCGCCGACCAGACCAACCTGCTGGCACTGAACGCGGCCATCGAAGCAGCGCGTGCCGGTGAAGCCGGTCGCGGCTTTGCCGTGGTGGCCGACGAGGTGCGCAACCTGTCCGAGCGTTCGACCACCTTCAACGAGCAGATCCGCAAGCTCGCCCACAGCTCCAAGGACGCCATCGCCAAGGTCCGCGAAACGGTCACCCACATGGCATCGCGTGACATGGACCGCTCCCGCGAGGCACGCATGGAAGCCGCTTCCATGGTCGACAACGTGGCGCAGATCAATGCCTCGCTGGGCGATGGCATGCGCGAAGTGTCCGAATGCGCCCGCTCGATCGACGGCAGCGTGGCCGAAGCCGTGCGCGCCCTGCAGTTCGAAGACATCGCCACCCAGGCGCTCGGCGGGGTGCACGTCCACCTGGACCGCCTGACCTCGATCAACCGCGAAGCGCTGGCGCTGCAGGAACTGCTGCATCGCCATGACGGTGCGGCCGACGAGGAGATGGTCACCGCCCTGGCGCGCACCGGCAACCGCCTGCGTGACCTGCGCAGCGAATGGGAGCGCCCGCCGCACAAGCCGGTCACCCAGCAGAGCATGGGTGCCGGAACGGTGGAACTGTTCTGATCCCGCGTGGTGCTTGATCCATCAGGTCAACCGCAGAGCCCCGGCAGTGCCGGGGCTTTGTCGTGCCCGGGCCCGGGTCCGGAGCTTGTCCGGGCTCCCGCTGCGGCGCCCGCGGCCAGGACCGTGCGCCAGCAGTTGCAGCAGCTGGAAGCGATGGCACAGGCAGAGTTGGCGCAGCTGGAGCAGATGGCGGCCAGGCAGGCCGCTGCGCGTCACAGTGCCGAACAGGCCAGCCTGGGCTGGGACCTGGGACTGGATGCAAGGGACCTGGGGCCTGCCGCCGATGCGCCCGCTACGGCGCCGATGCCTCGCTGACACGCGCTGGATGCTGCCTGCGGGCGGCAGCGTTTGCTCCACTTGCGGCGACCGCGCGCCGCCACGCACGCAACGGCGGCGTTCAGCCCACCAGGGCCGCTGCGGTATCGCGCATCGATGCGCCGGTGGCCGCATTGCGCAGCCACTGTGCCAGCTCGCGCGGTACCAGCGGCCGCGAATACAGGTAGCCCTGGATCTCGTCGCAGCCCTGGCGGCGCAGCAGGTCTTCCTCCTGTGTGGTCTCGACCCCTTCGGCCACCACTTTCATGCCCAGGGCATGGCCCAGGTGGACGATGGCCTGGGTCACTTCGGCGGTGCCGGCATCTTCGAGCATGCCCTGCACGAAGCTGCGGTCGATCTTCAGCCGTCCCACCGGGAACCGGTTGAGGTAGTGCAGGTTGGAGAAACCGGTACCGAAATCGTCCACGGCCAGCGGCACGTTGTGCCGTTCGAACACGTCGAAGCAGTGGCGCAGGATGTCGGTGTCACGGATCAGCGCCGATTCGGTGAGCTCCAGCTCCATCCGGGTCGGCGACAGGCCATGCGCATGGCAGACCTCGATGACCCGCTCGGCGAAGCCACGCTCGCGCAGCTGCACCGCCGATACGTTGACCGCGATGCGGTCGAACACCAGGCCGGCGCGATCCCACGCCGAGGCCTGCCGGCAGGCTTCGTTGAGCACCCAGTCGCCGATGCGCACGATCTCGCCGCACTTCTCCGCGATCGGGATGAATTCAACCGGGCTGCAGTAGCCCAGGCCGGGACGGTGCCAGCGCAGCAGCGCCTCGATCGCCGGGGGCTGGCCGGGTTCGGCGTGCATCAGCGGCTGGTAGACCAGGCTGAACTCTTCGCGCTCGATGGCACCGTGCAGCGCATGTTCGATGTCCAGCCTGCGCTGGATGCGGCTGAGCGCATCCTGGCTGTAATACTGGTAGGTATTGCGGCCCGCTTCCTTCGCCGCGTGCATGGCCGCATCGGCAGCGCGCAGCAGCGAGTCGAAATCTTCGCGGCCGTCTTCCAGCATCGCGATGCCGACGCTGGCGCCGACCTTCAGCAGGTCCTGGCCGCGATGCAGCGGTTCGGCCAGCGAGGCGATCAGCTTGCGCGCCACGTGCCCGGCATCCTCGGCTTCGGCCAGGTCGCGCAGCACCACGATGAACTCATCGCCGTTGAAGCGCCCGAACAGGTCGCTGTTGCGCAGGTTCTGGTGCAGCCGGGTGGCTGCGGCCTTGAGCAGGGTATCGCCGGTGGCATGGCCGAAGCTGTCGTTGATGGTCTTGAAGCCGTCCAGGTCGATGAACAGCATCGCCAGCGGCGTGCCGCGATCGCGCGCCTCGTCGATCGCATCGGCGGTCTGCTCGCGCAGCAGCATGCGGTTGGGCAGCCCGGTCAGCAGGTCGTAGTGGGCCAGCAGCTCGATGCGTTCGTTTGCCTCGCGTTCGCGGGTGATGTCACGGAACAGCACCACGAAGCGCGGCGGCAGGCCGTCACGGCGGTCCAGTTCGATCAACACCTGCACCCATACGCGCATGCCGGATTGCCGGTAGAAGCACAGGTCCAGCTGTTCGGGCAGGCCGCCGGCGGCGATGCGCTCAAGCGCGGATTCGAAGGCGCTGCGCGAATCGTCGGTGTACAGCGCGAGCGCCTGGTCCAGGCTGATCGATTCCTTGCGCAGGCCATGGATGCGATAGCACTCTTCGGTCCACTGCATCTGCCGGGTATCGACTTCGATCTCGCAGCCGCCGATGCGTCCCAATGCGGAGACACGATTCAACAACTCGGTGCGCCAGCGGATCAGGGCGTCGGTCTGGTGTTGTTCGCTGATGTTCTGCACCTGGCCGAGCAGGCGCTGGATCTGTCCATCGGCGGCCTGCAACGGCTGCATCCACAGGCGCAGCTGCAGCGCGGGGTGGTGCCCGAGCCGGCGCAGCTCCAGGTCCAGGTTTGCCGCCCGCCCGTCACGCCACAGCCGCCGCCACGCCATCCCCAGCGCACTGCGCGAACGCGGGTGCAGGCGGCGCAGCCAGGCACGTGGGCTGGATGCCGCGGCGCCCTCGGCGCCTTCGGTTCCCAGCAGCGCATGCAGTTCCGGCGACCACCAGAAACGGCGGCCCGCCGGCTCCCACGACCAGCTGCCCATGCTGGCGATCTGCTGTGCCTGGCGCAGGTGCAGCTGCTGGTCGTGCAGGTGGGCTTCCAGCTGCTTCTGGTGTTCGATATCGGTGTGGGTGCCGACCATGCGCAACGGCTGGCCGTCGGCGGTCCGCGCCACGACCCGGCCGCGATCAAGCACCCAGCGCCAGCCCTGGTCGGGCTGGCGGTAACGGAATTCGGCGCTGTACTGGTTGACCTCGCCGCGCAGGTGCTGCTGCACCGCCGCATGCACGCCGGCGCGGTCGTCGGGATGGATCCGCTCCAGCAGCGCACCGGCGCGCTCCTGGGCGTCGATCCGGCCATCGACCGTTGGCGACCGCAGCACGCGGTCGCTGGCCAGGTCCCAGTCCCACAGCCCGTGCCCGGCACTTTCCAGCGCCAGCTCCCAGCGTTCGCCGGCAGGGCTGCCGTCGGGGTGCGGGATGCTCAGGGTGAAGGCCAGCAGGTGGCCGCCGTCGTCATGCACGGCGCGCATCCAGCCGTCGTGGCGACCGCGCGGGCCGCCGGGCAGGCTGCACGGCACGATGCCCCCGTCGGCGGCCAGCAGGCGGATGTCTTCGAGCATGGACTGGTAGGCAGCCGCTGCCGCTGGCAGGCCGTGTTC
>NZ_LDJK01000080.1 GCF_001431535.1 Stenotrophomonas chelatiphaga
CCGTCCCCCGCCCAGCCCCATCGCCCGGCCCACTTCCCGCTGCGGCTTTCAGCCACCCGCGAGGGGGTCTCACCCGTTCGCCAACCCTCAACCGTCGCCCTGTATCCCACCCGGCGCCGTCGACGGATCCCGCCACCGCCGCACGGTGCGCTGGAAAAACAGATTGTTCGGCAACTGCAGCACCGTCCCTTCGTGTCCCTCACCGGTTTCCTGCAGCGTGGTGTAGATCAGGTTCACATCGATCACCCGACCCTTCAGCCCCGGCTTCTCGCCGTTCTCCAGCACTTCGATGTAATCGTGCAGGCGGAACGGCCGCGTGGTGAAGATCAGCAGCGTGCAGAAGATGTTCGACAGCACGCTCCAGGCCGCGAAGAACGCCACCGCGCCCACCGCCGCAAAGCCGGTGAACGCCGTCCACAGCACCGCGCCCGACGTGCCGAGGATGTGCAGGATCACCAGCAGCGCAGCGAAGTAGATGACGAAGGTGGTGATCCGGCGCGCGCCCATCACCATTTCAGGGGGAAGCGTGTAGTGCGCGGCGAAGCGGCGGATCAGCCGGCGCACGACCAGCTTCACCAGCCAGGCGGCCAGCAGGGTGGCCAGCACCAGCAGGGCGGTCTCGGCTTGTTCCAGCCAGGCATGGGCCCACGGCGGCAGGTACTTTTCCATCAAACAGACATCCGGTAACGCAGGGGGAGGTCGATGTTACCTGCGCCCGGTGCGGGGATCGACCATCGTCATCGCATCAGGCAGCCCCATGCAGGCCGCCACGGCGCCCTGCTGCAGCAGGCAGGCGCGGTTGCCGTGCAGGCGCACCTGCAGCTGCAGGGGATTGCCCTGCAGCAGGCCGCAGACGAGGATGGCGAGCAGGCCGCTGGCGGCGGGGGTGGACATGGGGCTTCTCCGTGGCCGGGTGGCCGCTGGGTACCTGGCTTGGATGCACGCGGTTGCCGGAAGGTTTAAAGGCAATCGACGGTCAACCGCTTTAAACCTTTTCTGCAGGCGCCGCATCCAAGGGTCATGCTCGACACGCTCACGCCAGCACTGGACACCCCCCTGCCTGCCCATGACGAGCCGGAGATGGTGCGTGCTGCGGCCGCGGGCGACGTCGCGGCCTACGAGCAGCTGTACCGGCGGCATGCGCCGCGCCTGTTCGCGGTGGTGTGGCGGTTGTGCGGCGGCCAGCAGGCACGTGCCGAAGATGCGCTGCAGGAAGCGTTTTTGCAGGCATGGAAAGCGCTGCCGGCGTTCCGGATGGACAGCAGCGTTGCCACCTGGCTGCATCGACTTGCGGTCAACGCCGCATTGATGGAGCTGCGCGCGCGCGGAAACCAGGCCCACGACAGCCTGGACGATGCGGACCTGGATCTGCCGGAAATGCAGGTACATGACCGCTGCGCCGGGACCGAACGCGACCTGGAGCGGGTGCTGGCCACGCTGCCGCCGCGCGCCCGCGCGGTGCTGGTGCTGCACGACATCGAAGGCTGGAAACACAGTGAGATCGCCGAACAGCTGCAGATGGCGGTCGGCAGTTCGAAGGCACAGTTGCATCGAGCACGCGGCCTGTTGCGCGCGCGCCTGGGAGACATGACATGAACCACGAAACCCCCCGCAGGACCGACGACACCGACGACACCGACGACGCGCTGCAGCAGCGCCTGCGCGCGCTGCCAAGGGAGCTGGCGCCGCCAAGTGATGGCTGGATACGGTTGCAGGCTGCGCTGCCGCCGCGGCCGCCGATCGTGGCCACGCCGCCGCGCACGCTGGCCCACGGCCGCTCCGCGCGCCGCCGCCTGCGCTGGGCATTGCCGGCCGGCGCGGCATTGGCCGCGAGCATTGCCTTGTACTGGGTGGTGCCGCTGACGATGCAGCTGCCATCGCAGGCGCCGGCTGCGCCCAGCGTGCTGCAGCAGCAGGCCAGCGCGATGAGCGCCGACTACCAGCAGGCCATCGCGGCGCTGCCGCGGGTCGATGCGCCGGAGTGGCGCCCGGCGCTGCGCGAGCTGGACGACAGTGCCGACCAGATCCATGCCGCGCTGGCGCAGAGCCCGCGTTCGCGCCACCTGCTTGAACAGCTGCAGCGCACTTACGCGCTGCGGCTTGAACTGACCCGGCAGGCGGCGACGTCCGCTACCGGCCTGCCCAGCTGATCCGATCCACCAGGAGAACCATGACCATGAACGTTTGTTTCCCGCGCCGCGCGCTGCCGTTCGCCGCCCTGGCGTTGCTGTCCCTGCCGGCGTGGGCGGACACCCGCGTCGATGAGCGCCACGCCATCGCCAGTGGTGGACGGGTCGAATTGAGTAATGTCGCCGGCAAGGTGGTGGTACGCGGCTGGGACCGCAACGAGGTGCAGCTCACCGGCACGCTCCCCGACGGACTGACCCTGAAGCAGGAAAAAAGCGCGAACCGGGTGCGCTGGGAAGTGCAGTACCCACGGCGCAACAACAGCGGCGGCGCCACCCTGGAACTGCGCGTGCCACGTGCGGTGGAGCTGCAGCTGGGTACGGTGAGCGCCGACCTGGACATCAGCGCGATCGACGTCAAGCGCCTGCAGGCGAACACGGTCAGCGGGGATCTGCGCGCCGCCGGTCGCAGCGGCGAGAGCACGCTCAACACCGTCAGCGGTGATGTCGATGCGCAGTTGCAGACCACGCGGATCGACGCGCGCACGGTGAGTGGCAGCATCCGGGCCGGTGGTGGGCTGTCCGGCGAAATCGGCGCCACCTCGGTGTCCGGCCGGGTTGGCGTGGAGGCCGGCCGCACGCAGCGCATGGTGGTGGAAACCGTATCGGGGACGGTGGAGCTGTCCGCGGCGGCATTGGCGCCGGGCGGGCGGATCAGCGTGGAATCGGTCAGTGCGCCGATCTCGCTGCACCTGCCGCGCAACGTTTCCGCGCAGCTGTCGGTCAACAGTTTCAGCGGTTCCATCCAGAGTGACGCGGGCAAGGTGGAACGGCCGCGCTACGGTCCTGGCAGCTCGCTGGATACCCGGTTGGGCAATGGCGATGGGGACATCAGCCTGGAATCGCATTCCGGTGGCGTGCGGGTCCGGCTGGATCGCTGACCCGTTGGCAGGGGCCAGGCTTGGCCGGCCGCGGCGGTGATGCCGCCGCGGTCGCCGACGCGGTCAGCTGGCTTTCTTCAGCGACCAGGTGTTGCCGAGGACTTCGATCTTGCCGCCGGCCTTGCGGAACGCGGCCAGGTCGGCGGCGATGCTGTTGCTGCTGGGCGTGGACGATGAACCGGCCTTACGCTCGTTGCGGATGGTGTTGCTGGCCTTCGCGGGGGTCTTTGCCTTGCGGGGCATGGGTGCTCCTGTCAGGTGGAAGGGTGGGGAGGGTTCCAGGCAAGGGCCTGGTGCTGATAGTCCTGCCGTTCACGCTGGCAGTCATCGCCGCCCATCTCGAACTGGCGGCAGATGGCGGGACGCTGCGTGTAGATGGAACAACGCAGGTGGTACGGGTCGATGGCTGCGCACCAGCCTTCTTCGTTCTGCGCCATGCGGCGGCCGCCGTGGCCGTCGCTTTCAACGAACCAGATGGGGACGTCATCGCCTGGCATCAACCACACCGGCATCCGGCAGCACACCGCGTCACAGCGACGGCAGTCGATGGAGGCCGGGGGCTGCTCAGTTTGTAAGGCCTCGTGGGCCTTCGTAATGCCCAAAGATGGTCTCGATCGCGGCTCGGAGCGGGTACGTGGTCATGGCAGAGCCAAGGAAAGCATGGCCACAGGGCCCGCAGGCGGGCGGCTGCGCACTGGGACGCGCTGCGCGCGCCACGAAGGCAGCGCGCAAGCTGAAAGCGCAGGTGAATGTCAAGCCGGTCGAGTTTAACGCGGATCGTGCGGAGATATGTTAATGCGAGCCCGCTGCCGCCAGCGCGAGGCCCTGCACGACCCCGAAGGAGGCATCGCCATGGACCTGGCGGGCGGTCGGGAAGGCATCGGCGGCGGCCTGGCGCAGGTAGCCCGCGCGGGACATGCCGCCGGTCATGAACACCGCATCCGGGGCCTGGCCGATGTCCTGGCGGACCTGGTCGAGCAGCTCGCGCAGCTGGCCAAGGTAGCCGTGCGCGGCCTGGCCCAGGCCCTCTGCGGAGGTTTCCACCTGCAGGCCTTTCTCGATGAACGGCAGCGGACTGGCATGCTCGGCGGTTCCGCTGAGACTGATCTTGGCACGCTCCACTTCGCGGTACAGGCGGGCGGTGTTGCCGGTGTCCTGCAGCGCCTGCAGGCGGCTGCCATACGGGTCTTCGACGTGGTCGTAGCTGTGCTGGCGGAAGTCACGCTGGCGGGTCATGTCCTGCACCATCGCCGCTTCCACGTAGTGGTGGGTGGGCACCCGGGTGATGCCGCGGCCGAACAGTGGCATGTAGGCGGCCAGGCTGAGCGCCAGGTCGATATCGGTACCGCCGCGGGCGATGCCCCAGGCGCGGTGGATGCGCGGCGGCTCGCCCCCGCCCACGCGGGCATGGGCGATGTCGGTGGTGCCGCCGCCGATGTCCACGATGATCGCCTCGTGCGGCTGCGCGCTGGTGGCGTGGTAGTGCATCGCCGCCGCAGCGGGCTCTTCCATGAAGGCCACTTCGTCGAAACCGGCGGCCAGCGCGGCTTCGCGCAGGATCGCCAGTGCCTGCTCGTTGCCGGCATCGCCGATCGAGCTGCGGAACTGCACCGGGCGGCCGAGCAGGGCGTCGCGCACCGGTGCGCCCAGCTGGGCGCTGGCGGTCAGCCGGATGTGTTCCAGGATGTGGGTGGCGATGCCGGTGATGGTCTGGCGAGCGCGCGGATGCAGGTTGTAGCCCAGCATCGATTTCGGGCTCTGCACCAGGTTGCCTTCGTTTTCCTCGAAGTAGGCTTCCAGCGCATCATCGCCATACACCGCGTTCTGCAGCAGCTGGCTGGAACTGCGCGGCTCGGCCATGCGCTTTTCCATCCATTGCCGGCGCAGCGACAGCAGCGCTTCGCGGCGCAGCGCTTCCAGCGGACGCGCCTGGCCGTTGGCGCGCGCCTGGGCGGCGGCGGCGTCGATCAGTGCCTGCAGCTCATGTTCCTGCCCCGGTTCCAGCTTGAATTCACCGGGGTCCTGCATGATGCCGGGGAAGTACACCGATGTCCGGAACTGATCGGCATCGCCGAAACGGATCGGCTGTACCTGACCATCGCGGACGATGGCTGCGGCGGAGTTGCTGGTGCCGAAGTCGATGCCCAGGCGCATGGTGGGGTTCCGCTGTTTCGAGGGCCGCGCACTGTAGCGCGCCGGCCGGCCCAGCGGTAGGGCCGGTCCGCAGGGGCGGGCGGTTACAATGGCCGCTGTTGAACTACAACCAGGTTGTCCCCGATGTCCAGCGCCCCCGCCTGCCCGCAATGCACGCTTGAAAACACCTATGCCGATGGCGCCCTGATGATCTGCGCCGACTGCGGCTTCGAGTGGACGGCCGAGGAAGGTGACGGTTCCGGCGTGGTGGTGCGGGACAGCAACGGCAACGTGCTGGCCGCCGGTGACACGGTCACGGTGATCAAGGACCTGAAGGTCAAGGGTTCGTCGATCCCGCTCAAGCAGGGCACGGTGATCCGCAACATCCGCCTGGTGGAAGACGATGCCGAGCACATCGAAGGCAATTCGGACAAGATCAAGGGTCTGGTGCTGAAGACCTGCTTCCTCAAGAAGGCCTGATGGCTCAGCGGCCCAGCCGCGCGCTGGCCTGTTGCCGGCGCCAGCGCTGCAGGCTGTCCAGCTTGTCCTGGTAACGCGATTGCAGGGCCGCACCGCCCAGCGCCTGGGCGCGTGCCAGTTCGCCATCGGCGCGTTCGAGCTGGCCGGCCATCAGGTAGGCACGGGCGAGCGCGAAGTGGAACTGGTGGGCGCTGTCGTACAGGCGCAGCGCACGCCGGTAATAGGTGATGGCCCCGTTGGCATCACCGGCACGCTCGGCCTGGGTGCCCAGCACATATTGGAAGAACGGATCGCTCTGCCGCACGCTGCGCAGGCGGGCCTGCAGGCGTGCCGCCGCCGTGGGCTCACCGAGCCGCAGCAGAAGGTTGCTGGCATTGGCCAGGCTGGCCGGATTGCGTGGTGCGATGCGCAGGGCTTCAGCGTAATGCTGCCGCGCCAGCGCCAGGTTGCCCTGGCGTGTTTCCAGTACCCCGAGGTTGTTCAGCGCAGACGGGAAGTCCGTGGCCTGCTGCAGGGCCGCGGCATACCAGGCACGCGCGCCTGCCACGTCGCCGGCTTCCATCCGTTCGGCACCGCGGTTGTTGTAGAAGTGGGCAAGCGCCCGCGCATCAGTGATCGGCCGCGGGCCGTCGCGGTCGTACAGCACATTGCGGTCCAGGTCGACGGTGCCGCGTCGGCCGTTGAATTCGATGCCCGCGTTGACGTGGCCGACGTTGTAGAGCACACCGGCATCCTGGTACCAGGACACCACCTGGGCCACTTCCTGGACCTGCGCCTGGATGCCGATATGGCGCGCCAGGGTGACGAACAGCAGGGTGAAGGACAGGCAGTTGGCGCGACGATGCTGCCACGTCTCT
This sequence comes from Stenotrophomonas chelatiphaga, assembly GCF_001431535.1. Lineage (GTDB taxonomy): Bacteria > Pseudomonadota > Gammaproteobacteria > Xanthomonadales > Xanthomonadaceae > Stenotrophomonas > Stenotrophomonas chelatiphaga. The sequence goes on from NZ_LDJK01000080.1 coordinate 6,538, forward strand.
TCGATGGTGTAGGTCGCCGCGGCGTCGTACTGCAGGTCCATGCCGTCGCGGTCGAAGATCATCTCCGCCAGTCGATGCAACTGCGGTCCGCGGCCGCCGCCGGGATCGATGACGCGGGCCTGCAGCAGCGCGGCCAGTGCCGGCGGGATGGCCAGTACCTCCGCAGGGGAGGGGGGCGGGGCATCCATCGGCGGCGCGCCCTGCGACGCAGCGTCAGGCGCCTGCAGCGATGCCTGCGCCATCACCGGCGCGGCGGCCAGTGCAAGCGTGGCCAACGCCACCAACACGGACAGCAACGGGCGGGTCATCGCCATTCTCCGCGGGCGCGGCATGCGCCACGACCATGAGCATAGCGCCGCGCCTGCCTGCCGCTGCACCGCTGGTCGGATGCCGGCCGGTCATCCACAGCGGGTGTGGACCATGCGCGGAGAAAGCTGTGCATAAGTGGCAGCGGCCCTTTCGTTGCAGGCGCCGTGAACAGGTGGTGAAAGAATGACCAGTGCTTGCGTCGCGGCGGCTCGCTGGCCCATCCTGAGCGCATGGAATTCCAGCCGATCATCCTGCCTGCCGGGCAGTGGGACGCAGTGCAGGACAGCTACGCGACACCGCCGCGTGCCTACCACCACTTCGGCCATGTGCGCGCCTTGCTGCAGCACGCGCAGTGGGTTGCCGCGCAGGCGCCGTGGCAGCAGCCGCGCGAGGTCTATCTGGCGGTGCTGTACCACGATGCGATCTACGAAAGCGGGCGCAAGGACAACGAAGCGCGCTCTGCCGACCTGGCCGGCGAAGCCATCGCGCACTGGTTGCCTGATGCGGGCATCGACGTGGCGCGGGTGCGCGAACTGATCCTGCTGACCGCACGCCACGGCAGCCTGCAACCCGGCGACGTCGACCACGAGGCGGCGCTGTTCCTGGACTGCGACATGGCCATCCTCGGCGCGCCGGAAGCGGTGTTCGATGCCTATGACCGCGGCGTGGCCGAAGAGTACGCCGGCAGCGTGCCGGCGTTCCTGTACCGTGCCGGCCGTCGCCGCTTCCTGCGCAACCTGGCGCGGCAGCCACGCATCTACCTCAGCGATCTGTTCCACCAGCATTTCGACGCACCGGCACGGGCCAACCTGCTGCGGGTGGCCGGGCCCTGACAGCGGCCGCTACACTGGCGGCCTGTCCTGTTGGCCTGATTGCGTGACTGATCCCGATCCCCGTCCGATACCGCCGGAAGCGCCCGGTCCCAACGAATGCTGTGGCAGTGGTTGCCCGCTGTGCGTGCTCGACCTGTACAGCGAAGAGCTGCAACGCTATCGGCAGGCGCTGGCGGCGTGGTTGCTGCGGCATCCGGAGGCGGACGGGCGATGAACCGCGCACGCGGCCTGCGCTGGACCAGTGGCGTTGCGATGGTAGCGTTGCTGCTGTTCCTGGCGACCGCCCTGTGGACCCAGTTCGCACGCGCTGACCTTGACTGGATCACCGCTACCCTGAGCCTGTACTTGCACGGGCCCTGGGGGCTGGCGCTGCGCACGGCTTACTGCCTGCTGGCGGTGGCCATCGTGGTACTCGGGCTGTCGATGTACCGGCACCTGCGCGGTCCGCGCCGCAGTGGCGCCGCAGCACTGCTGTTCGCGTGTGCCGGACTGGGCCTGGCCGGCGTCGCGGTCGGCGACAGCTGGCTGCCCGAGCGGGCCCCGCTTGCGTGGCCGCTGGTGCACGGCCTTTCGGCCATGACCGCCTTCCTGTGCGCCAGCGTGGCGATGCTGCTGCAGTCCTGGTACCTGCGTCGCGAACCCGGCTGGATGCGCGCGGCGACGGTGCTGTGGTGGTGGGCGTGGCTGGCCTTCGTGCTGTTGTGGCTGCACGTGCTGTGGCGGGATCCGCCGCGCGGGGCAGGCCAGAAACTGGTGATCGTGGTGATCGTCGGTTGGCTGCTGTGGCTGGCGTGGTCCGGCTGGCGCCACGCGCGCAACGCGCGCTGATCGCACGCCCGTCCCGGCACACCACCTTGGCAGCTGCCGGGCGTATCGTGGGCGCACATCAAAGGCGAGGGGAGTGCTGCATGCGGTCAGGTGGGAATTACGCGCGGGCGCTGTTGGCGTGGTGTGTGCTGGCGCCCTGCGTGGCCGCCGCACAGCCGGTGCAACCGGCCAGCCATGGCAGGTTCCAGCAGGTACCGGTGCAGCAGCCGCAAGGCCCGGTGCAGCGCGTGGTGGTGTGGTTCCATGCACCTGGCAAGGCCTCAGCGGCGCAGCGCGAACGCGAGGCCCTGCGCGCGGCCGGCGCACTGGTGGTGCCGGTCGATATGGGACAGCTGCAGGACGCCCTGAAGCGCGAAGGCAGTGCTGCCTGCGCGTTCGGTGCAGGCGACGTGGAGAATTTCTCGCGCTGGCTGCAGGCGTGGCTGCACCTGCCGGGCTATCGCCTGCCCTTGCTGGCCGGTGACGGCGACGGCGCCCGGTTCGCCTATGTGCTGGCCGCGCAGGCTGGGGAGGGCGTGTTCGCCGGTGTGTTGACCACCGGCTTCCAGCCGGGCGCGGTCAGCCAGCGCATGGCCTGTGGCGCCGGCATCGTCGATGGCGTGCTGGAACCGGCCGCCCTGGCCGTGCCGTGGCTGGCGGCCGACAGCGGTGCGCAGGCGCGTGCCTTCCAGCAGACAATCGCTTCAGCACGCAGCTTCCGCCGTACCGCTGGCGGCGATGCGCTGCCTGGCCTGCTGGCTGCGGCGCGGGTGCTGGGCGAAGCCCCCGGCGTCAACGTGGCACCCGCCCCGAAGGACCTCGGTGGCCTGCCCGTGGTCGAGGTGCCGTCGAGCGTCGCCGGAGACACCGTTGCGATCTTCGTGTCCGGCGATGGCGGCTGGGCGGGGCTGGACAAGGACGTTGCCGCGGCGTTGGCCGCGCAGGGCGTGTCGGTGGTCGGAGTGGACTCGCTGCGGTATTTCTGGAGCGCGCGTACGCCGGCCGGCTTTGCCGCCGACCTGACCCGCATCGCCGACTACTACCGCCAGCGCTGGCAGCGTCCGAAGCTGCTGCTGATCGGCTTTTCCCAAGGTGCCGACGTACTGCCAGCCAGCATCAACCAGCTGGCACCGGCGCTGCGATCGCAGGTGGAACTGATCGCGCTGCTGTCGGTGGGGCGCACCGCCGATTTCGAATTCCATGTCAGCAACTGGTTGGGCAGCAACGATGACGGCCTGCCGATCGCGCCGCAGATCGCGCGCCTGCCTGCCGACAGGACCCTGTGTGTTTACGGGCAGAAAGACGCCGACGCCCTGTGCCCGGAGCTGCCGCCGGGCGTGCGCGTGCTGCAGTTGCCGGGTGACCACCATTTCAACGGTGACCACGACCGCCTTGCGCGGGAGATCCTCAACGCTGCTGCCCGCTAGTGGCGCGGCTCGAGTGAAATCAGGCGGGTGGCATCGAGCAACGCGGCCGGCAGGTGCACGCCACCGGGCGCGGCGAGGTAGCGCGGCCGCCACTGCGGGGCGAATTTGGATTTGAAGCGGCGCAGGCCGCTGAAGCCATAGAAGCGCTCGCCATGGCGTGCCACCAGCGAGGCCACGCGTGACCAGCGGCTGGCCAGGCGATGGCTGGCCAGCCCGGACAGCGGCGCCATGCCCAGCGAGAACCGGGTATCGCCGCGCTCGCGTCCCCACAGGAACAGCTCGATGAACAGGAAGTCCATCGTGCCCTTCGGCGCATCGGGCAGGTGTCGCATCAGGTCGACCGACAGCTCATGGCCCGCCGGTGCGTGCCACAGGTTGGCGAAGGCCACGATGCGGCCTTCCACTTCCACCAGCGCCACCGGGAAACGTGCCAGGTAGGCTGGATCGAAGCTGCCCAGCGAGAAGCCTTTCTCCTCGCCGGCCTTGTCGTCCAGCCAGGCGCTGGAAACCGCTGACAGTTCCGGGATCAGTGCCGGTACCTCGTCGGCTGCCGCCACGCTGAAGTGCAGTCCGCTGCGTTTGCCGCGGTTCCAGGCTTGCCGCAGGTCGGCGCGGTCGCGCCCTTCCAGGGTGAACTCCTGCAGCGGCACCATCGCCTCTTCGCCGAGTTTGACCAGGCCCAGTCCCAGTTCCAGATAGGTCTGCCAGTAGGCTTCGCCCACCTGGTAGAACACCGGCCGCAGGCCAAGGCGGTCCGCTTCTTCGCGGAAGCGCCAGATCAGGGTGCGGGCTACGTCCGGCGGCCCGACCGGGTCGCCCATCGCGATCAGCGAACCGCCATGCCGCTGCATCATGACAAAGCCCAGCCCGGCCTCGTCGCGCAGCACCGCCTTGTCGGCGGTGAGCACCAGGCAGGCCTGGGTATCGCGCGCGGCCGCCAACACCGGCGCCAGGGCCTGCAGGGTGGCTTCGTCGGCCACCGGCAGCGGTCCGCGGGTGCTGTGCAGCAGCCGGCCGATGCCGAAGACCGCCACCGCCATCGCCACCACCAGCAGCGCGCGCAACGCACGCGGTGCGTTGCCGGACAGCGCGAACTGCCACCACAGCTCGTTCTGGTATTCCACATGGCTGTAGACGAAGAACAGCAGCCACACCACCGCCACCAGCACCAGCCCGAGGTTGCGCAGCCACGGCCACGACCACGCCTGGTCCAGCAGCGCGCCTTCGCGGTAGAACTCGCGCCGTGCCGTCCACAGCGCCACGGCGACCAGCAGCGCGGCGACCGCGATCAGTACCTGCCCGCCGCGCAGCCAGATCGGCAGTGGTGCGGCCAGGCAGATCACCAGCGCCAGCACCCACGCGGCGTGGCTGCGGCGCGACAGTCCCTGGCCGATCAGCAGCAGCACCACGCCGGCCAGGCTGCCGAGCAGGTGCGAGGTTTCCAGCAATGGCAGCGAGGCGGTGTGCAGGTGCCGGTGCGGTGCCGGCAGTGTGCCGTCCACGATCAGCGCGGCGCCGACACTGAACACCGCCAGCGCGACGATGTGCGGCAGCCACGGGCGCAGTGCTTTCCAACCGGCGCGGGTGGCACCGGCACTGGCACGCAGCGGACGACGCAGTGCCGGTGCGGTGGCCAGCAGCGTGGCCAGCAGCAACGGCAGCACGTAGTAGGTGACGCGGTAGACCAGCGCGGCGGCCAGCACCGCCCCGGGCGCGACCTGCGGCAGCAGCTTGAGCAGGCTCCATTCGAACACGCCCAATCCGGCGGGCACGGTAGAGACCAGCCCGGCCAGCACCGCCACCAGGTACATGCCGACGAAACCGGGCAGGCCGGTAGGCGTGGAATCGGGCAGCAGCACGTACAGCGCGGCGGCGGCCAGCACCAGTTCGACCACGCTGAGCGCGGTCACCGCCAGCATGGTGCGGCGGTCGGGCAACCACAGCGCATGGCCGAAGAACGAGAACGTGCGCCCTTGGCGGCCTACCGCGGCGATGGCCGCCGCATAGCCCAGCAACAGCGCTGCACCACCAGCCTGCAGCACCCCGGTACGCAGCGGCAGGGCCAGTGCGGCGGCGGCCGGTTCCAGGCACAGCGCGGCGCCCAGCAGCACCCAGGCACCGAACACGAAGCCGAGCGTGCTCATCAGCACCACCTGGCCGATCTGCGCCAGGTCCAGCCCGGCGCTGCGATAGCCGCGCAGTCGTACTGCGCCGCCGGTCAGTGCGGCAAAGCCCACCGTCTGCCCCAGCGCATGCGCCAGGAAGGCGGTGATGCCGATCCGCGCCGGATGCACGCGCACGCCACTGCGGCGCAGGCCGATGGCATCAAAGCCCACCAGGCAGGCATAGCTGGCCAGGGCCAGCAACACGGCCAGCAGCAACTGTCCCGTGCCCAGGTCGCGGAACGCCTGGCGCACCGCGCGGTAGCCATGTTCGTCGAAGGCGCCGGCCAGTCCGTGCAGCGCCAGTGCCAGCACCAGCAGTGGAAACACCAGGGTCAGCAGCCGCTTGATGCGTTGGCGGGCAGGGGAGGCGGGAAGGGCGGATTCGGTCATGGAAGGAAAGTGGACCCGCACGGGCGATGGGCGCGTCAACAGCGCGAAGCTGCGCATCGTGCGCCCGTGCCGGAGGTTTGGCTAGAGGTGGGCGGTTGCGCTGTTGCAGTGCCGTTGGCCGTCACCACAAGCCGGCCGCGGTGGGCCAGAATGGGGTCTGTCCACAGAAAGAGGAGCACGCCCGTGTTGGAGCGTTTCGATGTTGGTCCGCGCATGTCCGAGATGACTGTCCACAACAAGGTTGCCTACCTGTCAGGGCAGATTCCGGAGGACACCAGCCAGGACATCACCGGGCAGACCCGCCAGGTGCTGGAGGAGATCGACAAGCTGCTGGTGCAGGTGGCCAGCGATAAACAGCACGTGCTGCGGGCGGAGATCTTCCTGGCCGACATGGCCGATTTCGATGGGATGAACGCGGCGTGGGACGAATGGGTGGTGCCGGGCATGACGCCGGCGCGTGCGACGGTGGAAGCCAAGCTGGCGCATGCAGAGTGGAAGGTCGAGATCGTGGTGACCGCCGCGGTGCCGTGATGCTGCAGGGGTGATGATGCCGGGCCTGCGGCCCGGCGGCCTGCTTGTTCAAGCAGGAGCAACGTCAACGTCAACGTCAACGTCAAAAGCGGCAGGGCTGTTGGGCTGGCGGGGCGGGGTGGGGTTGCGGGGCACGCGCAAGTACGTCCATGTAGCTCTTCGCGGCTCCTGCCGCTCAAGGCCCCGCATAGCCTCCCCGCCCGGCCCATGACAGGTTCCGGTGGCTGCCACCCGCGTAGAAAAAGAATGAAAAGCGGTAGCGCCGACCCATGGTCGGCGGAATCCATCAGACCCCATTCCCCCAACATCCGCCGACCATGGGTCGGCGCTACCAGGCCGCCATGAACCCGTCGAAGGTGGGGCTGTCCCTTACAAACCTCTGACGATGCAGCAACGACAGTCCAGATGAATCCC
>NZ_LDJK01000081.1 GCF_001431535.1 Stenotrophomonas chelatiphaga
CCAGTGTGCGGTGAGGCCGCCACCAGGGGGCCGTGGCAGCGGGGGGAACCAGCACCCGGTGGAGGGGGGGGGGGGGTGGGTTGGCGGGGGCTTGGGGCCCAATGAATGCCGTAAAACGAGCCCCCAAGGGCCGGCTCTCCCCGCCCCCCGCCACCCCACCCCGCCCCGCCAGCCAACAGACCAACAGACCAACAGCCCCGAAGCCGCTCAGGCATCCAGCGCCTGCCGCAGCGGCGCCAGGAACGCCCCCGCCGCCTGCACGGCATCCTCCACCGTGGTCGCCTGTGCCAACACCGACACCAACGCACTTCCCACCACCACGCCATCAGCCTGGCGCGCCATCGCCGCCGCACTGCCCGCATCCTTGATCCCGAACCCGGCCACCACCGGCACGCTGGCGCGAGCCCGCAGCGCCTGCAGCCGTGCACCCGCCGCATCATGGTCGAGCAGGTCCGACGCACCGGTCACGCCGGCGAAACTCACGTAGTACAGATAGCCGCGCGCCAGGCCCAGCAGCGTATCGGCACGCGCATCACTGGTGGTGGGCGAGGCCAGCAGCACCAGCGCCAGGCCCGCCGCATCGAAGGCCTCGTTGGCCTCGTGCGCTTCTTCCGGCGGCAGGTCCACCAGCAGGATCCCGTCCACCCCGGCCGCGACCGCTTCGGTGGCGAACCGCGCATAGCCGTGGATCTCCACCGGATTCAGGTAACCCATCAGCACCACCGGCGTGTCGCTGTCGCGGCTGCGGAACTCCGCGACCGCCTGCAGCACGTAACGCAGCCCTGCCCCGCGCGCCAGCGCACGTTCGGAACTACGCTGGATGGTCGGCCCATCGGCCATCGGATCGGAAAACGGCACACCCAGTTCCAGCACGTCGGCGCCGGCCTCGACCAGCGCGTGCATCACCGGCACGGTCGCCTCCAGCGACGGATCACCGGCGGTGATGAAGGGGATCAGCGCCTTGCGCTGCGCATCACGCAGTCGCTGGAAACGGGCATCAAGTCGGGATACAGGCATTTCAGGCACGTCCTTCAATCAATACAGTGGCGGCAGACATCACAGGATCAGGCCTTCGCGCGCGGCGATGGTGTGCACGTCCTTGTCACCGCGGCCGGACAGGTTGCACAGCACCAGCTGGTCGCGCGGGCGCTCACGGGCCAGCTTGATCGCCTGCGCCAGCGCGTGGCTGGACTCCAGCGCGGCCAGGATGCCCTCGGTGCGCGACAGCAGGTGGAAGGCCTGCAGGGCCTCCTCGTCGGTGATGCCCAGGTAGGTCGCGCGGCCACTGTCGGCCAGGAACGCGTGCTCCGGCCCGACGCCCGGGTAATCCAGGCCGGCGGACACCGAATGCGTTTCGATGATCTGGCCATCGTCATCGCACAGCACATAGGTGCGGTTGCCGTGCAGCACGCCCGGGCGGCCTGCCGCGATGGAGGCGGCATGGCGGCCGGTCTCGATGCCATCACCGGCCGCTTCGGCGCCGAAGATCTGCACCTCACGGTCGTTCAGGAACGCATGGAACAGGCCGATGGCATTGCTGCCACCGCCCACGCACGCGGTGATCGCATCGGGCAGGCGGCCATACTCGAGCAGCATCTGTTCGCGTGCTTCACGGCCGACGATGGCATTGAAATCACGCACCATGCGCGGATACGGATCCGGGCCGGCCACGGTGCCGATGATGTAGAAGGTGTCCTGCACGTTGGTGACCCAGTCGCGCATCGCTTCGTTGAGGGCATCCTTCAGCGTGGCCGAACCGGAGGTCACCGGCACCACCGTGGCGCCCAGCAGTTTCATCCGGTAGACGTTGATCTTCTGCCGTTCGATGTCGGTGGCGCCCATGTACACCACGCATTCCAGGCCCAGCCGTGCGGCCACCGTCGCGCTGGCCACGCCATGCTGGCCGGCGCCGGTTTCGGCGATGATCCGCTTCTTGCCCATCCGCGAGGCCAACAGCGCCTGGCCGATGGTGTTGTTGATCTTGTGCGCGCCGGTGTGGTTCAGGTCTTCCCGCTTGAGCAGGATCTGCGCGCCGCCGACGTGGTCGCTGAGCCGCCGCGCATGGTAGATCGGGCTGGGACGACCCACGTAATGGGCCAGATCGTGGTCGTATTCGGCGATGAAGGCCGGATCCTTGCGGGCCTGGTCGTAGGCCGCGGCGAGCTCCTGCAGCGGCCCCACCAGGGTCTCGGCGACGAAGCTGCCGCCGTAACGCCCGAAGTGCCCATTGGCATCGGGATAGGCATGGAAGTCAGGAATCGGGGGGAGCGACATGAGGGCAGCCGGGTCGAGCAGGTGGACCGCCACTCTAGCGCACGGGTTATTACGGGAATATCGATATTTTTGCCACATCATGTCAGTATTTCTCACATGACAACGCGCCCGCTGCCGCCCCTCAATGCCCTGCGCGCCTTCGAAGCAACGGCCCGGCTCGGCGGCGTGGGGCGCGCGGCGCAGGCACTGCATGTCACCCATGGCGCGATCAGTCGGCAGATCAAGCTGCTCGAGGCCGATCTCGGCCTGGCGCTGTTCGAGCGCGACGGGCGCGGCCTGCGCCTGACCGCCAGCGGCCAGACCCTGCAGGCCGCCTGCAAGGACGCCTTTGAACGCCTGCACGCCGCGGTGGACCAGCTGCATCGCCCGGCCCTGCGCGATGCGCTGGTGCTGGGCTGCAGCAGCAGCGTGCTGGCGCGCTGGATGATCCCGCGCCTGCCGCGGCTGCAGTCCGCCCTGCCCGCGCTCAGCGTGCACTGGTCGGCGCTGGATGGCAGCTTCAGCGACGCGCAGGCCCGGCTGGATGCCGTGCTGCTGCTGGCGGAACCGCCCTGGCCGAGCGGCTGGGAGGTGATCGAACTGGCACCGGAACGGGTCGGCGCGGTGCTCTCGCCACAGCACCCGGCGGCGGCCCGCCTGCAGGGTCGGCCGGCGTCCGCCTTGCTGCCGGAGGAACTGCTGCATACCACCTCGCGGCCACAGGCATGGCCGGCCTGGGCGGCTGCGCATGCGCTGGACGCGCGCGCGCTACGCCCGAGCCAGGGTTTCGAACACCTGTATTACCTGCTGGAAGCGGCCGTGGCAGGGCTCGGGGTCGCGATCGCGCCGGAACCGCTGGTCGCCGATGACATCGCCGGCGGGCGACTGATCGCACCCTGGGGATTCACCGCCACCGCCGGGGCGTGGGTGCTGGCGCGGCACGCAGCGCGTGCGGATCCGCGTGTCGATGCGCTGGTGGCCTGGCTGAAGGCCGAACTTGCCGATCAATGAGCCGGCACTGGGCGCATCTGCTCAGTCGAGGGTGGCGCAGTCCGCGCGGCGGATCTCTTCGACGAACTTGCGCATCAGGTAACCGTCCTTGATGCCCGGCTCGGACTCGATTCCGCTGGACACATCCACGCCCCACGGCAGGGTCGCCACGGCCGCGTCGAAGATGTTTTCCGGGGTCAGCCCGCCTGCCAGCAGGAACGGTCGGTGCAGGCCGCTGGGAATCCGCGTCCAGTCGAAGGCAACGCCGGTCCCGCCGCCGCCGCCCGGCGCGTGGCTGTCGAACAGGAAGCCGGCCGCACTGGGGTAACGCAGTTGCAGGGTGCGCGCATTGACCTCTTCGCGGCCGCCCATCGCAATGGCCTTCAGGTAAGGCATGTTGAACCCGCGGCAGAAACCCTCGTCTTCATCGCCATGGAACTGCAGCAGCGTCGGGCGCACGGTGCGCAGCACTTCGCGCACTTCCTCGCGCGTGTTGTCACGGAACAGGGCCACTACATCGACCATCGGCGCGATCGCCTGGCGCATCGCGCGTGCTTCGGCCGGCGCCACGCGGCGCTTGCTCTCGCGGGCGAAGATGAAGCCCACCGCATCCACGCCGAGCTCGCCGGCCAGGCGGACATCGCCGGCCCGGGTCATGCCACAGAACTTGATGCGGGTACGGTAATAGGAGCGGCTCATAGAGTGACCTCGGCAGGCAGTTGCCAGTTGTCGGGGTACAACGGGCCCAGGAACACCAGTCCCTGAGGAGGTGCAGTGGGCCCGGCGACAGTACGGTCCCGGCCAGCCAGCAGCTCGCCGATCCACTCGACCGGACGCTCCCCGCTGCCGACCAGGATCAGCGAACCCACGATATTGCGAACCATGTGATGAAGGAATGCATTGGCGCGCACCGACACTTCGATCACGTCCTCGTTGCGCAGCACGCTGACCGACTGCATGTCGCGCCGCGCGTGCAGCGCCTCGCACTGGATGCTGCGGAAGGCACTGAAATCATTCTCGCCCAGCAGTGCCTGCCCGGCCTGGTGCATCAAGCTGGCATCCAGCGGGCGCCGTTCCCAGCTCAGCGTCTGCCGCTGCAGCGCCGGGCGTATCGAGCGGTTCAACAGGCGATAGCGGTAGCGCCGCGCGCGCGCGGAAAAGCGTGCATGAAAATCATCAGCAACCGGCATGCACCAGCGCACCGCGATCGACCTCGGCAGTCGCGCGGTGGTGCCCAGGGTCCAGCCGCGCGGATCGCGCACGGCATCGGTGTCGAAATGCACGACCTGGCACTGGCCGTGAACGCCTGCGTCGGTACGGCCGGCGCAGACCACGCGCACCGGCGAATCAGCAACCGACGACAGCGCCTTTTCCAGGCTGGCCTGCACGCTCGGGCCGGCTTCGCCCAGGTTCTGCCAGCCCTTGTAATCGCTGCCGTCGTACTCAACGCCCAAGGCGTAACGCATGCTGCTACCTCTGAATCTGTGAAAAGACGCCAACCCGGCCGCCGGTGCCGGGGTCAGCCGGCTGGATCGCGCTCGGACCAGACCGCCAGCGCGTTGCCACCGGGCTCGCGGAAGTGGAACCGGCTGCCTCCCGGAAACGAAAACACCGGCTTGAGCAGCTCGCCGCCCGCGGCGAGGATCGCATCGATCACCGGCTGCAGCTGATCGGCATACAACACCACCAGGGGCGCGCCTGCGGTGTCGGTTGCCACCGGCGCGGCACGATAGAAGCCGCCCTGCAGCCGCCCATCGTCGAAGGCGGTGTAATCCGGACCGTAATCCTGGAACTGCCAACCGAACACGGCCTGGAAGAACGCGCGGCTCTGCGCCGGATCCTGCGTAGCGAATTCGATGTAGTCGATGCGATGGTCGCGTTGCATGCTCGATACTCCGTTCAGCGTAGGGCTCAGCCGAGGCGCGCCAACAGTTCGTGCGCCTGCGCCTGCAGATGCGGATCATCGCTGCGCGCCACCTCTTCCAGCAGCGAGCGCGCGGTCTGCGCATCGCCCAGGTCCAGGTACGCGATGGCCAGTTCAAGGCGGTCATGGCCACCGGAATGCGCCGACGTGGCAGCGGCCGCATCCGGCGCTTGCCCCGCTGCCTCTTCCGGCAGTTCCGATGCCACCGGTACGTCGCTGGCGGGAAGCTCGAAAACGCCGCGGAAGGCATCCTGCTGCTCGGCATGGCGGGCGTAGGCAGGCACCGGATCAACCACCGGTTCGGGTTCGGGTTCGGGTTCGGGTTCGGGTTCGGGTTCGGGTTCGGTTTCGGGTTCGGCGAACGGTTCCACCGCAGGCGGCGCCGCCGTCGAAACGCTTGCCGGGGGTTCCAGGTCGAAATGCACGGGCGTTTCGTCGGCAATGCCGGTTTCGGTGTCGGTGCGCGCATCCGGCAGCACGTCGATCACCTCGTCGGCGTCTGCCTCGGCCTGTTCCCGGGGATCGTGCTCCCAGCCCGCGCGCTCGGCCAGCACGTCCAGCCCGGCACCGGCCGGGACGGCGACCGACAGCGCGCTGTCGTCGTGGTCGTCGCGGCGCAGCGGCGGCAGTGGCGAAGGCTTGCGGCGACGCGACAGCCACCAGCCCACGGCCACCAGCAGCAGCAACGGCAGCACCAGCCAGAACCAGGGACCGCTGGACGCCTGCTGCGGGGCCTCTGCCAGGCGCGCCTGCGCGGCCGCGATCTCGGTGTCCTTCAGGCTGACCAGCGCCTGCTGCTGCGCCTTCAGCTTTTCCAGATCCGCGACGCGTTGCTTGAGTTCCTCGATCTCGGCATCGCGCGTGGCGACGTCTTCCCTTGCCTGACGCAGTTGTTCGTTGCCGAGCATGTCACCCTCGTTGCCATCACCGGTGCCGGTGGTTGAGCCAGCCGTGGCGGCCGCAGCCGCCACCGCCGGAGCGATTTCAAGACGCGCGCCGGAACCGCGGGCCGCCGGTGCGGCGGCGGCTGGCGTGGCCGCTGCAACGCTGGAATCGGCTGCTGCAGGCTGCGGAAGGGTGCGCGACTGCCGCCACTGCGCGGCGTGCTCCCTCACCATCGCCGCCGCTTCGCTGCCATCGACGGCGGCCAGCGAGGCAGCATCGGGCACCCGCAGTACCGCCCCCTGCTTGAGCAGGTTGATGTTGCCGCGGATGAAGGCCTCTGGATTGGCCCGCAGCAAGGCGATCATCGCCCGTTCGCGGCTGATCTGCTGGCTGCCGGCGAGGGTCTGGGCGATCTGCGACAGGGTCTGCCCCGGTCGCACGGCGATATCACCGGAAGCCCCCGCGGCAACGGGAGCCGACGCGCGGGACGGCGCCGCGCTGGCGGTCCGCGTTGCAGGTGCAGCGTCCGCAGGCAACGTTGCGGGGGGCGTCTGCGCCGGCACAGCCTGCGGCTCACGGATGATCGCATTGGACAGTGCGCCGGCGGGCGCTTCGATCTCCGGCTCGCTCAGCGCAACCGCGCTGGTCGGTGCATCCATCAGCGCCGAATACTCGCGCACCAGCCTGCCCTGGCCCCAGTCGGCCTCGATCAGGAACGCCAGCGCAGGGGTTTCCACCGGCGAAGCCGAGGTGACGCGCACCACCGCCCGTCCCTGTGCGGTACGGGTGAGTTCGAACTGCAGCTCACTGACCAGGCCGGTCGGGCGCTGCAGGCCCACCCGCTCGAAGGTCACCGGCGAAGCCAGCCCGACCCGCAGGTTCTGCAGTTCGGACGGATCGGCGGAAATCACCGGAATTTCAGCGACCAGCGGCTGCCCGGGCCGGGACAGCACGCGGATGTCACCCAGCCCCAACGCCATCGCCGAGCTGCTGGCGAGCGCCAGCAGCAGGATGGAAAGATACTTGAGCGGTCGCATGACGCCGCGGGCCCCTTTGTTCATGGCGGCCAATATAACGGCTGGCCGCCACAAAGTGGGGGGTCGCGACCGGCACGCCCCCCTCCCTCCTCAGCGTGCTTCGGCGGCGACCAGCTCGGCCAACTGCACCGCATTGAGCGCAGCGCCCTTGCGGATGTTGTCCGACACGATCCACAGGTTCAGGCCACGCGGGTGCGAAAGGTCTTCGCGGATACGGCCGACGTACACCGCATCGGTGCCCGACGCGTGGGTGACCGGGGTCGGGTAGCCGCCGGCTTCGTGGCGATCCACCACTTCCACGCCCGGCGACTGCGAAAGCAGTTCACGCGCCTGCGCGGCAGTGACCTTGTCGCGGGTTTCGATCGCCACGGCTTCGGAGTGGCCATAGAACACCGGCACGCGCACCGCCGTGGGGTTCACCAGGATGCTGCTGTCGCCGAGGATCTTCTGGGTTTCCCAGACCAGCTTCATTTCTTCCTTGGTGAAGCCGTTGTCCAGGAAGTCGTCGATATGCGGGATCAGGTTGAAGGCGATCTGCACCGGGAAGCGCTGCGGATCGATTTCCTGGAAGCTGAGCAGCTGGCCGGTCTGCTTGCCCAGCTCTTCCAGCGCCGAACGCCCGCCGCCGGACACCGACTGGTAGGTCGCCACGTTGATCCGCTCGATGCCGTAACGGCGATGCAGCGGCGCCAGTGCCACCAGCATCTGCATGGTGGAGCAGTTGGGGTTGGCGATGATGCCGCGCGGACGGTTGGCAACCTGGTCCGGATTGACCTCCGACACCACCAGCGGCACGTCGTCGTCGTAGCGGAAGGCCGACGAGTTGTCGATCACCACCGCACCGGCGGCAGCGAACTTCGGCGCATAGTCCTTGGACACGCTGCCACCGGCGGAGAACAACGCGATGTCCACGCCGGTCGGATCGAAGTCGGCGAGGTCCTTGATGATGTGCTTATGGCCGTTGAATTCGACTTCGCCGCCGGCCGAGCGCGACGAGGCGAGCAGGGTCAGCGTGCCGACCGGGAAGTCACGCTCGGCCAGGATGGACAGCATGGTTTCGCCGACCGCACCGGTGGCGCCGACGACGGCGACATGGAAGGAACGTTGTTCGGTACTCATGGGGCATTCTCAAAAAAAGTAGGGGGATTCACGCAATGCGGCCGGGTTCGGGGAACCTCCTCGTGCAGGCGCGGAGGCTCCCTATCGTTTTTTGCTTTCATCGCCCGAAGCAGCGCGCGCGGCCAGGGCCGCGTCGGCATTGATCGCGCTTGGCATGCGCGGTGCTTCACCGGCCACGCCCAGCGCGGCCAGCAGGTTGTCCACCGCCAGCTGCACCATGGCCTTGCGGGTGCCCAGCGAGGCGCTGCCGATATGCGGGGTCAGCACCACGTTGCGCAGCGCCAGCAGTTCCGGACGCACCTGCGGCTCGCCTTCGTAGACATCCAGCCCGGCCGCCGCCAGCCGGCCGTGGGCCAGTGCATCGGCCAGCGCCAGCTCATCGACGATACCGCCGCGGGCGATGTTCACCAGCGTCGCGGTGGGCTTCATCTTCGCCAGCGCGGACGCGTTGATCAGGTGGTGCGAGGCTGCCGTGTACGGCAGCACCAGCACCAGGTGGTCACTCTGCGCCAGCAGGGCATCCAGCTCGGCATACTGCGCGCCGACCTCCGCTTCGGTCGCGGCCGGAAGCCGCGAGCGGTTGTGGTACAGCACGCGCATGCCGAAGCCGTGCGCGCCGCGGCGGGCGATGCCCTGCCCGATGCGGCCCATGCCCAGGATGCCCAGCGTGCTGCCATGGATGTCCGCGCCCAGCATGGTCTGGAACGACCACTGGCCCCACTGGCCATCGCGCAGCCAGCGTTCGGATTCGGTGATCCGGCGCGCGGCGGCCATCAACAGGGCAAAGCCCAGGTCCGCGGTGGTCTCGGTCAATACGTCCGGCGTGTTGCTGGCCAGGACGCCGGCCGCGCTCAGCGCATCGACATCCAGGTTGTTGTAGCCCACCCCGACATTGGCGATCACCTGCAGGCGATCGGCACCGGCCAGCTGGGCCGCACCGATACGTTCGTTGAGGGTGATGATGGCACCGTCGACGCCCCGCAGCCGTTCCGCCAGTTGCTCCTGCGTCCACGCGGTCACCGCGTCGGTGGTGATCAGCTCGACCTGCGCGCGCAGCGGCTCGATCACCGCATCGATGAGCGGCTGGCTGACCCAGACGACGGGGCGCGCATCAGCCATCGATGTGGCCCGGGATGCGCGGGGTGATGCTGCCGACATCGCCACACTGCGCGCGGTGGCGCAGCGCCTGGTCCATCAGCACCAGCGCCATCATCGCTTCGGCGATCGGCGCCGCGCGGATGCCCACGCAGGGGTCATGCCGGCCTGTGGTCACCACTTCGATGACATTGCCTTCGCTGTCCAGCGAAGCACCGGGCAGGCGCAGGCTGGATGTGGGCTTGAGCACGATCGACGCCGTCACCGGCTGCCCGGTTGAAATACCGCCCAGGATGCCGCCGGCATGGTTGCTGGCGAACCCCTGCGGGGTCAGCAGGTCGCGATGCTCGGTGCCCTTCTGCGCGGCACTGGCAAAGCCGTCGCCGATCTCCACGCCCTTCACCGCGTTGATGCTCATCAGCGCCGAGGCCAGTTCGCCATCCAGCTTGCCGTAGATCGGTTCGCCCCAGCCCGGCGGCACGTTGTCGGCCACCACGTCCACGCGCGCGCCGACGGAATCGCCGGATCTGCGCAGCGCATCCATGTAGGTCTCCAGCTCCGGCACCTGCGCGGCATCGGGCCAGAAGAACGGATTGTCTTCCACCGCCGACCAGTCGAAAGCACGCGGCGTGATCTCGCCCAGCTGCGACAGGTAACCGCGCACGGTCACCCCGAAGCGCTCGGCCAGCCACTTCTTGGCGACCACGCCGGCCGCCACGCGCATGGTGGTTTCGCGTGCCGACGAGCGGCCGCCGCCGCGCGGATCACGGATGCCGTACTTGTGCCAGTAGCTGTAGTCGGCATGCCCCGGGCGGAACTGCTGGCCGATGTTGGCGTAGTCCTTGCTGCGCTGGTCGGTGTTGCGGATCAGCAGGGCGATCGGGGTGCCGGTGGTCAGCCCCTCGTACACGCCCGAGAGGATCTCGACCTCATCGGCCTCGCGGCGCGCGGACGTATGCCGGCTCTTGCCGGTGGCGCGCCGCTGCAGGTCGTGGGCGAATTCGGCTGCATCCAACGCCAACCCCGGCGGGCAGCCGTCGATCACGCAGCCGATGGCCGGACCGTGCGACTCGCCGAAGGTGGTGACGGTGAACAGCTTGCCGAACGAATTGGAACTCACGGCCGCTGTGCCGCCAGTTCGGTGATGCGGGCACTGTGGGCGATCAGCTCACGGCATTCCACCGCGAAGATGCCCATCTGGCCGACCTTGAACTCGACCCATGCGAAGTCCACTTCCGGCAGCAGCTTGACCAGGTGCTGTTCGGACTCGCCCACTTCACAGATCAGCAGGCCGTCTTCGCTGAGGTGCAGCGGCGCATCGCGCAGGATCTTCAACACCAGGTCCAGGCCATCGTCGCCCGCGCGCAGACCCATCTCAGGCTCGTACGAATACTCCTGCGGCAGCGCGTCGGTTTCGTCATTGGTGACGTACGGCGGGTTGGTGACGATCAGGTCGTAATGGCGCCCGGCCAGGCCGGTGAACAGGTCCGACTTCAGCAGGGTCACGTTGTGCGCCTGCAGGCGGTCCTTGTTCTCATGCGCCAGCGACAGCGCGTCATCGCTCAGGTCCACGCCGTCCACTTCCCAGTTCGGGTAGTAGTGGCCCATGGCGATGGCGATGCAGCCCGAACCGGTGCACAGGTCCAGCGCGCGGTCCACGTGGCGGCCAGCCAGCCACGGTTCGAAGCCGGTTTCGATCAGTTCGGCGATCGGCGAGCGCGGCACCAGCGCGCGGCTGTCGCTCTTGAAGCTCAGCCCGGCAAACCAGGCCTCGCCGGTCAGGTAGGCGGCCGGCACGCGTTCGTCGATGCGGCGCTGGAACAGCGCCAGAACGTCCTGCTTTTCAGACTGCAGCAGGCGCGCCTGCCCGTAGGCCGGACCGAGGTCGTGCGGCAGGTGCAGGCTGTGCAGCACCAGCTGGGTCGCTTCATCCAGCGCATTGTCGTAGCTGTGCCCGAAGGTCAGGCCCGCCGCGTTGAAACGGCTGGTGCCGTAGCGGATCAGGTCGATGATCGTGTGGAGTTCGGCGGCCGGTTCGGCGGTCATGGCGGTACGACGGGTAGATTGGCCCCCGATTATAGGGTCTGGCGCCTGCCTCGGCATCCGTTGCAGGGGAAACCGCCACCGCGCTGCCGTTATGATGGGGGCCGATCCCTCGGCAGCGCAGGCCCTCATGTTCAATCGCAACGTCGGCATCATCCTGCTGATCGCCCTGGCCGCGGGCCTGGGCCTGCTGGCCGCGCAGAAGGTATTCGCGCCCAAGGCACCCAGCGGCCAGCCCGCTACCGAAGCGATCACCTTCTATCCCCAGCCGCGACCCCTGCCGGACTTCAACCTGGCCCAGTCCGACGGCACCCGGCTCATTCCCGGCGAGCTGAAGGGCCACTGGACCCTGGTGTTCCTGGGCTTCACGTTCTGCCCGGATGTCTGCCCCACCACCCTGCTGGACCTGGCCCAGGCGCAGAAGCAATGGGAGGCGGTGCCTGAAACGCTGCGCCCACGCGTGTTGTTCGTGTCGGTCGACCCGGAGCGCGACAGCGCCACCCGGCTCGGCGAATACGTCCACGCCTTCCACAAGGACACCCTGGCCGCCACCGGCGACGTGCCGTCGCTGGAAAAATTCGCGACCTCGCTGGGCCTGGTGTTCCAGAAGGTGCCCGGCAAGACCTTCGACGAAAACCCCGAGGACTACACGATGGAACACTCGGCCACGCTGGCCGTGCTGGATGCCGAAGGCCGGCTGGCCGGCATCATCCGTCCCCCGTTCAATGCGCCGGCCATCGCCCGCGACCTGCAGAAGCTGACCGAGAAATCCGCCCCATGAGCTTGATGACCACCCTGAGCTACGCCCTGCCCCACCGACTGCTGTCTTCGATGGCGCGTGCGCTGGCGTACTCGGACAACCCGCGCGTAGCGCAGTGGCTGATCGACACCGTCACCGCGAAATTCGGCGTGAACCTTGGCGAAGCCGCCAATCCGGATCCGCGCAGCTACACGACGTTCAACCAGTTCTTCACCCGGGCATTGAAACCCGGCGCGCGCGTGGCCGATGCCGATCCGCGCACCCTGGTGATGCCGGCGGACGGCCGCATCAGCCAGCTCGGCCGCATCGAAGGCGGCAGCATCTTCCAGGCCAAGGGCCAGTCGTTCACCGCCGCCGAACTGCTGGGCAGTGCCGAAGATGCCACGCCGTTCAACGACGGCCTGTTCGCCACGGTGTACCTGTCACCGAAGGACTACCACCGCGTGCACATGCCGTGGACCGGCACCCTGCGCGAGACCGTGCATGTGCCCGGGCGGTTGTTCAGCGTGGGCCCGGCGGCGGTCAACAAGGTACCCGGCCTGTTCGCGCGCAACGAGCGGCTGGTCTGCCATTTCGACACCAGCTTCGGTCCGATGGTCAGCGTGATGGTCGGTGCGCTGCTGGTGTCCGGCGTGGAGACGGTCTGGAGTGGCGAGGAGATCCCGCACTACGGTGACCGCATCACCCGCAAGGATTACCGCGGCCAGGGCATCACACTGGAGCGCTTCGCCGAAATGGCGCGTTTCAACTATGGCTCCACGGTGATCGTGCTGCTGCCGCCGGGCGTGGCCGATTTCGCCCCGCACCTGGATGCCGAACACGCAGTGCAGCTGGGGCAGGCGCTGGCCACGCTGCGCTGATCGGCTGCCGTGCGGCCGTCACGACTGCAGGGCAGATGCGGCAACACCGTATCCCACCGGCATACCTCGGCAATACAGGGCGGCGGGATAGAATGCGGTCATGACTGAATTCATTCCGCCCGGCACGCTGTTCCACGCCCTCCCCTCCCCGTTCCCGTTCAAGCGCGGCGGCGCGCTGACCGCTGGACGGGTGGCGTATGAAACCTGGGGCACGCTGGATGCCGACGCCGGCAATGCGATCCTGATCGTCACCGGGCTCTCGCCCGACGCGCACGCCGCCAGCAACGCCGCCAATCCGGCTACGGGCTGGTGGGAAGGCATGGTCGGACCGGGCAAGCCGATAGATACCGATCGCTGGTTCGTGATCTGCGTGAACTCACTGGGCAGTTGCAAGGGCTCCACCGGGCCGGCGAGCATCGACGCTGCCACCGGCAAGCCGTACCGCCTGAGCTTCCCCGAACTATCGGTGGAAGACGGCGCACGCGCCTCTGTCGAGGTGGTGCGTGCGCTGGGCATCACGCAGCTGGCCTGCCTGGTCGGCAACTCGATGGGCGGCATGACCGCGCTGGCCCTGCTGCTGCTGCACCCGGGCATCGCGCGCAGCCACATCAACATCTCCGGCAGTGCGCAGGCCCTGCCGTTCTCGATTGCCATCCGCTCGCTGCAACGCGAGGCGATCCGGCTGGATCCGCAATGGAATGGCGGCCAGTATGACGATGCCAACTACCCGGAATCGGGGATGCGCATGGCGCGCAAGCTCGGGGTGATCACCTACCGTTCGGCACTGGAGTGGGATGGTCGTTTCGGTCGCGTTCGCCTGGATTCGGACCAGGCCGATGACGATCCGTTCGGCCTGGAATTCCAGGTGGAAAGCTACCTGGAAGGCCACGCAAGACGCTTCGTGCGCTTCTTCGACCCCAACTGCTATCTGTATCTCAGCCGCTCGATGGACTGGTTCGACCTGGCCGAGCATGGCAATGGCGACGTAATGGCCGGACTGGCGACCATCAAGGTGGAAAAAGCCCTGGCCATCGGCGCCAATACGGACATCCTGTTCCCGGTACAGCAGCAGCAGCAGATCGCCGACGGCCTGCGTGCGGGCGGGGCCGAAGCGCACTTCATCGGCCTGGATTCCCCGCAGGGACACGATGCGTTCCTGGTTGATTTCGAGCGCTTCGGTCCTGCGGTACGCGGTTTTCTCGGCGAACTGTGAGTCGCCGCGCCACGCCACGCAAGCGCGCAAAGCCCGCGGCCGATGCACCCGCGCTGAGCCCGCGGACCGCGCTGGCGCTGCTGGTGGCCGGGATGCTGCTGGGCTGCACGGTGGCCGGCTGGCTGCCGGAGTGGTTGGCCGGCTGGCTGCTGCTGGTCAGCCTGTGGACCTTCGGCGCCTACTGGCGGGACAAGCGCGCCGCGATCCGCGCCCAGCCACGGGTATCCGAACGCAGGCTGCAGGTGCTGGCGCTGCTGGGGGGCTGGCCGGGTGCCCTGTTTGCCCAATCGCTGCTGCATCACAAGAACCGCAAGGTGAGTTTCCAGCAGGTGTTCTGGGTCTGCGCGGCGGCAAACGCAGCGTGCACCCTGGCATTGCTGCGCGCCTTTTCCGCTGCTGCCTGAGATCGATCAGGGCACGATGTTGTTGAAGTACTGCTTTACCTGCGGCCAGATCAGGTCGATCCTCGCCCCGGAATTGGTGCAGTTGCCCCAACCGAGGTGATGAAGTGCGACCACGCGGTTGCTGGCACGCCCGATGACCGGCGAACCGGAGCTTCCGCCTTGGGTATCGCAACTGTAGCTGGCGTCCCGCCCGCCGTTGGCGGCGGTGCTGATGAGCGTGCAACGCCCCCCACCCTGCGCGTCGCTGGTGACCGACAGCTCTTTCAGGCGACCACCAGGATGTTGCGGGATGAAGATTTCCTGGCCTGGCCGGGGCGTGCCGACGTCCAGGCCGAGGTAACCAAAGCGCGCGATGTTCTCGAACTGGTTGACCGTGAACAGGCTGTAGTCGAGTGCGGCATCGGTCTTCAGCAGCGCAGCGCCACTCACCTTCGTAACTGCCGCCGGGACCCCGCTGCCACACTGCGCTGCCTGATGGTTGAACCAGACCTCCGTGGAGGCGACACCTGCGGCACTGTTGAAGCAGTGATTGTTGGTGAACAGTCGGTTGTCGCTGCCCACCCGCCAGGCGGTACACAGGGAACGTCCACCGATCAGCAGCCGTGCCACCGGCCTGGCCGCGTTGTACGCCTGGCTGTCATGACCTGCCAGGCAGGCAACCGGCTGCAGGTCATTGGCGCCGCAGATCGCGCGCGGCCCTGCAGCCGCACCTTCCGGCGGGCTGGCCGCAGCAGACCGGGCAACCTGGTCAAGCGGCAACCCTTCGTCATAGTGTGCAACGTGGACGCCGTGATGGCCTTCCCAAGGCTCTTCCGCCGTGCCGGTCAGGCGCAGGATGGCAGTGTCGCCGTGGATGGACATCGCACCGAAGCTTGAGAGACCGTCCTCATCAAGGGCAGCATCAACGGTGTGGGCATCACGGGCCTTGCTGCTGTAGCGGTGGACTTCCGATCCGTCCGGACTGGCTATCTCCAGCGTTACGCCCCGTGGCAGATCGAACTGGCTGAGGTGGATCTTGATGTAGCTGGCATGCTGTGCGGTCACAACGATGGGTTTGGTTTCAGCTGCACCGCGCGACGCAGTGGAGACCAGCCGCAGGTCCGTCGCGCGGGTGATCCCCGCGACAAGCGGCTCAGCTGCGCTGGCAGCCAGGGAAAACAGTGTGTTCAGGGCCAGGACACAGCCCAGCCGACGGACGTTTGATGATGCATGGTTCATTGTGCGCTCCAGGAAATCGACTCAATTCGACGGGGCGGTGCGGCCCTCTGCCATGAAGTGACGTCGGGCAACCACCCGACGCCTGCGGGGTTGTCAACGTGCGTTGGTGCCGGCATCTGCAGTGCCGGACCTGCGCATCACGATTCAGCAGCGACCGTCCATGCCGGCGCTGCCTTCAGCTGTCAGGTCATGGCATGCCGGCAAGCCGGTCCAGCGCCGCACGCAGGTTGGGCAGGGGGCCGATGTGGCCATTGTTGCCGACCTGCGGCGTGCCGGTTTCCACCAGCAGGTTGCGCATCTGCAACGGGGTGAGCGAGGTCCCGCGCGCCTTGGCGGCGCCGGACACCGCAGCGACCGCCGAAGCCACGATCGGTCCCGCGCTGGAGGTACCGTTGAAACGCTGCGTGTAGCTCGCGTTGGGCCCCCCGCTGTACAGGTCGCGGCCTCCGGTGGTGGCCACGCAGCCGCCCCACCCCTGCAGGTTTACCCGGCGTCCGTGGGTGGAGAAACCCAGTCTGGAGCGGGGCACCACGCTGTCCCTGCACCACTGCGTGGCCGCCGCACCGCCCGCGCCCGCCAGGATGGCGCCGGAGTCAGGCCGCCCGCGCGGAAAACCGGGACCGAAGCAGCCAGCGTCCAGGTTGACGTTGCCGTTGCCTGCGGTCTCCACCACGTGGATGCCACGCCTGACCGCGGAAACCACCGCGTCGTAGATCGATGGGATCCATTCGGGTGCCACATAGCCATTGCACGGCGCCGGGCCGGGGAACTGCTGTTCGATCAGGATCACATCGCCCGGCGCGAGCTTCGCCGCTGCCAGCGCCACTGCATTGGCCGCGTTGTAGCCGGTCTGTGGACTGGTGACGTTGACGTAGTGCGGCGTGGCACCACTGACCAGCCCGCGCACCCCGAAGCCGTTGTCATCGGCGATCATCTCGCCCAGCACCGATGTGCCGTGGTTGTTGTCGTTGAACGGATCACTGATGCTGGCGCCCTGCTTGATCCAGGTTCCCGGCACGCGCAGTTTGGTCAGGTCCTCGTGCTGCCAGTTCCAGCTGTATTCAATGTCGACCACGCGTATGCCCTTTCCATCGCCCCCCGGCACCGTGCGTGCGTGGACGGCATCGATACCGGTCGGGGCAGCCAGCGCGTACCCCTGCCGCTCGACGAACAGCGGTGACGCCCACTGCATGGTGGCGGGCGCCGGAGCGACCGATGGCGGTGGCGCCGGCAGCGGTGCGGCATAGGCGATTTCCACCGCATCCATGCCGTTCAGCAGGTCGATGATGGCTGCCGCGTCCTGTCCCGCTTTCAGCTGCATGCGATACCACTGGCCCAGTGCGGGCAGGTCCACGCGATGCGACGTGTCGTGCACGACATCGGCGGAAAACAGCGGGGTGACCCGCAGCACCGGTCCATCCGCTGCAGTCAACGCGTCAAGCCGGGGCAAAGCGCCGCTGCGGCGGGAGGTCCAGCCGGCCTTG
Organism: Stenotrophomonas chelatiphaga; assembly: GCF_001431535.1. Lineage (GTDB taxonomy): Bacteria > Pseudomonadota > Gammaproteobacteria > Xanthomonadales > Xanthomonadaceae > Stenotrophomonas > Stenotrophomonas chelatiphaga. The sequence goes on from NZ_LDJK01000081.1 coordinate 17,286, forward strand.
CCGGGCGCGGTGCGATCGGCATTGCGGAACTTCACTTCGATGAGGTCCTGCGAGTAGCCAGGGCCGATCCGGGTCTGCCGGGGTTTTTCGATGGACCACGCCGGATCATCGTTGCCGGCCTGCGCGCCGGCGATGGCGGGCGACAGCAGCAGGGAGCAGGCAGCGCTGGCGAACAGGGCCTGGGACAAGGTCAGGCGCATGGAGATTCCTCCTGGGGACAGTGGCGCGGGTCGAGGCCCGCACGCGCCACGGTGTGGCGCATCTCCAGTGTGCTGAACGCCCGGATTGCTTCCATCGGACAACGCTGCGGCGCCAGCTCCGGGAATCACCTGACGCTGGCGGACTCAGCCAGGCTCCACCACGTGCAGCCGTCCGGCCTGCAGCCGGTACACCTGGTCCACCACGCCGGCAGGCAGTGGATCATGGGTGATGATCAGCAGGCTGCGACCTTCGAGCAGCGCCGGCAGGTCAGCCAGCAGTGCATGGGCGGCATCCACGTCCAACCCTTCGGTAGGTTCGTCCAGTACCAGCACAGGTGCGCCGCGGAGCAACGCACGCGCCAGCGCCAGGCGCCGCGCCTGCCCCGCCGACAGGGTAGCGCCGTTCTCGCCGACCCAGCCCTGCAGGCCACCGACCGCGCGCGCCCAGTCGCCCAGCCGCACCCGCTCCAGCATCGCCCACAACGCGGCGTCGCTGGCGCCGGGATCACCAAGACGCAGGTTGTCGGACACGCTGCCGGCGAACACCGGTGCGTGCTGCGGCAGCCACGCCAGCTGTCGGTGCCAGTCATCCTGCGCGTAGTGGCGGATGTCGATCCCACCATGGGTGATGCGTCCGCCGCTCGGGTCATACAGGCGCAGCAGCAGGCTGGACAGGGTGGTCTTGCCGCTGCCGCTGTCGCCGCCGATGGCGATGCGCCGGCCGGGCTCCAAGGTCAGGTCCACGCCATCCAGTACGCTGCGCCCGCCCTCCATCCAGGCGAACGAAACGCCTTCCCAGCACACTGCCGCCGGGACCGTCGGCAGGGGTCGCGGCGATGCAGGCTCACTGACCATCGGCGGCTGGTCGACGATGGACTGCAGCCGGGACACCGACACCTGGCCGGACTGCAATGCCTGCCAGGCCAGCCCCAGCCCGGCCCACAGTTCGATCAGGGCCACGCTGAGGAACACCAGCCCGGCGGCCATCGGTGCATCCAGGCGCCCGGTTTCATGGGCTGACAACGCCAGCACCAGCATGGCCAACAGGCCGCCGCCGGTCACCACGCCATGCAACGTCGTGCCGGCCAGCAGGCGCCAGCGCCGCCGACGATCACGCGCGCGAAGCTGCCGCGCGGCCACGTCCACCCTGCCCTGCCAATGGTCCAGCGCATCCAGCGCCGCCAGGTCGGCAGCCCCCTCGATGCCCTCCAGGGACAGCGTGCGCAGCTGCGTGCGGTGTGCTGCGCGGTCGCCTTCTTCGCCGGCGCGTCCGCGCACCCCCAGCCACGGGACGCCCACGCCGACCAGCACGGCCATGGCCGCCAGCAGCGCCGCGGCCTGGGGCAGGATCAGCCACGCCGATCCGATCGCCACCAGGCTCAGCGCGGCCAGCGCGGCCAGCGGACCCAGCGCGCGCACGAACAGACCATCCACCTCGGCGATGTCGCCCAGCAACCGGGCCAGCAGTTCGCCGGTACGCGTGCCGCCCAGCCGCGCCGGTGCCAGCGGCAAGGCGCGGCGGAAGAACCATACCCGTGCATCGCGCGCGATGCGCAGGGTCACATCGTGGCCGACCAGCTTTTCGAAGTAGCGCGACACGATCCGCGCCATGGTCAGGCCGCGGATGCCCGCCGAGGGCGAGAAGAAGTTGAACCCGCTGCCAAGGCCGGCAGCACCAGCCAGCGCGGCCGCGGTCAGGAAGCCGCCGGACAGGCCGAGCAGCGCCGTCCCGGCCAGCATCGTGGTCCACAACAAAAGGACTGTCAGCAGCAGGCGGGGCGTGTGGCGGGCGAACACCCTGCGCAGCGGATCGCGTTGCGCGGCGCTCATGCGCGCACCTGCCGCGGGTCGGGGTGCAGCAGGCCGTCGGGCAGCCGCAACGTGCTGTCGGCCCAGGCGATGGCCGCGGGGCTGTGGGTGGCGATGATCACACTGCGACCGCGCGCATGGATCGCCAGCGCCTGCAGCAGGGCCGCTTCGGTACGCGGATCCAGGAACGCGGTGGGTTCATCCAGCAGCAGGATGCCGGGATTGCGCAGCAGCAGCCGGGCCAGGCCGATGCGCCGCGCTTCACCGCCGGACAAACCGAAGCCGCGCTCGCCGATCACCGTATCCAGTCCGTCGGGCAGGCGGTCGGCGAAGGCCAGCACCTGCGCGGCCCCGGCCGCCTGGCGCAGGGTGGCCAGGCTGGCGGTTGGATCGGCAAGCCGCAGGTTGTCGGCGATGCTGCCGTGGAACAGATAGGGGCGCTGGCCGGCATAACCGACTTCCAGTCCCGGACGCACGGTGATGCTGCCCTCGCGTGGCGGCAGCCAGCCGGCCAAGGCTTCAAGCAGGGTGCTCTTGCCGCTGCCGCTGGGCCCCACAACCGCCAGTCGCTGGTTCGGTTCCAGCTGGAAACCGAGGTCCTGCAGCACATCGTGGCCTGCACCCAGCGGGCGCAGGACCAGCCCACGCGCCTGCAGCACGGGCGCGTGCACCTGCACCGGCTCTGCAGGCACACTGACCGGCGCCCGCCGCGGGGCAGGTCCCACCGCAGGCCCGGGCAGCTCGCCGAGCAGGCGTTCGATCTCCGCGGCAGCGGCCAGCGCGTTGGCACGATCATGGTAGTGCGCGGCGAGGCGACGAAGCGGCGCATAGAATTCCGGTGCCAGCAGCAGGCAGAACAGGCCCGCCCCCAGCGTGGGCACCTGCGCATGCAGGGACATCATGCCGAGGTAGCTCAGGCCCAGGTACAGCGCCACCATCGCCACGCTGACCGATGCGAAAAACTCCAGCACGGTGGAGGAAAGGAACGCGATCCGCAGCACTTTCATCGTGCGCTCGCGCACGCCATCGGCGGCCTCGGCCACGCCCTCCAGTTCGGCCTGGCCGCGGCCGTACAGGCGCAGCAGGCCCAGTCCCTTGATACGGTCGGCGAAGTGCCCGCTCATCCGTGCCAGCTCACCCAACTGGGCGCGCCCGGCCGCTTCGGCGCCCCAGCCCACCAGCATCATGAAGAACGGCACCAGCGGCGCGGTCGCGATGAAGATGATCGCCACCACCCAGTCCACCCAGGCCACTGCCACGGCGATGATCAGCGGCACCACCACCACCTCGATGCGCACCGGCTGGAAGCCGCTGTAGTAGTTCTCGATGGCATCGGCATGGGCCAGCATCACTTCGCCAAGCTCGCCGCTGCGCTGTTGCCGCAGCCACAGTGGCCCCTTGCCCAGCACGCTGGCATAGGCACGTTCGCGCAGCGCCAGCCGTGCTGCATCGGCTACATCGCCGGCGCACGCCTGGGTCGCGCTGCCCAGCAGGGTGCGCAGCAGCAGCACCACGCCCAGCCCCGCCAGCACCCACGCGCCGTCGGCCAGCGGTGCGCCTTCGAACAGCACGTGCTGGACCAGCCAGGCAATCGCCCCGGCCTGGGCCACCAGCAGCACCCCGGAAACGCTGATCGCGGTGGCGGCCAGCCGGCGGCGGCCGCTTGCCGCGGCTCCCAGCGTATCCAACCAGTGCTGGCGCGCCTTGCGCTGCAGCGCTTCGTGGCGCTGGGCTTGGATCAACTGGGTTTCGATGTCCTGGCTCACGGTGGCTCGGCTGGAACGGTGTGGGGGCATTGTAGGCGCAGCTCCCTGCACCCCTGCGGCGCCCGGTCGCACCGACGTAGCGGTTGGCATACGATTGCGCCGGGGATCCCTTCATACATTGATCTGAATCAAGGCTGTTCGAAGTAGTGGGTCACATCATCGCTCCACGTAGACCACCCTTCCCGCAACCCCAACGGCACTATCCCACGAGGTAGCCAGGCCATGATTGATTCGACAGTCGTAGAACTGTCGCGGCTGCAGTTCGCCCTGACCGCGATGTACCACTTCCTCTTCGTCCCGCTCACCCTTGGCCTGTCCTTCCTGGTGGCCATCATGGAAAGCGTGTACGTCATGACCCGCAAGCCGGTCTGGCGCCAGATGACCCTGTTCTGGGGCACGCTGTTCGGCATCAACTTCGCCATCGGCGTGGCCACCGGCCTGGTAATGGAGTTCCAGTTCGGCATGAACTGGTCCTACTACAGCCATTACGTCGGCGACATCTTCGGTGCGCCGCTCGCGATCGAAGGCCTGATGGCGTTCTTCCTCGAAGCCACCCTGATCGGGCTGTTCTTCTTCGGATGGAAGCGGCTGACCCCGGTCAAGCACCTGGCCGTAACCTGGTTCATGGCGCTGGGCACCAACCTGTCGGCGGTATGGATCCTGATCGCCAACGGCTGGATGCAGAACCCCACCGGCGCGGTGTTCAACCCGGAAACGATGCGCATGGAGGTGGTCGACTTCGCCGCGGTGCTGCTCAACCCGGTGGCGCAGGCCAAGTTCGTGCACACCGTCAGCGCCGGCTACGTGACCGGTGCGATCTTCGTGATGTCCATCAGTGCGTTCTACCTGCTGCGCAACAAGCACCGTGACATGGCGCGCCGCTCCTTCGCAGTGGCGGCCGCCTTCGGCCTGCTGTCCTCGCTGTCGGTGGTGGTGCTGGGTGACGAAAGCGGTTATGCCGCCAGTGAACACCAGAAGATGAAGCTGGCTGCGATCGAAGCGATGTGGGAGACCGAGCGGGCACCGGCGGACTTCACCGCCTTCGGCATTCCCAACCAGGCGACCCAGCAGAACGACTTCGCGATCAAGATCCCCTACCTGATGGGGCTGATCGCCACCCGTTCGGTGGACCAGCCGATTCCCGGCATCCTGGAACTGGTGGAACGGGCCGAGCACCGCATCCGCGGCGGTCAGATCGCCTACGGGGCGCTGCAGCGCGTGCGTGCGGACAAGAACGATCTGCAGGCGCGCGAGATGTTCGACCGCCACTGGCAGGACCTCGGCCATGGCCTGCTGCTGAAGCGCTACCGCGACGACATCGGCAACGCCACGCCGGAAGAAATCAGCAAGGCGGCGATGGACACCGTACCGCGGGTCGCTCCGCTGTTCTGGACCTTCCGCATCATGGCCGGGCTGGGCTTCTACCTGATCGCCTTCTTCGCACTGGCGTTCTATTACTCCTGCCGCAACAACTTCCAGGACAAGCGCTGGTTCCTGACCCTGGCCCTGTGGTCGCTGCCGGCGCCGTGGATCGCCATCGAATGCGGTTGGTTCGTTGCCGAATACGGTCGCCAGCCGTGGGCCGTGGATGGCGTGCTGCCCACGTTCTACGCTGCCTCCGGCCTGGCCCTGCATGAAATCCTGACCACCCTGGCGGTGTTCACGCTGTTGTACACGGTGCTGCTGGTGATCGAGGTCAAGCTGATGCTGAAGGCCATCCGCACCGGCCCCGACGAGATCCTGCCGTCCCTGCAGGCGCCGCGCGCGTCCGTTTCCCACAATGCCGCCCCGGCCCCAGGCCAGGCGTAAGGCAGGAGAACCCCGATGGAATTCCTTGGACTCGATTACACCACCCTGCGCATCATCTGGTGGCTGCTGCTGGGCATCCTGCTGATCGGCTGGGCGGTGATGGATGGCTTCGACCTCGGTGTCGGCACGCTGCTGCCGTTCGTGGCGAAGACCGACGACGAACGCCGGCTGGTGATCAACACCATCGGCCCGGTGTGGGAAGGCAACCAGGTCTGGCTGGTACTGGGCGGCGGTGCGATCTTCGCCGCCTGGCCGCCGCTGTACGCGGTCAGCTTCTCCGGCTTCTACCTGGCCATCTTCGCCATGCTGTTCGGCCTGATCCTGCGCCCGGTGGGCTTCAAGTACCGCAGCAAGATGCCCGGCAAGCGCTGGCGCGACAACTGGGACCGGGTGCTGTTCGTCGGCGGCCTGCTGCCCGGCCTGATCGCCGGCGTGGCGGTGGGCAACGTGCTGCTGGGCGTGCCGTTCCACTTCGATGACAGCATGCGGATCTTCTACACCGGCTCGTTCTTCGGCCTGCTCACCCCGTTCGCACTGATCGCCGGAGGGGTCAGCGTGGCGATGCTGGTGTCGCACGGGGCGGCCATGCTGGTGTTGAAGACCGACGGCCCGGTGGCCGAACGCTCCGCCCGCTATGGCAGCGTGGCGGCGCTGCTCAGCTTCGTGCTGTTCGCCCTGGCCGGCGCCTGGGTGGCCTTCGGCCTGCCGGGTTATGAAATCACCTCGCAGGTGGTCACCGATGGCCCGACCAATCCCTTGCTGAAAACCGCCGCCGAGGGCGCCGCGGCCGGCGGCTGGCTGCGCAACTACAGCAGCATGCCGGCCACCCTGCTGGCACCGATCGTCGGCCTGCTTGGCGCACTGGCCAGTGCGGTGCTGCTGCGTGCCCGGCGTGGCGGCCTGGCGTTCCTGGCCTCGGGGGCGTCGATCACCGGCATCATCCTGACCGTCGGTTTCGCGATCTTCCCGTTCCTGCTGCCCTCCTCCAGCCAGCCCGGTTCCAGCCTGACCGTATGGGATGCCTCCTCCAGCCACCTCACGCTGTTCATCATGCTGGTGGCCACGGTGATCTTCCTGCCGATCGTGCTGGCCTACACCACCTGGGTCTACCGGGTGCTGAAGGGCAAGACCACGGCCGAAGACATGTCAGACAACCCCAACGCGTATTGACCCCCACGTGCCGGCCAACCGCCGGCACCTCTTGAAGGAGCGCACCATGTGGTATTTCGCCTGGATCCTCGGCACCGGCCTGGCCTCGGTCGTGGCCATCCTCAACGGCATGTGGTTCGAAGCCCGCGAGTCGGGCAGCATCGACGGCCGCGACGGCAAATGATGTAACAAAAGTGTTGCCGCCTTGGCCTTCACACGGTATCTTAGGCGGCTCCTTCGGGGTGTAGCTCAGTCTGGTAGAGCGCTACGTTCGGGACGTAGAGGTCGCAGGTTCGAATCCTGTCTCCCCGACCACTCTGGTGGTCGGAACGACCGAAGGAAAAATCAGATTCCCCTTGCCGCCGAGTGCGGGAATCGATATGATAGGCGGCTACCCTTCGGGGTGTAGCTCAGTCTGGTAGAGCGCTACGTTCGGGACGTAGAGGTCGCAGGTTCGAATCCTGTCTCCCCGACCACTTTGTTGGTCACGAAGAAACCTGGAAGACGACGGTCTCCCGGGTTTTTTTGTGCCTGTCGTTTTTGCTGGCGACGTACAATGGCCACCTCCCCCACCCTGCCGCACCGGCGTTCGCCCGGTGCCGCCGTTGCATCCGGAGGCCGCCGCGCGCGCCACCGGCAAGGATCCACCATGAGCCCCACCGCCTCCCCGTCATCGCCTGCGCCTTCGCTGCTGCACGGGCGCGCCCTGGTCTTCGCCGCCATCGTGCTGGCCGCGGTCAACCTGCGCACCGCGGTGACCTCGGTCACCCCGCTGCTGGACGTGCTGGGCCAGACCTTCGGCTTCGGCACCACCATGACCGGCGTGCTCGGCATGCTGCCGACCGCTTCGTTCGCGCTGTTCGGTGTGTGCACGCCCCTGCTGGCGCGCCGCCTCGGCCTGGAACGCACCACGCTGCTGGCGATGTCGCTGGCGCTGGTCGGCCTGCTGCTGCGCTCCAGTGCGGTCGGCATGGGCAGCCTGCTGGCCGGTTCGGTCATCGCGCTGGCCGGCATGGGGATCGGCAACGTGGTGGTGCCCCCGCTGGTGAAGCGTTACTTCGCCAACAAGGTGGGCACGATGAGCACGCTGTACATCAGCGCGCTGCAGTTGGGCACCATGCTGCCGGCGTTGCTGGCGGTGCCGGTTGCCAACGCGGCCGGCTGGCGCGTGTCGCTGGGCATGTGGGCGCTGCTGGCCCTGGCCGCGACCCTGCCGTGGCTGATGCTGGTGCGCCGCACCCCGCGCCACGATGTGATCACCGACAGCCCGGATCCGGGCGCCCAGCCGCACGGCCGGGTCTCCGCGACCTCGCTGGGCTGGGGCATGACGCTGATGTTCGGCATGACCTCGCTGATGACCTATTCGATGTTCACCTGGCTGCCGCGCATCGTGGTCGAAGCCGGCGCATCGCCGGCCTTCGGCGGGGTGATGGTGGCGATGTTCTCCGCGCTGGGCCTGCTGCCTTCGCTGGTGATTCCGTCGCTTGCGGTGCGCATGGCCAACCCGTTCCCGCTGGTGCTGATCGGCTTCGGCGCCTTCGTGGTGGCCTTCGCCGGGCTGCTGCTGGCGCCGATGAAGGCCCCGCTGCTGTGGGCCTGCCTGCTGGGCCTGGGTCCGTCGACCTTCCCGCTCGCGCTCACCCTGATCAACCTGCGCACCCGCACCCCGACCGGATCGGCCGCGCTGTCCGGCTTCATGCAGGGCGTCGGCTACAGCTTCAGTTGCCTGGGTCCTTTCCTGGTGGGTTGGCTGCACGACATGAGCGGCAGCTGGACGTTGCCGTTCGGGTTCCTGTTCTGCTGCGCGCTGGTGATGCTGTGCGCGTCGTGGTTCGCCTGCAAGCCGCGCAAGCTCGAAGACCTGTGGTGAAACACGTCGCTGGGTGAAAAGCCATCCACGACAATCGCGTTATGATCCGTCGCAACTGACGCAACGCGTCACTTGTCGACCCTGCATCTGTCGCAGGGCGTCTTCCTGCGGTGGCGGCCGCAGCATGAACGTCCGTAGCCGGACGTGCATCCAGTCGCCCCCGCATTGCGTATAGGGGCAAGGATGCGGGCAAAGTCACTGGCAGCAGGCACGATCAGGCTGGACCGGCCCGCCTTCGCATCCCTCGATTTCATCACGCGGCTCCGCAACGCGTCGTTGCAGGGGCTTGGCACGTGATGTGCGTCACACTTTCTAATTCTTTATCGCACGAACCAGCTCCTGGGGGTTTCATGTTTGTCCATCGTCCGCTGGCGCGTTGCGTCGGCCTGGCCTGCCTCGTCCTGGCGACAGGCGCGCATGCCGCCCTTGCCCCCGCCAACCGCGCCGAGCAGATGGCTGAAATCAGCCGCCATCGCGACCAGGCCCAGTGGCTGGATGCGCTGGCGGCGATCGAGCGCGCGCAGCAGTCCAGTCCCGGCGACGACCTGCTGTACAAGCTGCAGGTGCTGACGTTGGGTGATATCGGCAATGCCAGCCGTGCCTGGCAGCTGTACCAGGCACGCCCGGACCTGTTCGATGCGGGCCAGAAGGAACGCTTCGAAGCGGACTACCTGGCTCGCCTGGTGGGCTGGAGCATGGCCTATGGCGAAAGCGAAGACACCCGCCTGGATGAAGCCGAAGACACCCTGGCGCTGATGGAAAACTACCTGCGGCGCGACGGCATCCCGCTGGCGCAGGCCCCCCGGCGCATCCGCCTGGACCGCCTGATCCTGCTCAACCGCTTGTCCCGCCACGCCCAGCTGCGCGAGGAGTATCTCGCCCTGCGCGCCGATGGCATCGAGCTGCCCGACTACGTGCTGCCGGCGGTGGGCGACTCGCTGATGGCCACCCAGCATCCGGACGAGGCGATCCCGGTGCTGTCGCAGGCCGTGAAGAACGACCCTTCGCGCTTCCAGGCGCGCTCGGAACTGGCCTATGCGTACCTGGAAACCGAACAGGCGGACACCGCCATCGACTACCTGGTGGCCTGGCAGAAGGACGAGCCGATCTGGCGCTGGGGCCCGAACGCGCGTGCGCCCTACGCCAACTGGGCCCGCTATGAGGCCGACCTCAACCTGGCGATGATCCGCGCTTACAGCAACGACCTGCCCACGGCCCAGGCCGAGCTGGAACAGCGGGTGGCGATCGGCCCGGGCAACGGCGGCCTGCAGACCGCGCTGGGCGGCGTGTACCAGATGCGCGGATGGCCACGGCGTGCGCTGGAGCGCCACCAGATGGCCTACACGCTGGATCCGCGCGATGTCTCTCCGCGCATCGGCATGTTCGAGTCCCACATCGCGCTGCAGCGCGACGACCGCGCCCGTCCGATACACGACGACCTGCTGGCCCGCTACCCGAACCAGCCTTCGGTGCAGCGCATGGACCGCGCCTGGCGCGCGCACCGCGGCTGGCAGCTGGAAGCCAATGCGGAAGTCGGCCGCAGCAGTGGCGGTGGCGGCGCTTCGCCGCTGGGCAACGACGATGGCAGCTACCGCGTGCAGGCCTCTTCGCCGATCCTGGCCGATCGCTGGCGGGTGCTGGCCTTTGCAGACCGCCGTTCGGTGGACTTCCAGAACCAGCGCATCAACCCGTGGTGGTTCGGGGCCGGGGTGAACTACCGCTTCGACCAGCTGGATGGCGAGCTGGTGGTGCTGCACCCGAATGACGACGTCGGCGATACCGGCCTGCGCGCCGGACTCGGCTGGCAGTTCAACGACCAGTGGCACATCGGCGCCAGCGCCGCACGCAACGATGCCGATGCCTCGATGCAGGCCCGCGTATCGGGCATCACCGCTGACAGCGTGGCGCTGGCCACGACCTATACCCGCAACGAGCGTACGCAGTGGCGGATCGGCGCCAGCCAGTACCGCTATGACGACGGCAACCGCCGCGACACCGTCAGCACCTCGGTGGAGCAGCGCCTGCTCAGCCGCCCGACCCTGCAGGTGGACGGGCTGGGCAGCCTGTATGCCAGCCGTGGCAGCCGCGATGACGTGCCCTACTTCAATCCCTCGCGCGACCGCTCGGTGGAAATCGGCCTGCGCATCGACCAGCAGTTGTGGCGGCACTACGAGAAGCATTTCCGCCACCGCCTGACCGTGTCGGTCGGCGACTACTGGCAGGAAGACTTCGGCAGCGCACTGGTGCCCTCGGTGGAGTATCGCCACGAGTGGCAGATCGGCGCGGGGCGCATTTTCGAGTACGGGGTGCGCTGGTCGCGTCCGGTGTATGACGGCCAACGCGAGCGGCATGTCGGCCTGGAAGCCGGCCTGCGCTGGGGAGAATGAGATGCGAGTGAGCGACATGCGACTGCCGATGATGATGATCCTGCTGGTGCTGCTGGCGCTGTGCGCGCCGCTGCAGGCCCAGACCCGCCCGGAACTGGATGCGGCCGGCAACGGCCTGCTGGTGCTGAGCTACCACGACATCCGCGATGACGTGGCCGCCAAGGGCGATCCGGATGCCTATGCGGTGAGCACGCAGAACTTCGCCGCCCACCTGGACTGGCTGTCCGCGCACGGCTACCACCCGGTGTCGCTGAGCCAGCTGGTCAAGGCATCGCGCGGGGAAGCGACGCTGCCGCCCAAGCCGGTGCTGCTGACCTTCGATGATGGCCTGCGCAGCGTCTACAGCAAGGTCTACCCGCTGCTGCGCGCCTACAACTACCCGGCGCTGGTGGCGGTGATCACCGACTACGTGGACATGGCCCCGGATCGCACCATCGATTACGGCTACCGCCCGTTCGGCCGCGATGATTTCCTGACCTGGGACCAGCTGCGCGAGATGAAGGACAGCGGCCTGATCGAACTGGCCAGCCATACCGACAACCAGCACCACGGCGTGCAGTCCAACCCGCAGGGCAACTCCACGCCGGCGGTCATCACCCGCGCTTACGATCCGGCCACCGGTACCTACGAGAGCGCGGCTGCGTATGAAAAGCGCCTGCGCGATGACCTGTCGCGCAGTGCCGGGCTGATTGAAAAGAACCTCGGCGTGCGTCCGCAGGCGATCGTCTGGCCGTACGCGGCCTACAACCAGCTCAGCAACGACATCGCCGAGCAGCTCGGCATGCCGGTGTCCTTCGATCTGGAAGGCCGCAGCACGCCGGTCACGCGTGACCTGCACGGGCTGGCGCGCCTGTTGGTGACCGGCAATCCGAACGTCACCGGACTGGCCTTCGAACTGCGCCGCAACACCAACCTGGACGGCACCCGCGCCCTGCAGATCGACATGGACGCGGTCTATGACAAAGACCCGGCGCAGCTGGCGCGCAACCTGGACACGCTGATCGACCGGGTCAAGAAGATCGGCCCGACCCACGTCTACCTGCAGGCCTTCGCCGATCCGGACGGCAACAACACCGCCGATGCGCTGTATTTCCCCAATCGCCACCTGCCGATGCGCGCAGACCTGTTCAACCGCGTGGCGTGGCAGCTGAAGACCCGCGCAGGCGTGAAGGTGTACGCGTGGCTGCCGGTGCTGGGCTATGAACTGCCCGATCCGGCACAGAAGCAGGCACTGGGCATCGCCAGTCCGGAAAAAGACGGCATGTACCGGATGGACTTCACCAAGCCGGCCGCTCGCCAGATCATCCTGGACATCTACGAAGACCTGGCGATCAACTCCTACTTCGAAGGCCTGCTGTTCCACGACGATGCCTACGTGCGCGATACCGAACTCACCGGCCTGGCGCAGGAAGGCGATGACGGCAACCGGACCCAGGCGCTGATCGACTTCACCCTGGCCCTGCGCGACCGTGCGCAGCGCTGGCGACCGAAGCTGGGCACCGTGCGCAACCTGTATGCACAGCCGGTGCTGGAGCCGCAGAGCGCGGCGTGGTTCGCCCAGCGCCTGGACCTGTTCAACGCCGCCTACGACCACACCGCCCTGATGGCGATGCCGTGGATGGAAGGCAGCCGCCACCCGGAGCGCTGGCTGGACCGGCTGGTGGCCGCGGTGCGCGAACACGATCCGGAGCTGAAGCACACCCTGTTCGAACTGCAGACCGTTGACTGGCGCACCCAGACCGCGATCCCCGGCGAGCGCCTGCGTGCGCAGGTACGCCGCCTGCAGGCACAGGGCGTGCGCCACCTGGCGTGGTACCCGGATGACTTCATCGCGGACAAGCCTTCCACGGCCGATGCGCGCGCGGCGATGTCGGCGCGCAACTTCCCCTACCCGGAGCGGTGACATGGACCACGCGCCTGTCTACTACCTGTTCCAGTTCGCCTTCTTCTACCCGATGGTGATGGCGTTCTTCTGGATGTCGGGAGGCCTGTACTACTTCTTCCGGCGGGAGCGGAAGTCGCGTGACCGCAATGATCCGCCGCCGATGGACGAGTACCCGTTCGCTTCGCTGCTGATTCCCTGCCACAACGAATCGGACAACCTGGACGACACCATCGGCGCGGCGCTGGCGCAGCGCTACCCGGACTTCGAAGTGATCGCCATCAACGATGGCAGCCGCGATGACACCGGCGCGCGCCTGGACGCGCTGGCAGCGATCCATCCGCGCCTGCGCGTGGTGCACCTGGACCGCAACCTGGGCAAGGCCAACGCGCTGCGCATGGGCGCACTGGCCGCGCGCTCGGAGTACCTGGTGTGCATCGATGGCGATGCGATGCTGGAAGAGCACGCCATGCACTGGATGGTCTGGCACCTGACCAGCGGGCCGCGCGTGGGCGCGGTCACCGGCAACCCGCGCATCCGCAACCGCTCCACCCTGCTGGGCCGCCTGCAGGTGGCCGAATTTTCCTCGATCATCGGCATGATCAAGCGGGCCCAGCGCGTCTACGGCCGCATCTTCACCATCTCCGGGGTGATCGCCGGCTTCCGCCGCACCGCCCTGCATCGCATCGGCTACTGGGCCGATGACATGGTCACCGAAGACATCGACATCAGCTGGCGCCTGCAGCTGGACCACTGGGACATCCGCTACGAGCCCAATGCGTTGTGCTTCATCCTGATGCCGGAAACCCTGCGCGGGCTGTGGAAGCAGCGCCTGCGCTGGGCACAGGGCGGCGTGGAGGTGCTGCTGCGGCATGGCATGAGCCTGTTCAACTGGCGCAAGCGCCGCATGTGGGGCGTGCTGGTGGAGTACATCTTCAGCGTGCTGTGGGCCTACGTGATGCTGCTGATCATCGTGTTGTGGGCGCTGGGCAAGTTCGTCGAACTGCCGCCGTCGCTGTACATCCAGACGCTGCTGCCGCAGTGGCACGGCGTGATCCTGGCGCTGGTCTGCCTGCTGCAGTTCGCCAGCAGCCTGATCATCGACCGTCGTTACGAAATCAACATCGGCCGCAATTACTTCTGGGTGATCTGGTACCCGATGGCCTACTGGTTGATCAGCCTCTTCACCACCCTGGTGGCACTGCCGAAAACGCTGATGAAGCGGGGCAGGAAGCGCGCCACCTGGGTCAGTCCAGACCGGGGAATTCGATGAACGCCAACAAGCCGTCGCGTCGTTTCGATTCGCGCCTCATCCAGAAGCCGCGCCAGCAGCCACGCCTGCAGCGCACTGCATGGGGATTCGTCACCATCGCGTTCTGGGCGTTCTATTTCTACCTGTGGGCGCCGGTGCTGACGTTGATTTCGTGGCTGGTCGGTGGACGCCTGGCGTGGCTGCAGTTGTATGAGCGCAAGCAGCAGCTGGATCCGTTCATCGTCATCGCGCTGCCGGTGCTGCTGATCGGCTGCGCGGCCCTGTTGATCCTGTGGGCCGAGTACAACCGCTACCGGTTTGCCGGCAAGGAACGGCGCACCCCGCGCGTGGATGTCGCACTGCCGGAGATCGCTCGCGACCTTGGCGCCAGCGATGCGCTGGCACGCCAGCTGTCCGGGGCGAAGGCGGTCACGCTGCACATGGATGATGATGCACGCCCGGTCGGCATGACCGAACAGGTGCTGATGGTGCGCCCGCTCGCGGTCGGCTGACCTGCGGCTACCCGCCCTGCGGTAGTAACGGCCGCTGGCCGTCTGCTCCTGCCCTCGGTGGGTGACGACCGTTGGTCGTCACGCCAGTGACGGCCGCTGGCCGTCTGCTCCTGGCCTCGGTGGGTGACGACCGTTGGTCGTCACGCCTTGGCCGTACGCACCTGGCCTTCGCCGCGCACCACGAAACGTTCCACCGTCAACGCTTCCAGGCCCATCGGGCCGTAGGCATGCAGGCGCGTGGTGGAAATGCCGATCTCGCTGCCCAGCCCCAACTGGCCGCCATCGGAAAAACGCGATGATGCATTGACCATCACCACCGCCGACTGCAGGGCGTGGATGAAGCGTTCGGCGTGGTCCGCGTCCCGCGTAGCGATCACTTCCGTGTGGTCGGAGGTGTAGCGGCGGATATGCGTGATGGCCGCCTCCAGATCGTCCACCACTTTCACCGCGATCACCAGGTCCAGGAACTCGGCCGCGTAGTCTTCATCGGTGGCCGCCGTACTGCCCGCCAGCAGCGGCAGGGACAGGGCGTCGGCGCGCAGCTCGACGCCGCGTGCGGCCAGCGCCTGGCCGGCGCGCGGCAGGAATTCCGCAGCGACATCCCGGTGCACCAGCAGGGTTTCCAGCGAGTTGCACGCCGAGGGCCGGCTGCACTTGCCGTCCACCAGCAGGTCGATGGCCTGATCGATATCGGCGCTGGCATCCACGAACAGATGGCAGACGCCCTTGTAGTGCTTGATCACCGGCACGCGCGCATGTTCGGCGACGAAGCGGATCAACCCTTCGCCACCGCGCGGGATCGCCAGGTCGATCAAGTCATGCAGTTGCAGCAGTTCCAGCATCGCCTCGCGGCGCAGGTCAGTCAGCACCGTCACCGCCGCCTCTGGCACGCCGTGCGCAGGCAATGCGCTGCCCAGTGCGGCGGCGATGGCGGTGTTGGAATGGATCGCCTCCGAGCCGCCGCGCAGGATCACCCCGTTGCCGGCCTTCAGGCACAGCGCCGCGGCCTCGGCGGTGACGTTCGGGCGCGCTTCGTAGATCATCGCGATCACCCCCAGCGGCACGCGCACTTTCTGTACGCGGATGCCATTGGGACGCACGTCGTCACGGGTCACCTGGCCTACCGGATCCGGCAGCCCGGCCACGTCGCGCAGCGCCTGCGCCATCGCGAACAGACGCGGCGGGTCCAGCATCAGCCGGTCCAGCATCGCGCTGCCGATGCCCTTGTCACGCGCGGCGGCGAGATCGCGTGCATTGGCGGCCAGGATCTGCCCGGCATGCGATTCCAGCGCAGCGGCCATGGACTGCAGCAGCGCGGTGCGCTGCACCGTGTCGAGCCCGGCCACCACGGTGGCCGCAGCGCGGCAGGCGCGTGCTTGTCCTTCGATATCGCTCATGGCAGCAGGCACTGACCGGGTTCACAAGGTGGGAACCGGAGTATAGCCGAGGCCTGCACTGGGCCTTGGCCGGGTGACCCCGCACCCGCCTGTCTGGTCTGACTCCTTCCGTCGGAGCGTTCGCCGTCGTTGCGGGTTCATCGGCGGCGCCACAGGGCGCACCTGTACTGACTTCAAGCTGCCCGGGCGCATGTGCGCAATGCTGGGCCGGGCCTTTGAATCCAGCGCCCGGCCCGCAACCCGACCCTGACCATGGAGCCGACCAAGCAATGTCGACCAACGCCGAAGAATCCAATCCTCGCGATCCGTCCCCCGATCCCACCATCCACCTCGCCATTGACAATGTCACGTTGGCACCGCAGGCCGGCGCGGCGATCGACTTCAGGATCAGTGCCTCCACGCTCCTCAATCCCAGCGCCGGCTACCAGCTATGGAGCGAAGACAGTGAAGGAAAACTGCATCGCCATAGTGCTACGAAAAGCAGTGGGGAGATGCACTCCCAGCCTTTCGGCACGCGACAGTGGTGGGCATCAGTGGGAAAAAATTCCAACCGCACGATGCGATTCTTCGCAGCACGCGAACGGGAAAACCCGAGGCGGGCCAGCGAGTATGTGGACGTACCGCTGCCCGAGGTACCTCCACCGGCCGAGTTCACCGCCCGCGACGGTGTGATGAAAGTGGTGGCAACCGGCAGAGTGCGGCCAAACGCATCAGCCCAGCTCAGTGTCAGCGGGCGGGTCACGACCGTCGAGGCGAATCGCGACGGCCGCTGGACAGCCACCGTCGTTGCAGCGGAGGGAACACACACCGCCAGCGCAATCGCGCTCGATGTGCGACTGGGCAACTCGGCTCCCGCTTCTACAAGCGTTACCGTCAGCGCCCCCCCGCACATCCCCCTGGGACTGCAGTTTCCAGAAGAAGGCAGAAAGATTACCCGGATAACGCGCGTTACCGGCGTCTCCACTCCATACTCGGACTTGCAGGTGTCGCTGGGCGAGGGTCCTCCAGCCACAGCAACAGCGAATCCGGGCGGCGCATGGGAAGTCAGTGAGGTCCGCTCCGAGCGCTCCGGAGAGGTCGTGCTGCGGGTTGAAAATCTGTCAACCGGGGAGGTCGTTGAACGCCGTGTCGAGGTCGACTATTTTTCGCCCTGGAGCGTCTCTCGTCTGATCGCTGGCCCTCTGGTCGATGAAACCGGCCTGGTCACTCGGTTCGGTGCCATCGCCGAGGGCACGGGCGAGCACTTCGACATCATTGAGTTCAGCGTGGGCAGGGACGGTCCGTGGACAGAACTGAGCACCGTTGACGAAAACGGTGTGTGGCGATTCGAGCACTTGATCACCCCCCCACCAGCGCCGTTCCGGCCGGGACGACTATTCCTGCGTACGGCGAGCGATCCGCTCGCCCAGCTGCACACGGTCGAGTTTCAGGCACCGATCATCACCTCACCACGGGAAGGGGCAGAGACGGGCCCTACTCCTGTCTTCAGCGGCACCGCAGTGGGCCCCTTCGATATCGAGCTGGCAGACGGCAGCAAACAGCATCTCAGACCAGACAAGGAGAACAAATGGAGCATTGAAGTCGGGCCGCTCGCGCCCGGAGAGCACACCATCATCGCACGCATGTCTTCCCGGCCGCAGCGCGAGATCACCCGACGCACCATCCGGGTGCTGGCAGAAGCGCCTCCCGGAGTTCCCGATGTAAACCCGTAGCAGTAGACGCGAAACAGCCGTGCACAGCGCGACGCTAGACCAGCACCAGGTCGTCGCGGTGCACGACGTTGCCCCCGTAGTTGTAGCCGAGCGCCGCTTCGATATCCCGCGAATGGCGCCCGGCGATGCGGCGTATGTCGCTGGCCGCGTACTGGGTGACGCCGCGCGCGACGCTCGCCTCGCCACCGCCGGCCCCCGGCCGGCAGCGGATTTCGACCATGTCGCCCCGCCGGAACTCACCGTCCGCCCCGGTGATGCCCCCCGGCAACAGCGACGCGCCCTTGCCGCGCATCGCCTGCACGGCGCCGTCGTCGATCCAGATCACCCCGGGTTCCACGGGGGCGTGCCGCAGCCAGTACTTGCGTGCGGCCTCGCGGCTCTGTGACGCATGCAGGCGCGTGCCATGCAGACGCCCCTGCGCAAGCGCGCGCACCACATCGCCGTTGCGGCCATTGAACAGTATCGTTTCGATGCCCAGCCGCGCCGCTTTCGATGCGGCTTCCAACTTGGTGCGCATGCCGCCGGTGCCTGCGCTGCTGCCGCTGCCGCCCGCCATCGCCAGCACGTCGGCGGTCAATTCCTGCACCTGCGGGATCGGCTGCGCCGACGCATCGCGGCGCGGATCGGCGCTGTACAGGCCGTCGATGTCCGTGGCGATGAACAGCACATCCGCATCCACAAGCGCCGCCACGGTGGCGGCCAGGTTGTCGTTGTCGCCAAGCTTGAGCTCGTCCACCGATACGGTGTCGTTCTCGTTGACCACCGGCAGCGCGCCCAGCCGCAGCAGCTCGTTGAGGGTAGCGCGTGCGTTGAGATAACGACGGCGGTTGCGCAGGTCATCGTGGGTGAGCAGCACCTGCGCCACGGGCCGTTCGAAGAAGCGCTGCCACAGGCCGATCAGCTGGGCCTGGCCGAGTGCGGCCAATGCCTGGCGGGCGGCCATCGCCGCACCGGCCGCCTCGACCCGCGGCAGGATCGCGCGGCCGGCGGCGACCGCGCCGGAAGACACGATCACCACTTCGCGGCCTGCCAGCACGTTGGCCGATACGAACTGGGCAAGCCCCAGGGCATGGCGTGGGGACAGCCCGCCGCCATCTGCGGCGAGCAGGCTGCTGCCGACCTTCAGCACGGCGCGCCGCCAGTCCGGCAACGCTTGTTCGGGAAACGGCGATGCGGTCATGGCGGCAGGGTCGATCATCAGGAGGGGCTCACCGGGTGGTCCATTCGTGGACGGTCAGGTCCGAAGACTGCAGGGTCACCAGCGGATCGCGCGCGACGATGGCGCGGGCCTGCTCCAGGCTGTCCACGTTGCACAGCACGTATGCCCCGCCGCTGCCGTCACTGAAACCGCCGGTCAGCTGCAGCTGGCCGGCAGCACGCAGTTCATCAAGGAAGGCGATGTGCGGTTGCACCGCCGCCGGATCGAAATCCGGCCGCCGCATCGCCATCACCAGATACAGCGTGGCGGCCATCAGGCCAGTGCCTGCCAGCGCGCGCGCAGGACGTCCAGGCGCAGGTCGGCGGCGGCGCCGGGCGACACCCGCGCGGCCAGGCTGCCTTCCGGCGTACGGCCCTGGCCCGCCGTGTCTGCGCCTGCCGCTGCGGCCTTGTAGGCTTCGCGGAACGGCACGCCGGCGACGGCCGCCTCGACCGCCACGTCGGTGGCGTACATGCCTGAATCGATCCCGGCCAGCAGCTTGTCGTTGCGCCATTCCAGGTTGGCCAGCAGCGCCGGCAGCAGTTCCAGCGCGGCCAGGCCGCGGCCGAAGCCGTGGAAGATCGCGCCCTTGGAACCCTGCAGGTCACGGTGGTAGCCGGACGGCAGCGACAGCAGCTGCTCGATTTCGGTGCGTGCCGCGGCGACGCTGGCGTGGGTCGCGCGCATCAGCTCGATGACATCGGGATTGCGTTTGTTCGGCATGATCGAACTGCCGGTGGTGTACTGCGCCGGCAGTGCCACGAAACCGAACTCCGCGCTGGTGAACAGGGACAGGTCCCAGGCGATGCGGCGAAGGTCCAGCGTCGCGCCGCCGAGTGCTTCCAGCGCGGCCATTTCGAACTTGCCGCGCGAAAGCTGCGCGTAGATCGGCGATACCTGCATGCGCGCGAAGCCGAGCGCGGCAGTGGTGTGTTCGCGGTCCAGCGGCAGGTTGACGCCGTAGCCGGCGGCGGTGCCCAGCGGATTGGCATCCACCAGCGCATGCGTATCGCGGGCGCGGATGGCGTTGTCGATGAACGCCTCGGCCCAGCCCGCCCACCACATGCCGGCCGAGGACACCACGGCGCGCTGGATGTGCGTATAGCCCGGAATCGGAAGGTCCTTCTCGGCGTCGGCCCGATCCAGCGCCACCTTGGCGATCTCCGCGCTGAGCTGCGCTACGCGCTGCAGCTTTTCCTTCAGCCACAGCCGGGTCGCCACCAGCACCTGGTCGTTGCGGCTGCGGCCGGTGTGGATGCGGCGACCGGCATCGCCGAGGCGGTCGGTCAGGCGCGCTTCGATGGCCGAATGGCCGTCTTCGTATTGCTCGTCCAGCACGAAACGCCCGGCACGGAAGTCATCGGCCAGCACCTCCAGTTCACGCTGCAGGCCGGCCAGCTCGTCGGCGCTGAGGATGCCGATGTGCGCCAGGCCCTCGGCGTGCGCGGCACTGGCGGCGATGTCATGCAGGAAGAATTCGCGATCAAGGATCACGTCATCACCGGCGAGGAAGGTCTGGATCTTTGCGTCGACCGCGACGCCCGGCTTCTGCCACAGAAGGTCTGCCATGCTGTGCTCCATCGGCGGCCTGGGCCGCCCGTTGATTCAATCAATGCGGGATCGAGGTGAGTTCGTCGATACCCAGCGCGAGGTTGAGGTTCTGCATGGCCTGGGTGGCCGCGCCCTTCAACAGGTTGTCCAGCGTGGCCACCACCACCACCCGCTTGCCGCCGGGCGCAACGGTGAAGCCGCCGACCTGCACGCCGTGGCGGCCGGCGATGCGGCTCACCCACGGCGCGTCGTCGACGACATCGACAAGCGGCTCGGCGGCGTAGGCATCGGCGAAGCGCGCGGCGATCTGTTCGCGGGTCTGCACCTGGTTGAGCCAGAGGTTGACCGTCATGGTGATGCCGCGGAAGTGCGGCGCCACGTGCGGCATGAACTCCACCGGCACGCGCAGGTGCGCGGACACCTCGCGTTCGTGTACGTGGTTGGTCAGTGCGTACGGCATCAGGTTGTCGGCCAGCAGTTCCGGATTGTTCTTGTCCGAAGGCGTGGTACCGGCGCCGGAATAGCCGGACACCCCGAAGCACTGCGGCGGACCGGCCAGCAGGTCCAGCAGCGGGTGGATCGCCAGCTGCATCGCGGTGGCATAGCAGCCCGGGTTGCTGATGTGCTTCTCACCGTTGTACTGGGTGCGGGTCAGCTCGGGCAGGCCGTAGTACCAGCTGCCTTCGAAGCGGTAATCAGCGGACAGATCGACGATCACCGTGTCCGGCCTTGCCGACTCCAGCGCGGCCACGAACGGCGCAGCCAGGCCATTGGGCAGCGCCAGGATCACCGCGTCCACGCCTTTGGCGGCGACCGCGTCGGCGTCCAGGTTTTCGTACTGCACCTCGCCGGTGATCTCCGGATGGTGGTCGGCCAGCCGTTGCCCGGCGCGTTCGCGCGAAGACACGAACGCCAGCTGCAGGTTCGGATGCGCGGCGACCAGCTTGATCAGCTCCGCGCCGGTGTGGCCGCGGGCGCCGACGATGCCCAGGGTGAAGGTTTTTACGTTCATGCGTGGCTGTCCAGGCGGAACTGCAGGTGGCGTTTCACCGCCGTCCATTCCGTGTCGATGATGGAGAAAACAACGGTATCGCGCGGCGTGCCGTCGGGATGCCGGGTGTGGTTGCGCAGCACGCCGTCCTGCTTGGCGCCAAGACGCGCGATGGCCGTGCGCGAGGCATGGTTGAACCAGCTGGTTTCAAACACCACGGCCAGGCAGCGGAGCGTTTCGAAGGCATGCTGCAGCAACAGCAGCTTGGCCTCGGTATTGACCCCGCTGCGCTGTACGCGCGGCGCGTACCAGGTATAGCCGATGCTCAGCTTGGGCACGCTGGCATCCAGCGCGTAGCAGCGCGTGGTGCCGACGATCTCTCCGCCTGCATCACGGATCACCATCGGCAGCACGTTGCCGTCTGCCTGCGCCTGCAGCGCGGCGTCCACATACGCCGCCATGCCGGCGACCGACGGTACCTGGGTGAACCACAGCTGGTCCAGCCCGGTGCCTTCCACGGCGCGCTGCAGGCCCGGCACGTGCAGGGCCTGCAGCGGCTCCAGCGAGACGTGGCGGCCCGACAGCGTCGGCGCAGTGGTCCAGTCGGCGGGCGCGTTCATCCGAGCAGGCTCGGCGCGCGCTGCGCGCAATGGTCGACGTAGGCCTTGATGCGATCGAAGCCGTCGGCACCGAACCAGAATGTCTTCCACGTGCCCTGCTTGTAGCAGCCATCGGATTCGGCATAGTAGAAGTGGTTGATCGGATTGCCGTTGCGCGAGCGCCAGAACAGCTGCGGCGTCTCGTCCAGCATCACGTTCCACACCGCCCGGCCCAGGCCCTCGCCCTGTGCGTCGTCGAGCACGGCAAACTTGTCCAGGTACACGCCTTCGGCTTCGTCGGTGAGGATCACCGCGGTGCGGTAGTTTTCGCTGACATACGCGCGCAGCAGGCGGGTCTTGTCGAAGTAATCCGGCACCAGCACGCGGCCGAAACTGGATTCGATCAGCCCGCGCAGGCGCGGCAGGTCCAGTTCGTCCCACGACGTCGCGCGCAGCACGCGTTCGCCCTTGCGCACCAGCGTACCGGAGCCCTTGTGGGTGAACAGTTCCTTGGCCAGGTCGGCCGGCCGGGTGATCGACACCGACGACTCCAGCGGCAGCCGGTCCAGCAGCGATTTGATCTGCTCGATCTTCACCTTCATGCCGCCGTGGATCCACGGCTGGGTCATCAGGTGTTCGTACTCGGTGGACAGGTTGATCGAGTCGATCACCTTGCCCTCCTCGTCCAGCAGCCCGCCGGTGCCGGTCAGGAAGATGATCTTGTACGGCTGCAGCTCCTGCACCAGCTCGTTGGCGGCGAAGTCGGCGTTGACGTTGAGGATCTGTCCGCTGCGGGTCTCGCCCAGGCTGGTGATGACCGGAATCGAACCGGCGCGAAGGCTGGCTTCGATCGGTGCAAGGTTGACCTTCTTCACTTCGCCGACCAGCCCGTAGGTGGCCTGGTCCATGTATTCGGCTTCGAACACGCCGCCGGTGATCGAGGTGGCGCGCGCGCCGTTCTGCTGCAGGGCCTCCACCAGCCGCAGGTTGGACTGCTGGAACACCTGGCGCACGATCGCCAGCGCTTCCGGCGAGGTCACCCGCAGGCCATTGACGGTCTGCTTTTCAATGCCGGCGGCGGCCAGCTCGGTATCCAGCTGCGGGCCGGCGCCGTGCAGCACGATCGGGGTCAGCCCTACTTCCTGCAGGAACGACAGCGAGGACGTCAGCGCTTCCAGGTCATCGCGCAGCACCGCCCCGCCGACCTTCACCACGGCGAAGCGCTTGGCGTCGAGCTGCGAAAAACGCTTGAGGTACTGGCTGATTTCCTTCGCGCTGGCCATGCTGGAAAGCAGGCGCACGATGGTCTGGCGGGTCTGGCGATGAGGCTGGAGGGCTGGGGACATTTCGGTTTCGTCACAGGCGGCGGGGGCCGCGTTGCAGTTCCGCCGTGCCGGGGCACGACGGCGTTGGGGGGTTCACGCGCCGGCGCTGATGATCCGGTGCACGGCGTCGGCATAGCGCTGCAGTTGTTCCAGGGTCACGAACTCATCGGCGGTATGGGCCTGGGCGATGTCGCCGGGGCCGAACACCAGCGTGGTGTAGCCACCGGCCGAGAACAGCGAGGCCTCGGTCCAGAAATCCACCGCGTTGCCGATCGGCAGGTCCAGCGCATCGGCCACGTCACGCGCGGCCAGGCGTCGGTTTTCGGCATCGGCGATGTCACCGGCCGGCAGGCTGGGGCCACGGAAGGTCTCGGTGAACACCGCCGCTTCCGGTTCGGCGAAGCCGGCAAAGGTCGCCAGCAGTGCATCGATGTCCATCGACGGCAGTGGACGGAAACCAAAACGCAGCTCGGCCGCCGGCGCGATCATGTTGGCCTTGATCCCGCCTTCCACGCGGCCGATGTTGAAACGCAGGCCGGTCAGCCCGCCGAAGCGCGCCGTGGACAACGAGTCCACATGGTCCAGCGCGCGGTTTCCCCAACGCATTGCCTGGTGCAGCGCACTGGCGGCCGCATCCTGCTTGCCAGACGCGTGGCCGGCGCGGCCGGCGAACTGCATCAGCACCGAGCTGATGCCACGGTGGGCCAGCACCGCCTCGCTCATGGTCGGCTCGGCCACGAGCACCGCTTCGTAGGGAAGGCCACGGGCCAGGAAGGCGGCAATGCAGCGCGGATCGTTGGCTTCCTCGTCGCTGGAAAACAGGAACGCCGCATCGCCCTCACTGGCGTTGGCCGCAGCCACCAGCGCAGCGGCCGCGCCCTTGATGTCACACACGCCCAGGCCGACCACCCGGTCGTCCAGGCGGCGCATCACATGCGGATCCGCACTCCAGTGCGGCGAATCCGGCACGGTATCCAGGTGCACGTTGAACAGGTACTTCGGCGCACCGCGCACCGCATGCAGGCTGACCGCGCCGTCACCGTGGTCGACCACCTCCACATTGAACCCGGGCAGGTTGTCGCGCAGGTAATCGAAGATGCCACCGGTGGTGATCGCACGCGGCGGGTTGCGGGTGTCGAAGGACACCAGCGCCTGCAGGTGATGAAGCGTCTGTTCAAGCATGGATCAACAATCCTGTGGAATTCCGCCGGGCATGGCCCGGCGCTACCGTAATGCGTCTGGTGGAGAGCCCCCTTGGTATTCAAGGGGGCGCGCCAACGGCGCGGGGATTAGGTGGAATGCGTGGTCAACCGCTCAGCGGTTGACCTGCGCGTAGAGGGTGGAGCTCATCCCGAACAGCTTGATGAAGCCTTCGGCCTCTTCCACGCCCCAGTCGGCCGACTGCGCATAGGTGGCGCCCTTGGTGTTGAGCAGGTGCGGCGAACGCACGGCCACCGCGTCGACGCGGCCACCCCGGGTTTCCAGCACCACTTCACCATTGACCTTGGCCTGGGAGGACTTCAGGAAGGCTTCGATGTCGGTCTTCAGCGGGTCGTGGTAGAAGCCTTCGTACACCAGCTCCACCCACTTGCGCGCCACGTCCGGCTTGAAGCGGTTCTGCTGCTTGGTCAGCACCGCGTCTTCCAGCGCACGGTGCGCGGCCAGCAGCGAGACCAGGCCCGGCGCTTCGAACACGATGCGGCCCTTCAGGCCGATCACGGTGTCGCCGGTGTACACGCCGCGGCCCACGCCATACGGAGCGAACAGCTTGTTGAGCGTGGCCAGGATCTTCTCGCCCGGCAGCGCCTTGCCGTCCAGCTCCACGGCAACGCCGTCGACGAACTTCAGGGTGACGGTGAGGGCCTGCTCCGGCCATTCGCTGCGCGGTGCGCACCAGCCGCGGGCGCCTTCGCCCGGCGCTTCCCAACGGTCGATCTCACCGCCGGACATGGTCAGCCCCAGCAGGTTCTCGTTGATGGTGTAGGCCTGCTGCTTGGCGCGCACGCCGAAGCCGCGCTCTTCCAGGTACTTCTGCTCGTAGGCGCGGGTCTGGGTGTGCTCTTTCTGGATTTCGCGGATCGGGGCGATGATCTGGTAGTCGCCCAGCGCCTTCACTGCCAGGTCGAAGCGCACCTGGTCGTTGCCCATGCCGGTGCAGCCGTGGGCGATGATGTTGGTGCCCAGTTCGGCGGCGCGCTTGAGCGCGGCATCGACGATCAGGTAACGGTCCGACACCAGCAGCGGATACTGGCCCTGGTAGCCTTCGCCGGCCCACACGAACGGCTTGACGAAGCCTTCCCAGATCGCAGGACCGCCGTCGACGGTGACATGGCTGGTGACGCCCAGTTCGGCGGCGCGCTTTTCGATGAAATCGCGCTCTTCATCATCCACGCCGCCGGTGTCGGCGAACACGGTGTGCACGTTGTAGCCGCGTTCCTGCAGGTAGGGCACGCAGAAGCTGGTATCAAGGCCGCCGGAGAAGGCGAGGACGACGTCTTTGTTGCTCATGGGGGGTAAGGTCCTGGTAGCGCCGGGCCAAGCCCGGCGGAAGGTTCGAATCGGAAAGAAATCAGCGGCCGGCCAGCGCGGCCATGATCGCCTTCTGCACGTGCAGTCGGTTTTCGGCCTCGTTGATGGCGATGCACTGCGGCGAATCCATCACCGCATCGGTGGCCTTGACGTTGCGGCGCAGCGGCAGGCAATGGCTGAAGACCCCGTTGTTGGTCAGCGCCATCTTCTGCTCGTCGACGATGAAGTGCTTGTACTGGTCGCGGATCGGCTTTTCCGGTTCCCAGTTGCCGAAGAACGGCAGCGCGCCCCAGCTCTTGGCGTACACCACGTCGGCACCGGTGTAGGCGCTTTCGATGTCATGGCTGACCTGCAGCGAACCGCCGTTCTCGGCTACGTTCTGCTCGGCCCAGCCCATGTAGCGCTCGTCCAGGATGTAATCCGGGGTCGGGCACAGCAGGGTCACGTCCATGCCCATGCGGGTGGCGATGGTCAGCGCGGAGTTGGCCACCGCGGTGTTCAGCGGCTTGGGATGGTAGGTCCAGGTCAGCACGTACTTCTTGCCACGCAGGTCCTGGGTGCCGAAGTGCTCCTGCAGTGCCATCGCGTGGGCCAGTTCCTGGCACGGATGGGTGATGGTTTCCATGTTGATGACCGGCACCGGCGAGTACTTGGCAAAGCTCTTCAGCACGGTGTCTTCGCGGTCGACCGACCAGTCCACGAACTTCGGGAAGGCGCGCACCGCGATCATGTCGCAGTAGCGGCCCAGCACCTTGGCCACTTCGGCGATGTGCTCTTCGGTATCGCCATCCATCACGGTGCCGAGGTTGAACTCGATCGGCCATGCGTCCTTGCCCGGCTGCAGCACCACCGCGTGGGCACCGAGCTGGAAAGCTCCCAGTTCGAAGCTGGTGCGGGTGCGCATGGACGGGTTGAAGAACACCAGCGCGATCGATTTGCCTTTCAGCTGGTCGCCGAGCTTGTTGCGCTTGAACAGCGCGGCCTGGGTCAACAGCGCATCGAGTTCGCTGCGGCTCCAGTCCTGGGTGTTCAGGAAGTGCTTGAGGGACATCAATCGATCCTTGCGGTGTGGAGGTGAGTGCAGATGCAACTTTTCAGAACCCGGAAACGAAAAAACCCAGCCGGGGGGCTGGGTTTTTTACCGAACAGACAGCACGAAGCTCCGGTCACCCAGCGGAAATGTGGGATTCCGGTCGGCGGGCACGCGAGGTCATGCTGCTGGCCTGGCGGGCGGCGCTGGAGTCGTGCTGGAAGTCGGTGGCGTTCATTTCCGCCCATGGTGGCATGGCCGATGGTGCGGTGCAAGACCCGCCGTCAGGGATTTGCCGGCGAACCCTGTTCGGCCCCGACCCAGGGGGTGATGGAGACCCGGATCTTCAGCCGGTTGCCAGGATCTTCCGGCAGCCGCGAGCGGTACTTGGTGCCCTTGTAGACGTAGTCCACGTCATAGGCGATGGGCCGGCGGAACTCGCGCCCGACCGGCACGATGCGGCAGTCACGGGTCAGGATCGGCGCGTTGCTGGGCTGGGCCCCGACCGGCACCGCGGCCACGTCGGCACTGCCCTCTTCGCCGGGCTTGAAGATCGATCGCACCGAATCCCACAGGCGCCCGAAGCGCCCCTTTTCTTCCACCGGCTCTTCGCCGGTGACGTTGACCGGCGGCAGGTTGCGCGTGGTGACCGGTTCACAATGCTCTTCGGTGCGGGTGGCGCGCAGGGTCTGGAACACCGGTTCGACGTTGAGCACCTGGGCGTAATCGAGCTTGATGTTCTCCACGATCACCACCCGGTTGCGCGGCTCGGCCTCTTCCGATTGGGCCATGGCAGGGCCGGCCAGCAGGCAGGCAGCCAGTGCGGGAAGGAAGAGGTATCTCATCGGCAACGGGTTCGAGGGCACATCGATAGTGTAGGCAGCACGGACGCCAAGGGGCTGAACATTACCCGTCCGCCGCGCAGGGGGCCAGCCCATGGCGTGCCCGGATGACCCCGCGCGGTACCCCGGGAGCCCCTGCAGCGCTAGAATCAACGGCTTGTCCCCCAGCGCCCCCGCCATGACCCTGCGCCTGCACAACAACCTGACACGCCAGCTGGAAACGTTCGCCCCGCTCGATCCGGCCTGTCCGACCCTGTATGTGTGTGGCCCCACGGTCTACAACTACGTGCACATCGGCAATGCACGCGGCCCGGTCGTGTTCGGGGTGCTGGCCGACCTGCTGCGCCGTCGCTTCGGCGCCCTGCGCTATGCCCGCAACATCACCGACGTGGACGACAAGATCAACACCGCCGCGCGTGAGCAGGGCGTTCCGATCAGCACCATCACCGACCGTTTCGCCGCCGCCTACCGCGAGGACATGGCCGCGCTGGGCGTGGTGCCACCGGACATCGAACCGGAAGTCACCGCGCACATGCCGCAGATCGTGGAAATGATCGCCCAGCTGATCGACAACGGGCACGCCTATGCCGCAGAAGGCCACGTGCTGTTCGCGGTGGACACCTTCGACGGCTACGGCAAGCTCTCCCGCCGTGATCCGGAGGAAATGCTGGCAGGCGCCCGCGTGGAAGTGGCTCCGTACAAGCGCGCAGCCGGCGATTTCGTGCTGTGGAAGCCTTCCAGCGACGACCTGCCCGGCTGGGACTCGCCATGGGGCCGTGGTCGACCTGGCTGGCACATCGAATGCTCGGCGATGGCCGCCGCCCACCTGGGCCCGACCATCGACATCCATGCCGGTGGCGTGGACCTGCAGTTCCCGCACCATGAGAACGAAATCGCGCAGAGCGAGTGCGCGCATGGCGGCAAGGTGTTCGCGCGTTTCTGGCTGCACAACGGCATGCTGAACTTCGGCGGCGCCAAGATGAGCAAGTCGCTGGGCAACATCGAGCGCGTGCACGACCTGGTCCGCCAGCATCCGCCCGAAGCCCTGCGCCTGGCCCTGCTTTCCGCCCACTACCGGCAGCCGCTGGACTGGTCCGATGCGGTGATCGAGCAGGCCGGGCGCACCCTGGACCGCCTGTACGGCACCCTGCGCGACCTCGCCGACCTGCAGGCCAGTGCCCGCATACCGGCCGTGGTGGAAGCAGCCCTGGACGACGACCTCAACACGCCGCTTGCGCTGGCCGAACTGGCCCGCATCGCCGGCGAAGCGCGCAGGGCCACCGATCCGGCCGAGCGCATGCAACTGAAGCAGGACCTGCTGGGCGCCGGACTGGCGCTGGGCCTGCTGCAGCAGGATCCCGCCGCCTGGTTCGGCACCGCGGGCGGCAGCAGCGACGACGATGCGCGCATCCAGGCCCTGATCGATGAGCGTGCCGCCGCCAAGCAGGCACGGGACTTTGCCCGCTCCGACGCCATCCGCGACCAGCTGGCCGCCGAAGGGATCGTGCTGGAAGACACCGCGCAGGGCGTGCGCTGGGTGCGCAAGCGCGCCTGATCGCCCTCGTGCCGGCCCTCCCTGCCGGCCGCACTCCGCCACATGAAGAATGAAATGACCGACTCCCCGTTCCCGCTTGAAGCCACCGCCGCCGAGGCCCAGACCACCATTGCCGAGGAGTTCTCCTTCTTCGGCGACTGGTCAGAGCGCTACCAGTACCTGATCGACCTGGGCCGCAAGCTGCCGGTCTTCCCGGAAGAATGGAAGAGCGAAGAGCACCGCCTGCTGGGTTGCCAGTCGATGGTATGGATCGTGCCGGAGGGCAACGCCGATGCCCTGCACTTCCACGCGATCAGTGACTCGGCCATCGTGTCCGGGCTGATCTTCCTGGCCCTGCGCGTGTACTCCGGGCGCTCGGCGCAGGAAATCATCGATACCGAACCCAGCTACATCCAGGACATCGGCCTGTCACGGCACCTGTCGCCCACCCGCAGCAACGGCGTGGCCGCGATGCTGGCCTTCATCCGCGAAACCGCGCAGGCACAGCTGCAGTCCACGCGCCCGTGAGTCTGCCGGCCCCCACCGAAGAGACCGCACGCACGCTGCTGGCGCGCCCGGGCTTCAGCAAGCTGCTGGCCTACCGCATCTTCGCGATGCTGTCCTACCAGGTGGTTGCGGTCACCGTGGGCTGGCACATCTATGAAGTGACCCGCAATCCCTTTTCGCTGGGCCTGGTCGGCCTGGCCGAAGTGTTGCCGTTCTTCTGCGTCGCCCCGTTTGCCGGCTACCTGGTCGACCATCTGCCGCGACGCCGGCTGGGCATGGCCGCTTGCGCCGGCCTGGTGGCGACTGCGCTGGTGCTGTGCGCGGTGGCGCTGGGCTGGCTGCCGTTCCACGGCGTGTGGCCGATCTATGCCGCCATCGCGCTGACCGGCATGGTCCGTGCCTTCCTGTCACCGATCTACAACGCCCTGTTCGCCCGGGTGCTGGAGCGCCACCAGTTCGCCCGCGGCGCAGGCCTGGGCAGTGTGTTCTTCCAGGCCGGCATGGTGGTCGGCCCCGCACTGGGCGGTGTGCTGGTCGGTTGGGGCGGCAAGGGCGTGGCGTACGGCGTTGCGACCGGCTTTGCGTTGATGGCGATGGCCTGCCTGGCCACGCTGAAAGTCAGCGAGCCGGTGCACACCGGTCCGGCCGCACCGATCTTCCGCAGCATCGCCGAAGGTGCGCGCTTCGTGATCGGCAACCGGATCATGGTCGGGGCGATGGCGCTGGACATGTTCTCGGTGCTGCTGGGCGGCGTGGTGGCGATGCTGCCTGCCTTCCTGCAGGAGATCCTGCATTACGGGCCGGAAGGACTGGGCATCCTGCGTGCGGCGCCTGCCTTGGGCTCCATCGCGGTCGGCCTGTGGCTGGCCCGCCACCCGCTGCAGAAGCATGCCGGCCGCGTGCTGTTGTTCGCGGTGGCCGGTTTCGGGCTGTGCGTGATCGGCTTCGGGCTGTCGCACCACTTCTGGCTGTCGGCGCTGATCCTGCTGTTCTACGGCGCGTTCGATGGCGTTTCGGTGGTGGTGCGCTCGACCATCCTGCAGTTGGCCACGCCGGAAGAGATGCGCGGCCGCGTTTCGTCGATCAATGGCATCTTCATCAGCTCGTCCAACGAGCTGGGCGCGTTCTACGCCGGCACGATGGCGAAGTGGCTGGGACTGGTGCCGGCGGTCGTGCTGGGCGGATTCGCGGTGCTCAGCGTGGCGGGCATCACGGCGTGGAAGAACCCCACGCTGCGCCGCCTGAACCTGCGCGACCTGCAATAGATCCGGCAGCGTGACGGCCGCCGGTGGTCCGGTTGCGCCGAGCCATGCTCGGCGGGATCCAACCGCATGACGGCGAGCGGCCGTCACTACCCTGCCGGTGGTTCGGCCGCCGGTGGTCCGGTAGCGCCGAGCCCTGCTCGGCGGGATCCTGCCGCATGACGGCCAGCGGCCGTCACTGCCTGGATCGTCAGTTGCCGCAGCCCTGCAGCTTCAGCGTCTGGCCCTGGCGCAGGCTGTAGGCCGGGGCCTTCAGGCCATTGGCGCGGGCCAGCGTGGGCACGTCGCAGCTGAACTTCGCGGCGATCCGGCCCAGCGTCTCACCCTTTCCTACCTTGTGCGAGCGCACCGGCTGCGCGCGCGGCGCGGCCGGACGCGGCGCCACGACCGGCGCGGTCGGCGCGGTGCCCACCACGCTGGCTTCCGCCGCGGCGACCGGCACCACCCCGCCCACCGCCACGCTGCCGGTGAAGCTGGCCGCGCTGGGGCGCACGATCGCCGCGTTCAGATCAGCGGTGATCAGCGTGCGTGCCAGGTCAGCCCGCGGGCCGCTCACGCAGTTGCGCGTGTACAGGCCGGCGATCCGGGTGGTCGCGTTGATCAGCGTACCGGCCGGGATCCAGCCATCGGCTTCGTAACGCGGGTTGAGGTTGCGCAGGGTGCGCATGTAGCCATCCCGCGTGCCCTGGCTGCCCAGGCAGATGGTCAGCTCATAGATCGTGGTGGACTTGGCCAGGCGCACCGTCGCCGGCTGTGCGTTGACCTTCGGGAACTCCACCCCGTACTGCTGCGGGTGCAGGAAGATCCACGCCGCGGCGATCACCATCGGCACGTAGTCCTTGGTCTCGGCCGGGAATTCGCTGTACACGCTGTCTACCCAGAAGCTCTGCCCGCCGCCCTGGCGGAACACGCGCAGCGCGCGGCCTTCGCCGCCGTTGTAGCCGGCCAACGACAGCTCGATGTTGTTGTTGAGCTGGCGCATGCGCTCGTTGAGGTAGGTCGCACTGGCTTCGGCCGCGCTGCGCGCATCGAAGCGGGTGTCGAAGCCGGTGCCATCCGGGCCCAGCCCGAAACGCCGGCCGGTGGCCGGCATGAACTGCATCAGGCCGGCCGCGCCGGCGCGCGAGGAGGCGTGTACGCGACCGTTGGATTCCTTGGCCATGATGCCGAACAACAGCGCTTCGGGCAGGCCGCGCTTTTCCCATTCCGGCCACATCACCGCGCGCACGTTCTGGTAATTCTCGTAGCTGGTCAGCAGCGCCGGGCGCATGTCGGTCAGCCAGCGCCGGATGCCGGCCTGGATGGCCGGGTTGTACTCGACCATGCTGTCGAAGGCATGCCGCTTGTCGTTGAGCAGCGCCGCCGCGCGCGCCGCCTCGGGCACGTCGGCCGCCAGCGGCCCGATGTGGTCCGGGTCGGCCTGCAGGGTGTCGCCGGCCTCATCGGCCACGCTGTCATCGCCTTCGGCGTCGGCATCACGCTTCAGCAGGCGCTTGTAGGTCGCCAGCAGGGTGCTCATCTGGCAGCCCTTCTGGCCCACGCACTCGCTCAGCACGTCCTCCATGTCTTCCAGCGCTGCATCGGCCTCGCCCGCCGCCTTCGGATCGGCATTGGCCACGCGCAGCAGCGCGTCGGTGTAGCGCTTTTCGGCCACGCCCATGCGCTGCTGCAGCGCCTCGGCCTTGGCACGATCACGGGCGGAAACACGTTGCGCATGGGCATCGGGGACGGCCAGCAGCAGGCTGGCGAGGGCCAGGACGGGCAATCCACGAGCAAGCAGGACAGGAACGGGCATTTTTGGCACTGTGTGCGAATCAGGCAGGCAGAGTAGCGGTGCCGCCACGATCCGGGCAACCCGGGGCGGGCCCGCACCGCGCTGCCGGTTAACATTGCGCGCATTCATCACGAGGGATGGACCATGGACCCGATTCTGCTCGGCAAAGGCATCACCGACGACGTAGCGGTCACCCTGTTGCCGAAGCTCGGCAATCGCCACGGCCTGGTCGCCGGCGCCACCGGTACCGGCAAGACCGTGACCCTGATGACGCTGGCCGAGGGCTTCTCGCGGATCGGCGTGCCGGTGTTCCTGGCCGACGTGAAGGGCGATGTGTCCGGCCTGGCCGTGGCCGGCGCCGGTGGCGATGCGCTGCTGCAGCGCGCCGCGCAGATCGGCGTGGCCGACTACGCGCCGGCCGCCAGTCCGGCCGTGTTCTGGGACCTGTACAGCAAGCTCGGCCATCCGGTGCGCACCACCGTCAGCGAGATGGGCCCGACCCTGCTGACCCGCATCCTGGAGCTCAGCGACACCCAGGCCGGGGTGATGGACATCGTGTTCAAGCTGGCCGACGACCGCGGCCTGCTGCTGCTGGACCTGGACGACCTGCGTGCCCTGCTCGGCCTGGTGGCCGAAGAGCGCAAGGACATTTCAACCGAATACGGGCTGGTCAGTGCGCAGTCGGTGGCGGCGATCCAGCGCGCCCTGCTGCGGCTGTCACAGGACGGCGGCGAGGCGTTCTTCGGCGAACCGGCGCTGGAACTGGCCGACATCATGCGGGTCAACCACGATGGCCGCGGGGTGATCGGCATCCTGGCCGCCGACCAGCTGGTGCTCAAGCCGAAGCTGTATTCCACCTTCCTGCTGTGGCTGCTGTCGGAACTGTTCGAGACCCTGCCGGAAGTCGGCGACCTGGAAAAACCCAAGCTGGTCTTCATCTTCGACGAGGCCCACCTGCTGTTCAACGATGCGCCCCCTGCCCTGGTGCAGCGCATCGAACAGGTGGTGCGGCTGATCCGCTCCAAGGGCGTGGGCGTGTACTTCTGCTCGCAGTTCCCCGACGACGTGCCGTCCAACATCCTCGGCCAGCTGGGCAACCGCGTGCAGCATGCGCTGCGCGCCTTCACCCCACGCGACCAGAAGGCAGTGAAGACCGCTGCGGAGACCTTCGTGCCCAACCCGAAGCTGGACGTGGCACGCGTGCTGTCCTCGCTGGGCACCGGCGAAGCGCTGGTATCCACCCTGCAGGACAAGGGCATCCCGATGCCGGTGCAGCAGACGCTGATTGCCCCGCCGCGCTGCCGCATGGGGCCGGTGACCGAAGCCGAACGTGCCCAGGTGCGCGCAGGCAGTCCGGTCGGCAGCCGCTACGACACGGCGATCAACCGCGAATCGGCGGCTGAACTGCTGGCCCAGCGCGCGCAGAAGACCGTCGAACAGGCCGCTACCCCCAAGGCGCGCACGCGCGAGCAGGACGACGCGCAGGACGGCGGTTTCGGCCAGACGATCAAGGATGCGATCTTCGGCACCAAGCGCCGCCAGGGGATGATCGAAACCATGGCCAAGCAGACCACGCGCACGGTGGGCACCAAGCTGGGCAACCAGATCGTGCGCGGGATCCTC
The DNA here is from genome assembly GCF_001431535.1 of Stenotrophomonas chelatiphaga. GTDB lineage: Bacteria > Pseudomonadota > Gammaproteobacteria > Xanthomonadales > Xanthomonadaceae > Stenotrophomonas > Stenotrophomonas chelatiphaga. Next base: position 51,796 of record NZ_LDJK01000081.1, read on the forward strand.
GGCGGCATCTTCGGCGGAAAGCGCTGAAGGCCCGTAAGCTGTCCCATTGCAGTTGCGTAGAGAGCAGTAGATGTCGCGTTGGCGTCCCCCCGCAGAAAAGAGCACCGCGCTGATCACCTCCGGCGGCCATGCACGCTTGAAGGCCGAGCTGGAGGACCTGTGGCGGGTGCGCCGCCCGGAGGTGGTGAAGGCACTGGCGTCTGCGGCGGCCGAAGGTGACCGCTCGGAGAATGCCGAGTACACCTACCGCAAGAAGCAGCTGGGCGAGATCGACCGCCGCGTGCGCTACCTCAGCAAGCGGCTGGAGGCGCTGCGCGTGGTCGATGGCGAACCGAGCGACGCGCAGGCGGTGTTCTTCGGTGCATGGGTGGAGCTGGAGAACGTGGACAGCGCGGAGATCAGCCGTTATCGCATCGTCGGCCCGGACGAAACCGATGCCGCCACCGGCTGGATCAGCATCGACTCACCGCTGGCGCGGGCGCTGCTGAAGAAGCGCGTGGACGATGAGTTCGAAGTCGAACTGCCCGGCGGCCGCCAGGGCTTTGCGATCCTGTCGGTGCAGTACGGCGCCGGAACGCAGGAACGGTAACGCCGGTAGCGCCGAGCCGCGCTCGGCCTGCCCCAGAAGCCGCCGACCATGGGTCGGCGCTACCGAAGCGCACGGACATTCCGGTAGCGCCGAGCCACGCTCGGCGAGCGCATCGCGCGGCTGCCCCAGAAGCCGCCGACCATGGGTCGGCGCTACCGAAGCGCACGGACATTCCGGTAGCGCCGAGCCACGCTCGGCGAGCGCATCGCGCGGCTGCCCCAGAAGCCGCCGACCCTGGGTCGGCGCTACCGAAGCGCACGGACATTCCGGTAGCGCCGAGCCACGCTCGGCGAGCGCATCGCGCAGCTGCCCCAGAAGCCGCCGACCCTGGGTCGGCGCTACCGGAACGCGCGCCCTGCATCAGTGCGGACCGAGCCCCCCAACACACAGCGGCGGCGGATACTCGCGTCCCGCCCGCAACGGACGGAAATAATCGGCCTGGGCGTACAGCCCGGCATCCTGCCGCAGGTGCCAGCCCGGGATGCCGGCCAGTGGCAATGGCCGCAGCTCCAGCGGGTCCTGCAGCACCGCCCCCGCGTCCAGCGCACGCGTCACGGCTGCAATGCAGGCATCGTCCTCCTCGCCCTGCACCACCAGGCACTTGCCCACCAGCAGCCGCTCCGGCAGCAGCGCCTGCTCCATCAGCGCATGACCGATCACTGCGGCCACGCCGATCTCCCCGCTCACCCACTGCCCTGCCCCCTGCACGAACAGCGCCTGCCAGTCGTGCGCATCCCACGCCGCGAGCAGATGCGGGTCACGCACCCGCACGATCACCCCCGATTCGTCGAATTGGGTCAGCGCGGCCTGCGCGCGGTTGCGCACCTGCCGCCCCACCTGCTGGATGTGCTGGCACTGGCGGGCATTGAGCGCCCGCTTGATGCCCGGGTACCGCGCCCACACCAGCGCGTTGAACAGGTCGTGCCAGTTGCAGGCACGGGTGGCGATCTGGCCGGTTTCGGCGATGCGCTGCTCGTAATGCCGGCCATCCGCGAGCAATGCCGCGTCCTGCTCGGCCAGCTGCTTTTCCGATAACGGCAACACCGCGTTGAGCGTTTCGATGGAAGGCCACTGCGCAGCCTCGAGCAGCCTGGAAAACGGCGCCAGTGCGCCAAACAGCGGGTGCGCGAAGCAGGCCGCATCCACCGCCTCGCGCGGTGGCGCGACGAAGCGGCGGCGGGTCGCGCTGGAATCCGAAGCGTGACGACCAGCGGTCGTCGCCCACCCGGGACCCTGCGCTTCCGGCGGAGTCACAGCATTTTCAGGTCGAGTGCCTTGCGCACGGCGGGCACGGCAGCCGGTGGCAAGGCATCGCCGTACAGATCGTGCTCGTCGCTTTCGGTGATCTCCACGTCGACGAAATCGCCGACCCGCAGGGTCACCGCATCGGCATTCTGGATATGCACCAGCCCGTCGATTTCCGGTGCGTCGGCCTTCGAGCGCGCCACGGCGATATCGCCTTCGATCGCATCGACCAGGCACTGCTGCACCGTGCCGATCTTGGCTTCCAGCCGCGACGCGGAAATCTGCGCCTGCTTTTCCATGAAGCGCGCCAGGCGTTCCTGCTTCACTTCTTCCGGTACCGGGTTGGGCAGGTCGTTGGCGGTGGCGCCTTCCACCGGCGAATACGCGAACGCGCCGACGCGGTCCAGCTGCGCCTCGTCCAGGAACGACAACAGTTCCTCGAACTCGGCTTCGGTCTCGCCCGGGAAGCCGACGATGAAGGTCGAGCGCACGGTGATGTCCGGCGCGATGCGGCGCCAGTTCTGCACCCGCTCCAGCGTCTTTTCCACCGCGCCGGGACGCTTCATCAGCCGCAGGATGCGCGGGCTGGCGTGCTGGAACGGGATGTCCAGGTAAGGCAGGATGCGGTTTTCCGCCATCAGCGGCACCATCTCGTCCACGTGCGGGTACGGGTAGACGTAGTGCATGCGCACCCAGGCATCCAGCTCGGACAGGCCTTCGCACAGCGACTTCATCCGCGTCTGGTAGGCCTTGTCGCGCCACATGCGCTCGGCGTATTTCACGTCCACGCCGTAGGCAGAGGTGTCCTGGGACACCACCAGCAGTTCGCGCACGCCGCCACGCACCAGCCGTTCGGCTTCGCGCAGCACCTCATCCACCGGCCGCGAAACCAGCTTGCCGCGCATCGACGGAATGATGCAGAAGCTGCACTTGTGGTTGCAGCCTTCGGAAATCTTCAGGTAGGCGTAATGGCGCGGGGTCAGCTTGACGCCGTAGTCCGGTACCAGGTCCACGAACGGGTCGTGGCGCGGCGGAATCGCCGCATGCACCGCTTCCATCACGCTCTGGTAGTCCTGCGGCCCGGACACCGCCAGCACGCCCGGATACGCCTCGCGGATCTGCTCCGGGCGCTTGCCCAGGCAGCCGGTGACGATCACCTTGCCGTTGGCGTTCATCGCCTCGCCGATCGCATCCAGCGATTCGGTCACCGCCGAATCGATGAAGCCACAGGTGTTGACCACCACCACGTCGGCGGCGTCGTAGGTCGGGACGATGTCGTATCCCTCTACCCGCAACTGGGTGAGGATGCGTTCGGAATCGACGAGGGCCTTCGGACAGCCAAGGCTGACGAAGCCGACTTTGGGGTTCAGCTGGGACATGGATCGGGACTCTGGGGGCCTGGGCCGGGCGTGGCCTGGGGGCCTGGATGGGACAAGTATACCGGGCCCGCTGGACGCCCCTGAACCCTGCCCCGCCGACGGCTGGCGTCGGTGCGGACGCGGCCGCCCCCTTTACCGCGATTCCGCAGCATCCTGCATGGGCACACGGCCCCGGCAGACACACGATGGAGCTGCGCACTGCGGACATCGCAGGTGCGCGGACCGGCACGCTGCCGGCATCCATCCCACAGGAGTCGCCTGATGAAACCCTTTGTCGTGACCTGCATGGCCGCCGTGCTGCTGGGCGCCGGCTTTTCGCCCGCCAATGCCGCCGCCAGCACCTACACCTGCTCCTATCGACTGTACGAGAACGGCCAACCCGTGGTCCGCCGCATCGAGTACGTCGAAGCCACCCTGCAGGCGGCCATGGCCAGGTTCGAGGCCTTCCTTGCCGACCTGAGGGCACAGGACAAGCATCCGCAGCACCTGGGATGCCGCTGAATCGCTGACAGCGCCCTGACGTACCGGAGGAGGATAATGCGATCAGAACCCTACTGAAGAGGCCTCACACGATGGGCAACTGGATCACGCTCGATACCCACCACGGAAAGGCGCAGGCCTGGGAAGTCCTGCCCGCGGGCACGCCGCGCGGCGCCCTGGTGGTCATCCAGGAGATCTTCGGCGTCAATGCGCACATGCGTTCGGTGGCCGAACGCTTCGCCGCTGAAGGCTATGCGGTGCTGGTGCCGTCCTTCTTCGACCTGCTCGATGATCACGCGGGGTCCGCCCCGCTGGAGCTGCCCTACGACAACGACGGGGTCAAGGCCGGCCTGGACGCGGTCAACGCGATCGGCGTGGAAAAGTCGCTGGTCCTGGTCCGGGCCGCGGCTACCCGGCTGGCAGGCCATGGCAAGGTCGGCACCGTCGGCTACTGCTGGGGTGGCAGCATCGCCCTGCTCGCCGCGCTGCGCCTGGGCCTGCCGTCGGTCAGCTACTACGGGGCGCGCAACGTGCAGTACCTCGATGAAACGCCGAAGGCGCCGGTGATGTTCCACTTCGGCGCGCTGGACAAGAGCATCCCGCCGGAAGCCGTCGCCGCGCACCGCGAAAAGCTGCCGACCATGGAAACCTTCGTCTACCCGGCCGACCATGGCTTCAACCGCGACGTCGGACATGCGTATGATCCAGACAGCGCCGCCCTGGCGCTGCAACGCACCCTGGACTTCTTCACGGAGCATCTTGGATGAGCGATTTTGAACTGGATTCGCGCCTGGCCAATGACAGCGTCCTGGTGGCCGAAGGGCCCCTGTCCCAGATCAGGCTGATGAACGACGAACGTTTCCCGTGGCTGGTGATCGTGCCGCGGCTGGCGGGCATCACCGAATGGATCGAACTGGACGGCGAACAGCAGGACAAGCTGCGTACCGAACTCAACCGCACCTCCAAGGCGCTGAAGTCCGAAGACGGCGTAGAGAAGATCAACATCGGCGCGCTGGGCAACATCGTGCGCCAGCTGCATTTCCACGTGATCGGCCGCCACGAGGGCGATCCGGCGTGGCCCGGTCCGGTCTGGGGCAGCGGCCAGGCACATCGGCATGACGCGGCCGAGCTGCAGCGGCGTGTCGCGCATTGGAAGGACAAGCTAGGATATCCGCCCCACCCTTGAGCGTTCGCAGACTCCGATGCGTTTCAATCTAGTCGCTGCCATCCTGCTGATCCTGGTCGGGCTGTTCATGCTCGCCACCAACCTCGGCTGGACCAACATGAACTTCACCCGCCTGCTCACCACCTGGTGGCCGGTCGGCCTGGTGGCGGTAGGCATCGGCATGCTGTTCGGCCGCGGCAAGTAAGCCACGGCCCTGGCGGTGCCGGTCCTGCCGGGCCGGCACGCCACGAATGATCAGGTACGCGGCAGGGTGACGCCGGTCTGGCCCTGGTACTTGCCGCCACGGTCCTTGTAGGACGTTTCGCAGATGTCGTCCTGGTCGGCCTGGAAGAACAGCATCTGGGCAACGCCTTCGTTGGCGTAGATGCGCGCCGGCAGCGGCGTGGTGTTGCTGAATTCCAGGGTCACGTGGCCTTCCCACTCCGGCTCCAGCGGGGTCACGTTGACGATGATGCCGCAGCGCGCGTAGGTGCTCTTGCCCAGGCACACCACCAGCGTATCGCGCGGGATGCGGAAGAACTCCACCGTACGCGCCAGCGCGAAGCTGTTGGGCGGAATGATGCACTCATCGCCCACCACGTCGACGAAGCTCTTCGGGTCGAAGTGCTTGGGGTCCACGATGGTGGAATTGATGTTGGTGAAGACCTTGAATTCGCGCGAGCAACGCACGTCGTAGCCATAGCTGGACGTGCCATAGCTGACGATGCGCTCGCCGTTGGCCTGCTTTACCTGCCCGGCTTCGAACGGCTCGATCATGCCGTGCTGTTCGGACATGCGGCGGATCCAACGGTCACTCTTGATGCTCATGCTTGGTCTCTGCTGCAGGGAGTAGATGGGGCTTGGGGTCCAATTCTACTGTGTGTGGACGTCCGGCAGGAATGAGCGTGTGTGCGGCCCAGACCGGTGCTAGCATCGACCTGTCACAGGATCGTGACATCAAGGAGATGGAACCATGAGACGCATGTCGAAGGCAGCAATCGGTCTGTTCATCCTCTCTTCTATCGCGCTGCCCTTGGGCGGGCTGGCAAATCCACCGCCTCCGCCGCCCTGTACCGGCAATCCGGTCTGTTTTGCGACCGATTCCAACGGCAACTGGGTTGTCTGCGGCCCAAGCGGCCTGTGTATCCCGCTCGAAACGTCAGCTCCGCCATTGCAGGATTGATAGTCGTTGTGGCGACCGTTCGGTTGTCCTGACGAAACCCAGAACGCCCGCTCAAGCGGGCGTTCTTCCGCGCAGGAGACCTGGCCGAAGCCCGCTCAGAGCAGCGAGGACAGGATCGGGATCGACGCGCGCGGGCGCTTGGCCAGCTCCTCCAGCAGCCGGCTGGCGGCCTGGCGGTAGGCCTGTGCCGCGCTCGACTCCGGCTGTGCAGCGGTGATCGGCGTGCCGGCATCGCCCTGCTCGCGGATGTCGATCTGCAGCGGCAGCGATCCCAGCAGCGGCACGCCGTACTGGGCAGCCATCTTCTCCCCGCCACCGTGGCCGAACAGATGCTCCACCTGGCCACAGTTGCTGCAGGTATGCACGGCCATGTTTTCCACGATGCCCAGCACCGGCACCTCGACCTTCTCGAACATCTTCAGCGCCTTGCGCGCATCCAGCGTGGCGATGTCCTGCGGGGTGGTGACGATCACCGCGCCGGCCAGCGGAATCTTCTGGGTCAGGGTCAGCTGGATGTCACCGGTGCCCGGCGGCAGGTCGATCAGCAACACGTCCAGGTCGTCCCACAGGGTGTCGTTGAAGAACTGGGTCATCGCCGAGGTGGCCATCGGCCCGCGCCAGATCATCGGCGTCTCGTCATCGATCAGGTAGCCGATCGACATGGTGTCCACGCCGAACGCGCGCGGCGGCTCGATGCTCTTGTTGTCCGGGCTTTCCGGACGGCCGGAAAGGCCCATCATCGCCGGCACCGACGGGCCGTAGATGTCCGCATCCAGCAGGCCAACGCGCACGCCCAGCTGCTGCAGCGCCACCGCCAGGTTCACCGAGGTGGTGCTCTTGCCGACCCCACCCTTGCCCGAGCCCACCGCGACGACGTTGCGGATGCGCGCATGCGGGCTCAGTCCTTTCTGGACCTGGCTGGCGTGGGGGCGGCGTTGCGGGTTGTTCACTGCGGTGCTCCGGAATCGTAAAGACGGTCGGCTGCCATGATACGTGTGCCGAGCCTGTCCACCGAATGCCTCTTGCGCGCCGGCATGACCTTCGACACCCTTGCAGGCTTGGCCGGAGGCGTATCGTCCGGCCTATGGCCCCCTGGGGCCTTTCCCAGACATCACGCGGCCCGGAGGCCAAACAAAGTGACCCGTACCCCCAAGATCGTCCTGTTGACCCTGGCCGTTTCGGCCGCGCTGGTCGGCTGCGGCAAGAACGAAACCCCGGCCAAGGAAGGCGCCGCCTCCACCCCGGCCGCGGCCGCAGAAGCCCACACCTACACCCTGGACCAGGCCAAGCTGCCGGCGTACAACGCCTTCCAGCCCAGCGACCTGGACACCACGCTGGACGCGTGCAACGCCTTCGGCGACTACGTCAACAGCAAGTGGCTGGCCGCCAATGAAATCCCGGCCGACCGCACCAGCTGGGGCGCCTTCACCATCCTCGACGAGCGTTCGGTCGCCGCCCAGCACCAGCTGGCCGAGCAGGTCGCGCAGGTCAAGAACCCGAACCACATTGAAAAGGTGGTCGGTGACCTGTGGGCCACCGGCATGGACGAGGCCAAGATCAATGCCCAGGGCATCGAGCCGCTGAAGGCTGACCTGGCCGCCATCGACGCGCTGGCCGACAAGGCCGCCATCGCCGCCTACCTGCGCGACACCGCCGCCAAGGGTGAAAACCTGCTGTTCGGCTTCGGCGCCGAAGCGGACTTCAAGAACTCCGCGGTGAACATGGCCTACGCCAGCCAGGGCGGCCTGGGCCTGCCGGACAAGACCTTCTACACCGACGCCGCCAAGGCCGACAAGCTGCAGGCCTACCAGGCCCACGTGGCCAAGGTGCTGGAGCTGGCCGGCGTGCCGGCCGCCGATGCCGCCACCCAGGCCGCCGAGGTGATCAAGTTCGAAACCCGCCTGGCCAAGGCCTCCAAGTCCAGCGTCGAACTGTCGCGCGACGTCTCGCTGTACTACCACCCGGTCACCCTCGCCGAAGCCGATACCCTGACCCCGAACTTCAGCTGGACCGAGTTCTTCAAGAGCCAGGGCGTGGCCGCGCCGGAGAAATTCTCGCTGGCCATCCCCGCTTTCCATGAAGAAGTCAGCAAGGCGCTGGGCGATACCGATCCGGCCGTGTGGCGCGCCTACCTGCGCTTCCACACAGTGGACAGCGCTTCGCCGTACCTGAGCGATGCCTTCGCCAACGAGAACTATGCCTTCTACGGCAAGACCCTCAACGGCCAGAAGGAACAGAAGCCGCGCTGGAAGCGCGTGCTGGGCACCATCGAAAACGGCGCCGGCGAAGCCTTCGGCCAGCTGTACGTCAAGGTCGCCTTCTCGCCGGAAGCAAAGGCGAAGATGGAAACGCTGGTGAAGAACCTCGCCGATTCGCTCAAGGAGCGTATCCAGGGCCTGGCGTGGATGAGCGATGAGACCAAGGCCAAGGCCATCGCCAAGTGGGAAACCTTCACCCCGAAGATCGGCTACCCGGACAAGTGGCGCGACTGGTCGGGCCTGGAAACCGGCCGTGACAGCTTCCTCGGCAACGTCCGCGCTGCCAACGCCTTCAACTACAAGTTCAACCTGGCCAAGGTCGGCCAGCCGGTGGACAAGACCGAGTGGGGCATGACCCCGCAGACCGTCAACGCCTACTACAATCCGCTGCAGAACGAGATCGTGTTCCCGGCCGCCATCCTGCAGCCGCCGTTCTTCGATCCCAACGCCGACGACGCGCTGAACTACGGCGGCATCGGTGCGGTGATCGGCCACGAAATGACCCACGGTTACGATGACCAGGGCAGCCGTTTCGGCCCGACCGGCAACTTCGAAAACTGGTGGACCGAAGCGGACAGCAAGAACTTCTCCGGCCTGACCGGCAAGCTGGTCAAGCAGTTCGACGAGTACAAGGTGGATGGCCAGGCCGTGAACGGCAGCCTGACCCTGGGCGAGAACATCGCCGACCTGGGCGGCTTGGCAACCGCCTACGATGCGCTGCAGAAGGCATCGGCCGGCAAGGAAGACCCGAAGGTCGATGGCTTCACCCGCGACCAGCGCTTCTTCTTCAACTGGGCCACCGTGTGGCGCACCAAGTACACCCCGGAAAACGCCAAGGTCCGCCTGGCCACCGATCCGCACGCACCGGCGCAGTTCCGCGCGATGGGCGCGCCGTCGAACCTGCCGAGCTTCGCCGCCGCGTTCCAGTGCAAGGCCGGCTCGCCGATGTCGCGCGCTGGCGATGCCAAGGTCGTGATCTGGTAAGCCACGGCTGACGCCGCGTTGAAAGCAAGGCCCGGGGAAACCCGGGCCTTTTTCGTTGGCGCTGGCGGGCCCAGGGAGGATCGGCGCCGGCGTGCACGCCGTGCATGCCGTGCACATCTCCGGCTTGCTATAGTTCGCCCGCCCTTAATCCATCATGGATTTGCTCTACATGCCCAATCTTCGTCCGCTTGCCATCTCCCTGGGCGTCAGCCTGGCCATGCTGGTTCCCGCCCACGATGCGCTCGCCGCCAAGAAGAAGGCTGCACGTGCGCCGGCCGTCAGCGCGCAGTGCACCGATTTCCACGACGCCACCAACGCCGCCTGGCTGAAAGCCAACCCGGTGCCGCAGACCGGCGCCACCACCGCGCTGGGCCAGCTGGTCGAGCGCAGCCGACTGCAGCAGCGCGCGCTGCTGGACGGCGCCATGGCCAGCCCGCAGGGTAACGTGCAGAAGCTGCTCGGCGACTTCTGGGCCAGCGGCCTGGACGAAGCAGCAGTGGAAGCCGATGGCTCCAACCCGATCGCCCCGCTGCTGACCCGCATCAACGCCATCAAGCGCGCCAAGGATGTACCCGCATCGATCGCCGCCCTGCACCAGGTCGGCATCCCGGTGGCCTTCAACTTCAGCCCGGACGTGGACCTGAAGGCGCTGGACCGCCACATCGGCTACTTCATGCAGGGCGGCATGGGCCTGCCGGACCCGGCCTTCTACACCCGCACCGACGCCGACACCGTCGCGGTGATGGGCCGCTACCGCGCCTACGTCAAGCAGATCCTGGCGCTGACCGGCACCGCGGCTGACAAGCTGGATGCCGAAGTCGCTGCGGTGATCGCGCTGGAAACCGAGCTGGCGCGCAACGCGCAGTCGCTGGCCGACCTCAACAACCCGTTCCGCAACTACGCCCCGATCTCCACCCGCGACCTCAACGGCCGCTACAAGAACCTGCAGCTGGACGCCTTCCTGAAGGCGCAGGGCGTCAACGACGACCTGGTGTCGCTGTCCGACGAAGCGCTGTTCCAGGCGTTGGACGGCATGGTCACCCGGATCAAGCCGGACCAGTGGAAGGCCTACCTGCGCTGGCGCGTGGGTGATGCGATGGCACCTTACCTGTCCAAGGCCTACCGCGATGCCGAGTTCGAATTCCGCGGCCGCGTGCTGCGCGCGCAGACCCTGCCCGCCCCGCGCTGGGAGCAGGTGCTGGATGCGATCAACGTTGCTGCCGGCCCGATGCTGGGCCGCGAATACGCTGCCAAGCACCTGAGCGCCGAAGATCGCCGCCAGGCCGCGTGGATCATCGACAAGCTGCGCGAAACGCAGATCGAGGCAGTCAAGCGCAGCACCTGGCTGAGCGCCGAGGCCAAGGCCGAAGCGGAAGCCAAGCTGGGCGCGCTGAAGATCGAGATCGGCACTCCCCTGCGCGACCTGGATTACAGCGTGCAGCCGATGGGCCGTGGCAGCTTCGGCGGCAACATGCTGATCGCTTCCACCTGGCGCCACCGCGAAGAAATGAAGCGCATCGGCCGTGGCAACGCGGACCGTCGCTGGGACGTGCTGCCGCAGCAGCCGTCGCTGGCGTATGACCTGGCGCAGAATCGCCTGATCGTCACCGCCGCCGCCCTGCAGGACCCGATATTCAACGCCCAGTCCAGCGCGGCCCACAAGTTCGGCAGCTACGGCGCGCTGGTCGGCCATGAACTGACCCGTGCGATCGATGCCAAGGGCGCGCTGATCGACGCGCGTGGCGAACTGCGCAGCTGGTGGACCCCGGCCGACAAGACGGCCTGGACCCTGCTCGGCACGCGCATGGCCACCCAGTACAGCGCCTACGATTTCCCGGGCGTAAAGGGTGCCAAGGTCAACGGCGCGCTCACCGCGGACAACAACCTGGCTGACCTGGCCGGGCTGGAACTGGCCTGGGATGCTTACCGCGCCGTCGAAACCAACGCCAAGCCGGCCGACCAGCAGGGCTTCTTCACCGCCTGGGCCGCCCTGTGGCCGCAGCAGCTGTCGCCCAACGAGGCGGCCGCACGTGCCAGCATGGATATCGAAGCGCCGGGCAAGTGGCGTACCAATGGCCCGCTGGCCAACCTGCCGGCCTTCGGCGCCAGCTTCACCTGCAAGCCGGGCCAGCCGATGCAGCGTACCGACGCCGAACAGATCCGCGTCTGGCGTTGAGTTGCCTGCTCTTGCAGCAGCAGAAAGGGCGCCCGCAGGGGCGCCCTTTTTCGTGGCCGATGCAGCGTCAGCGTGTCAGAAGTCGTACGAGGCGGTCAGCCGGACCGAGCGCGGTGCGGTGAAGTAGGTGCCGATGCCGTAGATGTTGGACACGGTGTAGGGGCCCTCTTGGTACTTGGCTTCGGACTGAAGCGGGCGGCGCTGGTTGAGCACGTTGAACACATCCAGCCCGAACGCGAGCTGCTTCTGCGCAAACGCGGGGCGATACATCACGCCGAGGTCGAGGCGGGCCGTCCACGGCTGACGACCGGCATCGCCAGGACGCGACGGGCTGCCATTGCAGTAGTGGTATGACGATCCGTATCTGATCGGGTCACTTTCATCGGCTCCGTAGTAACCCAGGCAGGTTTTCGGCGCACCGGACATCACCCGCAGCGTGGCCGATGCCGTCCATTCGTCGGTGAACTGGTACGCGCCGTAGCCCTTCAGCTGGTGTCGACGGTCGTTGGCCAGGTAGCCTCCGGCGTACTCCATCAGGTACGACGAATCCCAGTCCTGGGTCTTGGACACATCCTTCTGGCCCAGGTCCGACTTCACCTGGCCTTCGGTGTTGCCGAAGTTGCGCGACCAGGTGTAGTCCACGCGGCCGTACCAGTTGTTGCGCATCGGGTGCTCGACGAACAGGTCAACCGCCACGTAGTCACGCTTGGCCTTCTGCCCGCCCAGTCCCCAATCGGCACCGCTCATGCTCACCGGGACGTAGCCCGACCCGTCGCGCTTCTTCACCAGGAAGGTATTGGTCTTGCCCGGATTGAAGATCACGCAGCCGGGGAGATCCAGTGCGCTGGAATCCACGCCCATCGCGTCCAGCTTGTCGCTGATGCGGCCGGCATCGCAGGTGTCGTCGATCGCGGTCTGCAGACGACGGTAGGTCGCCTTGGCACCGCTGTTCCAGGAATCGCCGAGGGTCTTTTCGAAGCCCAGGATCAGCTCGTCCTGGAACTGCGACTTCAGGTCCGACGGCGCCACGCTGCGCGGGTCCGGGGTCTGCCAATATTCATTGTTGGACGATACCGGGCCCGGTCCCAGCGCGGTCAGGCCGGTCGGGTTGCCGTTGGCATCGATGCCGCTGTAGGTGAAATACTCCCGGGTATAGGTCGACGCCGATGCACCGCGGATGGCCACGCTGTTGGGCAGCGCCAGGTAGTAGCGCCCCAGGTTGGCGAAGACCTTCAGCGAAGAATCGCCGAACACATCCCACGCCGCGCCCAGCCGCGGGGCCCACTGGTCACCACTTTCCACATAAGCGGCACCGGCGCTGTTGTAGTTGGTGAACTTGTCGTTGCGCAGGCCCAGCGTCAGCAGCCAGTCCGGCGTCACCTGCCAGCGGTCTTCCAGGTAATACGCTTTCTGCTGCAGTGACATGCTGGTGGTGCTGGAGAAGATGTACTTCTGCACGAAGTAGCCGTCACCGCCGGGCGGGGTGATGCCGAAGCCCGGCGCAGGCGAAGAGCCCGGGGCGATGCGCGAATAGATCCAGGCATGGCCCGGCCCGGTCATGGCCTGGCCTTCGTTGCTGGCGTTGAACGTCATGTTGTCGATGCCGGCGGTGAGCTCGTGGTCACCGATGCGGTACTGCAGGTCCACGCGCAAGCCGCGTGTACTGCTGCCCGCATTGGATGCCTTGTCATTGATCGCAACCTGGTCGTTGCGGATCGGCCTGCCGCCGGTCATCGCGGGATCCTGGTTGTTGGCGCCGCTGATGAACGGGTTGGACGAATCCAGCGGATTCGCGTCCAGGTTGCGCTGCCTGCTGCGCCCCCACAGCGCACTCAGCGTCAGGTCATCGCTGAGGTAGCTGGTGAACTTGAAGATGTCGTAGTTGTCTTTCAGCTTGGTGGTGTTGGCGAACGTGCCGGTGCGTTCGCCCTCGCTGCGGGTCGCGTAGTCGTAGCTGCGGTGGTAGGCGTCGTAGCGATCCGTGTTCTGGATGCGGGTGTACTCCAGCGTGTTGCTGTCGTTGATGTTCCAGTCGATCTTGCCGTAGAACTTCGGCGCATTGATGGTGTAATGGCGCTTCACCTGCTGTGCCGATTCGATGTTGTGGGTCAGAACGCCGCTGGACTTGTCGACCTCGCCAGCCACGTGCACGAACAGCCGGTCCTCGATCAGCGGCCCGCTGACGTAGCCGCTGTAGGTGGTGCGGTCGGCGCCATCGCCCCGCCGCGAACGGTACAGCGAACCGGGAAGGGTCGGATCCTCCAGTTCGTACCCCGCCGGCAGGGCACGGTCCGGGTAGAGAATGTCGCGCGGCGATTCGGCCAGCGCTGCCGGTTGCCAGGTGGTCTGCACCCCGAAGCGCCACTGGTTGGTACCGCGCTTGCCGAGCTGGTTGATCACCCCGCCGGTGGAGCGTCCGTAACTGGCACCGTAGCCGCCGGTGAAGGTTTCCTGCTGGTCGATCGACCCGTAGGGCAGGCTCACGCCACCGATGTTGTTCAGTGGATTGGTGGCGTTGAATCCGTTGAGGTAGTAGGCGTTTTCGGTGACGCTGGCGCCGCCGAAGGACAGCGACGAACGCGAGCCGTTGAGGAACGCCTCACTGCCGGCGACCACGCCCGGCGCCAGCAGCGCGATCGCTTCGGCACTGCGGCCCAGCGGCAGCACATCCAGCTGTTCGGAGGTGATCACCGAGCGCGAAACGGTGTTGGTGACATCGATCTTCGGCAGCTGGGCTGCCGTCACGGTCACGGTTTCCAGCGTGGTGGCCGCCGCTTCAGCAAAGGAAACATCGGTGCCGGCGCCGACCTTCAGCTGCACGTTGTCGCGCTGCTGCACCACTTTGCCATCGCGTTGCAGGGTCACCGTGTACTTGCCGACCGGCAGTGCCCCGAGTGTGTAACGGCCGTTGGCATTCACCTCCACGGTGCGCTTCAGGCCGCTGTCGCTCTCCACGATGATCGAGGCGCCCGCAGCGCCCGGTGCGCTGCCGTAGAGGGAGCCGGTGGTGCTCTGTGCGGAGGCCGCGCCGATGATCGACATCAGGGCCACGACGATGCTGGTCCGCTTCAATGACGCGGCCCGCTTCATGCTGCTCATGCAAACTCCTTGTCCAAAGGGAAGCAGGCCGCGGCTCACCGCAGATCTGCGCCTCAAGTTGAACAAGCAGCTGAACGGCAAGCCTACAAAGAACGCGACATGACCGTGTTTCAGGGCTGATATCGCCGTGCACTGCCGTGATCAGCGCGGGTTCCGCACGAACAGCGCATGAATGAAAAACCGGTGCGAGGTCATTCACGACCCTCGTCCTGGCCGTCCTGCGCGTCCAGCATCCCGCGGTAGGCCACGATCCGCCCCACCACCGGCGCGGCGATTTCCACGTCGAAGGCGAAGCGCCCGTCCACCTCGGTTTCGAAACTGTTGCCGCCGGGCAGCAGCCATCGCGGCAACGGCACGCCCCACACCGACCAGCGCCGCGGCAGCAACTGCAGCCGGCCGCCGTCCACCATCAGCGCCAGGGCGACGTCGATCACCCCGAAGCGCTCGACCAGCAGCGCCTCGTTGCGGCCCACGCCCGCGGTCTGCAGCGAAGAGAAGGTCCTGTCGGCGAAGCGCCGCGTCCAGCGCTCGCCGCCGGCCTCATCGCTGAACGCCACGACGACCGGCACCTGCTCGCCTGCCGCGGGAAACCCGAACACCGCTGCCAACAACCGCGACAACACACCGCTGCCGCGCTCCACGCGCGCCGTGCCGTGCCAGCGCTTGGCTGCCGAAGGCCCGTGCAGCGCCTGCACGCTCGCCGGCAGCGTGGCATACGCGCTGCCCAGCACGCGCTGGTAAAGGCTGGCACCGGGCACCTCCCGGCGGAAGCCGGTGTGGATGCTGCGGCCTTCAAACAGCTGCTCATAGTCCGCCAGCTCCAGCGCATGCGTGGCCGCCCGCGCACCCAGCGCAGGGCGCTGCCCCTGCAGCAGCTTGCGGATGATCGCCTCGATCGCCA
Organism: Stenotrophomonas chelatiphaga; assembly: GCF_001431535.1. Taxonomy (GTDB): domain Bacteria; phylum Pseudomonadota; class Gammaproteobacteria; order Xanthomonadales; family Xanthomonadaceae; genus Stenotrophomonas; species Stenotrophomonas chelatiphaga. Next base: position 67,255 of record NZ_LDJK01000081.1, read on the forward strand.
TCGACGGGATATAGGGACCATCATCGCCCTCGGCCAGCAGGTGCCAGCTCTGCAGGACCGCCACCCCATCGCGCCGTCCCGTGGCGCGCACGATCATGCCGCCACGGTGCTCGCCGAACTTCATCCGGTTCAACACCCGGTAGAACAGCGGAGACAGCGGTTGCAGCGAAGGCAGGCGCAGCTGGTGACGTGCCTTGGCCAGCAGGTTGAGCATCCGGTGCAGCACGTCGGGCACCGGTCCGGCGCCGATCCAGATATCGGTCATGGCGGGGTGTTCGGGCGGCAGCACCTGCAGGTCCGGCACCTCCACCAGCGAATAACGCAGGTTGCGCAGCGGCACCCTGCCCGGCACTGCCACGGTGAAACGGCGGCTCTCGGCCAGGCCGATGCCGTGTGCATCGTGACCATCGCGACGCAGCTTCACCGGTGCACCCGCATAGCCCACCACCGCGCGCATGACGTTCAGGCCGATGCCGGCGTAGGGGGACGGCGCAATGCCGGCTTCCACGCTGACGATGTCCATGCACCGGGCCATCTGCCGCAGCACGGCGGCGGTCAGCACCGGGAAACTGCTGACGCCGGACAGCACGAACACCCCGGCCGCCCTGGCCTGCGCATCGTAGCGGCCGACGCCGGCAACGAAGTCCGCTGCATCGGCGAAGTCCAGGTAATCAGTGCCCGCCGCGATGCAGGCTTCGATGGCCGCGTAGCATTGCCCACCATAGGCCTGGAACGGGCCGGAGGCATCCACCACCAGGTCAGGGTGCTCCTGCTGCAGGGTGGGCGCCAGCGCGCGCCGATCCAGCTGCAGCGGCCGCACCCGTGCCCGGCCGACGAACGCGTGGCAGAAGGCCGTTGCCGCGGCCAGGTTGCGCCCCCCGATCAGCAGTTCCAGTGCGGGAAGGTCGGCCAGCAGCTGCGCCAGCCGCCCGCCGAACACGCCGTAGCCCCCGAGGATGAGAATCTTCACCTGCGTTCCGTCCGTGTCCGCGTTGCCGACAGGGTAGCCTGCCGGCGCCCCGGTCGAGCACGATCCGGGATTAACATCAGCCGTGCTATCGCTGCACGCTCGTCCCTTCGGGAGCACCACCATGGTCCACAAGAACACGGTCTGCATCTGGTACGACAACGGCGCGCTGGACGCGGCCACGTTCTACGCGGAGACCTTCCCGGACAGCGAGGTGGTCGCCGTCCACCATGCGCCCGGCGACTTTCCATCGGGCAGCCAGGGCGACGTGCTGACCGTGGAGTTCAGCGTCTGCGGGCTGCCCTGCGTCGGCCTCAATGGGGGCCCCGCCTTCCGGCAGACCGAAGCGTTCTCGCTGCAGGTTTCCACCGAAGACCAGGCCGAGACCGACCGGCTGTGGAATGCCATCGTCGGCAACGGCGGCCAGGAAAGCGCATGCGGCTGGTGCAAGGACCGCTGGGGCGTGTCCTGGCAGATCACCCCGCGCATCCTGCTCGAAGCGGTGACCAGTACGGACAAGGCGCTGGCCAAGCGTGCCTTCGACGCCATGATGACCATGCACAAGATCGACATCGCTACCATCGAGGCCGCCATCGGCCATCCCCGGTAGTGACGGCCGTTGGCCGACAACCCGATCACCCCCCCGCACGTGACGGCCAGCGGCCGTCACTACCCGCGCGTCTTACTTGATCGAGCGCAGGTGGTTCGGCCGCTTCGGCGGGCCCGGTGGGCGCGGCTTGAACGGCGGCTGGCCGCGCCAGTAGCGGATCAGCAGCCAGCCGAACAACATGCCGCCCAGGTGCGCGAAGTGGGCCACGCCCGGCTGCCAGCCGGTGGCGCCCAATACCAGTTCACCCACACCGAACAGGATCACGAAGGTGCGTGCCTTCATCGGGATCGGCGGGAACAGCAGCATCACCCGCTGGTTCGGGAACAGCATGCCGTAGGCCAGCAACAGACCGAATACGCCGCCGGACGCACCCAGCACCGTCGCCGGATTCTCCATCAGGCTGCCCACCAGCAACTGGCACAGGCCGGCGCCGGCCACGCAGACCAGGTAGTAGATCAGGAAGCGCTTCTCGCCCCAGGTCTGCTCCAGCGGCGCACCGAACATGAAGACGGCGAGCATGTTGAAGAACAGATGGCCGAAGCTGCCGTGCAGGAAACCATAGGTCAGCAGCTGCCACGGCTGGAAATTTCCGCCGGGCGAAAAGGCATCGAAGCTGCCCTGCAGCGGTTGCAGCATGAACGGTGCGAAGGTCGCATCGCCCAGCAGGAACGGCTGCTGCAGCAGGAACAGGATCGCGTTGGCGATCAGCAACGCCTTGGTAACGGTGGGCAGTCGCGGAAGCATGGGGGCATCCTCTGGAACGGTCTCCATCATAACGGCAGCGCTTGTGGATGGCGCTGCCCTCGACGCCCACGCGTTCAGCCCGCCGGCGTGCTCAGCGCGGCCCCCAGATCTCCGCGTCCAGCGCCTTGGCCGGATCCAGCGCCGGCATCCGCACGCGTCCCCGTTCCACCACCACGCCTTCGGCGCGAAGGCGCTGGCTCTGCTCACGCCAACCGCGCGAACCTTCCGGCATGGCGATGCGGCCATCCGCGCGCAGCACCCGGTGCCACGGCAGCTGCGGATCATCGTTCGTGCCCAGCACGCGCGCGGTCAGGCGCGCCCTGCCCGGCAATCCCGCACGCGCGGCGACCTGCCCGTAGCCCATCACCTGCCCGGCCGGAATGGCGCGGATCACCGCCAGGATGCGCTCGCGCGCCTGCTCCGGGGTCAGCGCCGCAGGCGGGTCACCAGCAGCACCCCGCACAGCACCAGCACGGTGCCGGCGATCTGCGCCGGGCCCATCGGTTCGTCGAGCAGCCATAGACTCATCACGATCGTGGAAACCGGTCCGAGCATACCGACCTGCGCGGCCAGCGACGAGCCGATGCGCTTGACCGCCAGCATGATGGCCATCACCGGCAGCACCGTACAGACCGTCGCGTTGACCAGCGACAGCCACTGCACCGGTGCCGGCGCCTGCCACAGCAGCGGCCATGGATGGGTCAACCCGAAATGCAGCAGCACCAGCACGCAGGCCACGCAGCTGGCCTGTGCGGTCAGCCGCACCGCGCCGATCCGGGTCACTACCTGGCCGCTGCCGAACAGATACAGCGCATAGCTGATCGCGCTGCCCAGCACCAGCAGGCTGCCGAGCACGATCTGCCCACCTTCGCGCTGCAGGTCGTGACCGAATGCCACCAGCACGCCGGCATAGCTGAGCGCCAGCGCGGCCAGTTGCCAGCGGCCCGGGCGTTGTCGCGCCAGCAGTACGTTGATCAGCAGCACCAGGGTCGGGTTGAGGTACAGGATCAGCCGCTCCAGCGTCACGCTGATGTACTGCAAGCCCTGGAAATCCAGCCAGCTGGACAGGTAATAGCCGGTGAAACCCAGCCACAGGATGCGTGCGCGGTCAGCCCAGTCCAGCGATGCGGCGCGGCGTGACGACCACCAGGCCAGCAGCAGGAACAACGGAAACGCCATCGCCATGCGCAGCGCCAGCAACGTGGTCGGATCCACGCCATGGCGAAGGCCCAGCTTGACGATGATCGCCTTGCCGGACGCTGCCACCGCGCCGATCGCGGCCAGCCCGATGCCCCCCAGCGCGATGCGGGTGGACGAGGTGGCGAGGGACGAAGGAGCGCTCATGCAGCGCCCCATTATCGCATGGGTGCGTGCCGTGCATTTGGTGGTGCCGACCTTGGCCGGCACCGCATGCTCAGCCGCGCATCAGCACGATTTCTTCCGAGGAGGTGGGATGGATCGCCACGGTGTCGTCGAACTGCGCCTTGGTCGCGCCCATCTTCACCGCCACCGCGAATCCCTGCAGGATCTCGTCGGCCGCCTCACCCAGCAGGTGCACACCGACCACCCGTTCATCGGCGCCCACGCAGACCAGCTTGAACATGCTGCGCTGGGTCCCGTCGGCCAGCGCCTGCAGCATCGGCCTGAAATTACTGTGGTAAGTGCGCACATCGCCATGCTGGGCGCGCGCCTCCTCTTCACCCAGTCCCACCATGCCCAGCGGCGGATGCGAGAACACCACACTCGGCACGTTCGCGTAGTCCATCTTGGCGTCCGGCTTGCCGCCGAACAGCCGGTCCATCAGATGCCGCGCAGCGGCGATCGCCACCGGCGTCAGGCCCACCTTGCCGCCGATGTCACCCACCGCGTGGATGCTGGGCACGGAGGTGTCCTGCCACTCATCGACAATCACTTCGCCGCGCTCGCCCACGGCAACCCCGACCTGCTCCAGGCCGATATCCGACGAGTTGCCGCGCCGGCCGATCGCGAAGAACACCGTATCGAACACGCTGTCCAGCGGACCATCATGGCCCAGCACGCGCACGCGCTGGCCATCATCGTCACGCTGCAGCTCGCGCAGGCGGTAGTTGAAGTGGATGCGCACGCCCTGGTGGCACAGGTTGTCGGCCAGCTGCGCGGCCAGTTCACCATCGAAGCGGTCCAGCAGCCGGCCACCCCGCACCAGCAGGGTCACCCGGCTGCCCAGCGCCTGCAGCAGCCCGGCCAGCTCCACCGCGATATAGCCGCCGCCGACGATGGCCACCTGCGCCGGTGCGTCGCACAGGTTGAAGAAATCATCCGAGACCAGGCCCAGTTCCGCACCGGGAATGTCCGGGCGCTGCGGGTGCGCACCGGTGGCCAGCAGGATGTGTTCACCGCTGATACGCACCCCGTCGCTGCACTCCACCGTGTGCGCATCCACCAGTCGTCCGCGGCGCGGCACGCGCACCACGCCGGTCTCGTCCAGGCGCTTGCGGTAGCTGACGTGGATGTTCTCGATATAGCCCTGGCGGTGCACCACCAGTTCCTTCCAGGACAGCGCCGGACGCAGCGGCACATCGAACCCCATCGCGCGTGCCAGCCCGATCCGTCCGGCCAGGTCGGCTGCCAGCCACATGGCTTTCTTCGGCACGCAGCCGACGTTGACACAGGTGCCGCCCAGCTCGCCGGGCTCCAGCATCGCAACCTTCCTGCCGTGCTGTGCCGCGCGGAAGGCAGCGGCCAGGCCGCCGGATCCGCCGCCGAGGACGATCAGGTCGTAGTCATGCGCAGTGCTTGTCATCGGGTTCGCTCGCGTCGTTGCGTCAACAGGTGGTGCCAGCGCAAAGCATGCCATGAGCAGCCGCGCGCCAGACGTGACGATGCCGGATCAGGGCGTCTGCTGCGTGCGCCGCAGCGGCGGCCAGCGCAGGTAGGTCATCGCCCGCCACAGCCACTCCATCGGGCCATACCGGAAGCGTGCCAGCCACAGGTGGCTGATGCCCACCTGCAGCGCGAACAGGGCCACGGCGAACACCAGCTGCCACGCACGCGGCAGCTGTTCGAAAAAGCCCAGGCCATAGCCGAAGAACAGCCACGTACACAGCAGCGATTGCAGCAGGTAGTGGGTCAGCGCCATCCGCCCGGGGGCGGCCAGCCAGCCCAGCGCGTGCCGCGCCTGCACGATCCAGCCGAGGTAGCCCAGGGCCATCAGCAGGCTGGCAACCGCTGCCATCGCATACGACAGGCCGGTCCGCACGGTGAACTCGCCGGGCGCCAGATAGGGATGCCACGCGGCACTGGCCAGCATCAGCACCACGCCCGCGGGCATCGCGATCCAGCGCAGCCGCGCATACAAGGACGCAAAGCGCGCAGGGTCGGCCAACGCACCGCTGCGCGCGAACCACGCGCCGATCAGGAACATGCCGAAGATTTCCGGCCCGGTGATCAGTATCCCGCCGACCATGTGCCGCAGGTCGGCCAACCGCTGCACGTTGGCCTGTGCCCAGCTTCCCTGGCCATACGCCAGCCGCTGCGCTTCGATGACTTCCTGCGCCGCGCGCATGCTGCCCGCGCTGTCCAGCGGGCTGCCACCGCGCGCCGCCGCCCACACCAGCAGCGCGAACAGCAGGCTGAGCCCCACCGCGAAGGCATACACCAGCGCGCCCATCGCCGGCAGCATCGACACGGGCCAGCGCCGCGTGCCCAGCAACAGGAAGGACAGCAGCGCATACACCAGCAGGATATCGCCGGACCACACCAGCAGCGCGTGGCAGGCGCCGATCAGCAGCAGCGCCACGCTGCGGCGCAGGTAGATCGGGGTGAAGTCCCGCCCGGCACCCTGTGCACGCTGGGCCATCACCGCGAAGCCGGCGCCGAACAGCAATGAGAACAACAGGAAAAACTTGCCCTGCACCAACACATACACCAGCGCGTCGGCGAGGTAATCGATGCCGTGCCAGTGCGGGTCCACGCCGGTGAACGACAGGTCCAGCGGGCCGGTGAACGCTTCGATGTTCATCAGCAGGATGCCGAACAGGGCGGCGCCACGCAGGATGTCCATCACGGTGATGCGGTCGGCGGTGTTCAGCGGTTGCAGGGCGGGAGGTGCGCTGGTCACGGGGGATCCGGGGG
>NZ_LDJK01000082.1 GCF_001431535.1 Stenotrophomonas chelatiphaga
GGGGAGGCCTGTGGCGGCACGCGCGACGCGTCGGCTGCGCGGGCACGGAACGCCTGCGGCGCCGGTGCATCCGCGGTTTCGGCCGTGGCAACAGCCGATGCAGCGGGCGGTGGCGGCGCTGGTGCTGGCGCGGGTGCCTGCATGCGTGCGGCAGGCGCCGGCGCCGGTACGACCATGGGCGCCGGGGCCGCATCGGGGGCCGGCGTGCGGCGAGCCGGCGCGGCGGATCGGGTGGCATCGTCTTCGGCCGACACTGCTGCCGCCGCCGCTGACGGGGCTGGCTCTGGCGCGTTTACCGGCTCCGCCGGCGCGGGGCTGGCCATTTCCTGCAACGTGGGCGCCTGCGGCGGTTCCGGCTGCATCTGCCAGGCCAGGCCCACCGCGAAGATCACCGAGGCAGCGATGCCTGCCACGGCCGGCCAGCGCGAACGACGCACACGCTGGCGCCGCTCCTGCACCGGCGCACTGGCGGCTGCCGGCGCATCCGCACGCTCTGCGGCCGGTGCGGCCTGCACTGCGGCCCGTGCCGCGGCCAGCACGGCGGCATCCACGGCGGCCGACGGCGCCTTGTCCAACCGGCCGCCGAGCAGCCGGGCCAGTTCGCGTTCTTCGGGGGTCAGGGGATCGCGGCCGTTCATGGGGTCAATCCTGCACGCAGTTTGTCCATCGCATAGCGCAGGCGCGATTTCACCGTTTCCCGGCCCACGCCGGTGACCTGGGCAATCTCTTCCAGGCTGAGTTCCTGCTCCAGCCGCAGCAGCAGTACTTCGCGCTGGTCCGGTGGCAGCGCATCCATGGCCTGCTGCACGCGGCGCCGCTGCTCGAAGCCGCTCAGTTCGCTTTCCGGGGTGTGGCCATCGACCACCGCCTCCACGCGCGCTTCGGCATCGGCCGGTGCGGGGGGACGGTGGCGCGCAGCGCGCCAATGATCGTTCAGCCGGTTATGCGCGATGCGGAACAGCCAGGTGCTGAAGGCCGCCTCCGGCTGCCAGCCGGCGCGCGCGGCGATGACCCGCTGCCACACGTCCTGGAACATTTCCTCGGCCAGGCCGGGGTCGCGCAGCTGGCGCACCAGGAAGCCGTGCAGGCGCCGGCGGTGGCGCTCGTACAGGGCCTGAAAGGCGGGCAGGTCGCCGCCGGCCCAGGCCAGCATCAAGGCTTCATCGGTTGGCAGTGCGGCGGTATCCACGGGGGACAGGGTAAGGCCTGCCTGCGATGGCGCATAGCCGGTGACGGGCGGGCGGAGGGATGCGGCCGAGGGAGCGGAAATGGGCATGTCCCGAGCGTCAACGCATGCAGGGGCGGAACGGGGTTGCGGGACGACAAATTCAAGTCGCGGAAAGCGCTATGCTCCGCGCACAGGGGAGGTGCCGGGAGTTCCCGCACCATGGGGTCGTCATGTTGTCCAGCCAGATCGTTGCACCCACGATGGAAACGCCGGGCAAGGCGGTGGTGACCACCGGATTGCTGGAGGCCCTGTGTGGCCTGCTGCCAGACCGTGCCTGTCTGTGGGTGGACTGGGACGATCCGCTGCTGGGGCAGGGGAGCCAGTGCCATCCGCCGCAGGCGATGCCGTCATTGCGCGCAGCCGGGGCGCACCCGGCGCAGCACGCGCAATGGCAGCACGACGGTGCGCGCATCGGCCTGCGTGTTGAAGGCGCAGCGGTGAGCGCGGGCTGGTGGCTGGTCGCCCGCGAGGCCCTGCAGCTGGGGCTGCAGCAGGCGCGCCAGGCCGGCCAGATCCACGCCCTGGAAGACGCCAAGCGGCTGCAGCAGGCGCTGTACGAGATAGCCGATCTGTCCGGTGCCGAACTGGAAATGGCCGAGATGCTGCGGCATGTGCATCGCGTGCTGAACACCCTGATGTACGCCCACAACTGCTTCATCGTCGAATATGACGACACGCGGCAGACCATCCGTTTCCTGTACTTCGCCGACCAGATCGATGATTTCATCGCCGATCCGTCGCGCGCCTATGCCGAAAGCGAACTGCCCGGCAGCCTGACCTTCGCCCTGCTGCAGCATGGGCAACCGCTCAGTGGTCCGTCGCGCCAGCTGCTGGCCACCGTCGGCCAGGACGGGCAGCACTGGCGTGGGCCGGAAAGCCTGGACTGGCTGGGCGTACCGATGCTGCGCGAAGGCCGGGTGTGCGGGGCGATCGTGGTGCAGAGCTACGACCAGCATGACCGCTATGGCGAAGCGGACCGCGCGCTGCTTGGCTTCGTTGCCCAGCACGTGCGTACCGCGATGGACCGGCGCCAGGCGCAGGTGCAGCTGGAACGGCAGGTGGAGCGACGCACGCTGGAACTGCAGCGTGCCAACCGCAGCCTGCAGGATGAAGTCTTCGAACGCCGCCGTGCCGAAAAGCTGCAGGCCGCGCTGTATGGCATCGCCGAACTGGCGATGCAGGCCGAAAGCCTGTCGCAGTTCCACGCGCAGGTACACGGCATCGTCGGCACGTTGCTGGACGCGCGCAACTTCTACATCGCCCTGGTCAACGAGGCGGGGGACGGGCTGGAGTTCGTCTATTCGGTCGATGAATACACCGTCTCGCGCGCGCCGCGTCCCTTCAGCCAGGGGCTGACCGAACACGTGGTGCGCGAGCGGCGACCGCTGCTTGCCGCGCGCGCCGACATCGACGCCATGATCGAAGCCGGCCAGGTGCGCGAGTCCGGCGTGCGTTCGCAATGCTGGCTCGGCGTGCCGCTGCTGCGCGATGACGAAGTGGTGGGCGTGATCGTGGTGCAGAGCTACAGCCCTGACGTGGCATTCACCGCGCACGACCAGCGCCTGTTGACCTTCGTGGCGCAGAACATCGGCGTAGGACTGGCGCGGCAGCGCGACCAGGAACGCTTGCGACGGGCGCATGCCGGCCTGGAACAACGCGTGGAAGAGCGCACCCGCGAACTGGGCGAAGTGAACGAGAAGCTGCTGGGGCAGATCGCCGAACGGCTGCGCGCCGAACAGCGGCTGACCCACCAGGCGATGCATGACGGGCTCACCGGCCTGCCCAACCGCATCCACCTGCTGGACCGGCTGGAGGACGCGCTGTTGCGCGCCCGCAAGGGCGAAGGCGGTGAGTTCGCGGTGCTGTTCCTGGACCTGGATCGCTTCAAGCTGGTCAACGACAGCATCGGCCATGCGGCCGGTGACCAGATGCTGGTGGAAGTGGCCAAGCGCATCGTGTCGATGCTCGGCCCGGGCAACGTGGTGGCGCGCTTGGGCGGGGACGAGTTCGCCATCCTGCTGCAATGCCCGCATGGCCTGGCGCAGGCATTGGAGTTTTCCCAGCGCATGCTGCTGGCCCTGCAGGAATCGATGTGGGTGGCCGGGCGCGAGCTGTTCCCATCGGGCAGCCTGGGCATCGCGCTGTGGAATGCGCGCTACCAGCGTGGCGAAGAACTGCTGCGCGACGCCGATGCGGCGATGTACCGCGCCAAGGCGCAGGGCCATGACCGCTGCGCGATCTTCGACGAGGACATGCGCGAACAGGCGATGCGCAGCCTGGACCTGGAATCGGACCTGCGCCGGGCGATCATCAACCAGGATTTCCTGCCGTATTACCAGCCCATCGTGCGTCTCAGCGACGGCGTGGTGGTCGGCCACGAGGCCCTGCTGCGCTGGCAGCACGAGACGCGCGGCATGCTGCTGCCGGGCGCGTTCCTGGACCTGGGCGAAGGCAGCGGGCTGATCGAACAGGTCGACTGGCTGATCTACGAACAGGTGATCGCCGGGCTGGCCCGCGGCGGCACCGGCTATGTCTCGGTCAACGTGTCACCGCGGCACTTCCGCTCAGCGGAATTCAGCAACCGGTTGTTCGGCTTGATCGAAGCCTTCGACGCCGACCCGCACCGGTTGCGCCTGGAAATCACCGAAGTGGCGCTGCTGGACGAAGGCCCGCGCACCCTGCGCGTGCTGCAGGCACTGCGCGAGCGCGGCATCCTGGTGCAGCTGGATGACTTCGGTACCGGTTTCTCGGCGCTGTCCTACCTGCATCGATTCCCGATTTCCACGCTGAAGATCGACCAGAGCTTCATCGCCGGACTCAACGGCCCGGACGCGCAGAGCACCCTGGCGCTGGTGGAAGGCGTGGTGTCACTGGCGCGGACCTTGGGTATCACCACCATCGCCGAAGGCATCGAGACCGAAAGCCAGCGCCAGATCCTGCTGGGCCTGGGCTGCGACTTCGGCCAGGGCTACCTGCTCGGCCGCCCGGCCCCGCGTTAGACCAGGGCGTTGCGGCGCTTTTCGTCGATCCACTTGGAGGCCTGGGCAGGCTCGTAGCTGCGCATCCAGTCCAGCATCGCGTCGATGTCCGAGCCGTACCAGAGGTCGGCGCGCTGCGCCGGGTGCAGGAAGCGCTCTTCGACCATGCGGTCGATCATCCCGATCAGCGGGGCGTAGAAACCGTCCACGTCCAGGAAGGCGCACGGCTTGTTGCCGATGCCAAGCTGGCGCCAGGTCAGCATCTCGAAGATTTCTTCCATGGTGCCGAAGCCGCCGGGCAGCGCGACGAAGGCATCGGAGAGCTCGAACATGCGCGACTTGCGCTCGTGCATGGAGCCGACCACTTCCAGCGTGGTCAGGCCGCGGTGTGCGACTTCCCAGTCCGCCAGCTGCTGCGGGATCACGCCGGTGACTTCGCCGCCGGCTTCCAGTGCGGCATTGGCCACCGTGCCCATCAGGCCGACGTTGCCGCCGCCGTAGACCAGGCGGAGGCCGTCGCGGGCGATGCGGTCACCCAGCGCGATCGCGCGCTCGGTATAGATCGGCTTGCTGCCCGCGTTGGAGCCGCAGTAAACACAGAGGGACTTCATTGGGTATTCCTTGAAACGAAAGCGCCCCGCCAGGGGCGGGGTGCGGGATCAGTGTGCGGCGTATTTTACCCGCTGGCAGCGGACGCTGCCCGGTGCCAGCGGAGGCGGGGTTCAGGCCGCCTGGGCCTGTTCGCGGCGCGGGCCTTCGCGCAGGGCGCGGCCGACCATGCCGACCAGCAGTTCCAGCTCGCTGCTGTCCATGCCGAAGTGCGGGGTGAAGCGCAGCGAGCGCTCGCCGCCGTGGATCACGTTGACGCCCTGGCGGCGCAGCCATTCTTCGGTGGAACCGGCGCCGTAGCACTTGAACTGCGGCGCCAGTTCGCAGGAGAACAGCAGGCCGGTGCCCTGCACCTTGGTGATCAGCCCGCCCAGTTCGTCCTTGAGCTTTTCCAGCCGGCGCAGCGCCTCTACGCCGCGTTCGGCGATGTTGCCGCGCACTTCCGGGGTGAGCTGGGCCAGCGTGGCGCAGGCCACGTCCAGCGCACGCGGGTTGCTGGTCATGGTGTTGCCGTAGATGCCCTTGCGGTAGAGCTGTGCGGCGCGTTCGTTCACCGCCAGCACCGACAGCGGGTACTGGGCGGCGTTGAGCGCCTTCGAATAGGTTTCCATGTCCGGCGCGTCCAGGCCTTCGAAGCCGGGGTAATCCACGACCGACAGCACGCCGTGCGCGCGCAGCCCGGCCTGGATGGAGTCGATCAGCAGCAGGCTGCCGTGGGCGCGGGTCAGTTCGCGCGCCAGCGCATAGAACGCCGGCGGCACCGAGCGTCCCGGATCGCCTTCGCCCATTACCGGTTCCAGGAACACCGCTTCGATGAACCAGCTGTTGCGCGCCGCCTCGTCGAAGACCGCGCGCAGGGCGGCTTCGTCGTACGGGGCGAGGGCGATCACCGAGTCTTCGTCGCGGTAGCTGGCCAGGTGCTGCTGGTAGGTGCGCCGGCTGGAATCGGAGTACAGGGCAGGGCGGTCGGTGCGACCATGGAAGCTGCCCTTGATCACCACGCGCTTGACCGTGGCACCGGCATGCGGGGCGCCCGGATCAGTCTGCAGCTTGCTGTTCACATCGGCGATGCGTGCGGCCAGGCCGACCGCTTCGGAACCGGAGTTGAGGCACATGAAGCGGGTGAACGGGCAGCCGCCGCGGCGATGGCCGATTTCCGCGCGCAGTGCCTTGATGAAGCGCTGCTGGGACAGGCTGGGGGTCATGATGTTGGCCATCACCTGCGGCTGGGCCATCGCCTCCAGCACCGCATCCGGGGTATGGCCGAAGCCGAGCATGCCGTAGCCGCCGGCGTCGTACAGCACCGCACCCTTGAGCGTGACCACCCACGGGCCGCGTGCGGTCAGGGCGACATACGGGGTCACCGCGTCGTCGGCGTAGAAGTTGATGAAGCCGTCCTGCATGGCGTCGATCTGGGCCTGTTCGTCCAGCGCCAGCACCTCGCCCAGCTCGCCCTGCAGACGGGAGAATGCGGCCGCGGCGGCGTCCACCGCGGCCACCAGCGCGGGGTGGGAGGCGGCAAGGCGCTCCAGCGTGGCGTCATCCAGGCCGGTGGTCAGGCGGGTGCCGGGCTGGGCGCGGAGGGGGGCGAGGCGTTCGATGAAGCTCATTGCAGATCTCCTGAAACGATAGGTCGCACGGCCCCGTAAAAGCACAACGCGCGGCAAGCGCGCGCGTCGGGTCATGGCTCGTGCATTCGGACTTCCGTTTCGATGCTAGCACGCGGTTTTTTGCGCGATAACCCCGTGCGTTCGCTGCTGCATGGCAGCATTTTCGCGGGCGTTTGCCGCCAACTGCGCTGTCCATCGGTGGCCGGTCGTACAATGCGCGCCATTGCCGACCTGTTGCTGCGTGTTCCCTTGAAGAAGTCCGATTTCCATTACGACCTTCCCGCTGAACTGATTGCCCAGGCGCCGTTGCCGGAGCGCTCGGCCAGCCGGCTGCTGCTGGTGCCCCCTGCGCCGGGCGCGCTGCAGGATGCGCATGTGCGCGACCTGTCCGCGCTGCTGCGCGAAGGTGATCTGCTGGTGTTCAACGACACCCGGGTGATCCCAGCGCGGCTGTTCGGCCAGAAGGCGACCGGCGGCCGGGTGGAGATCCTGATCGAACGCCTGCTGGGCGCGCAGCAGGCGCGGGCGCAGGTGGGGGCCAGCAAGACCCCCAAGCCGGGCGGCCGCATCGCCCTGGACGCCGGTGGTGAGGTGGAAGTGCTGGGCCGCGATGGCGAGTTCTACGTGCTGCAGTTCCATGTACCCGAGCCGCTGGAACAGTGGCTGCTGCATGCCGGCCGGCTGCCGTTGCCGCCTTATATCCAGCGCGAGCCGGGGCTGGATGACCGTGAGCGCTACCAGACGGTGTTTGCGCGCGAGATCGGTGCGGTCGCCGCACCGACCGCCGGCCTGCACTTCGATGATGCGCTGCTGGCGGCCCTGCAGGCCAAGGGCGTGGGTTTCGGCCATGTCACCCTGCACGTGGGCGCGGGCACCTTCCAGCCGGTCCGCGCGGACGATCTGAAAGACCATGTGATGCACCGCGAATGGCTGAACGTCGGCGCCGAGCTGGTGCAGCAGGTGCGGCGCACGCGCGAGGCCGGTGGCCGGGTGATCGGGGTGGGGACCACGGTGGTGCGGGCGCTGGAAAGCGCGATGCGCGATGGCGAGCTGCTGCCGTTTGCCGGGGAGACCCAGATCTTCATCACCCCGGGCTACCGGATCCGCAGCGTGGACGCGATGGTGACCAACTTCCACCTGCCGGAGAGCACGCTGTTGATGATGATTTCCGCGTTCGCGGGCAAGGAGCGGGTATTCGAGGCGTACCGGCATGCGATCGAGCAGCGCTACCGCTTCTTCAGCTACGGCGATGCGATGTTGTTGTTCCCGCAGGGCTGATCGGGTTTCTGTTGGTTTGCGCGGCCGTGTAGTCCCCGTGTGGCGAGCCGGGAGCAGGCCCCACGGGACACGCCGTGAATCCATCCATGGAGTCTCGTTTCCGCCCATCCGGGGCTCCAACGGTCCCGTGGGGCCTGTTCCC
>NZ_LDJK01000083.1 GCF_001431535.1 Stenotrophomonas chelatiphaga
ATGCGAAATGCGACCCTACACGGACGTACTTGCGGCGTGTCCTGCACAGCCACCCCGCCCCACCAACCCGCAGCCCTGCACGCTTTTGACGTTGACGTTGGCGTTGACGTTGACTGAAAAGCCTCAGCCCGCCGCAGGCGGCAACCCGATCGGGCAGCTCACACCGGTGCCGCCGATACCGCAGTAACCATTCGGATTCTTCGCCAGGTACTGCTGGTGGTAGTCCTCGGCGTAGTAATACTCCGGTGCCGGATACACGATCTCGGTGGTGATCGGCCCGTAACCGGCCGCCTCCAGCTGCACCGCATACGCATCCCGGCTGGCCACCGCCGCGGCGTACTCGGTCTCGGTCAGGCAGTGGATCGCCGAACGGTACTGGGTGCCGGTGTCGTTGCCCTGGCGCATGCCCTGGGTCGGGTCGTGGCTTTCCCAGAACACCTGCAGCAGCTGCGCCACGCTGACCAGCTTCGGGTCGAACACCACCTCCACCACCTCGGTATGGCCGGTGAGCCCGGAACACACCTCTTCGTAGGTCGGATTCGGCGTCACGCCACCGGCATAGCCGACCGAGGTGCTGTACACCCCCGGCAGCGTCCAGAACTTGCGCTCGGCGCCCCAGAAGCAGCCCAGCGCGAACCGGATCCGCTCGAACCCGGCGAACCGGTCCTTCAGCGGATGGCTGTTCACGAAGTGCTGGTTGCTGTGCAGCGGCAGCGGCTGGTCGCGGCCCGGCAGGGCCTCTTCCGGACGCGGCAGGCGCTGCTTGAAGGCCCCGATGCCGAGGATGCCGTTACCAAGTCCCAACATGTGGTGCTCCTAGGCCGGCTGTCCGGCAAGATCGTCTGTGTCTGAAATGGGGTCGCCAGGGGCAGGGCCCAAGTCCAGTCCGGCAACGATCGCTTCAGCTTCCGGCCGTGCCGCCTCCGGGACGGCCACCCGCAGCACGCCGAACAGCGGCAGCTCACCCATCCCGCCCAGCAGCGATTCGCCGAACACGAAGGCAGGAATGCCCGCATCCTCCAGCGCGTGCTTGACCAGATGCGCGTCAAACAGGTTGTCGGCCTTGTATACGATGTGCATGGCATCTCCTCGGCGGCTGGCTGCCAGCATACCCCCGCCCCGATGTACGGACCGCTGCCTGCAGCCGCACCGGGCAAGCAACCCCCCGACACGCTAGACTGGCCGTCTTTCTGCCCTTGATTGCCGCATCATGTCCGAGCACACCCCTGCCAGCCCCGAGACCCCCGTCGACAGCCCCGAGAAGCGCGATTTCATCCGCCAGATCGTGCGCGAGGACCTGGCCAGCGGCAAGCACCAGGCAATCAAGACCCGCTTCCCGCCCGAACCCAACGGCTACCTGCACATCGGCCATGCCAAGTCGATCTGCCTGAACTTCGGCATTGCCGGCGAGTTCGGCGGCGTCTGCAACCTGCGCTTCGACGACACCAACCCGGCCAAGGAAGACCCCGAGTACGTGGCCGCCATCCAGGACGACGTGCGCTGGCTGGGCTTTGAATGGAACGAGCTGCGGCATGCCTCGGACTACTTCCAGGCCTATTACCTGGCCGCGCAGAAGCTGATCCGCGACGGCAAGGCCTACGTGTGCGACCTGTCGGCCGAAGAAGTGCGCGCCTACCGCGGCACCCTGACCGAACCCGGCCGCCCCTCGCCCTACCGCGAGCGCAGCGTGGAAGAAAACCTGGACCTGTTCGCGCGCATGCGCGCCGGCGAGTTCCCGGACGGTGCACGCACCGTGCGCGCGAAGATCGACATGGCCAGCGGCAACATCAACCTGCGCGATCCGGCGCTGTACCGCATCAAGCACGTCGAGCACCAGAACACCGGTTCGGACTGGCCGATCTACCCCATGTACGACTTCGCCCATGCGCTCGGTGATTCGCTGGAAGGCATCACCCATTCGCTGTGCACGCTGGAATTCGAAGACCACCGGCCGCTGTATGACTGGTGCGTGGACAACGTGGACTTCGCGCACGACGATGCGCTGACCGCGCCGCTGGTCGATGCCGGGCTGCCGCGGGAAGCGGCCAAGCCGCGCCAGATCGAGTTCTCGCGCCTGAACATCAACTACACGGTGATGAGCAAGCGCAAGCTGATGGCGCTGGTCACCGAACAGCTGGTGGACGGCTGGGACGACCCGCGCATGCCGACCCTGCAGGGCCTGCGTCGTCGTGGTTACACGCCGGCGGCGATGCGCCTGTTCGCCGAACGCGTGGGCATCAGCAAGCAGAATTCGCAGATCGATTTCAGCGTGCTCGAAGGCGCACTGCGCGAAGACCTGGACAGCGCCGCGGCGCGCCGCATGGCGGTGATCGACCCGGTCAAGCTGGTGCTGGTCAACCTGCCGGAAGGCCATGAAGAATCGCTGACCTTCAGCAACCACCCGAAGGACGAGTCGTTCGGCACCCGCGACGTGCCGTTCTCGCGCGAACTGTGGATCGAGCGCGAAGACTTCGCCGAAGTGCCGCCGAAGGGCTTCAAGCGCCTGCTGCCGGGCGGCGAAGTGCGCCTGCGCGGTGCCGGCATCATCCGCTGCGATGAGGTGATCAAGGATGCCGACGGCACCATCACCGAACTGCGCGGCTGGCTGGATCCGGAATCGCGCCCGGGCATGGAAGGCGCCAACCGCAAGGTCAAGGGCACCATCCATTGGGTCAGCGCGGTGCACGCGGTGCCGGCCGAAGTGCGCCTGTACGACCGCCTGTTCTCGGTCGCCGACCCGGACGACGAATCGGAAGGCAAGACCTACCGCGATTACCTGAATCCGGAATCGCGCCGCACCGTGACCGGTTATGTCGAGCCCGCCGCCGCCATCGCGCCGCCGGAACTGTCCTTCCAGTTCGAACGCACCGGCTACTTCGTGGCCGATCGCCGCGACCACACCGCGACCCGCCCGGTGTTCAACCGCAGCGTGACCCTGCGCGATACCTGGTCGGCCTGACCCCGACATCCTGCGCGCGCGGCCAACCCCGCGCGCCATCGCCGCCTGCCGCCCCTGCCCGTCCGCTTCATCGGACGCGGGCTACACTGCGCGCGGCTGCTGTTGTGTTCCACCCCCGTAACCCGATGAGAGGCACCCCGCGATGCTGTATGCGCAAGTCCACCTGACCCTTCCCGCCTGGATCCATGACCAGATCGACCTGGATCAGCGCTATCCCGGCGACGAAGCCAAGGTCGCGCTGGCCATCGCGCTGTCCAGGTCGAACGTCGAGCATGCCAGCGGCGGCCCGTTCGGCGCGGTGGTGTTCGGCCCGGATGACCAGGTCATCGCCGTGGGCGTGAACCGCGTGATGCCCCACAACACGTCGTTGGCGCACGCCGAGAACATGGCCTACATGCTGGCCCAGCAGCGCCTGCAGACCCCGCGACTGAACGATGTGCTGTCCCCGATCACGCTGGCGACGTCGTCCCAGCCCTGCTGCCAGTGCTACGGCGCCACCGTCTGGGCCGGCATCGATCGGCTGCTGATCGGCGCCAGTGCGGCCGACGTGGAAGAGCTGACACCGTTCGACGAAGGCCCGCTGCCGGCGGACTGGGTGGGTGAACTCAACAAGCGCGGTATCGAGGTGGTGCAGGGCCTCAACCGCGACGACGCGCGCGCCGTGCTGCGCGCTTATGGAGAAGCCGATGGCGCCCGCTACTGATACGTCTGCTGCCACGCCAGGGATAGGCCTGCTGTGCCTGTGCCGCCAGGGCTTCGAACCGGAACTGGCGGGCGAACTGACCGCGCGCGCGGGCGAGTTCGGTTTCGCCGGCTATGCGCGTACCCAGCGCAATGATGGCTACGTGCTTTTCATGTGCGACGAAGCCGCCGCGCTGAGCCGCATGCTGTCTTGGCGCGAGCTGATCTTCGCGCGGCAGAAGCTGGTGGTACTGGCGGAACTGCCGCAGCTGGATCCGGCCGACCGCATCACACCGATGCTGGCGGTACTGGGCGATGCACCGCGCTTTGGCGACCTGTGGGTGGAACATCCCGATTCGGACGCCGGCAAGCCGCTGTCCGGGCTGTCGCGTGCGTTCGGCAACGCGCTGCGTCCGGCGTTGCGCAAGGCCGGCAAGCTGACCGACAAGTCGAACGAGAAGCTGCCGCGCCTGCACGTGGTGTTCGTCGACGGCACCCATGCCTTCGTCTGCGTCGCTGCACCCGCCGACAGTGCCCCGTGGGCGCTGGGAATACCGCGCCTGAAGCTGCTGCCGGACGCGCCTTCGCGCTCCGCACTGAAGCTGGAAGAGGCCCTGCTGACGCTGCTCACCACCGAAGAACGCGAAGCGCTGATGAAACCCGGCATGCGCGCGGCCGATCTCGGCGCCGCACCGGGCGGCTGGACCTGGGTACTGACCCGCCAGCACCTGCGGGTGCTGAGCATCGACAACGGTCCGCTGCGCCAGCACGTGCTGGACACCGGCCTGGTCGAACACCTGCGTGCCGATGGCTTCCACTGGTCGCCCGAACAGTCGCTGGACTGGATGGTCTGCGACATGGTGGAGCAGCCGCGCCGGGTGGCCGAACGCATGGCGACCTGGTTCCGCGAAGGCTGGTGCAAGCACGCGATCTTCAACCTGAAACTGCCGATGAAGAAGCGCTGGGATGAAACCCGCCTGTGCCTGGAACTGTTCGAGGAACAGGCCGGCAAGTCGCTGACCGTGCGCGCCAAGCAGCTCTACCACGACCGCGAAGAGATCACCGTGCTGGCATCGCCACTGCGCTGAGCCGCCCGGTGGCGCCGGGTGGCGTGCACGTTGCGCGCCACCCGGTCCGCGCATGCCGGCGCGGTCCTGGCACCTGCGTCACCAGGACGCGGGACGCGCGCGTGGCAGCTCCATTTCGGCGCGCGCCGCGCCTGCACTGTTGATGACGGCCGATGCCGCCTCGATACGCGCGTACACCTGGGCGAGCGCGTCGGCATCGTAGTCTTCCACGCCCATCATCCAGTCCTTCGACCAGCGCAGTCCGGATGCCCGCAGCTCGCTGCGCTTGGCTTCATACTCTCCCTGCAGGCGCTCCAGGCTGCACGCCAGCTTGCGCCGGCTCATCGGCCGCGCCGTTTCCTGCAGCTGCTCGCGCTGCAACCGGTCGTGCAGTTTCTGTGCTCGACTGGAGGGCACCAGGCCGACGTCGCTGGCATTGGCCACCGTGATCAGCACGCTCTCCACCGCCTTGCAGGTTCCCGCATCCAGCGGTCCGGCGGCTCGGCAGCTCGTGCCGGGCCAATGGCGCTGCAGCGCACGCAGAGGGGCCAGGCAGCCCTTTACCGCAAAGCTCACGGCGTGCCGCCCTGCGCGGCAGACGCCGCCACGCGCACTTCCCAGCTGAACTGCCGCGCCGCGGCGATCGCCGCACGCGTGGCCGTGATCTCGTGCGCGCGGTCGCTACCGGCGCGGGTTCCGGCACTGCGCTGCATCAGGTCGCGCAGGATGTCCCGCTGCTGATGCTTGACCGCACTCACCCGGTTCATGACCTGCCGCGGGGTCAGCTCTGGTGCCTGCATATGGGACCGCAGCTGGCGCGCAGCCTCCGAGGTGAAAGCCTCCCCGCGCAGGTGCCCGGCATTGGCCACCCGCGCAAGCAGCGCGCCCAGCGGCTTCAGCTCACAGCCCGGCGCCGAGGCCATACGTGCCTCGGCGGCGATCCGTGCGGCCTGCGCCGGTCTGAAAATCTGCAGAAGCACGGTACTGACATTCATGGACGGGTCCGCTCCGGATGGAAAGATCGTGGGACTATGCCGCGCACGCGTCGTGAGGACTTTCAGAATCACGACGTTCCTTCTGCATCCGTCACGAGGAAACCCCATGCCCCTCCGTTCCACCGCCCTGCTGCTGCTGCTCGCTGCCGGCCCGACCTTGGCCCAGCACCCCCGTCCCGCCCCCGCGCAGAGCCAGCCGCTGCGCGATGACGGTGGCGTGGTGCGTGCGCAGGAGCTGTCCGCCGGCCGGGTGACCGGCAGCGTGGACATCGTGGTGCCGCTGGGCGAGACGCCGGTGACGGTGCGTTCGCTGACGCCGTCCAGTGCCGCCGGCCACTACCGGATCCACTTCGCCGAACTGGACGTCGACGCTGACGGCTACATCAGTCGGGACGAGGCGCAGGCCAATCCGTCGCTGGCCGATGAGTTCATTTCGCTGGACGTGAAACGCCGCGGCAAGCTGGATCGTGATGACCTGGCCGGGTGGTTGCTGGAGTGAGTGTTGAGCTGTGACGACCAACGGTCGTCACCCACCACGCGGGTCAACACCCACCATAACGCGGATCGTCACCCACTTCGTAGGCGGTGGTCAGACCCCCGCCGCGCGCTTCCAGAACACCTGCAGCAGCGGTGACAGCTTGCCGGTGCAACCCAGCACGCGGCCGCGTGCCAGGGTCAGGTGCAGTTCGTCATTGGAGAACAGCCGGTTGATGCCATCGAAGCTGTAGGCGGCGATCGTGTTGTCGCTGCGGCGCTCGCGCGCCCAGCGCTGCAGCCGCTGCGGTGAAAGCTGCGGCTGGCCACGCCGCTGCGCCGACGGTGCCAGCCAGCGCTGCAGCGCGGCCACGTCGCGCAGGCCGAGGTTGACGCCCTGGCCGGCCAGCGGATGCACCACGTGCGCCGCATCGCCCAGCGCCAGCACGCGGCCGGCAACGTAATGGCGGGCCAGCTGGCGGCGCAGCGGGAACGCGGCGCGGCTGGACGCCAGCTGCAGTGCGCCCAGCCGCCCACCGAAGGCGCGGGTCAGTTCGCGGTTGAACGCGGCCTCGTCCAGCTGCAGCACGCGCGCGGCCTCGTCTTCCGGCAAGGTCCACACGATTGAACTGCGTCGTTCGGCCACCGGCAGCAGCGCCAACGGTCCGCCCGGCAGGAAACGCTGCCATGCCGTGGCCTGGTTGGGCAGCTCGCTGTCCACGTAGGCCACCACGCCACGCTGATGGTAATCGTGGCGGTCCACGGCGATCCCGGCCAGCTGGCGCAAGGTGGATTCGGCGCCATCGGCGGCGATGGCCAGGCCCGCCTCGATGCGGCGCCCGTCCTGCAGGCGCAGGCGCACCCCGTGCTCGTCCTGTTCCATGCCCTCGACACGGGCCGGGCAATGCACCTCGACCCCGGCGCCCGGCAGGGCCGCCCACAGCCGATCCACCAGCAGGCCGTTTTCGATGATCCAGCCCAGTTCGCTGCGGCCGAAGCGGTCCGCGTCGAACAGCAGGTCATCGCCCCCGGCGGCATCCCACACCTGCATGCGCCGGTAAGGATGCGCGCGACCGCGCGTGATCGATTCCCACACCCCGAGCCGCTGCAGCAGCTGCACATTGTCCGTGGCGAAGGCGAACACCCGCAGGTCCGGCTGCGCGGCCTGCCACGACGCCGGCTCGTGGCCTTCGACCACGGCCACCGACAGGCCGGCATCGGCCAGTGCCAGCGCGCAGGTGGCGCCGACCACGCCGCCGCCGACGATCACCACATCGGTACGTGCGCGGCGGCTCATGCGGCTTCTCCGCGACACAACTTCGGTACGTCGCCGCGGAAGCCCATCGAACCGCCGACCAGCAGCGACTGCAGTGACGTGGCCTGTGTTGCCAGCAGGCCGAGGCTGCGCAGTGGCCGCAGCAACGGTGCGTCATTGCTGGTCAGGCGCGCCAGTCCACCGGAGAACGCGATGGTCTGCGCACGGTCATCCCCGCGCCGCGCCGCGTAGGCGTGCAGCAGCGCATCGGCACCGGCATCGCCCTCGGTTTCCAGCAGCTCGGCCAGGGTCAGCGCATCGCGCAGGCCCAGGTTGAAGCCCTGCGCACCCAGGGGATGGATGGTCTGCGCGGCATTGCCGAGCAGCACCGCACGCTCGGCCACCAGCGCACGCGACAGCACCTGGCGCAGCGGATACGCCGCGCGCGGACCAGACTCCAGCAGGCGCCCGGCGCGCCAGCCCACCGCCGCCTGCAGCCGCGCCAGCCACGCCGCATCGTCCAGCGCCATGACCGCATCGGCCTCATCGCGGGCCACCCCGTGCACCACGCCGAAATGGCGGTCGCCGCGCGGCAGCAGCGCGGTCGGGCCGGTATCGGTCAGGCGCTCCCATGCGGTGCCATCCGGTGCGCGTTGGCTGCGTACCCGCGCCACGAACAACGTCTGCTGGAAATCATGCTCATCCACGCCGATCCCCAGCGCGCCGCGCAGCCCGCTGGCGGTACCATCGGCACCCACCACCAGCCGCGCGTGCAGCGTGTGCTCGCCCTGGTCATCCTGCACGTGGACCTGGCGATAGCCATCGATGACCGCGCCCAGCCCGATGAAGCGCGCCGGACGCCGCCGCTGCAGCTGCGGCAGCTCCTGCAGCCGCGCCTCCAGCGCCATGCCGAAGTCACGCGCCACCACCACCTGGCCGAACCACGGGCGACCGTAGTCGGCTGCCGCCAACTGCACGCGGCCGAAGTCACCGGCACGACTGACATGGATGCGGGTGATCGGACCCGGCGCACTGGACAGCTTCTGCATCACGCCCAGTGCGGTCAGTGCGTTGACCGTGGCAGCCGCAAAGCTGAGGTTGCGCTGGTCGAACACCGCCGGCAGCGCGCCACCTGCGGTGGCTTCCAGCAGGCACGCGCTGCGGCCGATGCGCTGCAGCGCAATGGCCAGGCTGGCGCCGACCAGCCCGCCGCCGATGATCAGGACATCAACTCGTTCGCTCATGTCGCCATGATACGCGCTCGCCCGCCGCCCCTGCCCGGCTGCCGCCCCTGCGCGCTGGCCTGCAGGCGGTCTAGAATGGGGTTTGTTCACCCTCCCGTGTGCACCCCGATGACGACCTCCCTGCAACGTGCCTTCGTGCTGACCTGCCTGGTGCTGTTGATGGCCGCCACGCGGGTGAACCATTTCGCCGCCATTCCCGATGCGTCCTGGGCGGTGTTCTTCATCGGCGGCTTCTACCTGCGCAGCTGGACCCGCTGGGCGTTCCCGCTGCTGATGGCGCTGGCGGTGCTGGTGGACTGGGTCGTGATCCGCAACCTGGGGCTGGATTTCTGGCAGCACTACTGCGTGTCGCCGGGTTACTGGATGCTGCTGCCCGCCTACTTCGCGATGTGGGCCGGCGGCATGGCGCTGGGCCACGGCTACCACGGCGCGCAGTGGTCCACCCTGGCCAAGGCGGTGGCGCTGGTGGTCGCTGCCGTGGCGGTCTGCCACCTGTTCGCACAGGGCGGGTTCTACTGGACCACGCGCAACGTGGCCGACCCCACCGTGGGCGGTTGGCTGAAGAACTATGCGGATTGGTTCATGCCCTACCTGGGCACCACCGCCCTGTACGTCGGCCTGGCTGCCGCGCTGCAACTGGCCGTCGAACAGGTCGGCAAGCTGCGCCAGGCCCAGCGCGACGTGCGCGGCTGAGGCGCGCAAGGATGGGCAACCGGCTTTCACGCATCTATACCCGTACCGGCGATGACGGCAGCACCGGGCTGGGCGACGGCAGCCGGGTCGGCAAGGACGATGCGCGGGTTGCCGCGTTCGGCACGGTCGACGAAGCCAATTCGGCGCTCGGCGTGCTGCTGGCCGTGCCCCTGCCCACCGATGTGCAGGCCCTGCTGACCAGACTCCAGCACCAGTTGTTCGACCTCGGCGGCGAGCTGTGCATTCCCGGCCATGCGGCCATCACCGATGCCGATGTCACCGCGCTGGAACAGCAGCTGGACCACTACAACGCCGACCTGCCCACGCTGAAGGAATTCATCCTGCCCGCCGGTGGCGAAGCCGCCGCACGCTGCCACCTGGCCCGCACCATCGTGCGCCGGGCAGAGCGCGAGACGGTCGCCCTTTCGCGCGTTGAAACGGTGCGGCCGCAGGCGCTGCACTACCTCAACCGCCTCTCCGACCTGCTGTTCGTGCTGGCCCGCGTGCTGGCCCGCGCCAACGGTGCCGGCGAAGTACTCTGGCAGCATTCGCGCCGCCACGGCTGACCTTTCCGGATCCCCCGCGCCCATGCTGGTCTACACCCATCCTTCCTGCCTGCAGCACGACCCCGGTCCGGACCACCCCGAATCCCCGAAGCGGCTGCAGGCCGTGCTCGACGCGCTGCAGGCAGCGTTCCCGGCACGGCTGGACTGGCGCCAGGCGCCTTCGGCCAAGCGCGGCGACCTGGCCCGCGTACACGATGCCGAACTGATCGACCTGGTGCTGCAGCCGCAGACCGCCGACCTGCGGCAGATCGACATGGACACCCGCACGTCGCCGGGTTCGGCCACCGCCGCCCTGCATGCCGCCGGTGCCGGTATCGCCGCGGTGGATGCGGTGATGCTGGGCGAGGACCCGCTGGCGTTCTGCGCGGTGCGCCCGCCCGGCCACCACGCCACCGCCAGCACCGCCATGGGGTTCTGCCTGCTCAACAACATCGCGGTGGCCGCCGCACATGCGCGCGACCGCTACGGGCTGGAGCGGATCGCCGTGGTCGACTTCGACGTCCACCATGGCAACGGCACCCAGGACATCTTCCAGCTGGATCCCCGGGTGGCGTACTACAGCACCCACCAGGCCGGCCTGTTCCCGAACTCCGGGCTGCGCCGCGACCGTGGCGCAGGCAACCTGTTGAACATCCTGCTGCCCCCGGGCAGCGGCAGCCTGCGCTTCCGCAATGTCTGGGCCGACGAGATGCTGCCGGCCATCGACGACTTCCGCCCGCAGCTGCTGCTGGTGTCGGCCGGCTTCGACGCCCACCTGCGCGATCCGCAGGCCGACCTGATGCTGGAAGCAGAGGACTTCGCCTGGATCACCACCGAACTGCACGCGCTGGCCCGTCGCCATGGCGGCGGCCGGGTGGTGTCGATGCTGGAAGGCGGCTATGACCTGCAGGCCCTGGCCGAGTCCAGCGTCGCGCATGTAGGGGCCCTGCTGGAGGGCCGGGCCGGGGCCGCCTGATGAACCCCGACCGCCACCGGTGAGCGGCCTTCATTGCCCCTATGCAATGGATGGGGCAAGCTACGGATCGTTTTCGCCTGAACCATCACGCGTGCGCAAAGCCCTCCGCCTGTTGCCTCTCCCCCTGGGTATCGCCCTCTGCCTGCCGGCGTTCGCCGAAGACAAAGCGCCGAACTGGGGTCTGTGCCCTGCCACCGACGTCCTGCCCGCCTTTGGCGAGGCACCGCCGGCGGACAAGGCTGCCGCCGAAACGCGCACCCAGCAGCCCACCGACATCGAGGGCGACCAGCTGTATGGCACCTCCACGGTGCCGCAGTACCAGGGCAACGTCGCGCTCAAGCGCGGTGACCAGTTCCTCGGTACCGATCACCTGAGCTTCGATACGGAAACCGGCAATTACACCGCCGAGGGCAACGTCCGCTACTCCGATTCGTCGATCCGGATGGAGGCCAAGCGCGCCGAGGGCAACCAGGAGGCGGACACCCACAAGATCTCCGACATCCAGTACCAGCTGGTGTCGCGTCGCGGCAACGGTGGCGCCGAATCGGTGGACCTGCAGGGTGCGGTCGGGCAGATGCACCGCTCGACCTACACCACCTGCGACCCGTCCCAACCGGTCTGGAAGCTGTCTGCCCCGCAGATCGAAGTGGACAACGACGAAGGCTTCGGTACCGCGCGCAACGCCGTGCTGCGCATCGGCAAGGTGCCGGTGCTGTGGGCGCCGTACTTCAAGTTCCCGATCGATGATCGGCGCCAGACCGGCCTGCTGTATCCGGAGCTGGGCGTGTCCGGGCGCAACGGGTTCGATTATGCCCAGCCGATCTACTTCAACCTGGCGCCGAACTACGACGACACGCTGACCCCGCGCTACATGAGCAAGCGCGGCTTCATGCTGGACAATGAATTCCGCTACCTGTACGACGGTGGCCGCGGTGAGCTGCGTACCGCCTACCTGCCCAACGACGAGCTGCGCGACAAGGACCGTGGCCGCGTCGAATACTCCGGCTACCACAACTTCAACGCGAACTGGCAGGCCCGTGCCGGGCTGGCCTGGGTCAGCGACGAACGGTACCTGGAAGACTTCGCCAACCGGCTGCTGGGCGTGACCGCGTCCAACCTGCAGAGCCAGGCCGGCATCTACGGCACCGGGGAAACCTGGACCGCCGGCCTGATGGCCGACTACTGGCAGCTGACCGATTACACCCTGACCGAAGAAGCACTGCCCTACAACCGGCAGCCGCGCCTGTTCGGCACCTGGGACCAGCCGATCCTGCCGTGGCTGGAAGTAGGCGTGTATGCCGAAGCGGTGCGCTTCGTGCACGACGACATCCACGACAAGATCATCGATGCCGACGGCGAGTACGTGCGCAACGGCGTGGAACGCGAAGTGCTCGGCGGCTCGCGCCTGGACATCAAGCCCTACGTGACCATGCCCTTCAGTGGCGCAGCCTGGTATGTCACCCCGACGCTGGCCTGGCGCTACACCGGCTATGACCTGGAACAGGGCCTGGCCGACAGCATCCGCGCCAACAACCTGGCCGCGGCGGGCATCACCAACCCGACCCCGGACCAGCTGCGCGGCAACACCTCGCCCAACCGCAGCGTGCCGATCGCCAGCCTGGACGCGGGCATGTTCTTCGACCGCGAGACCACCATCGGCGACAAGCCCTACCTGCATACGCTGGAACCGCGCCTGTTCTACCTGCGCACCCCGTACCGCGACCAGAGCGAACTGCCGGTCTTCGACACCCGTGACTTCACTTTCAGCTGGGGCCAGCTGTTCCGCGATTCGCGCTATACCGGCGCCGACCGCCAGAACGATGCCAACCAGCTGACGATGGCACTGAGCACCCGCTTCATCGACCAGACCAGCGGCCGCGAGCGGTTCTCGGCCAGCATCGGCCAGATCCTGTACTTCGACGATTCCCGCGTCACCCTGCCGAGCAATCCCAGCCCGGTGGAACAGGGCAAGTCGGCCTGGATCGCCGATACCAACTACATGATCAACGACCGCTGGAACCTGGGCGCCACCTACCAGTGGGACCCCAAGAACAAGCGCGAAGACCTGGCCAGCGTGCGTGCGCGCTACCTGATGTCCAACGACGGCATCGTCAACCTGACCTACCGCCACCGGATCAACCCCGATGGCACCAACCTGCTCAAGCAGGGCGACCTGTCCTTCCTGTACCCGATCAACCCGCGCTGGAGCGTGGTCGGCCGTTACTACTACTCCATCGAAGACAGCAAGCCGCTGGAAATCATCGGTGGCGTGCAGTGGGACAGCTGCTGCCTGGCGGTGCGCGCCCTGGCCCGCCGCTACGTACGCAACCGCGAAGGCGAGCTGAATACTTCCTTCCAGCTGGAGTTCGTGCTGAAGGGCCTGAGCTCCATTGGCCAGAACACGGACCGTACCCTGCGCCGTGCTATCCTCGGTTACAACCGCGACGACCTCTATCTCGTGCCCCCCAGCACCACCGGCGCGACCCGCGACGACTACGATCCGAACCTGATCCCATGACCAAGACCTTCCCCGTCCTACTCGCCTCCCTGCTGGCGGTGTCCACTGCGTCCGTACCCTTGCAGGTACTGGCCCAGCAGACCCAGCCGCTGGATCGCATCGCCGCCGTCGTCGACGAAGACGTCATCCTGCAGAGCGAACTGGACCGCGCGCTGGCCAACATCAAGACCCAGTACGCCGGTCGCGAAAACCAGCTGCCGCCGGACGATGTGCTGAGCCGGCAGGTGCTGGAGCGGCTGGTGCTGGTCAAGCTGCAGGTCACCCGCGCCGAAGGCAGCGGCATCCGCGTTTCGGACCAGGAACTGAACCAGGCGATCAACTCGATCGCCCAGCAGAACGGCAGCAACCTGGACACACTGCGTGGCCGCCTGGCCCAGGACGGCATCGATTTCGATGAGTTCCGCCGTTCGGTGCGTGACGAGATCATCGTCCAGCGCCTGCGCCAGAGCTATGCGCAGAGCCGCGTCAGCGTCAGCGAAGGCGAAGTGGATGCGGCCATCAAGCAGCAGGCCGTCACCGGTACCCAGTACCACCTGGCGCACATCCTGATCGCCACCCCCGATGGCGCCGATGCCAACCAGATCGCCACCGGCAAGCAGAAGGCCGACGGCGTCAAGGCGCTGCTGGACAAGGGCGAGCTGGACTTCAACGCGGCGGCCGTGCGCTATTCGGACAGCCCCAACGCGCTGGAAGGCGGCGACCTCGGCTGGCGCTCCATGGACGAGATCCCGCAGGCCTTCCTGCAGGTGATGCAGGACATGAAGGCCGGCGACGTGGTCGGTCCGCTGCGTGGCCCCAGCGGCTTCCAGCTGCTGAAGCTGGTGGAAGTGCGTGATGCCAATGCTGCCGCGTCCACCGGCCAGACGATCACCGAGTACCACGCCCGCCACATCCTGGTGCGCGTGACCGAGCAGCAGAACGATGCCGCCGCCAAGGCGAAGATCGACACCCTGCGTGCCCGCATTGCCGGTGGTGCTGATTTCCAGGCCGTGGCCCGTGATGCGTCCGAAGACACCAACAGCCGTGGCCAGGGCGGCGACCTGGGCTGGTTCCCGGTCGATGCGTTCGGTCCGGACTTCGGCCGCCAGGTCGAAGGCGTGACCGACGGCAACATCAGCCAGCCGTTCCGCACCGATGCCGGCTGGCACGTGGTACAGCGCGTGGCGACCCGCCAGACCGATGTCGGCGTGGACAACCAGCGCGCGCAGGTCCGTGAAACCATCGGCCGTCGCAAGCTGGAAGAAGAGTACAACCGCTTCCTGTCCGAACTGCGTGGCGAAGCCTACGTCAGCTTCCGCAGCGGTGACCGGGCGGAAAACACCGCCACCCCGCCGCAGTCCTGAGCCATGCTCCCAGGCGCGAAGCTCGCAGGAGCGGTGCTCCCCGAGCTCGCCCTGGTACCGGGCGAGCCCGCCGGGATCGGTCCGGAACTGTGTATCCGCCTGATCCAGCAGCCGCGCACTGATTGCCGGCTGCTGGCCTTCGCAGATCCCGCTACCCTGCAGGCAGCCGCCGCCGCGCTGTCGCTGCCACTGCAGTTGTTGCCGGCCGATGCCCATGCCCGCGTGCCGGGCGATCTGCGCCTGCACCCCCTTCCCAATGCGGTGCCCAGCCAATTCGGCCATGCCGACCCGCGCAACGCCGCGGCCGTGATCGGCGCGCTGCAGGCAGCCGGCCAAGCGTGCCTGGACGGCCGCCTGGATGGCGTGGTCACCGGCCCGGTGCACAAGGCGGTGATCAACCAGGGCGGCATCGCCTACAGCGGCACCACCGAACTGCTGGCCGACCAGGCCGGGGTCAAGGTGGTGATGATGCTGGCCAACCCGATCGTGCGCGTTGCGCTGGCGACCACCCACCTGCCGCTGCGCGAAGTCGCCGATGCAATCACCGCCGATGGCCTGGAACATACCCTGCGCACCCTGCATGCCGCGCTTGGGCGCGAGTTCGGCCTCGCCGATCCGCGCATCGCGGTGCTGGGCCTGAACCCGCATGCCGGGGAAGACGGCCACCTGGGCCGCGAAGAGCTCGATCTCATCATCCCGCTGCTGCAGCGGCTGCGCGCCGAAGGCATGCAGCTGATCGGCCCGCTGCCCGCCGACACCGCCTTCCTGCCCGCCAAGCTGGCCGGCTTCGACAGCGTGCTGGCGATGTACCACGACCAGGGCCTGCCGGTGCTGAAGTATTCCGGTTTCGAACAGGCGGTCAATCTCACCCTGGGCCTGCCCTATCCGCGCGTGGCGGTCGACCACGGCACCGCGCTGGAGCTGGCCGGACGGGGCATCGCCGATCCTTCCAGCCTGCAGGCTGCCGCTACCCTGTGTGCGCAGCTGGCCCGGCAACGTAGACTTAGCGCATGAACCAGTACTCCCCCTCCGGCACGGCATTCACCGCCCCGGCCAAGAAGCAGTTGGGCCAGCACTTCCTGGCCGACCGCCACTACATCGACAGCATCGTGCGCGCGGTCAATCCCAAGCCCGGCGACCGCCTGGTGGAGATCGGCCCCGGCCAGGGTGCGATCACCCTGCCCCTGCTGCGCCAGCATCCCGAGCTGACCGTCATCGAGTTCGACCGCGACCTGATCGCACCGCTGACCGCCGCCGCCGCGCCGCTGGGCGCACTGACCATCATCCAGAGCGACGTGCTGCGAGTGGATTTCACCGCGCTGGCGCAGGCCGAAGGGGGCAGCGGACAGATCCGGCTGGTCGGCAACCTGCCCTACAACATCTCCTCGCCGATCCTGTTCCATGCGCTGGACCATGCCGCCGTGGTCCGCGACATGCACTTCATGCTGCAGAAGGAAGTCGTCGACCGCATGGCCGCCGGCCCCGGCAGCAAGGTCTTCGGCCGCCTCAGCGTGATGCTGCAGGCGTACTGCGAAGTGACCTCGCTGTTCGTGGTGCCGCCGGGTGCGTTCCGGCCGCCGCCGAAGGTCGATTCGGCCGTGGTGCGGCTGGTGCCGCGTGATCCGTCCACGGTCGGCATCCACGATGCCAGGCGCTTCGCCGAAGTGGTCAAGGCCGCCTTCGGCCAACGCCGCAAGACCCTGCGCAATGCGCTGAACAACGTGGTCAGCGCCGAACAGTTCGCCGCTGCCGGCGTGCGTCCGGATGCCCGTGCCGAACAGCTGGAGGTGGCGGAATTCGTCGCCTTGGCCAATGCAAGCTGATTACACTGCCAAGATGCACGACGACCAGTACGCCATGGACGTGGAAGTGGCTCCGCGCTTCCTCGATGACCAGTCCGCTCCCGAAGACGGACGCTTCGCCTTCGCCTATACCATCCGCATCCGCAACAGCGGCCGGGTCGCGGCCCGCCTGGTGGCACGCCACTGGCGGATCACCGATGCCGAAGGCCGGGTGGAGCATGTCGACGGCGATGGGGTGGTCGGCGAGCAGCCGCGGCTGCGTCCCGGTGAAGACTTCCGTTACACCTCCGGTGTCATGCTCGGTACGGAGCACGGCACGATGCAGGGGCACTACGACATGGTGGCCGACGACGGCACCGAGTTCGCCGCCGACATCGCGCCGTTCGTGCTGACCATTCCCCGAACCCTGCACTGACACGGAGGCCAGGCCATGAGCGTGTGGGCTATCGGCGACCTGCAGGGTTGCTATGACGTGACCCAGCGGTTGCTGGAAAAGATCCGTTTCGATCCGGCGCAGGACACCCTGTGGTTTGCCGGCGACCTGGTGAACCGTGGCGGCCAGTCACTGGAAACACTGCGGCTGGTGCATTCGCTGCGCGACCACAGTGTGGTGGTGCTGGGCAACCATGACCTGTCGCTGCTCGCGGTGGGTTCGCGCAGCGAAGAAGAACAGCGCAAGGTCAACCCGGACCTGTTGCGCGTGGTCACCGCCGAAGACCGCGACGTGCTGCTGGACTGGCTGCGCATGCAGAAGCTGGTGCATGCCGACCGCGAACTGGGCTGGATGATGGTGCATGCCGGCATGGCGCCGAAGTGGACCACCCAGATGGCCGAAAAGCACGCGCGCGAAGTCGAGCAGCAGCTGCACGGCAACGGCTACCGCAAGCTGCTGCGCAACATGTACGGCGACAAGCCGATCTGGGCGCCGAACCTGACCGGCTACGACCGCTCGCGGGCGATCATCAACTTCTTCACCCGCATGCGCTATTGCACCGCGCGCGGGCGCATCGGCATCGAAGACAAAGGCACGCCGGGCACCCAGGAACAGGGGCTCTATCCCTGGTTCGAAGTCCCGGGCCGGGTCGAGCGTGACCTCAAGGTCGTGTGCGGCCACTGGTCAGCGCTCGGGCTGACCATCACCCAGGGCGTGCATGCCATCGATACCGGAGCGGTGTGGGGCGGCAAGTTGACCGCTCTGCAGCTGGATACCGACGAACTGCGCGTGGTGCAGGTGCCCGGCCGCGACGTGCCGGCGCCGGTTGCCGGTGCACGGCCCGCGCCGCGTGCGCCGAAGCCACGCCCGGAAGGCCAGCAGGCCGCACAGGCCAAACCACAGCCACAGGCGCAGCCCGGCGGGCAGCCGGCAGGCGGCGAGACGCGTACGCGTGGACCCCGCCGTCGGCGCGGTCGTGGCCGCGGCAACGGCGGCGGTGGTGCAGGCAGTCCGCCCACGGCGGAATGACCGCCGCACCCGCCGTCAGCGGCGGGTGTAGTGCACGAAGCGGAACGCGAACGGATGCCGCGCATCGGCCGCATGCGGCTGGCTGTCCGCCTGCTGCCACAGGGCTTCATCGACGGCCGGGAAATGCGTATCGGCCGGTACCTCGGTGTCCACCCAGGTCAGGTACAGGTCGCTGGCATGCTCCATCAGCAGGCGGTAGATCTCTCCTCCGCCGATCACGCACAGTTCTTCTGCAGCTTCCGCGCGGCAGATCGCCAGCGCCTGGTCCAGCGATGCCACCGCGCGCATGCCGTCGAACGGCACCTGGCCACGGCGGGTCAGCACCAGGTTGGTCCGTCCGGGCAGCGCGCGACCAAGCGATTCGGCGGTCCTGCGCCCCATCAGCACCGGCTTGCCCAGCGTCAGCGCCTTGAAATGCTTCAGGTCGTCCGGCAGGTGCCAGGGCAGCTGGTTGCCGTGGCCGATGCCGCGGCTGCGGTCCAGCGCGGCGATCATCGAAAGGCGCGGGGAACTCACACCGCCACCGGGGCCTTGATCGCCGGGTGCGGATCGTAGCCGTCGATGCGGATGTCATCGAAGCGGAAGCCGAACAGATCGGTGACCTCCGGGTTCAACCACAGCGTCGGCAGCACGCGCGGTTCGCGCGCCAGCTGCTCGCGGGCCTGCTCGAAATGGTTCGAGTACAGATGGGCGTCGCCCAGCGTATGCACGAAATCACCCACCCCAAGCCCGGTGGCCTGCGCCACCATGTGGGTCAGCAGCGCATAGCTGGCGATGTTGAACGGCACCCCGAGGAAGATGTCGCCACTGCGCTGGTACAGCTGGCAGCTGAGCTTGCCGTCCACCACGTAGAACTGGAACAGGCTGTGGCAGGGCATCAACGCCATCTGCGGCAGCTCGCCGACATTCCAGGCACTGATCACCAGCCGGCGCGAATCCGGATTGCGCTTGATCTCCTCCACCAGCCACTGCATCTGGTCGATCTGCCGGCCATCGGCAGCCGCCCAGCTGCGCCACTGCTTGCCGTAGACCGGGCCGAGATCGCCGTTCTCATCGGCCCACTCGTCCCAGATCCGCACCTGGTTGTCCTTCAGGTAGGCGATGTTGGTGTCGCCCTGCAGGAACCACAGCAGTTCGTGGATGATCGAACGCAGGTGCAGCTTCTTGGTGGTGACCAGCGGGAAGCCGTCGGCCAGGTTGTAGCGCATCTGCCAACCAAACACGCTGCGCGTGCCGGTACCGGTACGGTCGCTCTTCTCCGCGCCGTGTTCCAGCACGTGCCGCAGCAGGTCCAGGTAGGGCTTCATGGCTTGGCTCCGGCCGGGGCAGCCGGCAGCACCGGCTGCAGCACCGGCGCGCGATGGGACATCCACAGCAGCACCAGGCCCAGCGCCACCAGCGGCAGGCTCAGGATCTGCCCACGGGTCAACCAGTCGAAGGCCACGTAGACGCCGTTGTCCGGCATCCGCACGAACTCCACCGCGAAGCGGAACAGGCCGTACATCAGCGCGAACAGGCCGGACACCAGGTACCGGTTGCGCGGCTTGGCCGACACCGCCCACAGCACCGCGAACATCACCAGGCCTTCCAGGAAGGCCTCATACAGCTGCGAAGGATGGCGTGCGTACTGATTCAGCGCACCGGCGGCGAACTCCGCCTTCAGCGTGGCGGTGTCGAGCTGCGCCAGCGGCGCCGGCAGCCCCGACGGGAACACCACGCCCCAGCTGCCATCGGTGAACTTGCCCCACAGCTCATCGCCGATGAAGTTGCCCACGCGGCCGAAGCCCAGCCCCAGCGGCACCAGCGGCGCGACGAAATCCATGGTGTCGAAGAAATGCAGGCGGTGCCGGCGCGACCACCACCAGCTGGCCGCGAGCACGCCCAGCAGGCCGCCGTGGAAGCTCATGCCACCGTCCCACACCTTGAACAGCAGCAGCGGGTTGGACAGGAAATCGCCCATCGCATAGAACAGCATGTAGCCCACGCGCCCGCCCACCACCACGCCGAGCATGGCGTAGAACAGCAGGTCGGAAAAACCATCGGCATTGACGCCCGGCAGGCGCCCTGCGGCGATGCGGCGCTTGCCCAGCCACCAGGCCGAGGCAAAGCCAAGCAGGTACATGATGCCGTACCAGTGCACCTGGATCGGCCCCAGCGAGATGGCGATGGGATCGATATCGTGGAAATAGATCATGGACGGTGCCTTGCGGGGATCGGGTTATTTTAGCGCCGCCAGCGGGACTCCACCCAGCTCAACCCAGAATCTGCGGCCAATCCGGCAATGCGTCCTGGTCTGACCGCGCGCCCGGCGGAAAGTGCCCGGCCAGCAGGGTCGATACGTCATTGATCGCCATCACCAGGGCTGCCGCTGGATCACCTCCGCGCAGCCCTTCGCGCAGCGCGGTGCAGATCCGCTGCCAATCGGCTTCGGCAACCCGGCCGTGCAGTCCGCGATCGGCGACGATTTCGATGGCATGGTCCGCCAGCAGCAGGTAGATCAGCACGCCGTTGTTCTGTGCGGTATCCCAGGTACGCAGGTGCGCGAAGGCACGTTCAGCGGCCTGGCGCGCGGTCACCCCGCGCCACAGCGCATCCAGCGGCAGGTCGGCTTCCACCGCGAACATGACCTGTCCGCCGTGGCGCTGCTCACCGGCGGCAATGGCCTGGGTGATCGCCTGCAGGGTGGCGGGCGGAAAGGTCCGCCGCACCGACGGGGACACGATATGGCGCAGCGCGCGTTGGATCATCACCAGCCTCCCGA
>NZ_LDJK01000084.1 GCF_001431535.1 Stenotrophomonas chelatiphaga
GGCGGGGGCGTAGAGCGCCATGGATGGCGCGAATCGAGGCCCGCAGGATGCGGTTGTTGCCGTCCCCCGCCAACCCACCTCGCCCCACCACCAAGCAGCCCTGCAGCTGTTGACGTTGACGTTGACGTTGACGTTGATCTTGACTTCAGCTTCTGCGCTGCCGGGCGCCGCCCGGCGAAAATTCTCCCCACCCGGTATCCTGTCAGCGCTGATGAAGCCTGATCTTGTCCATGCCAGCCGCGAGGCGCTGAGCCAGGGCGGGGCGCTCGCCTCCCACCTGGACGCGTTCGTGCCGCGCCCGGCACAGCTGTGCCTGACCGAGGCCATCGCCGAGACGCTGCAGCAGCGCGACCTGCTGCTGGCCGAAGCGGGCACCGGCACCGGCAAGACCTACGCCTACCTGGTGCCGGTACTGCTGTCCGGCATGAAGACCATCATCTCCACCGGGACCCGTGCGCTGCAGGACCAGCTGTACCACCGCGACCTGCCGCGCGTGCGGCAGGCACTCGGCGTCGGCCACCGCAGCGCGTTGTTGAAAGGGCGCGCCAATTACCTGTGCCGCTACCGCCTGCAACAGGCCCGCGGCGAGCCGCGTTTCAGCACGCCCCAGCAGGCGGCCGAGTTCCAGCGCATCCTGGCCTGGTCCGGGCGCACCCGGCACGGCGACATGGCCGAACTGGACGCCCTGGCCGATGACTCCCCGCTGCTGCCGATGGTCACTTCCACGGTGGACAACTGCCTTGGCCCGGACTGCGCTTACTACGACGACTGCTTCGTGGTGCAGGCGCGCCAGCGTGCCCAGGCTGCCGACGTGGTCGTGGTCAACCATCATCTGCTGCTGGCTGACCTGGCGTTGAAGCAGGAAGGCTTCGGCGAGCTGCTCCCGGGCGCCGAGGCCTTCGTCATCGACGAAGCCCACCAGCTGCCCGAACTGGCCGCGCAGTTCTTCGGCGAAGGCTTCGGCATGCGGCCCTGGCAGGAACTGGCGCGCGACTGCCTGCTGGAAGCGCGCAGCGTCGCCGGCGCACAGGCGGCATTGCAGGCGCCGGTGTCCGCGCTGGAGCACGCGTTGATCGACCTGCGTACCGCGATGGACGGGCTGCCGCAGCGCGGCACGCAGTGGCGGGCACTGGCGGTGCCGCAGGTGCGCGATGGCTTCGATGCAGCGATGAGCGCACTGCACGCGCTGTTGCAGGTTCTGGACAGCCTGCGTGAGGCCTCTTCCGGGCTGGACGCGTGCCATGCGCGGGCGCGCGAGGCGGTGTCGCGGCTCGGCCGCTGGCTGGGCGACGACGCGCCGTTGCCGGACTTCGATGCCGAGCCGGACGCGGTGCCTGCCGACGCCGGCGACGTGCTGTGGTACGAGCTGACCCCGCGGGGATTCCGCTGCCAGCGCACGCCGATGGATGTCTCCGGTCCACTGCGCGAACACCGGCAACGCACGATGGCGGCGTGGATATTCACCTCGGCCACGTTGACCGTGGGCGGCGGGTTCGAGCACGTCACCCAGCGACTGGGCCTGGACGACCCACGCACCCTGGTCCAGCCCAGCCCCTTCGACTGGCCGACCCAGGCGCTGTGCTACCTGCCGGAAGGCCTGCCGGATCCGGCCGCACGGGGTTTCGGTACCGCGCTGATCGTCACCCTGCGCCCGGTACTGGAGGCCTCGCACGGGCGCGCCTTCCTGCTGTTTGCATCGCATCGGGCGCTGCGCGAGGCCGCAGAAGCGCTGCGCGGCGGGCCCTGGCCGCTGTTCGTGCAGGGCGAGGCGCCGCGTGCGACGCTGCTGCAGCGCTTCCGCGAATCCGGCAACGGCGTGCTGCTGGGCTCGGCCAGTTTCCGCGAGGGGGTGGACGTGGTCGGCGATGCGTTGAGCGTGGTGGTCATCGACAAACTGCCCTTCGCCGCGCCGGATGACCCGGTGTTCGAGGCCCGCCTGGATGCAATCCGGACACAGGGCGGCAACCCCTTCCGCGACGAGCAGCTGCCGCAGGCGGTGATCGCGCTGAAGCAGGGCGTTGGCCGGCTGATCCGCAGCGAGACCGACCGTGGCGTGCTGGTGCTGTGCGACCCGCGGCTGCTCAACCGTGGCTATGGACGGATCTTCCTGGACTCGCTGCCGCCGTTCCGGCGTACCCGCGCGCTGGCCGATGTCCAGGCGTTCTTTGCCCCACAATGGACGCCGGCGGCGCCTGCACCTCTTCACGAAGACGTGCTGCCGCCCGGTACGCCGCTCTCCCTGTTCTGAACAATGACACGATGAAACTGCTCGCCTTTGAACTGTCCACCGAAGCCTGTTCCGTTGCCGTCCACGTGGATGGCGAGGTGCGTGAGCGCTTCGAGATCGCACCGCGCCGACACGCGGAACTGGCCCTGCCATGGGCCGAGGAACTGCTTGCCGAAGCCGGCATCGCGCGTTCGCAGCTCGATGCGATTGCCTTGGGCCGCGGTCCCGGCGCGTTCACTGGCGTGCGCCTGGCGATCGCGCTGGCGCAGGGCGTTGCGCTCGCGCTGGATCGTCCGCTGGTCCCGGTTTCAACGCTGCAGGCGCTGGCGATGCGCGCGCCGGCCGACGCAGGACAGGTGCTGGCCGCCATCGATGCGCGGATGGGCGAGGTCTACGTTGCCCGCTACCAGCAGGTCGACGGAGTGCCCCTGCTGCAGGATGCCGAGCGGGTGTGCCCGCCGCAGGCCGTGGTGCTGCCCGAGGGCATCCGCTGCGCCGGCGTGGGCACCGGCTTTGCCGCGGCCGAGGGCGCGATCGTGGCGCAGTTGGGCAATGCATTGAGCTGCGTGGACACCACCGCGTTGCCGCATGCGTCGGACGTGCTGGCGCTCGCCCTGCCGATGCTGGCGCGCGGCGAAGCGATCGCTCCGGAGCGGGTGGAGCCGGCTTACCTGCGCGACAACGTGGCATTGACGCTGGTCGAGCAACAGGCGTTGCGGGCGTCCAGGCAGCGGTGAAATAGCGAACGGGTGGGACCCCCTCGCGGGTGGCGTCCATCAGCACATTGCTGGCTTGGCGCCGGGTGGGTGGGATTTGCAGGACACGCCGCAAGTACATCCTTGTAGGCTGCGTCGCCGCATCCATGCGGCTCAGCGTCCTGCA
>NZ_LDJK01000085.1 GCF_001431535.1 Stenotrophomonas chelatiphaga
ACCCACCCCCAGCTGCGGCTTTGAGCCACCCGCATGGGGTCCCACCCGTTCGATCACCCACCAATCGCACGGCGTGCGCCCGATTTGCCGCATAATCGGCAGATGACCGAACACCGCATCATTGGCGCCGACGCCACCCGCGAGGATGACGCCGTCGATGCCAGCATCCGCCCCAAACGCATGGCCGATTACCTCGGCCAGGTGCCGGTGCGCGAGCAGATGGACATCTACATCCAGGCGGCCAAGGCACGTGGCGATGCGCTGGACCACGTGCTGATCTTCGGGCCGCCGGGACTGGGCAAGACCACCCTCAGCCACGTCATCGCCAATGAACTGGGCGTGGCGCTGCGGGTGACCTCTGGGCCAGTGATCGAAAAGGCCGGTGACCTCGCCGCGCTGCTGACCAACCTGCAGCCGCACGATGTGCTGTTCATCGATGAAATCCACCGCCTGTCGCCGGTGGTCGAGGAAGTGCTGTACCCGGCGATGGAAGATTTCCAGATCGACATCATGATCGGCGAGGGTCCCGCGGCGCGTTCGATCAAGCTCGACCTGCCGCCGTTCACCCTGGTCGGCGCCACCACCCGCGCCGGCCTGCTCACCGCACCGCTGCGCGACCGCTTCGGCATCGTGCAGCGGCTGGAGTTCTACACCGCCGAAGAACTGACGCGCATCGTGCGCCGCTCGGCGAAGATCCTCGGCATCGACTGCACCGCCGACGGGGCAGGGGAGATCGCACGCCGTTCGCGTGGCACCCCGCGCATCGCCAACCGGCTGCTGCGGCGCGTGCGTGATTACGCCCAGGTCAAGGCCAACGGGCATATCGACCAGGACGTGGCGCAGGCCGCGATGGTGATGCTGAAGGTCGATCCGGAAGGCTTCGACGAGCTCGATCGGCGCTTCCTGCGCACCCTGGTGGACTACTTCGATGGCGGCCCGGTGGGCGTGGAATCGATGGCTGCCGCGCTGTCCGAAGAACGCGGCACGCTGGAAGACGTGGTCGAACCCTACCTGATCCAGCAGGGCTTCCTGGTGCGCACCGCGCGTGGCCGGATGGCCACCCATCGCGCGTATCGCCATCTGGGACTCAAGCCCAAGGCCGCCCCGGTAGACCTTTTCGCCGAGCAATCCGACAATGAGTGAGCTGCGGTTCAGTTGGCCGACACGCATTTACTGGGAAGATACCGACGCAGGTGGGGTGGTCTACCACGCGCGCTACGTGGCTTTCATGGAGCGGGCCCGTACCGAGTGGATGCGCGCGCTGGGCTTCGGCCAGGAGCGCATGCGCAGCGAGCACGGCATGGTGTTCGCGGTCCGCTCGATGGAAATGGACTTCCTCAAGCCGGCGCGGCTGGACGATGCGCTGCAGGTGACCGCCACGCTGGTGCAGTGCCGGCGCGCCAGCATGGTCTTTGCCCAGCAGGTGCTGCGCGATGGCCAGCTGCTGCTGGACGCGAAGGTCAGGATTGCCGCGCTGGACGCGCAGTCCTTCCGCCCGCGCGGCATGGACGACGCACTGCTTGCTGTCATGAAGTCGCACGAATACCCCGAAATTCCACACAATCCTGATTTGCAGACTGAGGAACAACGATGATCGCAATGCTTCTGGGCCTGCAGGCCACGGTGGTCGAGGCGCTGCCGGAGGACGTCACCAGCGCCGCCGCCGAAACCGCCGTACAGGCCTCGCGCAGCGGCATCAATTACTGGGAGCTGATGACCAAGGCCAGCATCCCGGTGATCATCATCGTGCTGCTGCTGCTGGCGGGTTCGTTCATCAGCTGGGTGATCATCTTCCGCAAGGCCCGCGTGTTCTCGCAGGCCACCCGTGAAGCGGACGAGTTCGAGAACCGCTTCTGGTCCGGCGCGGACCTGGGCAAGCTGTATTCCTCGGCCACCGACCGCAACCGCAGCGTGGGCGGCCTGGAAGCCATCTTCGAAGCCGGTTTCCGCGAATACAACCGCCTGCGCGATCGTCGTGGGCTGGACGGCCGCGCGCTGCTGGAAGGCGCCCAGCGCGCCATGCGCACCACCTACACCCGTGAAGTGGACCGCCTGGAACGCAACCTGGAACTGCTGGCCAACATCGGCTCCACCGCGCCCTACGTGGGCCTGGTCGGCACCGTGTTCGGCATCATGGTGACCATGCACGACATGATCAACAGCGGTGAGCAGGCCGGCATCGCCTCGGTGGCACCGGGCATTTCCGAAGCCCTGTTCGCCACCGCGATCGGCCTGTTCGTGGCGATCCCCGCGGTATGGGCCTATAACCGTTTCACCACCCGCGTGGAGCGCATGGCGGTGCGGTTCGAAACCTTCGCCGATGAGTTCAGCTCCATCCTGCAGCGCCAGACCGGCGCAGACGACTGAGCCCAGGCGAGGATCCCACCATGAGTGCCATCGGTCGCCGCAAGCGTCGCAAGCTCAAATCCGAAATCAACGTCGTGCCGTACATCGACGTCATGCTGGTGCTGTTGATCATCTTCATGGTCACCGCGCCGCTGCTGACGCTGAGCTTCGAGGTCGACCTGCCGCGTTCCAATGCCAAAGCGCTGGAGAGCAAGCAGGACCCGATCATCGTGTCGGTGCGCGCAGACGGCCAGCTGAGCCTGAAGCTCCCCGACGACAAGCAGCCCAACGCGATGTCTTCGGAGGAGATGCAGGCCCGGCTGGGCGGCATCGTCGCGCAGGACAAGGCGGTGCGCGTGATCGTCGCCGCCGATCGCGCCGTGGCCTACGAAAAGGTCGTGGCCGCGATGGACGTGCTCAAGCGCGCGAACGTGGAAAAGGTTGGCCTGGCCACCGATGCACAGTGACGCCTTGCCGCCGCCGCGCGACGAAGAACAGGGCTGGGCCTGGCCGGTAAGCCTGGCTGCGCTGGTACACCTGCTGCTTGCGCTGGTGTTCATCGTGGCATGGCTGTGGTCGCCCGAGCGCAACACCGAAGCCGCTGCCGGGGACCCGGCGGTGCAGGCCGACATGGCCCTGTCCAGCGCCGAAGCATCGGCGGCCCGGCAGGCGCTGCGCCAGTCCGAACGCCTGGAGA
Source organism: Stenotrophomonas chelatiphaga (assembly GCF_001431535.1). Classification (GTDB taxonomy): domain Bacteria; phylum Pseudomonadota; class Gammaproteobacteria; order Xanthomonadales; family Xanthomonadaceae; genus Stenotrophomonas; species Stenotrophomonas chelatiphaga. Next base: position 3,044 of record NZ_LDJK01000085.1, read on the forward strand.
CCCTGCCCGAGCCGATTCCCGAGCCCATCGCCGAGCCCGAGCCGATCCCGGAAGACACCATTCCGCCGCCGCAGCCGACCCCCGAACCGCGCCCGATGGACGCGCCGACCCCGCAGCAGTCGCAGGCGCAGGAGCGCGTGGCGCAGCCGGACAAGGTCGATCAGGAGGCGGTCAGCGCGCTGGCCGTTTCGCAGGAAAAGGCCAAGCAGGAGCAGGAGGCCAAGCGTCGCCAGGAGCAGATCGACCTGACCGAACGCAAGCGCCAGGAAGAGGCCGAACAGCGCGCACGGCTGGCCAAGCAGCAGGAAGCGGACCGGCAGAAGAAGATCGCCGAGGACGAGCGCAAGGCCAACGAAACCAAGGCCGAGGTGGACAAGCAGAAGAAGATCGCCGAGCTGCGTTCGCGCCGCGAGCAGGCCGAGAAGGAAGCCAAGCTGGCCGAGCAGCGCCTGCGCCAGGTGGCGGCGGCGCGCAACGCAGCGGCCGCGTCCAATGCCAGCGCCAGCAGCAGTGCGGCCGCGCAGCCGGCGGGTGGGGCAGGCGGCACCAGTGACGACCTGAGCGCCAAGTACGCCGCGGCGATCCAGGCCAAGGTCCAGGACACCTGGATCCGCCCGGACAACATCGCCTCCGGCCAGCGCTGCCAGATCGTCATCACCCAGCTGCGCGGTGGCCGCGTGCTGTCGGCCAAGGTCGGCGCCAGCTGTCCGTACGACGAGGCCGGCAAGCGCTCGATCGAAGCGGCGGTGCTCAATGCCCAGCCGCTGCCGTACGCGGGGTTCGAGCAGGTCTTCAACCGCGAGTTGATCCTCAACTTCCGCCCGGATTGATCCTGGTGGGGCGGAGGACAGCTGATCCTGGCGCGTGGGTGGGTGACGACCGTTGGTCGTCACGCTGTGGAATCAAAGGCTGTGACGACCACCGGTCGTCACCCACCGCCCCCGCCGCTGTCCCCTTCGACAGTTACCGACCTTGCTTTCACACCGGTCTGGTTCATGATTGCGAAACCGTTCACCCCGTTCCTGCTATCCCTCGCTGTGGTTCCTTGACTGAGCATTCCATGAAAAAGATGCCCCGCTGGATGGTCGCGTTCGCGGCCCTGTTGCTTCCCTTTGCCGCGCTCGCGCAGCAGAAGGGCCTTGAGATCGACATCGTGGGCGGCAGTGCCTCGGCCACGCCGATCACCGTCGTACCGATGCCCTACGAGGGTTCGGCCGCTGCGCCGCAGACCGACGTGGCCGCGGTGATCCGCGCCGACCTGGACCGTTCGGGCCAGTTCCGCACGCTGCCCGAAGCGCAGATCGTGGAAAAGCCCACCCGCGGCGGTGACATCCAGTTCCCGACCTGGCGCGCGCTGAAGCAGAACTACATCGTGGTCGGCCGCGTGCAGGACGCCGGTGCCGGTGCGTACCGCGTGGAATACGAGCTGTATGACGTGCCCAAGGGCGAGCGCCTGCTGGGCCTGGCGATGACCGCACGTGGCAACGCCATGCGCGATGTCGCCCACCAGATGGCCGATGCGATCTATGAAAAGATCACCGGCGTGCGTGGTGCCTTCTGGACCCGCATCGCCTACGTCACCGCCAGCGGTCGTGGCGACGCCATGCGCTACGCGCTGATGGTCGCCGATTCGGATGGCTACAACCCGCAGACCATCGTGCGTTCGGCCGAACCGCTGCTGTCGCCGTCGTGGAGCCCGGATGGCGGCAAGCTGGCCTACGTCAGCTTCGAGCGCGGCAATTCGGCGATCTACATCCAGAACATCGCCACCGGCGCGCGTGAGCTGGTGACCAGCTTCCGCGGCATCAACAGCGCCCCGGCGTTCTCCCCGGACGGCCGCAAGCTGGCCCTGACCCTGTCGCGCTCGGGCAACCCGGAGGTCTACTCGATGGACCTGGGCAGCAAGCAGCTGACCCAGCTGACCAACCACCTGGCCATCGACACCGAGCCGACCTGGGCCCCGGATGGCAGCGCGGTGTACTTCACCTCCGACCGCGGTGGCCGTCCGCAGGTCTACAAGGTTTCTGCAAGCGGCGGCAGCGCCGAGCGCGTTACCTTCCAGGGCAACTACAACGCCAAGCCGTCGGTGTCGTATGACGGCAAGAAGATCGCCGTGGCACAGGGTTCGGGCAACAGCTACAAGGTCGCCATGATGGACAGCTCGCTGGGCTCGCCGCGCTGGAGCACGCTCTCCACCGGTTCGCTGGATGAGTCGCCCAGCTTCGCTCCGAATGCCAGCATGGTGCTGTACGCCGCCCGTGAAGGTGGCCGTGGCGTGCTGTACGCGGTGTCGGCCGATGCACGTGTCCGCCAGCGCCTGGTGCTGGCCGATGGTGATGTTCGTGAGCCCGCATGGTCGCCATACCGTACCAAGCGCTAAAAGAGTGTTAATATTTTCCGAGATTTACCCCATTCACCGGCTTAGGAGCCTCAAAGGTATCGCCATGAACAAGACCACCAAAGTTCTGCTTGTTTCCCTGTTGTCCGTGGCCGTCCTGGCCGGTTGCTCCAAGAAGGTGAAGGAACAGCCGGCTGCGCCGGTTGACACCGGCTCGACCACCCAGCCGACCGGCCCGTCGACCTCCGGCCTGTACGGCCCGGGCGACCTGGACACCGATGCCTGCCTGCGCCAGCGCGTTGTGTACTTCGACCTGGACCAGGATTCGGTCAAGGACGAGTTCCAGGCCATCATGGCGTGCCACGCCAAGTACCTGCGTGACCGTCCGTCCTCGCGCATCACCCTGCAGGGCCACACCGACGAGCGCGGTTCGCGCGCGTACAACCAGGCCCTGGGCGAGCGTCGTGGCAACGGCGTGAGCTCGGCACTGCAGGCCAACGGTGGTTCGGCTTCGCAGCTGACCGTCGTGTCCTACGGTGAAGAGCGTCCGGTCTGCACCGATTCGAGCGAGTCCTGCTGGTCGCAGAACCGTCGCGTCGAAATCGTCTACACCGCGCAGTAAGCCATGCGCATCGGCATCAATCTGATGCTGGTCGTGGCGGCAGCCTTCACGGCTGCCGCCCCGGCGTACGCGCAGCGGCAGAGCCTTGCCGACCGCGTCGGCGCGATCGAGCAGCAGCTGTACAACAACAGTGCCAACACGGACCTGTTGAACCAGATCACCCAGCTCCGCCAGCAGGTCGGGCAGATGCAGGGCACGATCGAACAGTTGCAGCACGATAACGCCCAGCTCAAGCAGGGCAACCAGGATGCGTTCCTGGACCTGGACGAACGCCTGAACCGCCTTGAAGGTGGCGCAGCGCCGGTCGTTCCTTCGGCTCCCGGCAGCAATGCACCGCTTCCCCCGGTTCCGGCCGTGCAGCCTCCCGCAGCGGCCACTTCAGAGCGGCCGCCTTCGGTACATGGCGATGCAGGCAGCCTGGCGGTCAGCGGCGATGAGCGCACCACCTACAACGTCGCCTTCGATGCACTGAAGGCCGGCAAGTACGATGACTCCGCACAGCTGTTCCTGAGCTTCCTGGAGTTGTATCCCAGCGGTGTCTACGCCCCCAATGCGCTGTACTGGCTGGGCGAAAGCTATTACGCCACCCGCAATTTCCCGATGGCCGAGCAGCGTTTCCGTGAGCTGATCTCGCGCTATCCGACCCACGACAAGGCCTCCGGCGGCCTGCTGAAAGTCGGCCTTTCCCAGTTTGGCGCAGGCCAGGTGGAGCAGGCCCAGCAGACCCTGGAATCGGTCGTGGCGCAGTACCCCGGCTCGGACGCCGCGCGCACCGCGCAGGACCGCCTGCAGTCGATCCGCCTGGGCCAGCAGATCCGCTGAGCCCCGTGCCGGAACCCGTTTTTCAAGAGCCGAGCCCTGCTCGGCTGCTTTCGTTTCAGGTCCCCACAATCACGCATGAACGTCACGCCCGCCAACGCCGTCACCACGCCCAGTGACATCGTCCAGTCGCCGCTGCCGCGGCTGAAGATCACCGAGATTTTCACCTCGCTGCAGGGCGAGGCGGATACCGCCGGCTGGCCGACCGTGTTCGTGCGCCTGACCGGCTGCCCGCTGCGCTGCCAGTACTGCGACACGGCCTACGCCTTCCATGGCGGCACGTGGTGGGACATCGATGCCATCGTGGCCGAGGTGCTGGCCCAGGGCGTGCGCCACGTCTGTGTCACCGGCGGTGAGCCGCTGGCGCAGAAGCGCTGCCTGATCCTGCTGCAGAAGCTGTGCGACGCCGGCATGGACGTGTCGCTGGAAACCTCCGGTGCGCTGGATGTGTCCGAGGTGGATCCGCGCGTATCGCGGGTGGTCGACCTGAAGACCCCCGGATCGGCCGAGATGGCGCGCAACAAGCTGGAAAACCTGCCGCTGCTGACCGCGCGCGACCAGGTCAAGTTCGTGATCTGCAGCCGCGAAGACTACGACTGGGCCAAGGCCATGGTCGTCGAGCACCATCTGGCAGAACGCACCATGGTGCTGTTCTCGCCCAGCAAGGGCGAGATCACCGCCCGCGAGCTGGCCGACTGGATCGTCGCTGACCGGCTGCCGGTGCGCTTCCAGATGCAGCTGCACAAACTGCTGTGGAACGACGAGCCGGGCAGGTAAGCTGCCGCGTCGTTGCTGATTCACCCCGGCGCGGGACAGCGTGCTGGCTCCCCTCCCCAAACCGGATGATTCACTCATGAAGAAGGCAGTCGTGCTTCTCTCCGGCGGCATGGATTCGGCCGCCGTCATCGCCCTCGCCCAGGAACAGGGCTTCGCCGTGCACGCACTCAGCGTGCGCTATGGGCAACGCCACACCTCCGAACTGGAAGCCGCCGCCCGCGTGGCCGCCGCCCAGGGCGTGGTCCTGCACAAGACCGTGGACGTGGACCTGCGCAGCATCGGCGGTTCGGCGTTGACCGATGACATCGACGTACCGGAGGCGGGCGGGGAGGGCATCCCGGTCACCTACGTGCCGGCGCGCAATACGATCATGCTGTCACTGGCGCTGGGCTGGGCCGAAGTGCTTGGCGCCAACGACATCTTCTGCGGCGTCAACGCGGTGGATTACTCCGGCTATCCGGACTGCCGCCCGGAGTTCATCGCCGCGTTCCAGGCGCTGGCCAACCTGGCCACCAAGGCCGGCGTGGAAGGGGCGGGCATCACCGTGCACGCGCCGCTGCAGTTTCTCAGCAAGGCGCAGATCGTCAGTGAAGGCGTGCGCCTGGGCGTTGACTTCGGCCTTACGGTGTCCTGCTACAACGCCGATGCCGAAGGCGCTGCCTGCGGTCATTGCGATGCCTGCCGGTTGCGCGCGCAGGGCTTCGACGAAGCCGGCGTGGCCGACCCGACGCATTACGCCTGATCGGCGCGGGCGCTTCACGCCGGCGCCCGAATCAGGGTAGAATGCTCGCCCCCGGTGCCAAGCCGGGGGCAGCAATGGGCCGTTAGCTCAGTTGGTAGAGCAGAAGACTTTTAATCTTTTGGTCGATGGTTCGAATCCATCACGGCCCACCATTGCAGGCAGCATCAACAAAGCGCCCCCGAGGCGCTTTTTTGTTGGCTACAGATGATCGAAATCGAAAGGCTTCTGCCGAGGCAGTCCAGAGCTGTTGGAATCACCCCGTGGGGCGATGTAGTTGATCACCGACCACAGCGCGTAGGCCAGCGTGGATGCACCCACCAGCGCGCTGCAGACGCGCCGCGCGCGTTGCGCGCAGGATGGCGGCGCAACGCGCCGGTTTGGCGGCAGCTCGCGGTTCTGCACAATCTCCACGATCACGCTGTCGCGCAGTTCCACTACCTGTAAACCGTTGGACAGGCTGAGGGCGATGGATGGCCGCCTGAGCGCTGGCCGGTTATCGTTGTAGTGAAGTGGAGTTGCTTCCATCGCGCGTCTCCCGCTGTGTTCTTGTAGAAGGCTGGGGCTGATCCGGGTGGCCCGCTTGCATGAATCGCGCGTCCATGACCGCTCCCTCGTGCTCTGCACGTGCGGCCACGCGATGGCTGAGGGGCATACCGTCTCATTCTGATGTGACATGGAAGGCGAGTATGGTCAAGCTTGGTTCGGGAGGACAGCGCACAGATGGCGAAGTACGAACGGCAGGACAACTCTGAAACACGCTGGTTGAGTTTCAGGCTGCGCAACGGGCAGTCGATCGCGCCGGCCAAGCTGCGTGCCGGCTGGGCGGCCGCCGCGGCGGTGCCGGGCATTTCGGTGCGTCGCGAAGATATTGAAAGCGGGACGGTGGTCTACGCGCTGTACGGCCCCAGCAGCCTGGGCGCCCCGCAGGTAGCGGAAATGCGCATGCGACAGTTCCTGATGGACGAAGGCTACACCTTCACCATGGGGACCCTCGGCGCACGGCCGGGCATCCGGCTCTGATCCGCTGAAAGACGATGCCGGGTACCACCCGGCACCGCAGGGCATCACGCCAGATACTTACGGAACCAGCCGAGCGTCCGGTCCCAGGCCAGCGTGGCAGCAGCCTCGTCGTAGCGCGGGGTCGAGTCGTTATGGAAGCCATGGTTCGTGCCGGGGTAGACGTAGGCCTCGTACGTTGTCCCAGCCTTCTTCAGCGCCGCCTCGTAGGCCGGCCAGGTCGCATTGACGTTGTCGTCCTTCTCGGCGAAGTGCAGCAGCAACGGCGCCTTGATCTTGACCACGTCCTCCGGCTTGGCCTGGCGGCCATAGAACGGCACCGCGGCATCCAGTTCCGGATAGGCCACGGCCGCTGCGTTGGACACGCCGCCGCCGTAGCAGAAGCCGGTGATGCCGACCTTGCCGGTGCCCAGCGGTGACGCGCGCAGGTATTCGATGGCGGCGAAGAAATCATTCATCAGCTTTTCCGGGTCGACCTGCGCCTGCAGTTCACGGCCGCGCACGTCGTTGCCCGGATAGCCGCCGACCGAACTCAGCCCATCCGGCGCCAGTGCGATGAACCCCGCCTTCGCCACGCGGCGCGCCACGTCTTCGATATAGGGATTGAGGCCGCGGTTTTCGTGCACCACCACGATGGCAGGCAGCTTGCCTGCAGTCTTGGCCGGCTTGACCAGATAGCCGCGTACCTGGCCGTGGCCATTGGGCGAGGGATAGGTGATGTACTCGGCGACGATGTCCGGATCGGTGAACTGCACCTGCTGGGCCAGCGCGTAATCCGGGCTCAGCGCCGCCAGCAGGGTGGTGGCCGCCACGCCGGCCATCGCAAAGGCGGCAGCGCGGTCGAGGAAGTCGCGACGGCTCAGCCGGCCATGTACGTAGCCGTCATACAGTTCCAGCAGGTCCGGATGGAAATCCTTGGCGGTCAGTCGGGTCACGGGCGCAGCCTCTGCGAAAGCGGTGCACTGAATCTAGCATCGCTTCGGCCGGTGCGCCCGTGGCCGGCCGCTCAGGCGGCCTGCGGCGCGTCGTGCGGCAGGCCTTCACCGGAATGGCGGAAGCAGATGCGGATCGCATCCAGCAGCTCGCTCATGTTGTACGGCTTGGGCAGGAAATGGATGCCCTGGTGCAGCAGGGGCAATACCTCGTGCTGGCACATGCCGGAGGTGACCAGGATCGGCAGGCGCGGGAAGGCCGCACGCACGCGGTTGGCGGTCTCGATGCCGCTGATTCCGCCCAGGCAGACATCGGTGAACAACATATCGAACCGCTCACCGGCATTCAGCAGCCCCAGCGCGGCCTCGGCGGAACTGACGCCCACCACTTCACAGGCCTGGCTTTCCAGGGTGAGGCGGCTCAGCTCGAGGGTTTCCTCGGAATCTTCGATCAGCAGCACTCGCGGCTGCACATTCTGCTTTGACAACAACATGACGCACGGGCTCCGTGACACGACTGGAACAAGGGCAGCGGAGGCTCCAGGCCCCAGCGGCGCGCAAGTATGCGCGGGCGGTGGGTGAGTCCGGCGTGCAGGAATCGGTAACATCCGGTTACAGCGGCACCGGCCTGCGCGCACGCGCCGGCAGCTGCCAGCTCAGCAGCAGCACCGCCAACGCTGCCGCGCCAAGGCGCAGGCCGATGCCCTGCCAGCCCATGGCGATGGCATCAGCTACGGTGATCATGTTCCAGGCCAGGTTCAGCGATACGTGCAGGGCCAGCCCGCTCCACAGGGTGTATCCGTCCAGGCGGTTCAGCAGCGCGAAGATGAAGCCGCCGATGCCGGTCACGGCGAACACCAGCGCGGCCATCGCCCCGCCTTCCGGGCCACCGAAGCCCAGCCAATGGACGGCGCCGAACAGCACCGCCTGCACGCTGGCGGCCAGCCACCAGGGCCACCCCAACACACGCTGCGCGAACACGAAGCCGAGGCCGCGGAACAGGATTTCTTCGGCCAGGGGGAACACCAGGGCCAACATCAGCAGCGCAAGCAGGTCGATGTCGGTGGCCAGCGCGCCCAGCCACCACAATCCGATCCAGCAGGGCACGGTGGCCAGCAGCACCAGCAGCGGTCCGCGCAGGTCGTTCCACTGCAGGCCCAGGCTGCGGGCCAGCGAGTTCCCGGGTGCCAGCAGCAGGGCGGCGGTCAGCAGCGCGATTGCGGTGGCCAGCAGGTTGTCCAGCAGGCTGCCACCGAAGGGCATCGGCAGGGCGGGGATCGGCGTGCCGATGGCCTTGGCAATATCGCGCACCCACAGCCCGAGCGCGACGGCGAGCAGCAGCACCAGCGAGGCGGGCAGGCGGGGGAGTCGGGCGTTCGTAGTCAACGGGGCATCCTTGCGTGGGTCATGCGGCACTATGTCGTCGCGGCAGCGCAGGCGCATGCGCCGGAGGTCCATGTGCCGATCGTCAGGGCCGTTGCCATGCAGTCATCGGCGTGCGGTTACAGTGCACGTCCCCCCCACGAGCAGGAGCGCCAGCGATGCTGTGCCCCGTTTGCAAGACCCAGGCGCTGACCATGTCCGAACGCCAGGGCATCGAGATCGATTACTGCCCGCAATGCCGTGGCGTGTGGCTGGACCGTGGCGAACTGGACAAGATCATCGAGCGTTCGGCATCGGCGCCGGCCGTCCCGCCGCCCGCACCGGTGCAGGCCGCAGCGCCGGCTTACAGCCAGCCGCCACCGCCGCCGGTGGCCGTGCAGCACCGCGATACCCGCCACCTGGGCCAGCGCCACAACGACGGCTATGCGCAGCAGGGCCAGTACAACCAGCACGGGTACAGGAAAAAGAAGAAGGAAAGCTTCCTGTCGGACCTGTTCGATTTCTGAGTCCGTCAGGCAGGGCGATGCAGGATGTACTCGCGGTCACGCGAGTCACCGACGATGAAATCGTACTCGCCCACCTTGTAGCAGCCATGGCGCGCGTAGAAGCGCTGCGCGCCGTGGTTTTCCGACCACACGCCCACCCACAGGGCGCGCCGTGACGGGCTGTCCAGCCAATCCAGGAACGCGCTCATCAGGCGCTCGCCGTGCCCCGCATTCTGGTGGCTGGCCAACACGTACAGCCGCTTGAGTTCGATGTCTCCGGCTGCGGCCAGGGCATGCGGCAGGCTGTTCGGTCCGGCGGCCAGATAGCCCACGGCGCGTCCATCGGCTTCCAGCAGCCACGCTGCAGCGTGCGGGTCAGCCAGTTCGGCGCGTTGCGGTTCCAGGCTGTAGTGCGCGTGCAGGAAGGCCTGCAGGTCCTGCGGCGGATACGAATCGCCGAAGGTTTCGGTGTAGGTGGCGATGGCGATGTCGGCCAGTGCGGCGGCATCGTCCACGCAGGCGCGGCGCAGGGTGGTGGGCATCGCCCATTGTAGAAGGCCCCGGCACACAGGGTGTACCGGGGCCTGTTTCAACGCGTCCTAGAACCACATCCTGACGCCGGCCACCCAGCGCGTATCACGGACATGCGAATCGTCGGCATGGTCGGCGGTGGCACCGAACAGGCGTTCGTGGCTGATGCCGATGTACGGCGCGAAGCGGCGACTGAACTCATAGCGCAGGCGCAGGCCCGCTTCGACCTTGTTGAGTCCGCGGCCGATGCGCTGGGCCGGCTCATCACGTGCGGCCAGCGTGGCTTCGACCATCGGCTGCAGGATCAGCCGGTTGCTCAGCAGCACCTCGTACTCCACTTCCGCGGTGGCCATCAGCTGGCCGCCGGAGCCGGCGTACAGCGTGGCGGAGGTTTCGAACTTGTACGGCGCCAGGCCCTGGATGCCCAGCGCGGCCCAGGTGCGCGCGTCAGCCGGCCGGAAGTCCTGCTTCACGCCGGCCAGCACGTCCCACCACGGGGAAATGCTGCGGCCATACAGCACCTCCAGGTCTGCTGCATCGGTGCGACCGCCGCTGCGTTCGCCTTCGCTGCGCAGCCACACGCGGTTGATGTCACCGCCGATCCAGCCGGTGGCTTCCCAGGCTTGTCCGGTGCCATGGCGCCCGTCCCAGTGTTCCAGCCGATCCACCAGCAGCAGGCTGTTGATCGACGGCGCGTGCTGCATGGCGGCGTGGTCGATGACCGGGAAGGCCGCCGCGCGGTCGGCGTCGGTGACCGCGGGGATCGGCTCGCGCGGCAATCCGGCAGCATCATGCTGCGCGTGGTTGCTGGGCGCATGTTCCCTACCGGCATGATCCATCTTCGAATGGTCCATCGTTGAGTGATCCATCGTTGAATGGTCCATCTTCGCGTGGTCCAGCTCCGGTGCTGCAGGGGCGACGTGGTGGTCGTGCGACTGTGCCAGCGCGGGCAGCGCCGCCAGCATCGCCAGGCCCAAGGCACTGCGCGCAAGGTTCAAGCAGACGCTCATTCTTCGATCCTCACTTCGCGCATCATGCCCGCTTCCATGTGGTACAGCAGGTGGCAGTGGAACGCCCAGCGGCCCAGTGCATCGGCGCGTACGCGATAGCTGCGGCGGGTGCCCGGCGGCATGTCCACGGTGTGCTTGCGCAGCTGGAAATCGCCCTGCGCATCTTCCAGGTCGCTCCACACGCCATGCAGGTGGATGGGGTGCTGCATCATGGTGTCGTTGACCAGCACGATGCGCATGCGCTCGCCGTAGTTCAGCCGCAGCGGCTCGGCCCCGGCGAAGGGGATGCCATCGAAGGACCAGGCGAACTTTTCCATGTTGCCGGTGAGGTGCAGTTCCACCTCGCGGCCGGGCTCGCGGCCATCGGGATCGTCGAACAGGCTGCGCATCGCGCCGTAGGTCAGTACCTGGCGGCCGTTGTCGCGCAGGCCGATGCCCGGGTCGTCCAGCTTCGGGTCGGTGGCGCTGCTCTGCATGTCCACCAGCGGATTGCCGCGCTCGCTGCGTGGATGGGTGACCTTCGCGGGCAGGGCGGCGGCGGCTGCGTGGCCCCCGTGTCCGGCGTGGGCGCCGTGGTCCATCGCCGGCATCGCGTGGTCCATGCCGTGGCCGGCCATCGCGCCGTGGTCCATCGAATGGCCCATGCCGTGGCCCATGTCATGCCCCATGTCGGCCATCGTCAGCAGGGGGCGCGGGTCACGCGCGGGTACCGGTGCCTGCAGCCCGTGGCGTACCGCCAGGGTGCCGGCGGCAAAGCCGGTGCGGCCCATGTCCTGGCAGAAGATGGTGTACGCATCCTGCCCGCTGGGTTCGACCAGCACATCGAGGGTTTCGGCCGGGGCGATGCGGAACTCATCGATGCTGACCGGGTGGATGTACTGCCCATCGGCGGCGACCACGGTCATCTTCAGGCCGGGGATGCGCACGTCGAAGTAGCTCATCGAGCCACCATTGATGAAGCGCAGCAGCACTTTCTCGCCGCTGCGGAACAACCCGGTCCAGTTGCCCGCCGGCGCCGTGCCGTTCATCAGGTAGGTGTAGGTATGCGCGTTGACATCGGAGATGTCGGTCGGGGTCATCCGCATCCGCCCCCACATGCCGCGGTCGGACAGCGCCGCGCCCCAGCCATCGCGGCGCGCATCGCGCAGGAAGTCGGGCAGGGTGCGCTTGTAGTAGTTGTCGTGCTCGGCCAGCTTCTTCATGCGCCGGAACAGTGCCCCGGGATCCAGGTCGGTCCAGTCCGACAGCAGGATCACGTGTTCACGGTCGAACGCGTACGGGGGCGGTTGCGCCGGGTCGATGATCAGCGCGCCGTACAGCCCGGCCTGTTCCTGGAACATGGAATGGCTGTGGTACCAGTAGGTGCCGGACTGCTTGAGGGTGAAGCGGTAGTGGTAGGCCTCGCCCGGGGCGATGCCATTGAAGCTCAGGCCCGGCACGCCGTCCATGTTGGCCGGCAGCAGGATGCCGTGCCAGTGGATCGACGTGGGGTGGTGGGCCAGCGTGTTGCGCACGTGGATGTCCACGGTCTGGCCTTCGCGCCAGCGCAGGATCGGCGCGGGCAGGCTGCCGTTGACGGTGATGGCCGGACGGGTACGGCCGGTGAAATTGGCCGCCGATTCACCGATCGCCAGTTCGATGTGGGCCTGGCCGAGCACCTGCGGCGCGGTGGCCAGGGCCGGGCCGGCGGCGGCAAACGCGCGCGATGGAAGGCCGGTGGCGGCGGCCCCGGCGACCACGCCACCGGCGGCCAGGCCCTGCACGAACAGGCGGCGTGACGGCTGGGCCGGGAGGCCCGGACCGTTGGAAGAAGAAAAACGCATTGTAGGAAACTCCAGACGCAGGAAATCACCAACCCGGCGCAGCGGCGCGCGGGCCAGCATCGAGTCACGCCACCGGCGTGGGCGCTGGAATCAGCAGATGGGAGGGCGTTGGATGCGGGGCAGCGCGGGCGTGGGATGACCCGGTGCATGCTGTTGCGGCGGCCGTGTGCCGGCGTAGTCGGCGGCCAACAGGGCAAGTCCCTCGGCGGCCAGCGCCGGTTGCTGCGCGCAGGTACGCACGCACTCCTTCAACTTGCAGTGGGCATCGTCCGGCGCTGCCTGGGTCTGGTGATCGGCGGCGTGCGGGGGCTGCATGCCGGTCTGTGCCGGGGCGTGGCCGTGGCACGGCGGCGCTGCAGCGGGGGCGGTTTCAGCCGCGTCCTTCCGGTGTCCTCCGGCCATGGCCGCGTTCAGTCCGTTGAGCAACAGACTGAGCATCAGCACCACGCGCAGCAGGAGGGAGGCCACGGACATGGCGCTACCTTAGCGGGATCGCCGGGTTGATGCAGCCCCGGCTGAACCGCGGGTTCAACCCTGGAGCAGGACAAGGCACCACGCCTCAGCCTTCTCCGCGGACCACGTCGATCAACTGAGGGCCGTAGCGCGACAGCTTGGTACCGCCGATTCCCCCTACCCGGGCCAGTTCGTCCAGCGACGTCGGGCGCTGTTCGGCGATGTTGCGCAGGGTGCTGTCGTGGAAGATCACGAAGGCCGGGACGTTCTGCTCGCGGGCCAGTTCGGCGCGCAGCCCACGCAGCGCGTTGAACAGCGCCAAGTCCTGCGGCAGCACCGACAGGCCGCTGCCACTGCGCTGGCTGCTGCGCTCGCGGCTGCTGGCGGGGGCGCTGTCACGGCGCATGCTGATCTGCCGCTGGCCCTTGAGCACCTCGCGGCTGGCGTCGGTCAGGCGCAGGCCGCCGTGGCCGGCGGTGTCCACTTCCAGCACGCTGGTGGCCACCAGCTGGCGGAACACGCTGCGCCAGGTCCGCGCATCCAGGTCCTTGCCGATGCCGTAGGTGCTCAGCTTTTCATGCCCGCTCTGGCGCACCTTGTCGTTTTCGCTGCCGCGCAGGATGTCGATCAGGTGGCCCACGCCGTAGCGCTGCCCGCTGCGGTACACGCAGCTGAGTGCCTTCTGCGCCGGGATGGTGGCATCCCAGGCCGCCGGCGGGGTCAGGCAGTTGTCGCAGTTGCCGCAGGCTTGCGGATAGGTCTCGCCGAACCCCGCCAGCAGCACCTGGCGGCGGCACTGCATGGATTCGCAGTAGCCCAGCAGGTGGTCCAGCTTGGAACGCTCCAGCTGCTTGCGTTCCTCACCGGCCTCGGATTGTTCGATCATCTGCTTGAGCAGCACCACATCGCCCAGGCCGTAGCACAGCCAGGCTTCGGCGGGTTCGCCATCGCGGCCGGCGCGGCCGGTTTCCTGGTAGTAGCCCTCCATCGACTTGGGCAGGTCGGTGTGGGCGACGAAGCGCACATCGGGCTTGTCGATGCCCATGCCGAAAGCGATGGTGGCGCACATCACGATGCCGTCTTCGCGCAGGAACCGGCGCTGGTTGTTGGCACGCACGTCGGCCGGCAGGCCGGCATGGTAGGGCAGGGCGGTGAAGCCCTGGCTGCACAGGAATTCGGCGGTTTCCTCGACCTTGCGCCGCGACATGCAGTAGACGATGCCGGCCTCGTCGCGGTGGCTGCGCAGGAAGCCGGTCAGCTGCTGGCGCGCGTTGTCCTTCTGCACCACGGTGTAGCGGATGTTGGGACGATCGAAGGAGCTGACGAAGTGGCGCGCCTGGGCCAGGTCGAGGCGCTCGGCGATCTCGCGCTGGGTCGGTGGATCGGCGGTGGCGGTCAGCGCCAGCCGCGGGATCTCCGGCCAACGCTCGTGCAGCACGGTGAGCTGGCGGTACTCGGGACGGAAGTCGTGGCCCCACTGCGACACGCAGTGCGCTTCGTCGATGGCGAACAGGGCGATGCGGCTGCGCGAGAGCAGGGACAGGAAGCGGCCGGTCAGCAGGCGTTCGGGGGCGACATACAGCATGTCCAGCTCGCCGGCCAGCAGGTCGCGTTCGACGCGCGCGGCGGTTTCGCCGTCCAGGGTGGAGTTGAGGAATTCGGCGCGCACGCCGAGCTGGCGCAGGGCTTCGACCTGGTCCTGCATCAGCGCGATCAGCGGGGAAATGATGATGCCGCAGCCGTCGCGCAGCAGGGCCGGGACCTGGTAGCAGAGCGACTTGCCGCCGCCGGTGGGCATCAGGACAAGGGCGTCATGGCCGGCAGCGACGTGCTCGACGATGTCCCGTTGCGGGCCGCGGAAGTCGTCGTAACCAAAGACGCGGCGGAGCAGCTCGTGCGCGGGACTGGAAGGCATCCCGGTAGTTTACCCGTTCGCGCGGGTTGCTGGTCTGCTGACGCTTGAAGCAGCGGGGCTACGTGCTGGGCGGGGCGGGGAGGCTTGGCGGGGGACGGCAAAAGCCGCTCCTGCGGGCCTCGTTTCGCGCCATCCATGGCGCTCAACGCCCCCGCCAATCCTCCCCGCCCCACCTCCGACAGTTCATCGGCCGCCTCGGTAGCGCCGAGCCGTGCTCGGCGGACACCATCAGACACCGTGCACCGCACCACCCACGCCATCCAGCCGCTGACTCTTATGCACCTCTCCGCGCCCACGAGCAGG
>NZ_LDJK01000086.1 GCF_001431535.1 Stenotrophomonas chelatiphaga
GCCTGCAGGCGCTGGGTGCGGAGATCGTCGTGGAGAACGGCTTCATCAAGGCCAGTGCCAAGCGCCTGAAGGGCGGTCACTTCACCTTCGACATGGTCAGCGTGACCGGCACCGAGAACGTGCTGATGGCCGCCGTGCTGGCCGAAGGCACCACCGTGCTGGACAACTGCGCGATGGAACCGGAAGTCACCGACCTGGCGCATTGCCTGATCGCGCTCGGCGCGAAGATCGAAGGCCTGGGCACTGCCCGGCTGGTGATCGAAGGGGTGCCGCGCCTGGGCGGTGGTCGTCATGAAGTGCTGCCGGACCGTATCGAGACCGGCACCTTCCTGGTGGCCGCGGCGATGACCGGTGGCAGCGTGACGGTGAACCGTGCGCGCCCGGACACGATGGAAGCGGTGCTGTCCAAGCTGGTCGAAGCCGGGGCCACCATCAGCACCACCGCCGACACCATCACCCTGGACATGCAGGGCAAGCGGCCGAAGGCGGTCAACCTGACCACCGCGCCGTACCCGGCGTTTCCCACCGACATGCAGGCGCAGTTCATGGCGCTCAACTGCGTGGCCGACGGCGTGGGCGTGATCAATGAGACGATCTTCGAAAACCGTTTCATGCACGTCAACGAACTGCTGCGCGTGGGTGCGGACATCCAGGTGGAAGGCCACACCGCCATCGTGCGCGGTGCCGAACGGCTGAGCGGTGCGCCGGTGATGGCGACCGACCTGCGTGCGTCGGCGTCGTTGATCCTGGCGGGCCTGATGGCCGATGGCGATACCACCATCGACCGCATCTACCACCTGGACCGTGGCTACGAGAACATCGAAGAGAAGCTGTCCGCGCTCGGTGCCACCATCAGGCGCGTGCAATGATCCTGCGCGGCAGGTTCACCCGCCGCCGCAAGGCGCTGCTGGCGCTGGTGCTGCTGATGCTGGCTTACCTGGGCTACGCCTGGTTTGCCGACATCGCCATCACCAAGGGCGTCGAGCAGAAGGACATGGACTGGAACGGCGATGGCGCCGTCACCCGTGACGAGATCATCCAGGCCTTCCACGCGGTGGGCGCGACCGACACGAAGGAGGGCAACCGCGAGTGCCGCACCTTCGTGTGGCGCAGCACCGGCGAGCAGATCCGCGTGGACTGCCGCACGGTGTTCCAGGCCGAATAAGGGTAGTGACGGCCGCTGGATGCCGGTGGGTGACGACCGTTGGTCGTCACGCTCTTGGCGCTGGAAAGCCGTGACGACCAACGGTCGTCACCCACCACCGCGCGTCACCCACCACCGTGCATCACCCACCACCGCGCATCCGGTAGTGACGGCCGCTGGCCGTCAATGCGGTGAAGGACGGCCAGCGGCCGTCCCTACCGATGCCTGCCGATCCGTCAGTTCAGACCCTTGATGGTCAGGTCCAGCGAGTCCTTGCCGCTCTCGCGCTGCAGCAGGCGCGCCGGCACCGGGAACTCCGGCACGATCCAGGCAATCAGTTCCTTGTTGCCATCCACGCGCGACACCTTGGTCGCTTCGTAGCTCTTGCCCGCCACGGTGACCGCTTCCTTGCCGACCACGCGGTAGCTCATCGGCTTGATCCGGCCCTCGTCCACCATGCGGTAGTTCAGCGGCTTGCCGGCGGCGAGGTCGCGCGCGATGGCCAGGTTGATCAGCAGCGCATCCATGTCACCAGCCTTCAGCGCCACCGGCCCCGCACGGTCCGGCTTGATGTCGCCGGTCCAGGTTGCCTGGTTGCTGGTCCAGTTGTAGTTGGCCTGCACGTTGCGCTTCTTGACCAGCAGCACCGAACTGTCCTGGCTGCTCAGCGGGCGCAGGCGGCCATTGGCTTCCTCGAACACGGTGCTCTGGCTCAGGTCGGCCAGCTGGTTCTTCACCTTCAGGCTGTAACGCCATTTGCCGGTGCCTTCGCTGGCCAGGGTCATCGTGCCGTTGGCCTGCATGCCCATGTAGCTGGCCAGGTAATCGGCCTTGAACGGCTGCAGTGCCATCGCGGGCAGGCTGGCTACCGACAGGGCGGCAGCGGCGATCCAGGTCAGCGGGCGTTGGAACGTGGTCATGCTCAGACTCCTTGGTATTCGATGAGGCGCAGGTCGATGTAGTCCTGGCCATCTTTGCGTTGCAGGATGCGCACCGGCGTCGGTACGCCGTTGGCGATCCACAGGATGGTTTCGTCGTTGCCGCCATTGCTGCGCGCCACGCGCAGCGCGTCGTAGGACAGATCGCCTACCTGCACGCTTTCGGTGGCGCCGGCGGCCTGGTAATCGTGCTGGCGCACGCGGCCGACATCGACGTAGCGGTAATGCATCGCACTGCCCGGGCGGGCGTCACGCATGATCGCCAGGTTCAGCAGCAGCGCGCTCTGGTCACCGGCCTGCAGCGGAATCGGCTGCGTGCGTTCCTTCTTCAGGTCGCCGGTCCAGCGCGCGGTACCGGCCTGCCAGTCATACGTCCCGGTGACTTTCTTGCCCAGGAACAGGCCCTTGCGCACGGTGCTCTGGCTCAGTGGCCGGTACTGGCCGCCGTTGTTCTCGAACACGGTGCTCTGTTCAAGGTTCAGGCCCAGCACGCTGGCGAAGCCGCGGCGTCCCACGACCTGCATGTCCACGCGCCACTGCACGCCACCTGCATGGGTGACGCGCATGGTCGCATCGCCTGCTTCCTTGCCCTTGTAGAAGGCCTGGTAGGTAGCGGTGAACGGTTCCAGCGCGGGCGGTTCCCAGGCCAGCGCGGGCAGCGCAGGAACCACCGGCGCCGCCTCTGCCGGGGCGGCGGCGGGCGCGGGCTGCGGCACCTGCTGCGCAGCCGAAGGCAGCGCCGCCAGGCAGAACAGGGCGGACAACAACAGCGCGGGACGGTGCAGCGTCGTGTTCTTCATACCAGGCAGCGGCAAAGGGGAAGGGAAGCATGCCAGCGCCGGGGTCATCGGCGCGTGTTCAGCAACTCAGGAAGCCTGCAGCATGCGTGCCGAATCTAGGGCCAGTGGGCTGAAAAAGGGGTGACCGTCGAGCTGGAGCTGACCGTCCTGTTCAGTTACCCGGCCGCTCGCCAGCAGCTGCAGGCTGGCGATCAGCAGCGGATGCTCCACGCCCAGCACGCGCGCGGCCAGGGTCTGCGGCGTATCGGTGGGCAATACCGGCACCCGGGCCTGCGCCAATACGGCGCCTGCATCCAGTTCCGGCACCACGAAATGCACGCTGGCGCCATGTTCGGCATCGCCGGCTTCCAGCGCCCGCGCATGCGTGTGCAGGCCCTTGTGCCGCGGCAGCAGGGACGGATGGATGTTGACCAGTCTGCCGTCGAAGCGGGCCACGAAGGCGGCACCGAGGATGCGCATGTAGCCGGCGCAGACGATCCAGTCCGGTGCGCTGGCGGCGACCGCATCACCCAGCGCGGACTCGTAGGCGGCACGGTCGGCGAAGTCGCGCGGTGCCGCGGCCCAGCGCCGTGGCGCCGGCATGCGCTGCAGGGCTTCAGCGTCGGGACGGTCGGAAAACACGCCCACGACCTCGGCCTGCAGCTGCCCCTGCGCGATCGCATCCAGGATCGCCTGCAGGTTGCTGCCGCGGCCGGAGGCAAGCACGGCGATGCGCGTGCAACCGGTCATGCCACGACCTTGCGCGCGCTGTCCAGGAAGCTGGCCGTCACTTCGGTGCGCAGCAGCACCCACAGCGCATAGGCGGCGAGCGCCACGCCCAGTGCCCCGGTCAGGCAGGCCAGGCCGGCCACGACCAGGCACAGCCGATGCTGGCGACGCTTGCCGATGCATCCGGCCGCCTTGAGGCTCAATCCGCCCAGCACTGCGTACAGTCCTGCGCCCACGCCCATCAGGATGAACAGCAGCCACGGCGCGGCATCGGGCCCGCTGCCGGGCGGCTCGCTGACGTAGCCGGCCACGGTGACCAGCAGCAGGAAGGCGGCAAGGACCAGTTCGAAGCCCCCCAGTACATAGAACAGGATCTTCAACGTGTGCAGGTGCGAATCGACCTGCATCGCGGTCCAGCTGCGCGGGGCATGAAGCGGGGGAGGCGTGGCGGACATGGGTGCCTCAGGCCGGGGTGACCGGCGCGGCGC
Organism: Stenotrophomonas chelatiphaga; assembly: GCF_001431535.1. Taxonomy (GTDB): domain Bacteria; phylum Pseudomonadota; class Gammaproteobacteria; order Xanthomonadales; family Xanthomonadaceae; genus Stenotrophomonas; species Stenotrophomonas chelatiphaga. The sequence goes on from NZ_LDJK01000086.1 coordinate 4,079, forward strand.
CGAAGGCAGCCTTGACCGCAGGACGCAGCAGCACGATCAGGGTGAACACACCGAGCACGGTGCCGAAGGGCATGAAGCAGCAGGAAATCCCGGCCACGACCATGCACAGCAGATGGCGGCGGCGCTGGGCCAGGCAGCGGCCAGCGTAGGCCATGAAGCCGGCGAGGGTCAGGCCGCCAGCGATGAACGCACCGGCGAAGGCGACAAAGAACCAGCCGAAAAGACGGGGGTCGAACGGTTCGCTGCCCTGTTGGCTTTCCATCGGCAGCTTGCCGGTGACGATGGCCAGGCCCATTACCAGGTGGATGACCGGGATCAGCGAGCACAGCGCGGTGATGCCCGCCACCACGTAGTGGAAGATCGACAGCAGGCGCAGGTGGTCAGCGTCCTGCGCACTCAGTGGCGGGGTGGACATGGCGGTCTCCTTGATGGCCGTGAGCGCCGGGCAGGCGCCCGGAACAGGTAGCGCCGGGCCATGCCCGGCGAGCGCAGCGGTAGCCGGGATGCCGCCGAGCATCGCTCGGCGTTACCGGCAGGGTCCTTTTGTCAGCCGATGTGCACGCGCTCGGCGCCCTCAACGGCCGGCACCACCTTGCCGATGGTCCAGTGCTGCAGGCCCTGTGCGCCGGCAGCGTCGGCCACGGCGGCGACCTGGTCGGCGGCCACGATCAGCACGAAGCCGATGCCGCAGTTGAAGGTGCGCCACATCTCGGCATCGGCCACCGCGCCTTCGCGCTGCAGCCACTGGAATACCGGCGGCAGGGTCCAGCTGCGGGCGTCGATGTCCAGGCCGAGGCCTTCGGGCACCACGCGGATGATGTTCTCGGTCAGGCCACCGCCGGTGACGTGGGCCATGCCGTGGATCGCCTCGCCGTGGGTCTTGAGCAGGGCCAGGATCGGCTTCACGTACAGGCGGGTCGGCGCCATCAGCGCATCGACCAGCTTCACCCCGTCTTCCAGCACGTGTCCGGCCGGCTGGCCGGCGCGGTCATAGATGCGGCGCACCAGCGAATAGCCGTTGGAATGCGGGCCGGACGAGGCGATGCCGATCAGCACGTCGCCCTCGGCAACGCTGGCGCCGTCCTTCAGTTCGCTCTTTTCCACGCCGGCCACGGTGAAGCCGGCCAGGTCGTACTCGCCCGGGGCATACATGTCGGGCATTTCAGCGGTTTCGCCGCCGATCAGCGCACAGCCCGCTTCGGTGCAGCCGTTGGCGATGCCGCCCACGACCGCCGCTGCGGTGTCGATGTCCAGCTTGCCGGTGGCGAAATAATCCAGGAAGAACAGCGGCTCGGCGCCCTGCACCAGCACGTCGTTCACGCACATGGCGACCAGGTCGATGCCGATGGTGTCGTGGCGGCCCAGCTGCTGGGCCAGTTTCAGCTTGGTGCCGACGCCGTCGGTACCGGACACCAGGACCGGCTCGCGGTACTTGTTGGACAGGTCGAACAGGGCGCCGAAGCCGCCCAGCCCGCCCATCACTTCAGGGCGGAAGCTGCGCTTGACCAGCGGCTTGATGCGCTCGACCAGTTCGTTGCCGGCATCGATGTCGACACCCGCGTCACGGTAGGTGAGGGGCGTAGGGGCGGAGGACGGGCTGTTGGTCACGGGCGTCGGCGCTGGCAAGGGTGAGACGGCGATTTTAACAGGCCACGTTGGCGCAAAGACCCTATTCGGGCAACAATCTCCCCGGATACGTCGAGCCAATGGAAGTCCAGATGCCCCGCAGCCCCCTCAGGACCACGTTCCTCATCATGCTCCTCGCGGCGTGCCTGCCCTTTGCCGCCCTGGCCCAGAGCGGCCTGCGCACCGAAGGAGACGTGGCCACCGCCGCCGGCGCCTACGAGGCCGAGGTCCCGGTCCGGGGCCAAAGCGACGCCGATCGCAACGGCGGGCTGTCGCGCGCGCTGGCCGAAGTGCTGGGCAAACTGTCCGGCGACCGCAACATCACCGCCCGCCCGGGCGTGGTGCAGGCCCTGCGCAACGCCAAGGATTACGTGCAGAGCTACGACTACAAACAGGACCAGAGCACCACCGCCAGCGGCGCACCGAACTTCCGCACGCTGCTGGTCGCCCGCTTCCGGGAAGACGACGTGGATGCGATGGTGGCCGCGCTGGGCCTGCCGGTGTGGCCGCTGCCGCGCCCCAAGCCGGTGCTGTGGCTGGCCATCGACGATGGCAGCGGCCCGCGGCTGGTGACCGTGCAGCAGGCCAACGCAGTGCGCCCGGTGCTGGCGCGCGCGGTGGAACGCGGCTTCAAGCTGGGCCTGCCCACCGGCAGCACCGCCGAACAGGCGCTGGTCGGCGCGATCTGGCGCCAGGACACCGCTGCGGTGGCCCGGGCTTCGGCCCGTTACGCCCCGCCGATGCAGCTGATCGGCAAGCTGTCGCGCGCGGAGGGCGGCTGGACGGCGGACTGGGTGTTCGTCGACAACGGCCGCGAACTGAACAAATGGACCACCAAGGATGCCAACGCCATGCGTGCGATGGCCGGCGGTGCCGATGGCGCGGCCGACGCGCTGGTGCGCCGTTACGCCAAGCCTGGCGCGGCGACCGGCCAGGCCGGCACCTACCGCATCGTGGTGACCGGGATCGACAGCGCCGACGACTACATGCGCCTGGCCGCCGGCCTGCGCGAAGTGCCGGTGGTGCGCAACATCATCCCGCTGCGCGCGCTGGGCAACCGGCTGGAACTGAGCGTTGAAATGACCACCGGCCTTGCCGGGTTGAACCGCATGCTGGGCGAGGACGGCGTACTGGTGCCGGTCGCCCCGGTGGCGATCACCCTGGACGGTGAAGAACAGAATCCGGCCCCGGCCAGCAACGAGTACCGCCTGCGATGATCCACACTCCGGAGGCGGAAATCGCCCTGTTCCTGCGCCGCGTCAAGTTCGTCGCGGTTGCGCTGCTGATCGGCTGGGTCGTCTGGCTGCTGGCGCCCATCCTGACCCCGTTCGTGCTGGCGCTCGCGCTGGCCTGGCTCGGCGATCCGCTGGTGGACCGCATCGAGGCCACCGGGCGTTCGCGCAACACCGGCGTGATCCTGGTGTTCGTGGCGATGGTGCTGGTGATCACCGCGCTGCTGTTGATCCTGGTGCCGATGATCGAGCGCCAGATCAGCACCTTGATCGCTTCCGCGCCGCAGGCCCAGGCCTGGCTGATGGAAAAGGGCATTCCCTGGTTCGAACAGAAGACCGGCCTGGAAGTGATGCAATGGCTGGATTCGGAGCGGGTGATGGATTACATCCGCAGCCACTGGCAGCAGGCCGGCGGGGTGGCCAAGCAGTTCTTCGGCTATGTGCAGCGTTCCGGCTTTGCGATGGTGACCTGGGTGGTCAACCTGCTGCTGCTGCCGATCCTGGCGTTCTACTTCCTGCGTGACTGGGACCTGCTGGTGGAGCGCGTGCGTTCGGTCATCCCGCGCAACCACGTGGGCACCATCACCCAGTTGGCGCGCGAGTCCAACGACGTGCTCGGCGCGTTCATCCGTGGCCAGTTCCTGGTGATGATCGCGCTGGGCGTGATCTACGCCGGTGGCCTGACGATGGTCGGCCTGAACCTCGGGCTGTTGATCGGCATCATCGCCGGCCTGATCAGTTTCATTCCCTACCTGGGCGCCACCACCGGCATCCTGATGGCGGTGATCGCCGCCCTGGTGCAGGCGCAGGGCTTCGACCTGAAGCTGCTGCTGCTGGTCGGCGTGGTGTTCACCGTGGGCCAGTTGCTGGAAAGCTACGTGCTGACCCCGCGCATCGTCGGCGACAAGATCGGGCTGCATCCGGTGGCGGTGATCTTCGCGGTGATGGCCGGTGGCCAGCTGTTCGGTTTCCTCGGCATGCTGCTGGCGCTGCCGGTGGCGGCGGTCAGCAACGTGCTGCTGCGCTATGCGCACCAGCGCTACCGCGAAAGCGAGCTGTATGCCGGTGAGAAGCCGTCCATCGTGCTCGATTCCTACATCGACAAGCCGGTGATCATCGTCGACGGTTCGCCGAAGGGGCCGGAACCGAAGTGAGCGCAGTACCGCAGCTGCCGCTGGCCCTGCATTACCCGCAGGACGAGCGACTGGAGACCTTCATCGGCGCACCGGATGGTGCGCTGGCGCAGCTGCGCGCGATCGCCGTGGGCGCCAGCCCGGACTGGGTGTACCTGGAAGGTGCGGCCGGCACCGGCAAGACCCACCAGGCCCTGGCGATGTGTTCCAACGCCGAACAGGCTGGGCGCACGCCGACCTACGTGCCGCTGAGCGCGGTGGTGGGGCGGGTGCGTGCGGTGCTGGAAGGGCTGGAACAGCGCGACCTGGTGGTGCTGGACGGACTGGACGCGGTGGCCGGTGGGCGCGAGGACGAGGTGGCGTTGTTTGATTTCCACAACCGCGCGCGCGCGGCGGGCACGGCGGTGATGTATACGGCGCAGGCTTCGCCGGCCGAGCTGGGCCTGGTGTTGCCGGACCTGCGTTCGCGGTTGGGCCAGTGCGTGCGCGTGGTGCTGCAGGCGCTGGACGAGGAGGGGCGTGCTGCGGTGCTGCGCGACCGCGCGTTGCGCCGTGGCCTGGCCATCGACGAAGCCTCCATCGAATGGCTGCTGTCGCACTCCGGGCGCGAGCTGGGCGGGCTGATCACACTGATGGATTGGCTGGACCGCGAATCGTTGGCGGCCAAGCGGCGGATCACCGTGCCGTTCCTGCGCCAGGTGCTGGAAGACGGCCGGCCGCGTTACTGAGCGGTGGGTGGATGCCGGGCTTGCAGCCCGGCGGCCCGCTTTGGAGCAAAGGCAAAGTCAACAGCTGCAAGGCTGCTTGGGTTGGTGGGGCGGGGTGG
>NZ_LDJK01000087.1 GCF_001431535.1 Stenotrophomonas chelatiphaga
CAGCCCCATCGCCCGGCCCACCCCCAGTTGCAACTCCAGAACGCCAGCCGCGAGGGGAATCACCGCTCGATCCACTGTTCATCCAATCTTGATCACATTCATGACCGACCCCTGCGATGATGGGGAACCGGAATCCACCGGTGCTGGTCCAAGCACGATGAATCAGATCCCCGCCGTTCCCCCCACCCTCACCGCAGGCAGCAATGCCTCGCGCCTGCATGCTGACTTCCAGGCCCTGCGCGCTGCGCTGTCCAGTGAAATCGTCGGCCAGGCCGAGCTGGTCGAACGCCTGCTGATCGCGTTGCTGGCCGATGGCCACCTGCTGGTGGAGGGCGCGCCCGGGCTGGCCAAGACCACCGCCATCCGCGCCCTGGCCAGTCGCCTGGACGCTGAGTTTTCCCGCGTGCAGTTCACTCCGGACCTGCTGCCGGCCGACCTCACCGGCACCGAAATCTGGCGCCCGCAGGAGGGCCGCTTCGAGTTCGTGCCCGGTCCGATCTTCCACCCGATCCTGCTGGCGGACGAGATCAACCGCGCCCCGGCCAAGGTCCAGTCCGCGCTGCTGGAAGCGATGGGCGAGCGCCAGGTGACCGTGGGCCGCCATACCTACGCGCTGCCGCCGCTGTTCCTGGTGATGGCGACGCAGAACCCGATCGAACAGGAAGGCACGTTCCCGCTGCCGGAAGCGCAGCTCGACCGCTTCCTCATGTATGTCCGCATCGGCTACCCCGACGAAGGCGCCGAGACCGAGATCCTGCGACTGGCCCGTGAACGCGCGCGCGGTGCGCTGGACGCGGCACCGGAGCCGCCGCGGCGGATGCCGCTGGAAGACGTCCACCAGGCGCGCCGGGAAGTGCTGGACCTGCACATGGCGCCGCCGTTGGAACGCTATCTGGTGGAGCTGGTGCTGGCCTCGCGGCAGCCGGCCCGTTACGACGCCGCGCTGGCGCGGCGCATTGCCTGGGGCGCCAGCCCGCGTGGCTCGATCGCGTTGGAACGCTGCGCGCGCGCGCGCGCCTGGTTGGCCGGGCGTGACTTCGTGACCCCCGACGATGTACGCGCGATCGCCGCTGACGTCCTGCGCCACCGCGTGCTGCCCAGCTACGAGGCGCTCGCGGAAGGCTGGGATGGCGAACGGCTGGTGCAGGAGCTGTTGGCCAAGGTGCCGGCCCCCTGACCGCGATGGCCGTTGATTCCCCCGACCTGCTGCACGGCGATGGCCTGGTCCCCACGCTGGCCGAACTGGTGGCGCTGCGCGGCACGGCGATCCGCCCGCCGGCGCCGAAGCGTGGACGCATCGGCCAGGCCGGCCAAGCGCCATCGCCACTGCGCGGGCGTGGCATGGAGTACGCCGAATCACGCGAGTATGTCGCCGGCGATGACGCGCGGCATATCGACTGGCGGGTGACCGCACGCAGTGGCCGCACCCATACCAAGTTGTTCCAGGCCGAACGCGAGCGGGTCACGCTGATCGTCGCCGACACCGATCCGGCCCTGTACTTCGGCACGCGTACGCGCTTCAAATCGGTACAGGCCGCACGCGTGGGCGCGGTCGCGGCGTGGTCAGCGCAGCGGCGCGGTGACCGCATCGCGGCGCTGCGCGGCAGCCTGCACGAGGCCCCGATTCCGCCAGCCGGCGGAACCCGTGGCGTGCTGCGCGTGCTCGATGCACTGGGCCGCTGGTATGCCGCGCCCCCGGCCGAAGACGCCGGGCTGGAGCACGCGCTGCAGCAGGCCACGCGCGTGCTGCGGCCGGGCGCGCGCCTGCTGGTGCTGGCCGACCCGCTGCGCGCCGCCGCGGTGCCGCTCGCGCGCTGGTCCGGGCTGGCCCTGCATCACCAGGTCGACGTGGTGCTGCTGGTGGATCCGCTGGAGCTGCAGCCGCCCACCGAGGCACTCGATTTCCTTGCCGAACAGCGTCGCGTGCGGGTCGACCTGCGCAGTCCGCAGGTGCGCGCGCACTGGCAGGACCATTTCGCCACGCCGCTGCAGCAGCTGCAGGACAGCCTCGCCACGCGCCGGGTCACCGCCCATGTGATGTCCACCGATGCGCCGAGTGCCGGCTGGCTGGCCCCTGCAGTGCGCGAGGTGGTGGCATGAGCACCAACCTGCCACTGCGTGACGTGCACCTGCCACCGGCGCCCAGTCTGTGGCCGCCTGCGCCCGGCTGGTGGCTTGTCGCCGCCGTGGTGCTGCTGCTGGTGGCGATTCCCTTGCTGCTGCGCGCCCGCCGGCTACGCCGCGAACGGGCCTGGCAGCGGCAGTTCGATGCTGAGCTGCAGGCGGCGGGCGAAGGGCCGCTGCGGCTTGCCGCGCTGGTGGAGCTGCTGCGTCGCGCCGCCCGCGCAAACCGCGCCGGCAGCGAGCTGCTGCAGGGGGAGGCGTGGCTGCAGGTGCTTGATCCAGCCAATGCGCTTGCGCCGGCGCAACGCGCGCTGCTGCTGCAGGGCGCTTACCAGCCCGCCATCGATGCAGCGCAGCTGGCAACGCTCGGACGCTGGGCGCGCGCGCGGTATGTCGCGCTGCTGCGGGAGCGCACGCGATGACCCTTCCCGCTTGGCCGTGGCCGGACCTGCTGCTGGCATGGCCGTGGGCGCTGCTGGCGCTGCCGTTGCCGTGGCTGATGCGCTGGTGGCCACGCCGCGTGGCATCGGAAGGCGCCGCGCTGCGCGTGCCGTGGTCGGCGCAGCAGCTGCAGCAGATCGCCGGTGGCAGCGGCCACGATGGCGCACGCGTCCATCGCCTGCTGCTGTGGTTGGCATGGTGCTGCCTGTGCGTGGCGCTGGCCCGTCCGCAGCTGCTCGGTGAAGCGGTGAGTCCGCCCACCCAGGCGCGGCAGTTGATATTGGCCATGGACGTGTCCGGCAGCATGGGTGAACCGGACATGGTGCTCGGTCGGCAGGTGGTGGAACGGCTGGTCGCCGCCAAGGCGGTGCTGGCGGATTTCCTGGACCGTCGTGCCGGCGATCGCGTGGGCCTGCTGGTATTTGGCGACCGTGCCTATGCCTTGACCCCGATCACCGCCGACCTGGCCAGCGTGCGCGAACAACTCGGCGATGCGGTCGTTGGACTGGCCGGCCGCGAAACCGCCATCGGCGATGCGATCGCACTGGCGGTCAAACGCCTGCGTGACCAGCCCGAAGGCCAGCGCGTGCTGATCCTGCTGACTGACGGCGTCAGCAATGCCGGGGTGCTGTCCCCGCTGCGTGCGGCGGAGCTGGCGGCCACCGAACAGGTGCGGGTCTACCCGGTGGCCTTCGGTGGGGATGGCGGCATGAAGCTGTTCGGCATGGACCTCGGCCAGGGCCAGGATCCCGTCGACGAGGCCACGCTGCGGCAGATCGCCGAGCGCACCGGCGGGCGCTTCTTCCGCGCACGTGACACCGCCGAGCTGGCCGGCATCTATGCCGAACTGGATCGGCTTGAACCGGTGACCGCCAAGGGGCCTGCCCTGCGGCCACGTAACGAAGTCTATTTCTGGGCACTGGGGCTGGCGATGCTGCTGGGTGCACTGGCCTGGCTGTGGCCGGGACGTCGGTCATGAACCTGGACCTGCTTTCCGCGCTGCACTGGGCCCGTCCGCAGCTGCTGTGGGCGTTGTGCGTGCTGCCGCTCATCGCCCTGTGGGCATGGCGTCGCGGGCGTGATGCCGGACGCTGGCAGCACGCGGTGGATCCCCACCTGTTGCCGCACCTGCTGCAGGCCAGCCGCAAGGGGGCACGGCGCTGGCCGTGGACGCTGCTGCTGGGTTGGACGCTGGCCGTACTGGCACTGGCGGGTCCGGGCTGGAAGCAGCAGGCCCAACCGCTGCTGCAACCGCAGTCACCGCTGGTGGTGGTGCTGGATCTGTCCACCCGCATCACCGCCACCGACCTGCCGCCGTCGCGGCTGCTGCAGGCACGGGCCAAACTGGGCAGCCTGCTGCAGCAACGCGAAGGCGGCCAACTGGCGCTGGTGGTCTACGCCGACGATGCCTACACCGTGGCGCCGCTCACCGATGACGTGGCCAACATCGCGTTGTACCTGGATGCGTTGTCGCCGCAGGTGATGCCGGCCGATGGCCAGCGCACCGACCGCGCGCTGGACTGGGCCACCCGGCTGCTGCAACGCAGTGGCATGCGCGCCGGCCAGGTGCTGCTGCTGACCGACAGCGCCGATGCGGCTGCCATCGACGCCGCGCGCCAGGCGCACGGCCAGGGCGTGCAGGTATCGGTGATCGGGCTGGGTACAACGACCGGCGCGGCCTACCGGGACACCCGCGGACAGATCGCCAACGCCGCGCTGGACGAAGCCAGCCTGCGCCGGCTGGCCGACGCCGGTGGCGGGCGCTACCAGCGGCTGGCCCGCGACACCGCCGACCTGCGCGCCCTGGATCTGCTGCGCGCCGACCGTTCGGTGGGGGAAAGCAAGCAGGGGAGCGTGCGCCAGTGGCTGGACCAGGGCTACTGGCTGCTGCCGCCGCTGATGCTGCTTGCCTTGCTGGCATTCCGGCGGCGCAGCGCGGTGCTGTCGGTGCTGCTGTTGATCGGGGCTGCAGGCCTGCAGCCAACGCCGGTGCTGGCGCAGGCCACCGCCTCCGCCGCCCCGCAGTCCGCCCCGCAGTCCGGTGCCCGTTCCGGCCTCTGGCTGCGCGATGACCAGCGCCGCCAGCAGCAACTGGAGCAGGGCGTGCAGGCCTACCACGCCGGCGATTTCAGCACCGCCGCACGCACGTTTGAGGGCGTGCAGACCGCCGAAGGCTGGTACAACCTCGGCAACGCACGTGCGCGCCAGGGCGATCTCGATGGCGCCGTGCAGGCCTACGACCATGCCTTGAGCCGGCGCCCGGGCATGCCCGATGCGGTGGCCAACCGGGCCGTGGTCGATGCCGCGCGCAAACGCAGGCCACCGCCTTCGCCGAAGGACGGAAAGTCCCCGCCATCGCAGAGCGGAAACAGCAAGCCGCCACCGCAGGGCCAGGGCCAGGCGCAGCCGCCAGCGACCGGCCAGCCGTCGTCCACCGGCAAGGGGTCGCCGAAGCCGGGCGAGCCTGCCCAGCCGCCGCCCGCGGGCGCACCATCAGACAAGCCGGCACAAGGTGAGGCGGCGCGGCAGCCCCCTGTCGATCCCCAGGCGCAGGCGCGCGCCGATGCAGAACAGCGCCAGCGCATGCAGCAGGCGGTGCAGCAGGGCAACGAGGGCAAGGACGGCAAGGACGGCAAGGACGGCAAGCAGCCGGCACGACGCAGCGATGGCCGCACGCCGCAGCAGCGCGAGCAGCAGCAGGCGGTCGAAGCATGGATGCGGCGCGTGCCTGACCGGCCCGGCGATCTGCTGCGCGCCAAATTCCAGCTGGAAAACGAACGCAGGAAACAGGAAGGACCATGATCCGCACCGCCTCTCCATCAGCCCTCATGCGCGTGCTGCCGTGGCTGCTCGCGGTGTTCGCGGTGCTGGCATGTGTGCCGCAGTCCGCATCGGCGCAGACCCGTGCGTGGCTGGACCGCGCCCAGGTTTCGCTCGGCGACACGGTCACCCTGAACATCCAGTCCGATTCGGCCGCCTCGCCGGTGCTGACGCCGTTGGGTGCCGATTTCGAACTCAGCAACCAGACCCGCAGCCGCCAGGTCGAGTGGATCAACGGCCGCATGCAGACGCGCACGCTGCACGGGGTGGCCCTGTCACCCCGGCGCAGCGGCACGCTGGTGGTGCCGCCGCTGCAGGTCGGCCAGGTATTCACCGAGCCGCTGCAGCTGCAGGTGGGCGCGGCCGCCCCGGCACGCAACGATGGCACCGCCCTGGCGTTCATCGAAACCGAAGTGGATGACAGCAGCCCTTACGTGCAGCAGAGCGTGGGCGTGGTGGTGCGGTTGTTCTACGCCGCGCAGCTGGCGTCGGGTTCACTGGTGCTGGATACCCCCGAAGGGGCATCGCTGCAGGTGATCGGCCAGGACCGCACCGACGTGCGCGAGGTCAACGGACGACGTTACAACGTGGCCGAGCGGCGTTATCTGTTGATTCCCGAACGCAGCGGTCCGCTGCGGGTGGCGGGTGCGCGCTTCGACGGGCGTACCGCGGGCAGTTTCTTCGATGATTTCTTCGGCGGGCGCGGTGATGGCCGGCTGCGCGCGGCAGCAGCCGACCAGACCCTGCAGGTGCAGGCGCAACCGGTCGACGCGCCGCAGCCGTGGCTGCCGCTGCACGACCTGCGCCTGCGTTACACGCTGGCACCGGACCGGGCGCGCGCCGGTGAAGCGGCCACGCTGGAGATCGAAGGGATCGCGGTGGGGGCGACCCGGGCCCAGTTCACCGACCTGCCGGTGCCCGATGTCGGCAGCGATGCCCAGGTGTTCGCCGAGCCGGCGCAGTACGACGAAACCTTCACTGGCGGCTCGCCGCAGCTGAAGATCACCCGGCGCTATTCCATCGTGCCGCGGGCGGCCGGGACGCTGGAAGTGCCCGGCATCCAGATGCGCTGGTGGGACGTGAAGAGCGGCCAGGCGCGCAGCAGCGGTGTTCCCGCACTGACCCTGGCGGTTGCGGCCGGCAGTGGGGGGGCTGGCCAGCCGACCCCGCCGGCGCAGGCGCTGGACACCGATGCCGCGTTGCCTGGTGGCGACGACGCGCCCGCCCTCGAGGCGGCCCCGGCCCAGGCGCGGCAGGCCTGGCCGTGGATGGCGTTGGCCGCCGGCCTGCTGCTGTTGTGGCTGCTGACCCTGTGGTGGGGCTGGCGGCGTGGACGCGGCCAGCCGACGCGGCCGTCCGGGCCTGTGCCGCCGACACACGACGGCGTGCGCCAGCAGGCGCCGCGCGTGGCCGAGCTGCGTCGCGCTCTGGACGTGGAGAGCTTCGCCGATGTGGCGGCGTTGCTGTGTGCGATGGCCGGCGTGTCGCGTCTGGAACAGGTCATGGCCAGATTGGGCGACGATCGCCAGCGGCAGGCGCTGCAGGCCTTGCAGAAAGCGCGCTGGGCGGGCGAAGGTGAGCTTCCGGACGTGCGACGGGAATTGAAACAAGCGTTCCATGACGGACCGCACTGGTCGGCGCCGGTAATCTCGACGCAGACTGGACTGCCGCCGCTGTACCCGCCACCGCCGTGATCGGCAAGACGGGGCCGCGGGGCGCTTTGCTACAGTGACTCCCCTTTCCCAGGATACCGACCCGATGACAGCAGCCAGCCCCGCGAAGAAAAAGATGCCTCTGCACTGGAAAATGGGCATCGGCTTCGCCATCGGCCTGGTGCTGGGTCTGGTGGTGCATGCGTTGGGTGCGCAGACGCCGGCACTGATGGACGCGGCGAAGTGGTTGATGCACTACATCACCACGCCGGCTTCCGGCCTGTTCCTCAACCTGATCTTCATGCTGATCGTGCCGCTGATCTTCTCCGCGCTGGTGATGGGCGTGTCGGAGATGGGCGACATCCGCGCGCTCGGTCGGATCGGCTGGAAAACCCTGGCGTACACCATCGTGCTGTCCAGCATCGCGGTGGCGATCGGCCTGGTGCTGGTGAACCTGCTCAAGCCGGGCGTGGGCGTGGATCCGGCCATGGCCAACCAGATCCTGGCCGAGAACCTGGAACGGTCGAAGGAGATCGTCGCCGGGGTCGGCAGCCAGCCCAAGGGCATGGACATGCTGTTGTCGATCGTGCCGAGTAACATCGTGGAAGCCGCGTCCAGCAATGGCGCGATCCTGTCGCTGATGTTCTTCGCGCTGATGTTCGGCATCGGCATGGTGCTGACCGACGATGAAAAAGTCGCCCCGCTGCGGCGTGCCATCGAGGGCATCTTCGAAGTCTCGATGACCCTGATCAACCTGGTCATCCGCCTGGCGCCGTATGCGGTGGCCTGCTTCATGTTCAACCTGGCCGCGCTGTTCGGCTTCGAGCTGCTGATCCGGCTCGGTGCCTATGTGGGCGTGGTGGTGCTGGCGCTGGGCCTGCACATGGTGGTGACCTACGGCGTGGCGGTGTGGTTGTCCGGACGCTCGCCGCTGGCGTTCTTCCGCGATACCCAGGAAGCCACGGTGATGGCGTTCTCCACCGCCTCCAGCAACGCCACCCTGCCGACCGCGCTGCGCGTGGCCGATGAGATGGGCCTGCCGCAGAAGGTGTCGCGCTTCGTGCTGACCGTGGGCGCGACCGCCAACCAGAACGGCACCGCGCTGTTCGAGGGCGTGACGGTGATCTTCCTGGCGCAGTTCTTCGGCGTGGACCTGAGCATCGGCCAGCAGATCATGGTCATGGCCGTCTGCATCCTTGGCGGCATCGGCACGGCCGGCGTGCCGTCGGGGTCGCTGCCGGTGGTGGCGATGATCTGCGCGATGGTCGGGGTGAACCCGCTGGGCATCGGCCTGATCCTGGGCGTGAACCACTTCCTGGACATGTGCCGTACCGCGCTGAATGTCACCGGCGACCTGGCCCTGACCACCCTGGTGGCCAAGGGCGAAAAGGACGAGCCGGTGGCCGCGGCGGCAACGACCGACCGCTGACTCCGCCCGGGTAGCGCCGAGCCGTGCTCGGCGGATGCCCCGTGCCGCTGCGCTCGCCGACCATGGGTCGGCGCTACCGGTGCCGGGCGGGCGGGGCGTACCGATTTCGCCCCGGGTAGCGCCGAGCCGTGCTCGGCGGAGGCCCCCGTGCCGCTGCGCTCGCCGACCATGGGTCGGCGTTACCGGTTCCGGGCGGGCGGGGCGTGCCGCTTGCTGACCCGCCGGTTACCGCGTGAGTTCGCCAGGCGTGGCACGGCGCTACAATGGCTTGCCCGCACGTCCGCGGCCGCCTCCCTGATTCCGATAGAACCATGACGCAGCCTACCCGCCGCCAGTTGGCCAACGCCATCCGCTTCCTTGCCGCCGATGCGGTCGAGACCGCCAAGTCCGGCCACCCCGGCATGCCCATGGGCATGGCCGACATCGCCGAAGTGCTCTGGAACGACTATCTCCGCCACAACCCGAACAACCCGAAGTGGTTCAACCGTGACCGTTTCGTGCTGTCCAACGGCCATGGCTCGATGCTGCAGTACGCCCTGCTGCACCTGAGCGGCTACGATCTGCCGATCGAGCAGCTGAAGGCGTTCCGCCAGCTCGGCAGCAAGACCGCCGGCCATCCGGAACACCATGAAACCCCCGGCGTGGAGACCACCACCGGTCCGCTCGGCCAGGGCTTCGCCAATGCCGTCGGTTTCGCCCTGGCCGAAAAGCTGCTGGCCCAGCGCTTCAACCGCCCGGAGCTGGAGATCGTCGATCACCGCACCTACGTGTTCATGGGTGACGGCTGCCTGATGGAAGGCGTGTCGCATGAAGCCGCTTCGCTGGCCGGTACCTGGGGCCTGCACAAGCTGGTCTGCTTCTGGGACAACAACCACATCTCCATCGACGGCAACACCGATGGCTGGTTCACCGACAACACCCCGGAACGTTTCGAGGCCTACGGCTGGAACGTGGTGCGTGACGTCGACGGCCATGATCCGGAAAGCATCAAGGCCGGCATCGACGCCGCGCTGGCACAGTCCGACAAGCCGACCCTGATCTGCTGCCGCACCACCATCGGCTTCGGTTCCCCGGCCAAGGCCGGCAAGGAATCCAGCCACGGTGCGCCGCTGGGCAAGGACGAGCTGGAAGCCACCCGCAAGGCACTGGGCTGGGAATACGGCCCGTTCGAGATCCCGGAAGCCATCTATGGCGGCTGGCGTGCCGGCGGTACCGGCACCCTGCGCCAGGCCGAGTGGGAACAGCAGTTCGACAAGTACGCCGCCCAGTACCCGCAGCAGGCCGAGGAGCTGACCCGTCGTTCGCACGGCGAGCTGCCGGAAGATTTCATCGCCAAGGCCGATGCCTACATCGCCCAGGTGGCGGCGGAAGGCCCGACCATCGCCTCGCGCAAGGCATCGCAGCTGGCCATCGAAGCCTATGCACCGCTGCTGCCGGAGCTGGTGGGCGGTTCGGCCGATCTGGCGCACTCCAACCTGACCCTGTGGAAGGCCAGCAAGTCAGTCGCCACCGATGACGCCAACGCCAACTACGTGTACTACGGCGTGCGCGAGTTCGGCATGACCGCCATTGCCAACGGCCTGGCCCTGCACGGCGGTTTCCTGCCGTTCGACGCCACCTTCCTGGTGTTCAGCGATTACGCCCGCAACGGTGTGCGCATGAGCGCCCTGATCCCGGCCCACACCATCCACGTCTATACCCACGACTCGATCGGCCTGGGCGAAGACGGCCCGACCCACCAGCCGGTGGAGCACCTGGCCTCGCTGCGCTACATCCCGAACAACGATGTGTGGCGTCCCTGCGACGCGGTGGAATCGGCGGTCAGCTGGAAGGCCGCGATCACCCGCCAGGATGGCCCGAGCTGCCTGGTGTTCAGCCGCCAGAACCTGCCGCACCAGCCGCGCGATGCCGGCCAGATCGCCCAGATCGAGCAGGGCGGCTACGTGCTGGCCGATGCCGAAGGCGGTACCCCGGACGTGATCCTGATCGCTACCGGTTCGGAAGTGTCGCTGGCCACCGAAGCCAAGGCGCAGCTGGACGCGGCCGGCCTGAAGACCCGCGTGGTCTCCATGCCGTCCACCGACGTGTTCCTGCGCCAGGATGCGGCCTACCGTGAATCGGTGCTCCCGAACGCGGTGCGCAAGCGCGTGGCGATTGAAGCCGGTGTCACCGGTTTCTGGCGCCAGTTCGTCGGCCTGGATGGCGCGGTGGTGGGTATCGACACCTTCGGCGCATCGGCGCCGGCGGACGCGCTGTACAAGCACTTCGGCATCACCACCGCGCACGTGGTGGAAGCCGCCAGGGCGCTGTAATACGCAGCAACGGAAAACGCCCCGCAAGGGGCGTTTTTTTTGCGCCCCAGCCCGGTAGCGACGGCCGCTGGCCGTCGGCTCCTGCCTTGCCCTTGCCCTTGGTGGGTGACGACCGTTGGTCGTCACGCTCCTGCCTTGCTCCCGGTGGGTGACGACCGTTGGTCGTCACGCGGTTGCTCCGTTACCGCTGCGCTCGCCGAGCACCGCTCGGCGCTATCGGCCGCTAGGCGGCCGTGCGTGCCAGCGCCAGCCGCAACAGGCGCGCGTTCAAGCGCTCGCCCAGGTTCGCCGGCGCTTCAAGCCCCATCCGCTGCAGGTACACCGCATCGCCATCGCCGGCGCGCTGCGTCAACGCGGCCCACACCGTGCGCAGCTTCGCGCCGCGTGTCTGCGTGTGGGATTTCAGCCAGCCGAGTGCCTTCAGCAGGACCTGCTCGACCTCGGTGAAATCACTGCCCAGCGGATAATCGGGCAGGGTGCCGTCGCTGCGGAATCCGGCCAGTGCGGCCGACAAGGCCTGCGGCGTATTGCGTTGTGCACGCGGGTCGACCTGCGCGGCGGTCGCCAGCTTGCGCGCGGCCTTCGCCTGCTGCAGCAATGCCTGCTGGAACGGCTGTTCGGTAATGGCGGCCATGGCCTGCACGCAGTCGGCGTCGGTCAGTCCGCGCAGGTCGGCGATGCCATATTCATCCAGGTACACATCGCGCAGGTGGCGCGGAATGGTGGTATGCCCATAGTTCCAGCGCACGTTGCTTTCGCGGGTGCCGGCATCCTCGCGCGCGGCGCGGAACATCAGCACGCTGCGTGCTTCGGGCAGCGCATGCGCCATCGCCACGAAGTTGTACTGGCCGCCCACGCCGGAGACCACGCGGCCGTCTTCCAGCGCATCGGAGACGGCGGCGCCGAGCGCGGTGGCCATCATGCAGGAATTGAAGAAGCGTGCATGGCGGCGCTGCAGTCGCTCCAGCTCTTCGTTGCCGCCGTACAACTGGTTGATCTCACTGATCCGGCGCATGCCGATGGCGCGGCATTCGTCGTCGGGCAGGGTGCGCAGCCACTCGTAGAACTCAGGCGAGCCGAGGTAGAACGCGCCGTGCAGGTACTCGCCTTCGGCGGCCAGCGTGGCGTGGTCGGCGGTGTAGGCGCTGCCGTTGTCCAGCCGTTTCATCAGCACCAGGTCATCGTGCACCTTGCGCTTGATCACCCCGCACTGCACCAGCTTGCGGAAGCCTTCGTTGAGCATTTCGCTGCAGCCGTACAGGCCCTCTTCGAACGGCCCCAATCCACCGATTTCAGCCACCAGGGGATGCGCCGCCAGCTGCGGATCCAGTGCATGCAGCACGCGTCGGTACAGCGCGTTGTCGGTATGGCGCAGCACCAGCGCGTGGCTGAGCGCATCGGCCAGTGCACCGATGCCGATCTGCAGGGTGCCACCGTCACGCACCAGCGTGCTGGCGTACAGGCCGATGGCATGGTCGGCATCGCTGACCGGTTGCCGCGGCAGGCCGAACAGCGCCGGATACGGACCGGGCGGCGTGATCACCAGGTCGAAGAAGGTCTCGTCCACCGCCGCACTGCCGCCCAGCCAGGGCAGCTGCGGATCCACTTCGGCAATCAGCAGCGGGCGCGGCAGCCCGCGTGCGGCCATCGCATCCAGGGTGTCCTGGGTGATGTCGTTGTTGCACGACAGCGACAACCGGCTGCTGCCTTCGCGACGGGCCACTTTCTGCACGATGGCATGTGGCGCGCGCTGGGCGACCGCATCGGCGGCGTGGGTGTAGTTCAGGCTGGTGTAGCTGGCCTGCGCCTGCCGCGAGCGCAGCAATGCGCCGGACTGCATGTAGAACTCTTCCACCTGGATGTGGTCCGGCAGGGTGTCGGCTGCCATCGCATCGGCGTACGCCAGGCGCACGGCGTCCTGGCCGAAATGACGCGCCGCGAACGGTCCCATGAAGCGCGCCTCCAGCCCATCGCCACGCGCAACCGGCGGGTTCAGCGACAGCGCGGTATAGATCTGCAGCGGCCGTGCCGGGTCCTTTTCCACCCGCGCGTACAGCGCGTTGAGCAGCCGATGCGGCTTGCCCAGCGCGAGCGGCGCCCCGATGCGAACGGCCCCTTCGACGCGCGCCTGCAGCCAATCGACGGCCGCATCCAGATCGGTCAGGTGGTCGGTCATGCGCGCTCCTTGGTCTTTATCAAGGCATTACAGCATGTCGGGCTTGAACGTAATAAGAAAGTGGGAGAGGAGCTGTTTGGCACCTGAAGAGCGGTTGCACTTCGCTTGTTAGGAGTTTTCTTATATGACAGAGCGCGAAGGACCTACTACAGCGCCGAAGAAGAGGCTAAGAGAATGAGAATTCGAAACCAAAGGAGACGCTTACGTGATTTTTAGGCCGATAGCCGCAATCGCTGCGGTGGTTCAGTTATGTGCTGTTGGTAATGCTTGGTCCAAAGATAGCGCAAGTCTTTCGCAGGAAGCTGATATGTCACGCGTCGCAGCGGTCTGCACATCCCCGCCCCTTGCCAGCGTCATCCCAGGAGTGGCCGGTGCAATGGTTTCCAGATGTTCCAGCATGGGCGATGTATACGGAGCAGGCAATAACGTTTCAGACGCAGCAATCAACGCGATCGGATTTGTCGCTGTCGCTGATGAGGGCGTGAAGTGCACTATGCAGCTGAACGATGCAGTGACCTCGAATAAAGCTCCAGGTATTGGCATCAAGGCCTTCTGCAACGGCAGGCAGGTTGCGGCCTATGGCAAGACAGCGACAGTGTCCGCGTCAAACGTTCTGGCAATCGCGGAGCACTTCGCGGCAACCACTGTAAGTTGTAACGCTGGGTACTACAGTGCGTCTATTCACGGGTTTCTTTATCCCTACGACTGTGCGAGAACCGGTGCTGCATGGTCCGTGGCGGGGTTGGGCTCGAGCATAGATGATGCGAATGCTATGGCTTTGCGCCTGATGGTGAGATCAACGCCAGAGGCAGCTGCCTGCAGGTTTGACAAAGCCGAGCTGGCTGGTGTTATTTTTCGGGCGCGTCTAACCTGCGGTCGATCTAGTTACGTAGGTGTCGGCAGCACGGTAACAGCCGCAGCTAATGATGCTGCCGCTCAAGCAGGAGCCTAGCCTTCGTCTGGTGTTTATAGGCATGGACGCCTCTTAACGAGCAATTCCCGATGCTGGATGCTGTGAGAGCTTTTCCCGGTGACGTTCTCGCTGGACAACGACGGCCCGCTGCCCTGAAGCGGCGGTCGGTGTTCGTGGCGGGTGCGATGCTGCTGTCCGGCTGCGCCACCCACGAGCACCTGGCCGCGCAGGACACCCGCGCGGAGAACGTCGATCACCAGCGGCTGCAGGTGCGCCGTGATGGCAGCGGCGCAGGCGCCATTGAGGTGTACGCCCTTCGCCCAACGGAGGGGTATCGCATGCCCCAGCTGCACACCGCACCGCCACCGGTGCTGGGCAACGCCGATCCCCGCCAGGAACTGGCGCCGACGCGGGTCTGCCTGCAGCTGGTGGTGGATGCCGAGGGCAGGGTGGAGCGCAGCCTGCCGCTGGCCGATCGGCCGGAGTGCGAAGCGGGACTGGCCGCGGTCAATCGCCCCCTGCTGCAGGCGGCGCAGCACGCGGTGGCAATGTGGCGTTTCTCGCCTGCCGCGCTCTGCCATTTTCCGGCGGGAAGCGCACCGCGCGATGCCACCGATTGCGACGGCGCCGAGCGGATCGAACCGGTGCCGGTCAGCCTGCTCTACGCCTTCACTTTCGAAATCGTGAAGGGCCGTCAGTACGTCCGCAGCCAGAAAGGCGGGGCCTAGCCGCCGCCCTGCAGGTTGGCCCTTACTGCCGGCTGCATCAGGCGCGGTTCGGCCAGGGTGGCATCGCGGGCCTGGCGCATGGCCACGAACTCGGCTTCGCTCACGCCTTCGCGGACGTGGATGTTGTGCGCGCGCTGTTCGGCGATGCTGGTCTGGTTGGCGACATCGCGGCCGCCGGCGCCGTAGTCATGGCACACGAAGACGCGCGTCTGCCCTGGCAGCGACAGCAGGCGCTGGATCGAGCGGTACAACTGCGCGGCGTCGCCACCGGGAAAGTCGCAGCGGGCGGTGCCGCTGTCGGGCATGAACAGCGAATCACCCGGGAACAGCGCGTCGTCGATCAGGTAGGCGATGCTGTCGCTGGTGTGGCCGGGCACGGCGATCACGCGGGCGTCCAGCGTGCCCAGCGCGAAGCGTTCACCGTCGGCAAACAGATGGTCGAAGGCTTCCGGGGTCGCCGACAGGTCCAGCGCAAGACGCGGCGCGAACGTGGCCTGCACCGCGCGGATGCCTTCGCCGATGGCCAGCGTGGCCTGCGGGAAACGTGCCTTCAGCACGCGCCCGGCCGACACGTGGTCGGCATGGGCATGGGTTTCCAGCAGCCAGCGCACGTCCAGCGCGTTGTCGCGCACATGGTCCAGCAGCGGCTGCAGCGCGGCATCGGACAGCGCGCCGGCATCCGGCTCGTAGTCCAGCGCAGCGTCGATCAGCGCCGCGTGGCCGGTGGCCGGGTCGTGCGCCACATAGCTGAAGGTATTGCTGTCGTGGTGGAAGAAGGACTGGACGTGGACAGGCATGCGGCACCTCCTCAGCGGCGGCCGAGGGCGCTGTTCAGTACCTGCGCCAGCCGCTCGCCGGCGATGCGCAGTTCGCCCTCGGCCACGGGGCGATAGTGTTCGGTGTAGTCGTCGCCCAGCTTACGCGAGGCCGGGTAAACACCGTGTTCAACCGCCACGCGGCAGCTGGATTCGGCCCAGGCGGCAGCATCCCGGCGCAGGTCCACGCGGCGTGCCAGCGACGGTTGCGGCAGCGCCTGCAGTACCTTCAGGTAGCCGTCGTCGTCCAGTTTGCGGGTGTTGAGCAGGCCGCTGTCCCACAGCGAATGCAGGTTGGTGCCGCGCCCGTTGAACTGCAGCTGGAAATCGTTGCCCCCCTTGTCGTGCCCGTAGCCGGCATGCATGGGCTGGTGGATGTCACCGACCAGGTGCACCACGAACTTCAGCGCCTGCGCACGTTCGGCGTCGCTGCGGCTGCGATCGGACAGGATCAACGTCTGCTGCTTCAGCGCTTCGACCACGCAGTTGCCGTCCGGGCAGTGCTTGGGTGCATCGTAGACGCAGCCGTCTTCGGCCATGTTGATGTAATGCCACTTCGCCGAACGACGGCCCAGGTCCCGATCATTGGCGCGCAACTGGTCGGCCCACGGCGCGATGCCGGACAGGGTGGGATCGGTTTCGCCGGCCAGCAGGCGATCCACTTCGGCGCGCGCAGCCGGGGTGAGGCGTGTTTCCGCGACACGGCCCACCAGCCGGTGGCCCTGGGCGCCCCAGGCCAGGGCATCGGTGGAAACGAGGGTGAGCGCTGCCAGCAGGGCAGCGGCCGGGATCAGGGAGGAGAATTTCATCCTGCGTATTCTAGCGGGCGCCCCGCGCGCAGGGTTGGACGTCACGCTTTCGGCAGTGACGGCCGCTGGCCGTCACGTGCTCGAACGATGGGCTGCGGATCAGAACGCGACGACGTATGACACGCCGTACGCCAGCGGGTCGATGTTCACCGTGCCCAGCTTCTGGCCATCCAGCTTGACCTTGCTGTCGATGTCCATCCAGCGCAGGTCCACGCGCAGCGCGGCCTTTTCGCTGATCGCGAAATCCAGGCCTGCATGCGCGGCCAGGCCCCAGGAATCATCGAGCTTCAGCGTGCTGCCGGCCAGCGCGCCGCCGGTTTCTTCGCTGAAGAAGGTGGTGTAGTTGATGCCCGCCCCCAGGAACGGGGACACCTTGCCCTGGCTGTTGAAGTGGTACTGCAGGGTCACCACCGGCGGCAGGTGCTTGGTGCTGCCGACCCGGCCGAGGCCGGCGATGTTGATGTCGTGCTTGAACGGCAGCGCGGCCAGCACCTCGATGCCGAGGTTGTCGGCGATGAAATACTCACCGGTGATGGTCGGCTTGATGTCGCTGTCCACGTCCACCTTCAGCGTGCCACCGGCCAGCGAGCCGTTGTTGGACTTCGGTGCCACCTGGTGCACGCCGGCGGAGAGCGTCCAGTCGCCCTTGGACTGGGCCATGGCCGGGGCGGCGGCCGATGACAGGGCGAGGGCCAGGCCGGCCAGCAGGGGAGCGGTGATGCGCATGGTGCAGGTCTCGTTGCGGGGGTGATGGGGCCAGTCTCGGCCGGGCCCGCCTGCAACGCCTTGATCCGGATCAAATCCGACCGGGCCGCCGGGCCCCGGGCGGGCCTGGCCGCCGGTGGTCAGGGCGGTTTGCTAGACTAGTGGGCCTTATCCATCCCGCCGCGTCGCGCGCGGCCGCAGGAGCTCATCAACATGGCAATCAAGGTTGGTATCAACGGTTTCGGTCGCATCGGGCGCAACGTGCTGCGCTCGGCGGTGCTGAACTTCGGCGACGACATCGAAATCGTGGCCATCAACGATCTGCTGGAGCCGGATTACCTGGCCTACATGCTGAAGTACGACTCGGTGCACGGCCGCTTCAAGGCCGACGTGGCCGTGGAAGGGGGCAACCTGCTGGTCAACGGCAAGAAGGTGCGCCTGACCCAGGAACGCGACCCGGCCAACCTGAAGTGGGACGAAGTGGGCGTGGACGTGGTGATCGAATCCACCGGCCTGTTCCTGACCAAGGAAACCGCGCAGAAGCACATCGACGCTGGTGCGAAGAAGGTGATCCTGTCGGCACCGTCGAAGGACGACACGCCGATGTTCGTGTTCGGCGTGAATGACAAGACCTACGCCGGCCAGGCGATCGTCTCCAACGCCTCGTGCACCACCAACTGCCTGGCCCCGCTGGCCAAGGTCATCAACGACAAGTGGGGCATCAAGCGTGGCCTGATGACCACCGTGCATGCCGCCACCGCGACCCAGAAGACCGTCGATGGCCCGTCCAACAAGGACTGGCGCGGCGGCCGCGGCATCCTGGAAAACATCATTCCTTCGTCCACCGGTGCGGCCAAGGCCGTCGGCGTGGTGATCCCGGAATTGAACAAGAAGCTGACCGGCATGAGCTTCCGCGTGCCGACCTCGGACGTGTCGGTGGTCGACCTGACCGTCGAACTGGAAAAGGAAGCCACCTACGCTGAAATCTGCGCCGAAGTGAAGGCACAGAGCGAAGGCGCGCTGAAGGGCATCCTCGGTTACACCGAAGACAAGGTCGTGGCGACCGATTTCCGCGGCGAAACCCACACCTCGGTGTTCGATGCCGAAGCCGGCATCGCCCTGGACAGCACCTTCGTCAAGCTGGTGTCGTGGTACGACAACGAATGGGGCTACTCCAACAAGTGCCTGGAAATGGTGCGCGTCGTCGCGGCGAAGTAATTCCGCACCACATGTGACCCTGCGAACCCCGGCCCCGGCCGGGGTTCGTCGTTGCAGCGGCAGCCGCGCGGCGGTCGATTCCTGCAGTTGCCTGACTTGCCGTAGCATGGCACGGTCCGGCGGTGCCATCGTGGCGCGGGAAGACCACCAGGAAGCGACTGAATGGAAGCGTTGATTGCACTGCTGGTACTGGTGGCGCTGGCCATCCCGTTGTTGCTGGTGATCGCGCTGGTGATGATCTCCGGGCTGCGCCGCCGCGTGGGTGCGCTGGAGCAGGCCCTGCTGGCGCGCGATGCGCCGGTGGCCGAGCGTTCCGCTGCGGTCAGCGAAAGCACGTCGGTAGTCGATGACGCGTGGGATCCGGTTCCCGCCGTCGCACCCTGGCCGCTGCACGCCCCGCACGCCGAGGCGATCGAGCGCGAAGAAGCGGCGGGGGCGTTGGCCAACGTCTCTCCCGCGGCACCGCCGCCGCTGCCGCCTGGAGCGCAGGACACTCCCGAAGCGCAGCCGGAGCCGGTGTACCGCGCACCGCCGCCGCCGTCGGGCCCGAACCCGGTCGAACGCCTGCTGGCCGGCGCCAAACGCTGGTTCACCGAAGGCAACGTGCCGGTGAAGATCGGCATGCTGGTGCTGCTGGCCGGCGTGGCGGCGCTGCTCAAGTACGTCAGCGACCAGGGCCTGCTGCAGGTGCCGATCGAACTGCGCCTGGCCGGCATCACCGTCGGTGCGCTGGGCCTGCTGGTGTTCGGCTGGAAGCAGCGCGACCAGCGCCGCCTGTTCGCGCTGGCGCTGCAGGGCGGCGCCATCGGCGTGCTGCTGCTGACCACCTTCGCGGCGTTCAAGATCTACGGGCTGGTCGATCCCGCACCGGCGTTCATCGCCAGCATCCTGCTGGTCGCCGGCCTGTGCGTGCTGGCCGTGGTGCAGGACTCGCGCACGCTGGCGGTGCTGGGCATCCTGGCCGGCTTCATGGCCCCGTTGTGGCTGTCCACCGGCAGCGGCAACCACGTTGGGCTTTTCAGCTATTACGCGGTGCTCAACGCCGGCATCTTCGCCATCGCCTGGTTCCGCCCGTGGCGCGCGCTGAACCTGTTGGGGTTCGTGTTTACCTTCGGCATCGGCACCGCATGGGGCGTGCTGCAGTACCGCCCGGAAGACCTGCCCACCACGCAGCCGTTCCTGGTGCTGTTCTTCGCCTTCTACCTGCTGATTCCGCTGCTGTATGCGCGCCGCCAGCCGGCTGAGGAACGCGACCTGGTCGATGGCAGCCTGGTGTTCGGCACGCCGCTGGTGGCGTTCTCGCTGCAGGCCGCGCTGCTGCATGACCAGCCGATGCTGCTGGCCGGCATCGCGGTCGGCGTGGCCGCCGTGTATGCCGTACTTGCCCGCGCGCTGATCACGCGTCCGTCGTACCGCGTGCTGGCCCAGTCGCACGCGGTGCTGGCGGTGGGCTTTGCCACGCTGGCGGTGCCGCTGGCGCTGTCGGCACGGGTCACCGGCGCGGTTTTCGCGCTGGAAGGCGCCGGCCTGGTCTGGCTGGGCCTGCGCCAGCAGCGCCGGCTGCCGCAGATCAGCGGCGCGCTGCTGCAGATCGCCGCCGCGTTCGCCTTCGTCGCCGGTGCCGACCATTGGGACGGCGACGCGCGGATGTTCCTCAACCCCACCGCGATCGGCGTGCTGCTGCTGGCCCTGGCCGGCTTCGCTTCGGCGTGGAGCTGCCGCCAGCACGGCCGCGACAACATCGCGCTGGTGTATTACCTGTGGGGCCTGATGTGGTGGCTGCTGGGGCTGGTGGCCGAATGCTTCCGCTTCGTCCCTGACCGCCACCAGCCGGATGCCCTGTTGATCATCGCCGCGGTGACCGGCTGGCTGGCTGCCGAAGCGTATCGTCGCCAGCCTGCACGCGTGCTGGGGCTGACCACGCTGGCGATGCTCGCGTTTGCCTTCCCGCTGCTGATTGCCCAGGTGGGTACGCACGAGCAGCCGTTCGCCGGCTATGGCGGCCTGGCGTGGGCGCTGATGGCGGTGCTCGGTACGCGTTCGCTGCATGCGCTGCGCCAGGGCGCCGGCCGGGTCGCCGTTATCGCGCAGTTCCTGTGGTGGCTGCTGTGGCCCTGCGTGCTGTCGCTTGCACTGCAGCAGGTGGCCAGCCGCTTCGGCATGGCCGGCGGCTGGCAGGTCGTGGTGGTGCTGTTGCCGTGGATCGCGCTGGTGGTGGCGACCCTGCATCGCTGGCGCTGGATCAGCCAGCCGCTGGGCTCGGCGTTCGATCCGGCACGGCCGGTGCTGCAGAGCGTGCTGTTCGGCCTGCTGGGCTGTGTCTGGCTGTACCTGCACAGCACCCCGGGCAGCGCCGATCCGCTGCCGTGGCTGCCGGTGGTCAATCCTTCCGAACTGGTGCAGTGGGCGATCCTGCTGCTGGCGGCGCGCTGGCTGTATATCGGCCAGGCGCCTGCCGCGCTGCAGCGGATCCGCGTGCCGCTGTTGTCCATCGCCGGCTTCATCGCGGTGACCAGCCTGACCCTGCACGCCGTGCATCATTGGGGCGGGGTGCGCTGGAACGAGGCGCTGCTGGGTTCCAGCCTGGCCCAGACCAGCCTCACCGTGGTCTGGAGCGTGCTCGGCGTGGTCGCCTGGGTATGGGGCTCACGGCGCGGCCAGCGCGTGTTGTGGACGGTCGGTGCGGTGCTGATGGCGGTGGTGCTGGCCAAGCTGATCCTGGTCGACCGCCAGCATCTGGGCAACCTGCTCGGCATCGCCTCGTTCATCGCCTACGGGCTGTTGTGTACCGTGGTGGGATACTTCGCGCCGGCGCCGCCGCGCCAGCCGCAGACCGTGGAGAACCAAGCATGAAAACGTGGACGGGGCTGTTGTTGGCCCTGCTGGTGGCCCCCGCTGCCGCGCACGCGCAGGAACATCGGCAGCAGTACGTCGAGCAGTGGCCGCTGAGTCTTTCCAGCGCGCAGTCCGGTGCTTACCGGATCCCCCTGGAGCCGCAGATCTACCGTCGTGCGTGGTCAGCGCAACTGGCCGACGTGCAGGTCTACAACGCCGCCGGCCAGGCGCTGCCGTCGGCACTGCTGGCGCCGGACCAGCCACTGGCGCAGCCGCCGGTGCAGCGTGAGCTGCCCTGGTTCGTGCTGCCGCCGCTGGATGCACGCAGCCGCAACGACCTGCAGTTGCTGACCGAGCGCGACAGCGACGGCCGCGTGCGGCGGGTCGAAGCGCGCCTGGGGGCATCGGCAGGCGCAACGCGGTCCGCCGGCTGGCTGATCGACGCCAGCGTGCTGGGACAGCAGCCGCTGGCCGCCGTGGTGCTGGATTGGGACACCCAGGAGCAACCGTTGCAGGCCACCGTGCAGGTGGATGCCAGCGACGACCTGCGCAGCTGGCAGCAGATCGACGCGGCGCTGCCGCTGGTGGACCTGCAGCGCGCCGGCAAGCGCCTGCTGCAGCGCCGGATCGGCGTGGACCGCAGCGTGCGTTACCTGCGCGTGCTGCCCAACCAGGACCAGGCATTGCCGGTGCTGCGTGGCGTGCTGGCGGAGCTGCCGCCGGCCGCAGCGACGATTCCCTGGGAGTGGGTTGCCCTGCAGCCGGTGAAGCAGGGCGGTGGCAGCTTCGAGTTCACCGTGGACGGCCGCTATCCGGTGAGTCGTCTGGATGTATCCACCCGCGACAACAGCCTGGTGCAGTGGACGGCCTTCAGCCGCGATGATCCGGCGGCCGACTGGCAGCGCCGCACCGCACCCTGGGTGGCCTACCAGCTGCAGGCCGGTGGCGGCAGTGCCCAGCAGTCCGCGCCGCAGTCGTTGTCGGGGCCGACCCGCGACCGGTACTGGAAGCTGGTCGCCGAACCGGCCACCACCACCGCCGTGCCCACCCTGCGCGTGGGCTACCAGCCGGAAGTGCTGGTGTTCCTGAGCCAGGGGGCGGCGCCCTATGCGCTGGCGGTGGGCAGTGCGACGGCCGTGCGCCAGGAGGCGCCGGTCGGCGTCCTGATCGATGATCTGCGGCAGCGCAATGGGCCGGCGTGGCAGCCCACCCTGGCGCGGCTGGAAGGCGCCCCTGAGCCACTGGCGGGGGAGGCTGCACTGCAGGCACCGCGCGACTGGAAGCGCTGGCTGCTGTGGGCGCTGCTGGTACTGGGCGTGCTGGTGGTGGGCTGGCTGGCATTGAGCGTGCTGCGGCAGCATCCGGTCGCGGACAAGGAATGACGGCCCGGTCCTGACGGCGCGGTAGTGACGGCCGCTGGCCGTCACTACCGGTACGTTGGTGGGTGACGACCAACGGTCGTCACCCACCAGCCAACGGTCGTCACCCGCCAGCCAGCGGCCGTCACTACCTGGGGTTTGCGGTGCGCCTGCGCAGCCGGGACAATAGTGGGCTGCGCCGCGCGGCGCGCTTCTTTCCCCAGAACAGGAATGCCCATGTCCATCGTCCGCATGACCGACCTCGACCTCTCCGGCAAGCGCGTGTTGATCCGGCAGGACCTGAACGTCCCGATCGAGAACGGACAGATCAGCTCCGAACAGCGCATCACCGCCTCGCTGCCCACGCTCAAGCGGGCGCTGGAGCAGGGCGCTGCGGTGATGGTGACCTCGCACCTGGGGCGTCCGAAGGAAGGCCAGTGGAGCGAAGAGAATTCGCTGCAGCCCGTTGCCCGCCGCCTGTCCGAACTGCTGGGCCGCGACGTGCCGCTGCTGCGTGACTGGGTCGGTGGGGTGGACGTGCAGCCGGGCCAGATCGTGCTGCTGGAAAACTGCCGCATGAACGTTGGCGAGGGCAAGGATGATGAAGCGCTGGCCAGGCAGTACGCCGCGCTGTGCGATGTGTTCGTGATGGATGCCTTCGGTACCGCGCACCGCGCGCAGGCCTCCACCCACGGGGTGATCCGTTTCGCCCCGGTGGCGGCCGGTGGCCCGCTGCTGATGGCCGAACTGGATGCGCTGGCCAAGGCGCTGAAGGAACCGGCCAAGCCGTTGCTGGCGATCGTCGCCGGCAGCAAGGTCAGCACCAAGCTGGAACTGCTGGCCAGCCTGGTCGGCAAGGTCGACCAGCTGATCGTCGGCGGTGGCATCGCCAACACCTTCATCGCCGCCGCCGGTTACCCGGTCGGCAAGTCGCTGTACGAACCGGACCTGCTGGAGACGGCGAAGAAGATCGTCGCCGATGCCAAGGCACGCGGCGCCGACATTCCGCTGCCGACCGACGTGGTGGTCGCCAAGCAGTTCCTGCCCGATGCCGAAGCCACGGTGAAGGCACTGGCCGATGTCGCCGAGGACGACCTGATCCTGGATATCGGCCCGGACACCGCCCAGCGCTACGCCGCGCTGATCAACCAGGCAGGCACCGTGGTGTGGAACGGCCCGGTCGGCGTGTTCGAATTCGAGGCCTTCAGCAAGGGCACCGAAGCGCTGGCACGTGCCATCGCCGGCTCCCGGGCGTTCTCCATTGCCGGTGGCGGCGACACGTTGGCCGCGGTCGACAAGTTCGATATCGCAGGCGACGTCAGCTACATTTCCACCGGCGGCGGCGCGTTCCTGGAGTTCCTGGAAGGCAAGACCCTGCCGGCCGTGGCGGCCCTCGAAGCCCGGGGCGCGTGATGGAGCAGGATCGGTGGGTGACGGCCGTGGGCCCTCACCCTGCTGAGGCGCGTGACACGCTGTTCTTCGATCTTGATGGCACGCTGATCGACTCGCAGGTCGGCATCACCCGCTGCATCACCCACGCGTTCGAGCGGATGCAGCACCCGGCGCCTCCAGTGGAGGCGCTGCGCGGCTGGATCGGTCCCTCGCTGCGCACCAGCTTCGCGCCGCTGTTCAATGATGCGGCGAAGGTGGAGCAGGCCGTTGCGTACTACTGCGAGCGCTTCGAATCCGAAGGCTGGCAGGAGCATGCGGTGTTCGACGACATTGAACAGGTGGTGCGTGCGCTGCAGGCGCGCGGCCATCGCCTGGCCGTGGTCACCGCGAAGAATGAAGCCCATGCGCGGCGCATCATCGAGCACCTGCCATTCGGTGCATGTTTCGACGAGGTCATCGGTGCGACCGCCGATGGCAGCCGCAGCAGCAAGCCGCAGCTGGTGGCCGAAGCGTTGTCCCGCTTGTCGCTGCAGCCAGGCCAGTGCTGGATGATCGGTGACCGCCGCATGGACATCGAAGGGGCCCGCCACCACGGCCTGCGCAACATCGGTGTGTTGTGGGGCTTCGGCGGTGCCGAGGAACTGCGCGAGGCCGGCGCCGATGCGCTGGCGGCGACGCCGACGGAGTTGCTGACGCTGCTCTGCTGAGGCTTCCCCTGCGATGGGGCATCGGTGTCGTCCGCCCGGCCGGTTCCCCTCGTCAGGATGCAGCGGCCGTGGCCGACAACCATTCGTGCATCATTGCCGTTACCGCCTGCGCGCTTTCCAGCGATGCGATGTGGCCTGCGTCTGCAATGACCTGCAAACGGCAGCCGATGAGCGCGGCCATGGTGCGCGACTCACTGGGCGGCCGTGGAATGTCCTGTGCACCGACCGCGATCAGGGTGCGGGAGGGATCCAGGGCAGCCAGTGCGGCCAGACGCTCCGGCCGCAGGAAAATCAGCCGGCCCACGGCGATCAGGGTGGCGATGCGTGCTGCTGGCCAGGCAAGCAGTCGCATGGTGAGTTCGCGGAACAACGGGTGCTGTTGATCGATTCCGGGACGGAAGAACAGCGGTACGATCTGCTGTACCAGCGCTGGCTCGAACCGCCCTGCCGCTTCAACTGCCTGGAACATCGCCTCATAGCGGTTGCGCGAAACTTCAGGCTCGCTGCCCAGGAACGTATCCATCAGCAGCAACGCACGCACCTGGTGCGGCCGTTGCAACGCCAGTTCGGCCGCCCACATGCCGCCCACGGACAGGCCCGCTACGGCGGCGTTGCCGATCCCGAGACCGTCCAGCAAGGTGCCGACGCAGCTTGCCAGCTCCGCGGGTGTGCGTACGTCAGCCGCCAGTATCACGTCATTGCCATGTCCGGGCAGCAGGGGAACGATGATGCGGTAACGCGCCGCAAGCGCCTCGATCTGCGGACGCCACATCCGCGCATCCCACAGGTAGCTGGTGCCCAGGATGAGGGGCGCGCCGCTGCCGTACTCTTCAAACGCCAGTGAGCCGTCCATCAGGGGATCCGGGTGTGCCATTGGTGCGCGTGGCCGGCAAGTAGACGTGCGTGCGGCGGGATCTGTCCAGAACCAGATGCGACGACCGTGCGGAGGTTCCGCTCTCTCCATGCTGCCCCGTATTGTCTTGCAGACATCGCGCAGAACCAGACCCCGTAAGGATGTAACCGCATACATGGGTCGTGAAGGATGTGCTAATTTCCCTGCTTTAACGGGAGCCCATCCACCATGTTCGAGCGTCAGCGTCGCACCAAGATCCTAGCCACCCTCGGCCCGGCCACCGATCCACCCGGCATCCTCGAGGAGCTGTTCCGCGCTGGCGTCAACGTGGTGCGCCTGAACTTCAGCCATGGCGATCCGTCCGGCCAGGCCAAGCGTGCCGCCGACGTGCGCGCCGCCGCTGCCCGCGTGGGCGTGGAAGTAGGCATCCTGGCCGACCTGCCGGGCCCGAAGATCCGCATCGAGCGCTTCGCCGAGGGCAAGATCCAGCTCAAGGCCGGTGACCGCTTCGATCTGGTGGCCGCCGCCAACGTGCCGCCGGGTGACACCACCCAGGTCGGCGTGAGCTATCTCGGCCTGCCGCAGGACGTCGGCCCGGGCGATGTGCTGCTGCTGGATGACGGCCTGATGCAACTGCAGGTGGTGGAAGTGCAGGGCGAGCGCATCATCAACACCGTGCTCAACGACGGCGTGCTGTCTGATCGCAAGGGCCTGAACAAGCAGGGCGGCGGCCTGTCGCTGGGCGCGCTGACCGAGCGCGACAAGGAACTGATCGGCATCGTTGCCAAGATCGGCGTGGATTTCATCGCCGTGTCGTTCTGCCGCAACGCGCAGGACATGAACGATGCCCGCGAGATCGCCGAATCGCACGGCTGCTATGCCGCGCTGGTGTCGAAGATCGAGCGCACCGAAGCCATCGAGAACCTGGAAGAGATCGTCGACGCCAGCGACGTGGTGATGGTGGCGCGCGGTGACCTGGGCGTGGAAATCGGCGATGCCGAGCTGCCGGGCCTGCAGAAGAAGATCATCAAGGCCTCGCTGGCGCAGAACAAGGTGGTGATCACCGCCACGCAGATGCTGCAGTCGATGGTCGAAAGCCCGATCCCGACCCGCGCCGAAGTGCTGGACGTGGCCAACTCGGTCATCGACGGTACCGACGCGGTGATGCTGTCGGCGGAAACCGCCGCCGGCGCCTACCCGGTCAAGGCCGTGGAAGCGATGGCGCGCATCTGCCTCGGCGCCGAGCGCCAGTTCCAGACCGAAACTGACTTCGGCGCCTCCCCGCGCAACCTGGAACGTGCCGACCAGGCCATCGCCATGGCCACCATGTTCCTGTCCCAGCACGTCGGCGTGCGCGCGATCGTGGCGATGACCGAATCCGGCGGCACCGCCCGCTACCTGTCGCGCTTCCGTGCCTCCGCGCCGGTGTTCGCGGTGACCCGCCACGACGGCGCCCGCCGCCAGATGGCGCTGATGCGCGACGTGTTCCCGATCAACTTCGACAGCCGTGGCCTGACCCCGCGTGAAGCCGCGCGCGGCAGTATCCGCCTGCTGGCCGAAGCCGGCCTGCTCGAATCCGGTGACCGCGTGGTGTTCACCAGTGGCGAGCACATGGAGACCCATGGCGCCACCAACACCCTGCGCCTGCTGGAAGTGGGCGCCAACGGCAGCGCCAGCGGCCTGGGCGAGCTGTAAGGACGTCCCGGCGGCGCGGTGGAAACGTCGCGCCGTCACGGTTGCGCAAGCTGAAAGCGGTTCCAGACCCCGTGGACGGACAGTTCACGGGAGGCGGGCGCTATAATCGGTTTTTTCCCGCACCCGCCACAGGAAGTACATGAGCATCGAACAGCTGGCTGAAACCGCCCAGGCCATGGTCGCCCCGGGCAAGGGCATCATCGCGATCGACGAATCCACCGGCACCATCGCCAAGCGCTTTGCCAGCGTCGGCGTTGAGAACACCGAAGAAAACCGTCGCGCCTACCGCGAACTGCTGCTGACCACGCCGAAGCTCAACGAGCACATCTCCGGCGCGATCCTGTTCGACGAGACCATCCGTCAGTCGACCAAGGACGGCGTGCCGTTTGCCAAGTACATGTCCGACAACGGCATGATCCCCGGCATCAAGGTCGACAAGGGCGCCCACCCGCTGGCCGGCTGCCCGGGCGAGCTGGTCACCGAAGGCCTGGACGGCCTGCGCGAGCGCCTGCAGGAGTACTACAAGCTGGGTGCGCGCTTCGCCAAGTGGCGTGCGGTCATCAACATCGGCGAAAGCATTCCGTCGGGCACCTGCATCGAGTCCAACGCGCATGCGCTGGCCCGTTATGCCGCCCTGTGCCAGGAATGCGGCCTGGTGCCGATGGTCGAGCCGGAAGTGATCATGGACGGCGACCACGACATCGAGACCTGCTACGAGGTCACCGAAGCCACGCTGCGTTCGCTGTTCGACGCGCTTTACCAGCAGAACGTGCTGCTGGAAGGCACCATCCTGAAGGCCTCGATGGTCATCTCCGGCAAGGACTGCGAAGAGCAGGCCGATGCCGAGGAAGTGGCCGAATCGACCGTGATGTGCCTGAAGAGCACCGTGCCGGCGATCCTGCCGGGCGTGGTGTTCCTGTCCGGTGGCCAGAGCGACGAGCAGTCCACCGAACACCTCAACGCGATGAACCAGATGGGCAACCTGCCGTGGCCGCTGAGCTTCTCCTACGGTCGTGCCATGCAGCAGGCCGCGCTGGCGCTGTGGGGCAAGGACACCAAGGGCAACTACGCCGCCGCACAGAAGACCGTGTACGAGCGTGCCAAGGAAAACGGCCAGGCTGCACTGGGCAAGTGGAACGGCTGATCGAGCCGCTCCGGAAATGAAAAAAGAACGCCGGCCACGTGCCGGCGTTTTTTTTCGGCTATCGTGTCGCCTGCCCGGGGCATGGCCACTTCGCGGCCTCTGAATGATGGGCCAAGGAGAAACACCATGCGTACTGCAACGACACTACTGGCCGCCGCCCTGGCGCTGGCGATCGGCGGCTGTGGCCAGAAGGCGGGCGCCGCCGACGGCGGCAAGGCCACGTCGCTGGACTTCGACAAGGCGGTGGCCGGGGAGATCACCACCTCCAGCCCGCTGAGCTTCAGCGACGGCAGCCGTTACCAGCTCTATTCGATGCAACTGAAGGACAAGCAGGCGGTTTCGCTGAAGCTGGTCGGTTCGCTGTCCGGTGCGCTGTCGGTGTTCCGCGACGACGGTACCCTGGTGACCCGCGGCGAACGCTCTGAAGACACCGGCCTGGAAGTGACCTTCCGTGCCGACGGCGCCGGCCGATACCGCATCGCGGTCAACGGCGACGATGCCGATGCCTACGGCCCGTATCGCCTGCAGGCCACCGAAGTGGTGCCGTATGACGGCAAGCCGCTGGCCAACGGCGGACAGATCGTCGACCTGCTGGCCGGCGAGCGCCAGGAATACACCCTGCAGGTCGACAAGCCGGGCCTGTACCAGATCAACCTGACCTCCAATGCGTTCGACACCGTGCTCGACCTGAAGGGTGCCAACGTGGAAGAAGAGGACGATGACGGTGGCAGTTCCACCAACTCGCGCCTGAGCCTGATGCTGGACGCCGGTACCTACAAGCTCGGCGTGCGTGCACTGGATGACGAAGGCAACGGCCAGTTCCGCCTGGACGTCAAGAACACCGCGCTGGCGGCGGACGTGGTGTCCAGCGATGGCACCGCCCTCGCTGTCGGCGCCAACGTGCAGGTGCTGTTGTCGCGCGATGACGGCGAGCGCCGCTTCGTGCTGAACGTGCCGCAGGCCGGCGCGGTGCGCATCGATGCGCTGTCCGACCAGGTCGACACCACCCTTCGACTGACTGGCGGCAACATCAACCTGGAAGACGATGACGGTGGCAGCGGCACCAATGCACGCCTGCAGGCGAACCTGCCGGCGGGTCGTTACCAGCTGCTGGTTGCCAGCCTGGAAGAGAGCCAGGCCGTGGTGCAGGTGCGGGTGAGCGCGGAGAGCGGCGAATCGCTTTCGGTGCGTGATGCCGCATCGGCGGACAACGACGTAGCGGTCGCGGCGCCGACCGACGTGGACGCCAACTAAGCGCGTTCCAACGGTGACGACCCTCGGGTCGTCACCGTCTTCAGAAAGCGGGCATCAACGGCGACGCGGCAACAGCGCGATCACTGCCACGCGGTGCCTCGGCTTGATCGTCCAGTGTCTGTCCTGCCGCTGCCAGCGCCTGCTGGTAGGCCTTGAACGTGGCGGTGTTGTAGGCCACCAGGATGATCCGTCGCGGTTCGCGATGGCTGCGCTGCCAGGCCAGCGTTTCGGTGGCCGCGATTTCGGCGGCGCGGTACAGCGGATAACCGTAGACGCCGCAGCTGATCGCCGGGAAGGCGATCGAGCGTGCGCCGAGCTTTTCAGCCAGCTGCAACGACTTCCAGTAGCAGTTGGCCAGCAGTGCGCTTTCATCGCGCTGTCCGTCGTGCCAGACCGGCCCCACCGTGTGCAGCACGAAGCGGGCGGGCAGGTCATGCGCGTCGGTGGCGACCACTTCGCCGGTCGGGCAGCGCACGCCGGGGCGCAGCTGCGGCAGCTGCTCGCACGACTGCAGCAGGCCAGGACCTGCTGCCCGGTGGATGGCACCGTCGACGCCACCGCCACCCAGCAGGGACTCGTTGGCCGCATTGACGATCGCATCCACCGCCAGGGTCGTGATGTCACCCTGCCAAACCTCGATCTTCATGCGTCCTTCTCCTGACTGTCGTTGAAACGGCGCAACGTCCCGCGTTGCATGTGCCACCGTAACCGGGGCTGCATGCAGGCTGCGTCATGACCGTCTCACACGCTGCGAACAGGAAAAGAACAGTCTGCCGGGAAGGGCAGGGCATCGGGGTCAGGTTGCTTTCCGCAGGAAAGGAACCTGACCCCATCGAAACCCCGGGCGCGCCCTCAGGGCAGGCCGGCCAGCCAGTCGTCGTCGGAGCCTTCGTTCACATCGGCGAACAGCGGCGTGGAGAAGTAGCGCTCGCCGGTGTCCGGCAGCATCGCCAGGATCACCGAACCCGGCTCGGCGCGTTCGGCGACGTCCAGTGCGCTGGCGAGC
This sequence comes from Stenotrophomonas chelatiphaga, assembly GCF_001431535.1. Lineage (GTDB taxonomy): Bacteria > Pseudomonadota > Gammaproteobacteria > Xanthomonadales > Xanthomonadaceae > Stenotrophomonas > Stenotrophomonas chelatiphaga. The sequence goes on from NZ_LDJK01000087.1 coordinate 30,387, forward strand.
GTGGCACCGGCGGAAATGCCGACGAACAGGCCTTCTTCGGCCGCCAGCCGGCGCGCGGTGCTGATCGCGCGGTCGTCTTCCACGGTCAGCAGTTCGTCCACCACGTTGCGGTTGAGCACATCGGGCACGAAGTCCGGGGTCCAGCCCTGGATCTTGTGCGGCTTCCAGTCATCGCCCTTCAACAGCGCCGCGCCGGCCGGTTCGGTGGCGACGATGCGGGTCTGCGGGCGGGCCACCTTCAGTACCTCACCGACGCCGGTCAGCGTGCCGCCGGTGCCCCAGCCGCTGACGAAGTAGTCCAGCCGGCGGCCGGCGAAGTCACGCAGGATCTCCGCGGCGGTGGTGCTGCGGTGGTAGGCCGGATTGGCCGGATTGGCGAACTGGCTGGCCAGGAACCACCCGTGTTCCTGTGCCAGCTCGGCCGCCCGGCGCACCATGCCGCTGCCGCGCTCGGCGGCCGGGGTCAGGATCACCTTCGCGCCGTAGGCACGCATCAGCTTGCGGCGTTCGATGGAGAAGGTTTCCACCATGGTGGCGACGAACTTGTAGCCACGCGCGGCGGCCACCATCGCCAACGCCACGCCGGTGTTGCCGGAGGTCGCTTCGATGATGGTGTCGCCCGGCTTGAGCAGGCCGCGCTGTTCGGCATCGAGTACGATCGCCAGCGCCAGGCGGTCCTTGACCGAACCGCCCGGATTGAACGATTCCACCTTGGCGTACAGGGTGACGTGCGCCGGCGCCAGCCGGTGCAGCTTGACGATGGGGGTGTTGCCGATGGTATCGAGGATGGACTCGTACAGGGCCATGAGGGCACTCCGTGAGGGGCCGCGCCAGACGCGGGGGCAAGAGGGAAGGCGGCCGCTGCTGGCATCCGCCTTTGCCGGCTGACCGTAGCGCTGCCATATGACGGCAGGAAATGACCAGATACCTTTCATAAACAACGTTTGGTTATATGTTGGTGAGGGCAATTGACCTACAGTGGTTTTCCCTACCGAGCCGCCTGCCATGACGCTGACCCAGCTTCGCTACCTGGTCGCCATCGCCGATGCCGAGCTGAACATCACGCTCGCCGCCTCGCGCGTGCATGCCACCCAACCGGGATTGTCCAAGCAGCTCAAGCAGCTGGAAGATGAACTGGGCTTCCTGCTGTTCGTGCGGCGTGGCCGCAGCCTGGAATCGGTCACCCCGGCCGGCGTGGAAGTCATCAGCCGCTCCCGCGCGGTGCTGGCCGAAGCCAACAACATCCGCACCTATGCGGCCAACCAGCGGCGTGAAAGCCAGGGCCAGCTGGTGCTGACCACCACCCATACCCAGGCCCGCTTCGTGCTGCCGCCGGCGGTGGCGCGGATCAAACAGGCCTATCCGCAGGTCAGCGTGCACCTGCAGCAGGCCGCTGAAAGCGACGCGCTGGACCTGCTCAGCCAGGGCGATGCGGACATCGCCATCATCAGTACCGCCGGCGGCGAACCCAGTGCCGGGATCGCCGTGCCGCTGTATCGCTGGCGGCGGCTGGTGCTGGTGCCCAAGGGCCATCCGCTGGACCGCGCCGGCCGCGCGCCGGACCTGGCCGCGTTGGCTGCCCATCCGCTGATCAGCTACGAATCGTCCACGCGCGCTGCATCTTCGCTGCAGCGGGCGTTCGCCGGTTCCGGGCTGGAGCCGGACATCGCGCTGACCGCGCTGGATGCCGACCTGATCAAGACCTACGTGCGCAGCGGGGTGGGCGTGGGCCTGCTGGCCGAAATGGCGGTCAGCGCCGCCGACCACGACCTGCGCGCCTGGGTGGCGCCGGCACCGATCGCCGAATGCATCGCCTGGGCGGTGCTGCCGCGGGACCGCGTGCTGCGCGATTACGCGCTGGAACTGGTGCACGTGCTGGCCCCGCAGATCGACCCGCGTGACCTGCGCCGGGTGCTGGATGGCAACCAGGCCGCGAACTGGCCGCTGCCGCCTACCTGGGAATCGTTGACCCAGACCATCACGTCCTGAGCGGGTCCATCGGGGTCAATACCGGCATCGCCGCTTCCAGTGCCGCGCCCACCTGCAGCACGTCGCGTTCATGGAAGCGCCTGCCCATCAGCTGTACGCCGGTAGGCAACCCGTCCACGCACCCGGTCGGCACCGCCAGCGCCGGAAAGCCGAGCACTGGAATGGCCATCAATGGCCAGCCGGAGGCGATGGCCGCTCGCGCGGAGGCAAGGTCCGCGTAGTGCTGGCCCTGCTTGAAGGGCTCCTCGCTGGCGACCGGCATCAGGATCACCGGATACCGGCGCAGCTTCTGCTGCAGGCTGGCGATCAGCCTGGCGCGCCGCGCGTAACCGTTGATGTAGTCGGTCAGCGAAGGCTGACGCCCCCACATTTCACTCGCGACGTCGTAGTTGAAGCCGATCCATGCCTTGATCGGCGCGTCTCCGTCGCGCTCGATGCTGGGCAGCAGCGCCCGGGTTTCTTCCATCACCAGCAGCCACCACAGACGCCACGCTTCGGCCAGTTCCGGCAGCCTGACCTCTTCCACGGTGAAACCGGCCTGCTGCAGCGCCACCACCGCACGTTCCAGCGCGGCGGCCACGGTAGGCGTGCGCGGCTTTACATCGTCCTCGCGCAGCACGCCGATGCGGGTGCCCGGCAGCAGCGGTGAGGCGGGGAACGGCAGCGGCAGCGGCAGCGATCCCGGGACGCGAGGATCGAATCCAGTCATCGATTCCAGCATGAGACGGAGATCGGCAACGCCGCGGGCGATCGGCCCATCGACCAGCATCAGTTGCAGGCCGAGTGCTTCATCGCCCTTGGCCGGACTGAACAGCCCCGGCACGCGCCCGGGCGTCGGCCGCAGTCCGGCCACGCCGCAGCAATAAGCCGGATGGCGGATCGAACCCCCGATGTCGTTGCCGTGTGCCAGCGGCACCATGCCTGTCGCTACCGCGCAGGCGGCCCCGCCGCTGCTGCCGCCGGGCGTATGGGCCCGGCTCCATGGATTCCAGGTGGTGCCGTGCAGGTCGTTGCGCGCGTCCCAGCTGAATGAAAAACACGGCGTGTTGCTGCGCCCGAGCACGATGGCACCGGCCGCGCGCAGACGGGCCACCTGGGGCGCGTCGGCACTGGCGATGTTGTCCTTCAGGGCGACGATGCCGTTGGTCATCGGTTGGCCACGCACGTCGGTGTTGTCCTTGATGGCAACGGGAATGCCATGCAAGGGCGCGCTCACGGCTCCCCGAGCCAGGGCGGCATCGGCCTGCTCGGCAGCGCGGATCGCGGCGGCCTCGTCCACGAAGTTCAATGCGTTGACGACAGGATTCACCACCGCAATGCGACCCAGGCAGCTGCGCGTCAGTTCAACCGCGCTGAGCTCCCCGCGGCGCAGGAGCGCGCTCGCGTCGGTGGCTGACAGCGCCCACGCCGGGAGTGAGCCAGGCGACCGCAGCGACAGGGGCGGCACCTGCGCCGCAGCGGGCACCATGCCCCCGGTGCCGGCCATCGCGCCCGATGCTGCTGCGGCAGCGAGAAACTGCCTGCGATTGAAAGTGGGCACGTCATGGCCTTGGCAGGAGGGTAGAGTTCAGCCTGCGCTACTGGCCGGGCCGGGCCCAGAGGCAGCCGCGTCGGCGGTCGCACACGGCGCGCGCGCTGCCGCCGACACATCCCGATACACGATGACATCCCGGCGCAAGCCCTTGCACGGAAAGGGTTCCGGCCGCTATCTCGGGGCTGTCCTGCGGTGGTAAACGCTTGGCACATACGGTCTTCGCATGGCGCCCCCTACACTCGCCGGTCATGTACAGGGCGGGATTATTCATGCTGGGACGTATCGCAAAGGGCGCGGCCGTTGGCCTGGTCCTGGTTTTGTTGGCCGGCTGCAAGGGCGAACCGCAGGCGGCGCGCCGCCAGGGCGCCGATGTGCCGGTCACCGCGCAGGTCGTGGAATCGGCCGCGTGGAGCGATACGTTGCAGGCCCTCGGTACCGCCAGGGCGCGCGAATCGGTGACCATCACCGCCAAGGTCAGCGAAATCATCGAGCGGGTGCATTTTGAAAGCGGCCAGCAGGTAGCGGCCGGTACGCCGCTGGTGACCCTGCGTGGGTTGGCCCAGCAGGCCGCGCTGACCCAGGCCCAGGCCACCTTCGCTGAAGCCGACCAGCTGTACAAGCGCCAGCGTGAACTGGCCCAGCAGCGGCTGGTGGCCAGTTCCACCCTCGATACCCAGAAGGCGATCCGCGACAGCGCCGAGGCGCGCGTGGCCGAAATGCAGTCCGAGATCGGTGATCGCAGCGTGCGCGCACCGTTTGCCGGCGTGCTCGGCATCCGCCAGGTAAGCCCTGGTTCGCTGGTGACGCCCACTACCGCCATCGCCACGCTGGACGATATCGAACGCATGCACGTGGATTTCCAGGTGCCCGAAGCGGAGCTGTCTTCGCTGGCCAACGGCAACAAGGTTGAAGCCACCAGCGTGGCGTGGCCCGGACGCACGTTCGAGGGCGAGGTCAGCACCATCGACGCCCGCGTCGACCCGTCCACCCGCGCGGTCACCGTGCGCGCCGACTTCGCCAACGGCGACCACGCGCTGCGTCCGGGCATGCTGCTGGACGTGCGCATCTACCGTCCCGAGCGGCAGGCGCTGGTGGTGCCGGAAATCGCCGTGGTGCAGGTCGGGCGGGATTCCTATGTCTACCGCCTGAAGGCTGACAGCACGGTGGAGCGCGCCGACGTGGTGACCGGTGCCCGTCGCGCGGGCGTGGTCGAACTCAAGCAGGGCATCCAGGCCGGTGAGCGCATCATCGTGGATGGCACCGGCAAGCTGCGCCCCGGACTGAAGGTCGACGCCCGCGCGGTGGCGCCGGTGGATGCCCCGGAACCGGAAACGCTGCCGCCGCCAGCGGCCACGCCAGCGTCAGACGTGCCCGTCGCACGGGCCGGTAACGCCGGATGAAGCTCTCCAACACCTCCATCCAGCGGCCGGTGTTCGCCGTGGTGATGAGCCTGCTGCTGATCGTGCTGGGCATCATGTCGTTCACCCGGCTCACGCTGCGCGAGCTGCCGGCCATCGATCCCCCGGTGGTGTCGGTATCGGTGGACTATCCCGGCGCATCGGCGGCGGTCATCGAAAGCCGGGTCACCCAGGTGCTGGAAGATTCCCTGTCGGGCATCGAAGGCATCGACATGATCAACGCGCGCAGCACCAATGGCCGCGCGCAGATCAGTCTGGAGTTCACCAGCAACCGCGATATCGAGGCGGCCGCGAACGATGTGCGCGATGCCGTCAGCGGCGTGGCCGACCGCATGCCCGACGAGGCGCGCGCGCCGGAGATCGAGAAAGCCAACAGCGACGACGAGGCCATCATCTGGTTCAACCTGTCGTCCTCGAGCATGGATACCCTCGCGCTCAGCGACTATGCCGAGCGCTATGTCGTGGACCGCTTTGCCAGCCTGGACGGCGTATCGCAGGTGCGCATCGGTGGGCGGCAGCGCTATGCCATGCGCATCTGGCTGGACCGCGACCAGCTGGCGGCACGCGGCTTGACCACCGGCGACGTAGAGGCCGCGCTGCGCAACGAAAACGTGGAGCTGCCCGCCGGCCGCATCGAATCGGCCGACCGTGATTTCACCCTGCGCGTAGAGCGCAACTACGTGAAGCCGGAAGACTTCGCCACCATCCCGCTGGGCAAGGGCAGCGATGGCTACGTGGTGCGCATGGGCGACGTGGCGAAGATCGAACTGGCCTCGGCCGAACGCCGCGCGTACTACCGCAGCAACGGCGAGCCGGGCGTGGGCCTGGGCATCGTCAAGACCTCTACCGCCAATGCGCTGGACGTGACCCGCCTGGCACGTGCGCAGGCCGATCTCATCGCCGAAACCCTGCCGCAGGGCACGCAGATCGCGGTGACCTTCGACAACACGACCTTCATCGAAGCAGCAGTGGATCGCGTCTACGCCACGCTGGTGGAGGCGATGCTGCTGGTGCTGGTGGTGATCTGGTTGTTCCTGGGCAGTTTCCGTGCCGCGCTGATCCCGGCGGTCACCGTGCCGGTCTGCCTGGTGGCCGCGTTCATCGCGCTGTACGCCTTCGATTTCTCGATCAACCTGCTGACCCTGCTGGCGCTGGTACTTTGCATCGGGCTGGTGGTGGATGATGCGATCGTGGTGGTGGAAAACGTGCAGCGCCGCATCGACCTGGGCGAGCCGCCGCTGGTGGCGTCCAAGCGCGGTACCGCGCAGGTGGCGTTCGCGGTGATCGCCACCACCGCGGTACTGGTCGCGGTGTTCCTGCCGGTCGGCTTCCTGGAAGGCAACACCGGGCGGCTGTTCCGCGAACTGGCCGTGGCGCTGGCCGCGGCCGTGGCGCTGTCGGCGTTCGTGGCGCTGACGCTCACCCCGATGATGGCGTCCAAGCTGCTCAAGCCGCACAGCGGTAAAGCGCCGCGGGGCCTGTACGGGGTGATCAACCGCAACCTGGAAAAACTCGCCGGCGGATACGGCAATGTGCTGGACCGGCACGTGGACCGTACCTGGATCTATCTGCTGGTGATGGCGGCCACGCTGGTTGCCAGCTGGTTGCTGATCAAGCACCTGCCCTCGGAACTTGCCCCGGCCGAGGACCGAGGTTCGTTCCAGATCATGATCGACGGACCCGAAGGCGCTGGTTTCGATTACACGGTTGGCCAGGTGCAGGAAGTGGAAGCGATCGTGGCCCGCCACGTTGGCGAGGACCGCCCGATCACCCGCGCCAACCCGCGCGTGCCGGGCGGCTGGGGGTCCAGCGAGGAAATGCACACCGGCCGCATCAGCGTGTTCCTGCAGCCGTGGCGCGAGCGCTCCACCTCCACCCCCGAAGTGGCCGATGAACTGCAGAAGGACCTGGATGCGGTGCGTGGCGTGCGCGTGCGCACCCAGGTCGGCGGCGGCTTGGTGCGCGGTGGCGGGCAGCCGTTCCAGATCGTGCTCGGTGGCCCGGAATATGCGGAGATCGCCCAGTGGCGCGACCGCATCCTGCTGCGCATGGCCGACAACCCCGGCCTGGTCGGCGTGGACTCGGACTACAAGGAAACCCGCCCGCAGATGCGGGTGAACATCGACCGCCAGCGCGCTGCCGACCTTGGCGTGCCAGTGACGGCGATTGGTTCGGCACTGGAGACCATGATGGGCTCGCGCCGGGTGACCACCTTCGTCGACAACGGCGAAGAATACGACGTGCTGGTGCAGGCCGGCCGCGATGGACGCGCGACCCCGGCCGACCTGGCCGCGATCCGCGTGCGCTCCAGCTCGGGCGAGCTGGTGCCGTTGTCCAACCTGGTCACCCTGAGCGAAGTGGCCGAAGCGGGTTCGCTGAACCGGTTCAACCGCCTGCGCTCGATCACCATCAGCGCCGGGCTGGCGCCGGGCTATCCGCTGGGCGAAGCCATCGCCTGGGCACAGGGTGTCACCCGTGAGGAACTGCCGCAGCATGCGCAGATCAGCTGGAAAGGCGAGTCCCGCGAATACCAGAGTTCCGGCGGAGCGGTACTGCTGACCTTCGCCATGGCCCTGCTGGTGGTGTACCTGGTATTGGCTGCGCAGTTCGAAAGCTTCATCCATCCGCTGACCATCATGCTTACCGTGCCACTGGGCGTGCTCGGTGCGCTGGTCGGCCTGTGGATGAGCGGGGGCACGGTGAACCTGTTCAGCCAGATCGGCATCGTCATGCTGGTGGGCCTGGCGGCAAAGAACGGCATCCTGATCGTGGAGTTCGCCAACCAGCTGCGCGATGAAGGGCGCACGGTGCGCGAGGCGATCATCGAGTCGGCGCGGGTGCGCCTGCGGCCGATCCTGATGACGTCCATCGCCACGGTGGTCGGTGCGATCCCGCTGGTGGTGGCCGGCGGACCGGGTTCGGCCAGCCGCGGCACCATCGGCGTGGTGATCATTTTCGGGGTGACCCTGTCCACGTTCCTGTCGCTGTTCGTGGTGCCGGCGTTCTACGCAAGGCTTGCCCCGTTCACGCGTTCGCCTGAAGCGGTGGCGCGCGAGCTGGAGCAGCAGGAGAAGGACACCCCATCGGTGGGTGGCCACGCCTGACCGGGTAGTGACGGCCACTGGCGGTCAAGGCTGACGACCGGCTCCGGTGGGTGACGACCGTTGGTCGTCACAGCTTTTGATCAGCCTGGGAGCGTGACGACCAACGGTCGTCACCCACCACTACTCGGTCGTCACCCACCACTGCGCGGTCGCTAGCCCCCATGCGCGGTCCTCTCCCACCAATGCGCGGATTGACGGCCAGCGGCCGTCACTACCGGCCGTTCGCCAGCTAGAATCAACCCGGTTCCCCTCAGCCGACGGGACGTCCCTTGTTCCGCCGACTGGAGAGAGCGCGTGGAAGCAACCGTACATTTCATCAACAGCATCATCTGGAGCAAGGCACTGATCTTCATGTGCCTGGCCGCCGGCCTGTATTTCAGCGTCCGCACTCGCTTCATGCAGATCCGCGGCTTCTTCGAGATGTGCCGGCTTACCGTGGCCGGTGAGAAATCCGATGCCGGCGTCTCCTCGTTCCAGGCCCTGGCCATGTCGATGGCCGGCCGCATGGGCATCGGCAACATCGCCGGCGTGGCCACCGCCATCGCCTTCGGCGGGCCCGGTGCGATCTTCTGGATGTGGGTGATGGGCTTCCTCGGTGCGTCGACGTCGTATGTCGAGTGCACCCTGGCGCAGATCTACAAGACCAAGGACGCCGAAGGCCGCTACCGTGGTGGCCCGGCGTACTACATCGAAAAGGCGATGGGCCTGAAGTGGTACGCGATGGCCTTCGCGCTGGCCACGATCGTCGCCGCCGGCTTCCTGATGCCCGGCGTGCAGGCCAATGCGATCGCCGACAGCATCATCAACGCCTGCCGCGGCGGTGCGCTGTGTGGCCCGCTGGATGGCCAGGCCTTCGGCATGGACCAGGTGCAGGCGCTGAAGCTGGGCATCGGCGTGGTGGTCGCGGTGCTGCTGGCGGTGGTGATCTTCGGCGGCGTCAAGCGCATCGCCAACTTCGCCGAGATCGTGGTGCCGTTCATGGCCGCCGGCTTCATCATCATGGCCATCGTGATCATGATCATGAACGCCGATCAGGTGCCGGTGATGTTCAACACCATCTTCAGCAGCGCCTTCGGCACCCACGCAGCGTTCGGCGCGATGATCGGCCTGGCGGTGGAGTGGGGCGTCAAGCGCGGTATCTATGCCAACGAAGCCGGCCAGGGTACCGGCCCGCACGCGGCGGCCGCTTCGGAGGTGTCGCACCCGGCCAAGCAGGGCTACGTGCAGGCGTTCGCGATCTACTTCGACACCATGATGGTGTGCACCGCCACCGCCTTCCTGATCCTGGCCAGCGGCACCTACAACGTGTATTCGCCGGTCGCCGGCGCCGAGCCGATCTTCCAGGGCCTGAAGGGCATCGCCGAGGGTGCGGGCTATGCGCAGGCCGGCGTGGAAGCGGTGCTGCCGGGCTGGGGCGCTTCGTTCGTGGCCATCGCGATCTTCTTCTTCGCCTTCACCACGATCATGGCCTATTACTACATGGCCGAAACCAACCTGACCTACCTCAACAACAACGCCAAGCGTCCGCTGACGGTGCTGTTGCTGCGCCTGGGCATCATCGGCATGGTCATCTTCGGCGCGTTCCACAACGCACAGCTGGCCTGGGCGCTGGGCGACATCGGCGTCGGCCTGATGGCCTGGCTGAACATCGTGGCGATCCTGATCGTGCAGAAGCCTGCCATGATCGCCCTGCGTGATTATGAGCGGCAGAAGAAGCTGGGCCTGGACCCGACCTTCGACCCTGTCGCACTGGGCATCAAGAATGCCGATTTCTGGCAGAAGAAACAGGAAGCAGCGTAAGTGAACAACCCTTGGAACAACCGTCGTCCGTCCGCGCGTCCGCCGCGCGCCACCCCGCTGCCGCGCACTGATGCGCCGGCAGCGCCGGCGGCACGCGGCAATGGCGACGAGCTGCGCCTGTTCGGCGTCAATGCCGTGCTGGCCGCCTTCAACCAGCGCCCGCAGGCGGTCCGCAAGATCTACCTGCTGGAAGGACTGATTCCGCGCATGCAGCCGCTGCTGAAGTGGTGCGTGGCCAACCGGATCGGCTACCGCGTGGTGGAAGACGGGGACCTGAACAAGCTGTCCGGCACCACCCACCATGAAGGCGTGGTGGCCGATGTACAGCGCGCACCGGTGCTGGAGCTGTCGCAGTGGCTGCAGCAGCTGCCGCAAGGCCCGGTGCTGGCGCTGTGGCTGGACGGGGTGGGCAACCCGCACAACCTGGGCGCGATCCTGCGCTCGGCCGCGCACTTCGGTGCCGGTGGGCTGCTGCTGGCCGAAGGCAGCACGCTGGGCATTTCCGGTGCGGCCGCGCGCGTGGCCGAAGGCGGTGCCGAGGCGGTGCCGCTGGTGCAGCTGCCGGCCACCGCCGATGCGATGGCGCAGCTGCGCCAGGCCGGCTTCAGCCTGGCTGCCACCCTGGTCGATGGGGGCAGCAACGTGTTCGCTGCCGAACTGCCGCAGCGGCTGGTCTACGTGATGGGCGCCGAAGCCGAAGGCATGGACCGGGCCCTGGCCGCGGCCTGTGACCTGCAGGTGTCGATCCCCGGCAGCGGGGCGGTGGAAAGCCTCAACGTGGCGTCGGCAACGGCCGTGTTGCTGGCCCAGTGGGCACGTTCCCGCATTGCCTGACCCCACAGCTTCCTTTCATCCCATGGCCGGCGGCCGAAGTGGCCAGCACGCTGTAGGCGCGGCATCGCATCTGCTCTCCGATGCGATGTTGTTGGCCGGTGCATCCACAGGGTGCCGCCCATCGCGTGGGATGGGTCGCTGCGGCAGCCCGGCCGACTCCACGGCCGGGCTCTTTTCCGCCTGCCGGCATCAGCCGTCGTTGGCGGCAGCATCCAGTGACGCCAGTGAAAGGCTCACCGGCACGCCGTTGAGCAGCAGGAAACCGGCATCGAACGGCGTCAGCACTACCTGCAGGCAGGCCACGTCGTTGCAGCACCGGGGCGAGGGATAGCGTGCAAGCCACACTGTCATGCCGCTGCGCCTGAAATTGTCATGCAGGTGCTGGATCCGCCCGCCGAGCGACCCTGCCACGGGGACCATCGTGCGGCCGAAAGGCACTTTTTCGAATCCGCCCCTGGCGAGGATGTCCTGGATGTTCTGGATGCCGTACGGGCGCTGCGGTGCTTGCTGCATGCCCAGCAGGCCCTCGTGGCGCGGCAGGCCGCGCGCTGCGGCGCCCTCGCGGCGGCGGCCGGACCAGGCCGTGAACTCGTGCGCTTTCAGCAGGGCACGCAGCGCCCGCGTGGCGGCGTGCTCGCAGGTGAACCCCGCACCTGCGGTAAGCCGCAAGGCGGTCGCCGCCGTGGTCTCCACGCAGGCCAGGTAGGTCGGGACCCTGCCCCTGCCGCTGATGTCGAACAGGTGCACCGGGTGACCCTCGCGCTGCCGGACCAGCTCCCACAGGCTTCGGATCTGCGGTGGCAGGGTCGCCATGTCCACCTGGCGCAGGTAGCACTGCTGGCGCAGGGCGAGCCCCTGCACGGCGAACATGCCCGCTGCCATCCGTTCCTGCGCGGCCAGCATGCCCAGCAGCAGGGCTTCCTCCTGCGTGGGTGCGGCGGCGATGCTGTGGGTGCTGCCGTAGCGACGCAGCAGGTGGTAGTCGAAATCGTCCTGCGACGCGCGCGGATCCTTCCTGGCACCGCACAGGAAGGTCGGATGCAGCAGGACCACCGGTACCGCCAGGGTGCGTTCGCCGCCCAGTTCCTGCAGGGAGACGATGGCCATGCGGCGCTCCGGTTGCTCGGCCAGGATCGGTACCAGGTCGCCCAGGGCGGCGTCGACGCCCGGCAGTGCGAGATAGTCAGCCACCCTGCACGCGTCCAGTTTCGAGGTCCGCCAATGGGTGGCGCGGATGATCTGCGCAATGGCCGCGTACATGCCCGAACGGGTCGCCTGCGCGGGGTCGGCGCCTACGCCGCACCGTTCGATGTCGTGCCCGACCCACGCGGCACTGTCCAATTGGATCATGTGCAGGTGCAGTCCCTGCGCCTGCACACGGATGTCTTCCAGCGGCACGTGCAAGGCGCGGATGAAGTCGTGTCCGATGGCGTTGGCGGCGGCGTTGGGCGTTGCGGTTTCCAGCGCCTCGACATCCACGAGGGCAGTGGAGGCCGTGGGCAGGGGACGTGCGTTCATCGTAGGACAGCTCCTTGGTTGCATCGCTGCTGCATCGCGCCGGACGCCGCGTCGCGGGAAACGATGAGCGCCAGGACTGTGCCGGAAGGCGGGCAGCGGGGCCGCATGTGGCAGGGCGATGCTGGTCCCAAGGACCTGTCGCAGGGGGCTGCCAGCGCAGTCGATTCAGGAGGGGTTTGCGAATGTGCGCGTCAGCAGGGTGCACGTGGCGACAACCGCGCTCCATTGCGGTGCGGGAAGGGCCGGGAGGGTCAGGATTCGGGCTGCTGATGCTGCGCGAAATCTGATTGGTGCGTAGTCAATGCCCCAGATCCGCCCCGCCTCGATTGCGCCATGTCCCCCGCCGGCGCATTCCTGTTTCCGCGCCACTTTCACAGCTTTCCTCATTGTTGGGGCTTCCTGAACGGGTCAGTGTGGATGCAACCCCTCTGCCTCGTGGAGTTGAGTCGTGAACATTGAATCGATCGTTGGCGCCATCGTCGCCATCGTCTGGAGCCCTTACCTGGTCGCGCTGTGCCTGCTGGGTGGCCTGTACTTCAGCATCCGCACGCGCTTCATCCAATTGCGCGCGCTACCGGAGATGCTGCGGCTGATGTTCAAGCACCGCGCGTCGGAATCGGGGCTGTCACCGTTCCAGGCATTGAACATTTCGCTGTCCAGCCGGGTCGGCGTGGGCAACATCGCCGGCGTCGCGATGGCCATCGCCTTCGGCGGGCCCGGGGCCATTTTCTGGATGTGGGTGGTGGCGTTCTTCGGCGCATCCAGCGCCTTCGTCGAATCCACGCTCGCCCAGATCTACAAGCAGCGCGATGCCCAGGGCCAGTACCGCGGGGGGCCGGCGTACTACATGGAAAAGGGGTTGGGCCAGCGCTGGTACGCGGTGATCTTCGCCATCTGCACGGTGGCTGCCGCCGCGATGCTGGCCGGCACCCAGTCCAATGCGATCGCCAGTGCACTGCATGAAGCGTGGGACCTGCCGGTGCACGCCAGCGCAGTGGGCGTGGTGCTGTTGCTGGCACTGATCATCTTCGGTGGGGTGCGCCGCATCGCTGCGGTGACCCAGTGGATCGTGCCGCTGATGGCCACCGCCTACCTGCTGGTGGCGCTGGTGGTGATGCTGCTGAGCTACGAGCGTATTCCTGAAGTGCTCTCGCTGATCATGCGCAGCGCCTTCGGCCTGGATGCCACCTTCGGCGCGATGATCGGCGTGGCGATCCAGTGGGGCGTCCGCCGCGGCGTGCTGTCCAACGAAGCCGGCATGGGCAGTGGTGCCCACCCGGCGGCGGCGGCCGAGGTCTCCCATCCGGTCAAGCAGGGTCTGGTGCAGGCGTTTTCGGTCTACATCGACACCATGGTGGTGTGCAGCGCGACGGCCTTCCTGATCCTGTCCACCGGCATGTACAACGTCTACGATCCAGCGGTGAACGGCGTGCCCGACCAGGCCCGGATGCTGCTGGACAACCTGCCGGGCATGGAGGCGGGGCCGCGCTTCGTGCAGCACGCCGTGGAATCGGCGCTGCCCGGATTCGGCAAGTCGTTCGTGGCGCTGGCGATCCTGCCGTTTGCCTTCACCACCATCCTGGCGCTGTATTACATGGGCGATACCAACGTCAGCTACCTGTGCCGCGACAAGCCTGCGGCGTGGATCGTCAACGTCTTCCGCGTGCTGTTCCTGGCGCTGGCGGCGTACTCGGCGATCAACAGCGCCACGCTGGCCTGGACCCTGGGGGACATCGGCGTGGGCATGATGAGCTGGCTCAACATCATCGCCATCCTGCTGCTGCACAAGCCGGCACTGGCGGCGCTGCGCGACTACGAAACGAGCCGCAAGGCGGGCATCGATCCGGTATTCGAACCTGACCGGCTGGGCATCAAGGGCGCCAGCCTGTGGAACCGCATCACCAAGGCTATCGGCTGAACGCCATTGCGCCCGGGGTCCGCCCGGGCGCAATGGGCTGGGGCTTATTCGCCCGGCGGTACGGTCGCCTTGGCTTCGCTGCCGAAGCTGCCATCGGCGTCGGCGGCCAGGTAGGCGAAGACGGTGTAGGCGGCAACGTTCTGCGCCAGCGCCTTCGGGTCGATCTTGTCCAGCGTGTCGTCGGCGGTGTGGTGCAGGTTGAAGTAATCCGTTCCATCCTGCGCCAGCCAGGCCCAGGCGCCGCCCTTGGCGGCGAGCGGGCCGATATCCGGGCCCGGGCCGCCCTTGTCGGCGGCGTATTCGATGCCCAGCGGCTTGAGCACTTCGGCGATCTGGCGGGTCGCATCGCGTGATCCTTCTGGGTTCGGCGATCCGGTATTGAACGCATAGATGCGGCCGGCACCAAAGTCGCTCTCGGCTGCCAGCTGGTGCAGCACGATGTCCTTGGAATGCGCTTCGGCATACGCCTTGCCGCCGTACAGGCCCTGTTCCTCGTTGGCGAAGGCGACCACGCGGATGCTGCGCTTGGGCGCCTGCTTCAACTGCCCGATCAGGTGCCCCGCGGCCATGGTGATGCCCACGCCGGCCGCGTCATCGATGGCGCCGGTGCCCAGGTCCCAGGAATCCAGGTGGCCACCGATCACCACCACTTCCTTCGGCAGCGTGCGCCCGGTGATTTCACCGATCACGTTGTAGGACGTGGCCGTGCCATCCCAGCCGCAATCCAGCGCCAGGCTGACGGTGGTGGCACCGCGCGCGACCAGCCGCGCCAGCTGGTCGGCATCGGGCACGGACAAGGCGGCCGACGGCACCGGGGTCAGCCCGTCGTCATAGCGGGTGATGCCGGTATGCGGCACGCGGTGCGAATCGGTGCCCGCCGATCGCATCAGGAAGCCGACGGCACCCTTGCGGATCGCCTCGGACGGCCCCTTGCTGCGGATCGCGCCACCGCGCCCATAGTCGCGGCCATCGCGGAACGGCAGCATCTGGTAATCGACGAAGGCGATCTTGCCCTGCAGCGAGCCGGCCGGTGCGGCCTGCAGCGCGGCCAGGTCGGCAAAACGCACGACCTCGGCCTGTACCTTCCCGCCCGGGCTGCCGCCCAGTGCGGTGATCGCCAGCGGCTGCGCATGCGCCCCGACCACGGCGGCATGTTCGCTACGGCGTTCCCACTTGGGGAAGGTCACCGGTTCCTTCCATACCCTGTCGAAACCCAGCGACTTGAAGCGTGCCTCGGCCCAGGCCACGGCGCGGGCATCGGCTTCGCTGCCAGCGATGCGCGGGCCCACTTCGGTGGTCAGCGATTCCACCACCTTCCAGCCGGTGTCATCGGCCAATGCCTGCTCACGCAGCTGGGCGGCGGTATCCAGCGAAGCCGGGGGCAGGGTGGTGATGCGCGGTGCGGCGAACGCCGGCGAGGCGAGCAGGGCAAGGGAAGAGGCGATGGCAAGAACGCGGCGGCGCATGGAGAGGACTCCGGCAGGGGGCATAAGCGTCTGAGCTTAGCAGCGTCATTGCCGGGTGCATGGGCCCTAGGTCATGCCTATCGGAAATGACCAGAACCGGACAGATGGAGCAAAGGTCACCTCCAAAAGGGGCCAGGTTCCTTCAGCGCGAAGGGACCTGACCCCGAGGTCTCACACGGCAGGGGCTCAGCCCTGCGGGGCGGACAGCTTGTCGCGGATTTCGCGCAGCAGCAGGACTTCTTCGCTCGGGCCCTTCGGCGCGGCTTCCTTCTTCTTCGACAGGCGGTTGATGCCCTTGATCACCAGGAAGATGGCGAAGGCCACGATGACGAACTGGATGACCGTATTGATGAAATCACCGTAACCGATCACCACCGCCGGGATCTCCGCCCCATCGGCCGCTATGCGTGCCGGCGCCAATGTCCAGACCAGGTCGGAGAAATCCACCTGGCCGATCACCCAGCCCAACGGCGGCATGATGATCTTTTCCACCAGCGCAGTGACGATCTTGCCGAAGGCCGCGCCGATGACCACACCGACGGCCAGGTCGATGACGTTGCCGCGCGTGGCGAATTCCTTGAACTCAGTGATGAATCCCATTGAGGTCTCCTGAAAAAGTGGGGTAATCGCGTTAAAGGCTAACGCAGCCCATGTCAGCCCGCGATGACGCCATGGCGCTCGCCGACGTTCTCCAGACGCGCACTGAAACGGTCGCCGGGCTTCAATGCGGCCACGCCGGCCGGCGTGCCCATGAACACCAGGTCGCCCGCGCGCAGGCGCCACAGCTGGGACAGCTCGTGCAGGATTTCCGGCACGTTCCAGATCATCTGGTCCAACAGCGATTGCTGGCGCACTTCGCCATTGATTTCCAGCGACAGGTTGAGTGCGGCCAGGTCACCCACTTCACCGGCATGCACGATCTCGCTGATCGGCGCGGACGCATCGAAGCCCTTCGCGGTGTCCCAGGGATGGCCCTTCTGCTTGGCCGCCGCCTGCAGGTCGCGGCGGGTCAGGTCCAGGCCGACCGCATAACCGTACACCAGCGACAGCGCCTGCTCGACCGGCAGCACGCCGTCGGGGGCATCCACGCCGATCGCCACGACCAGTTCCACTTCGTGGTGCAGGTCGCTGGTGGCGGGCGGGTAGGGGATCACATCGTCATGGCCGACCACGATGGCATCGGCCGGCTTGCTGAAGAACATCGGTTTGCCGCGTGCCGCTGCGTCCGGCACTGCCGCCCCCATTTCCTTGGCGTGGTCGGCGAAGTTGCGGCCCACGCAGTAGATGCGGTGCACCGGGAAGGTGCCGCCGCCGACTACCGGGATGCGGGGAATGGGCTGGGCAGGAATTACATCGGTCATGCGCGCTTCCTAACGATCAGGTCGTCGCAGTGTAGCGCCGGTCGCGTCCGGTAGCGTTCGGTAACGGCGGTAGCGCCGAGCCATGCCCGGCGAGCGCAGCGGGCGCGGCATGACGACCAGCGGTCGTCACTACCGGGCAACCGCCAGGTCGGGAGGACCCGATCAGTGCGTCGGCAATGCCGGCTTGCGTACCACGCGGTACTCGCCTTCCACCACGTTGGCATCGACCGCCCGTGCGGGCGCCTTGCGCTGGGCCAGCAGCTTCCAAGCCAGGCCGGCCATGATCATTGCCGCGCCCACGAACACACCGACGAACACCATGACGCCCAGAATGGCGACGCCAAGCAGGCCTACCGCTACGCGCACCAACGGATGACGCGGCTTGCGCGGCGCAAACAGGGTGCGGAACTGGGCGAACTGGAAGGTGCGGTTGATCATCGGTAACTCACTTTGCTGAAATCAGCGAACCCACAGTATCGGGGCGATGCTTTATCTGGTGAGTGAAAAAATCGTTAATTTGCAGCCGTGTTCATTGCAGATCAAGCACTTGCGTTCATGCAGCAGCCAGCCATATCCCCAGCCATGCGACAATTGGATTTATTCCAGCTCCAGAGTCAGAAATGTCCGAACAGCCGCTGATCGCCCTCGACAACGTTACCGACGGCGGCTTCGCCGAGGTGGAGGTGCTGATTGAAGGGGATGCGGAATCGCTGTTGATCCATCGCGATGGCGATGGCGTGCGCGGCTTCCTCAACATCTGCCCGCATGCCGGGCGACGGCTGGACTGGGCGCCGGGGCAGTTCCTGAAAAGCCGCGAAGGCCATCTGGTCTGCGCCGCACATGGCGCCTCCTTCGCGCTGGACAGCGGCGAATGCGTGGCCGGCCCCTGCAAGGGCGACCGGCTGCGGGCCGTGCCGCTGCAGGTACGCGATGGCCAGGTGTTCCTGGCGGGTTGATGGCAGGGCTGGACGGCCCGGTAGTGACGGCCAGCGGCCGTCACTACCGGGCCGGCATTGCATCGGTAGTGACGGCCGCTGGCCGTCAACATTGCATCGGTAGCGCCGAGCCATGCTCGGCGAGCGCAGCGGGAGCAGGGCAGCAGCGTGACGACCAACGGTCGTCACCCACCAGGGCCGGTCGTCACCCACCAAGGCCGGTCGTCACTCACCAAGGCCGGTCGTTACCCACCAGCCCAGGGCATGACGGCCAGCGGCCTTCACTACCGGGCCGTCATGCAGCCGGCTCAGAACATGATGTTGATCATCGCCACCACCACCAGCGTGTAGATCAACGACAGCGGTGCGCCCACCCGCCACAGTTCGCGCGGAGTGTAGTTGGCCGGGCCGGTGATCATTGAAATCACCGGGTTGGAGGCGGTCATCAGGTTGTTGGAGGCCGACAACGCCACGATCAGCGCGAATGCGGTGGGATTGCCACCGGCCGCCAACGCCAGGTTCACCGCGATCGGCACCATCACGATGGTCGCACCGACATGGCTGATCACCAGCGAGAACGCCGTGGTCAGCAGGGCCAGCGCCACTTCAAGCACCCACAGCGGGATGCCTTCGGGCAGTTTGTCGATGGTGTGCCCTGCCACCCAGGCCGCCGCGCCACTGGAATCCATCGCCCAGCCCAGCGGGATCAGCCCAGCCATCATGAAGATGGTCTTCCAGTTGATCGATGCGTAGGCCTCGTCCATGCGCAGCACGCCGGTGAGCAGCATGCCAGCCACGCCGGTCATCAGCGTCAGCGCCACCGGCAGCTTGGAGGTCAACGCGATCAGGATGGTCAGCGCGAAGATGCTCATCGCGATCTTGAACTTGTGCGGGCGCTGTTCGCCCTTCGGGTAGTCGGTGACGATGACGAACTCGCGCCCGCGCGCGGCCTGCGCAAGGTCGGTCCAGATGCTGTGGAAGACCAGCATGTCGCCGGCACGCAGCTGCACCTTGCGCACGTCCTCGCGGATGACCTGCTTGTCCCGGTTGATCGCCAGCAGGCTCAGGCCGCGTTCCTTGCGCAGGCGCAGTTCGGCCGCGCTCTTGCCGATCACATCGGACGTCGGCGGCACCACCGCTTCGGAAATACCGGCGCGGCTGGGATTGAACAGGTCACCGAGGTGCTTGAGCCGCGAGGACATGCGCAGGAACTGGTTCTGTGCGAAATCGCTGACCAGCTGACGCGAGCCCATCACCCCGATCACGCTGCCCACCCAGATGCGCATCTCCGCCGGCGGCGCCAGGCGGGTGTCGTTGCCGGTCTTCAGCGCCAGCAGCAGCGGCGCATCGTGCACGGTCTCGGCCTCGCCCAGGGTCATGCCGACCAACGGGCTTTCGGCGGTGACCACCAGTTCGAAGACATCGCCTTCGATACCGTAGGTCTTGGCGAAGTAACTTTCCGTACGCGCCGGGGTCACCCCGTCATTGGCCAGCGTTTCCTCTTCCACCAGCTTGCGGTTGCCGTAGAAGTGGAAGTACAGCAGCGAAGCCACCAGCAGGGCCACGCCGATCGGCAGCGGGGCGAACATCCGCAGCGGTTCGATGGTGGCCAGGCCAGAGGGCAGGTTGTTGTTGGCCGAAGCCAGCAGATCGTTGAGCAGGATCAGCGGCGAGTTGCCGACCATGGTCAGCGCACCGCCCATCACGATGGCCGCGGCGATCGGCAGCAGCAGGCGCTGCAGGGTCAGCCCGGTGCGCGCGGCCAGCCGCGAGGCGACCGGCAGGTACAGCGCCATCACCGACGGGTTCTGCATGAACGAGGAGTTCAAGCCGGCGATCGCGGTGGTCATGATCAGCAGCCGTTGTTCCACCCCATGCCCGCGCCGCAGCAGCCAGGCGGCCAGCCGGTTCAGCGCGCCGGTGCGGTCCAGGCCCGCGCCGAGGATGGTGGTGGCGATGATGCTCATCACCGCGTTACCGGAGAAACCACCGAAGATTTCTTCCGGCGCGATCAGGCCGGTCACGCCCAGCACCACCAGCACCACCAGCGCGACCACGTCGGCGCGGATGCGCTCGAACAGGAACATCGCCATCGTGAAACCGACCAGCCCGAGGACGAGCTTCATGTCGGTGGTCAGCGTCAGCGCGGTTTCCATGGGGGGCGCGGTCCGGTCGGAGTCAGGAGGTCAGGTGCGGTCGTACAACAGGTCCCAGACGCCATGGCCGAGCTTCTGGCCGCGGGTCTCGAAATGGGTCTGCGGCCGCCATTCCGGACGCGGCACATGGCCGCGCGGGCCGGCCCGGTTGACCAGCCCGGCGGTGGCGTCGAGCACGTCCCACATCTGCTCGGCGTAGTCTTCCCAATCCGTGGCGCAGTGCAGGCGGCCACCGGGGCGCAGCTTGCGCACCAGCAGTTCGGCGAAAGCCGGCTGCAGCAGGCGACGCTTGTTGTGGCGCTTCTTGTGCCACGGATCGGGGAAATAGATGCGCACTTCGTCCAGCGCACCGTCGGCGATTTCCTTCTCCAGTACTTCCACCGCGTCGTGGTGGTACAGCCGGACATTGTCGACGTTGTCCTCGGCCAGCGCGTTCAACAGCCGGCCCACGCCGGGCGCGTGCACTTCGATGCCGATGTAATCGCGGCTGGGATCCTGCTGGGCAGCGAAGCGCAGGGCCACGCCATTGCCGAAGCCGATCTCCATCACCTTGTGCGCATCACGGCCGAAGGTGGCGGCCAGGTCACGCACGTCGCCGCTGAAATCCAGGCCGAAGCGCGGCCAGCGCTCATCGAACGCGCGCTGCTGGGCCGGGGTGAAGCGGCCCTGGCGGAGCACGAAGCTGCGGATCTCGCGGCGTCCTTCGTGGACGGTGAACGGCTTGGCCGGGGCCTTGGCGCCGGTACTGGAAAACGGGTCGGTCATCAGCCGATCAATCCATCAATGGGGGAAGAGGCGCTGGCATAGCGCTTGCGCGGGATGCGGCCGGCCAGGAAGGCCTCGCGGCCGGCTTCGACCGCCTTGCGCATCGCGCTGGCCATCAGCACCGGGTGGCGCGCGCCGGCAATGGCGGTGTTCATCAACACGCCGTCGCAACCCAGTTCCATCGCGATGGCGGCATCGGACGCGGTGCCGACGCCGGCATCCACGATGATCGGCACCTTGGCGTCTTCGATGATCTGCAGCAGGTTGTACTTGTTCTGGATGCCCAGACCGGAACCGATCGGCGCGGCCAGCGGCATCACCGCCGCGCAGCCGATCTCTTCCAGGCGCTTGGCCAGGATCGGGTCGTCGGAGGTATAGACCATCACTTCGAAGCCGTCTTTCACCAGCATCTCGGCGGCCTTCAGCGTGGCGACCACGTCCGGGTACAGCGACTTCTGGTCGCCCAGCACTTCCAGCTTGGTCAGGTTGTGGCCATCGAGCAGCTCACGCGCCAGCCGGCAGGTGCGCACCGCGTCTTCGGCGGTATAGCAGCCAGCGGTGTTGGGCAGGATGGTGAAACGGTCCGGCGGCAGCACGTCCAGCAGGTTCGGTTCGCCCGGGTTCTGGCCGATGTTCGTGCGGCGGATGGCGACGGTGACGATCTGCGCGCCGGCGGCTTCGGTGGCCGCGCGGGTTTCGTCCAGATCCTTGAACTTGCCGGTGCCGGTGAGCAGGCGCGAGGCGTAGGTCTTGCCGGCAATGACCAGCGAATCAGAAGGGGCGTGATGGTTCATGACGCGATTATCGCATGGGGTAACCAATGCAGGGGCTGCAGGAACCGGTGGCGCCGAGCCCTCCTCGGCCGATCCCACGGCGGCAGGTGTCACCCACCGCCCAACGCATGCACGATCTCCACCACGTCGCCGTCGGCCAGCACGTGCGTGGCATGCAGGCTGCGGGTGATGATCTCGCTGTTCACCTCCACCGCCACGCGGCGTTCAAGCAGCTGTTCGTACTGCAGCAGGTCCTGGACGGTGGCGCCGGGGGCGAGGGTGCGGGCTTGGCCGTTGAGCTGGATGTTCATTCCGCCATTGTCGCCGATACACCGATTTCGGGCAGCCAGACGCCGCCAGCCATCGCCGATCCATGCCCCCGGGCGGGCTTCAGGCGACAATGCATGCCGCGGCGCAGCGTGACTTTGCCTGCGCTGATGAAACCATTGCACCGTGCGCTGGCGTATTGCCGGCGCTTGATCCCACAGGAGTTTCCCCATGTTGTCCAGTAAACGCCCCGTCCGCACCCTGATCGCCGCTGCGCTCGCCCTTGCCGCCCTGCCGGCCATGGCCGCCGAGCCGGCGTTCAACCGCACGGTGTTCTTTGGCGACAGCCTGACCGACAGCGGCTATTTCCGTCCGCTGCTGCCCGCTGCGGTGCAGCCGGTGACCGGCAAGTTCACCACCAACCCGGCCTGGGTATGGGCCGAACACGTGGCCGACTACTACGGCACCAACGCCACCCCGAACGGCAACGGCCAGAGCGGTGACAACTACGCTGCCGGTGGCGCCACGGTGGCCACCGATGTCGTCGGCCCGCTCGGTCCGACCCCGTCGCTGGCCACCCAGGCCAGCCGCTACCTCGCCGCCAATGGCGGCAAGGCCGATCCGAATGCGCTGTACACGGTGTGGGGTGGCGCGAACAACCTGCTCGGCATCACCACGCCGGCGCAGGCACCGGCGGTGATCGGCGCGGCGGTAACCAGCCAGATCGGCATCGTCGGCAGCCTGCAGGCGGCAGGCGCCAAGTACGTGGTGGTGCCGAACCTGCCCGACATCGGCCTGACCCCGATGGCGCGTGCCGGCGGCCCGGCCGCGATGGCGCAGTACACCGCCGTGGCCACTGCCTACAACAACGCGCTGTATGGCGGCCTGACCCAGGCAGGCATCGAGTTCATCCCGCTGGATACCTTTACCATCCTGCGTGAAATCGTCGCCTCCCCGACCACCTACGGCTTCCGCAACGTGACCAACGCGGCGTGCACCGTGGCTTCGTCGGTCACCTGCAACCCGACCAGCCTGGTGGCCCCGGATGCGGCCACCGCCTATGTGTTCGCCGACGGCATCCATCCGTCTGCGGCCACCCACGAGATGCTCGGCCAGTACGCCATTTCGGTGCTGGAAGCCCCGCGCCTGCAGCAGGTGCTGACCCATTCGGCACAGACCATCGGCCGTTCGCGTGCCGACCAGGTCAGCCTGCACCTGGGCGGTGCACCGGCCGATGGCCTGTCGTGGTGGGGCGGCGTGCGTGGCGACATGCAGCGTTACGACCACGCCGATCTGTACGACGGGCTGGCCCCGGCCGGCCTGTTCGGCATCGACTGGGCGCGTGATGGCATGGTCGTCGGCGGCTTCGCCGGCTACGGCCGCATGGATGCCGACTTCGGCAACAGCCAGGGTGACTTCACCCAGTCCGACACCACCGTGGGCCTGTTCGCCGGCTGGTATGGCGAGCGTGCGTGGGTGAACGGCCAGGTCAGCTACAGCTGGCTGGACTACGACGTCACCCGCAAGGTGCACCTCGGCCCGGCCACCCGCGAACACACCGGCTCGCCGGAAGGCAGCAACCTGACCGCGGCCCTGAATGCCGGCTACGAGTTCGGCCAGGAAGGCAGCTTCCGCCACGGCCCGGTCGCCGCGGTGATCTGGCAGAAGGTCAAGCTGGACGGCTACCTGGAAAGCAACCCGAGCAGCACGGCGCTGGGCTACAGCGACCAGGATGCCGATTCCACCGTTGGCCGCCTCGGTTGGCAGGCGCGCCTGGACGGCGGCAGCATCAAGCCGTACGTGCAGGTCACCTACGACCACGAGTTCGAAGACCGCCAGGAAGGCAGCGCCTTCCTGCAGAGCCTGCCGGGCGTGGGCAGCTACCGCGTGCCGGGCCTGAAGTTCGACAAGGACTACGCCACCGCCATCCTGGGTGCGCGCATGGAACTGTTCGGCCTGCAGAGCAACATCGGCCTGAGCGCCACCACGATGCAGAAGAAGGCAATGGACACCTCGATCTTCGCCAGCTTCAGCGGCGCGTTCTGAAGGCAGTGACGGCTTGGTGGGTGACGACCGTTGGTCGTCACCTTCCGCACGGCGGCGGATTGCGCTTTTCATGGCCCGCCGCCTACACTGTCGCCCTGCGCTGCGGGTGTAGCTCAATGGTAGAGCTGTAGCTTCCCAAGCTACTGACGAGGGTTCGATTCCCTTCACCCGCTCCACGGTCTGCGTTACAGCGCAGCCAGCAGCGAAGCGCGGGACTGCAGCAGGCGATCGGCGTCCAGGAACGCGGTGCCCTGCAACGCCAGGAAGCGCAGGTCATGCACGCCCACGCAGCCCAGTGCGGCCTGCAGTTAGGGGGTCAGGAAGTCCGGTTGGCTGGGCGTTCGCCGCTGTATACCCCGCCGGAGGCCACGGCGACGAAGACCGGCCTGTCCGCCAACAATCCCTGTTTGCCTTCCGACGTCGCCGCGAAACTGCGGCCGATACGAACGATCTGGTCGATCCATGCCTTCAGTACCGAGGGCACGGTGAAGTTATGCATCGGGGTTCCGATCACCACCAGATCCGCCGCTTCCAGCTCGCCGATCAGCTTGTCGGACAACCGCACCGCATCCGGGTGCGGTGCCGCTGCCATTGCCGCCGGTGAGGCCAGCGCCGTGGCATAGCCATCGCCAGCGTGTGCGATCGGCTGGTGGCCCAGATCGCGCCGGACCACGCGCGCCTGCGGATGCAGGTGCAGCAGATGGGCGAGGATGCCCGCCGACAACTGACGGCTGTGCGAGTGCGCGCGCGCACTGCAGTCGATATGCAGGATGTTCATCGAATCCTCTGCTCAAAAAGGTAGTGACGGCCGCTGGCCGTCAACCCAACGGGCCGTCAACCCGACGGGCTGCCAGCCCAATGGGCCCAACTCACTGCCGCATGCCGATCGCAAGCCGGTTGAAGGCGCTCATCAGGGCGACGGCGAAGGTCAGGTCGGCGATTTCCACCTCGTTGAACTGCGACGCCAGCGGCGTGAAGTCCGCGTCCGGTGCATGGGTCTGGTCGACATGGCTCAGCGATTCGGTCCATGCCAGCGCGGCACGTTCGCGGTCGCTGAAGCGCTCGCTGACCCGCCAACCGGCAACCGCGTCCAGCTGCGCGGCCGGCATGCCACCGGCGCGCAGCGATTTGGAATGCATTTCCAGACAGAACGCGCAGCCGTTGATCTGCGACACCCGCAGCCAGACCAGTTCAAGCAACTGCTTGCCCAGGCTGCTTTTTTCCAGCGCATTCTTGGTAGCGATCAGGCCTTGGTAGGCGTCCGGCGAAAGGGTCCAGTAGGGAAGGCGAAGCAGGCTCATGGGAGGTTCCTGGAAAGGGGAGGGGCGTTGTGCAGCTGCCGCCAATCTACGAGACTGATGACCCTGTATACAGGGCCAAGAATCGTGAAACCGACTGGGACATTCGTGCTGGACCCGCAGCTGCTGCGCCCGCTGCGCAACGATGCCCTGCCGCTGTACCTGCAGCTGTACGACCGTTACCGCCAGGCGATCGCGGCCGGGAAGCTGCAGGCAGGGGATCGCGTTCCGTCGGTGCGTGGGTTGGCGAGCGAGCTCGGCGTGGCGCGCGGCACCATCGAACAGGCGTACCAGATGCTGGTCAGCGAGGGGTACCTGACCCCGCGTGGTGCGGCCGGCACGGTGGTGTCGCCACGGCTCGGCGCTGTTGCAAGTCCCCCACACCCTGAAACGGCATCTACGCCACCGCAGCCGGTGCCGCATGCGCAGACCGTGGACGGCCAGGTGCTGCCGTTCCAGCTCGGCCTGCCGGCACTGGATGCATTCCCGCGCAAGACCTGGGCGCGGCTCGGCGGCCGCCACCTGCGCCAGCTGGACACGATGGCGCTGGCATCGCCGGATCCCGCCGGGCACGAACCGCTGCGAAGGGCGGTGGCGACCTATCTGGGTATCTCGCGCGGCATCAGCTGCACGCACGACCAGGTGTTCATCACGGCCGGCTACCGTGGCGCGCTGGAACTGGTCTGTCGCACGCTGCTGCAGCCCGGCGACGTGGGCTGGTTTGAAGATCCAGGCTATCTGTTCGCCCGCCAGTTCCTGCAGCGTGCCGGGATGCGCCTGGCGCCGGTGCCGGTCGATGCCGAAGGCCTGCACGTGGACATCGCCCAGCGGCGCGCGCCGGATGCCCGCTTCGCGGTGGTCACGCCCACCCACCAGAGTCCCACCGGTGTGGCGTTGTCGCTGCCGCGTCGGCTGGAACTGCTGGAATGGGCGCAGCGCCAGCGCAGCTGGATCATCGAAGACGACTACGACAGTGAGTTCCGCTATCACGGCCGCCCGCTGCCCGCCTTGAAAAGCCTGGACCGCGAACAGCGCGTGCTCTACACCGGCACCTTCAGCAAGGTGCTGTTCCCGGGCCTGCGGCTGGCCTACCTGGTGGTGCCACCGTCGCAGGTGGCGGCCTTCCACGACACCGTCAATCACCTGCCCGGCGCGGGGTCGATCCTGCCGCAGGCGACCGTGGCGGACTTCATGGATCAGGGCCACTTCGTGCGTCATCTGCGGCGCATGCGCGCGCTGTATGCCGAGCGTCGCGGGTATCTGGTGGATGCGCTGGCGCGCGAGGCCGGCGATTGGCTGCAGGTGCAGCCGCAGGCCGGCGGCATCCACGTGCTGGCGCATCTGCCGCTGGGCGAAGACGACGTGCCGCTCGCCGCCGCCGCCCGCGCCCACGGCCTGGCGGCCGAAGCGCTGAGCCACTGGCGCCTGGAACCCTCCCCGGAAGCCGGCCTGCTGCTGGGCTTCGCCAACTTCAGCAGCGCCGCCGATGCCACCGCCGCCGTCGCCCGCCTGAGCGCCGTCAAAAAAGGGGACGGAGGGAATTAAGTCGCCAACCGCACATCAGGCTGACAAGGACTTAATTCCCTCCGTCCCCTTTTACATGCTGCGCGCTATGCTTCGCGCTTCCGCACGGCCCGCCCCCGATGAAACTCGCCATCCTTTCGCGCAACAGCAAGCTGTACTCCACCCGCCGCCTGGTGGAGGCCGCGCGCAGCCGGGGCCACACCGTGCGCGTGCTCGATCCGCTGCGTTGCTACATGCGCATCGCCGCCGACGGCTTCACCATGCATTACAAGGGGCGGCCGATGACCGGCGTGGATGCGGTGATCCCCCGCATTGGTGCGTCGGTGACCCGCTACGGCACCGCCGTGCTGCGCCAGTTCGAACTGATGGGCGCGCGCACGCCCAATCCCTCCGATGCCATCCTGCGTTCGCGCGACAAGCTGCGCGCGCACCAGCTGCTGGCGGCCAAGGGCATCGACATGCCCATCACGGTGTTCGGCGACAACCCGGATGACACCGTCGACCTGCTGTCCATGCTGGGCCCGCCGCCGCACGTGGTGAAGCTCAACGAGGGCACCCAGGGCAGGGGGGTGATCCTGACCGAAAAGGCGAGCGCGTCACGCGGCATCGTCGATGCGCTGCGCGGCCTGTATGCCAACTTCCTGATGCAGGAGTTCATCGGCGAAGCCCAGGGCGCGGATCTGCGCTGCCTGGTGGTCGGTGACCAGGTGGTGGCCGCGATGCAGCGCCAGGCACCGGAAGGCGACTTCCGCTCCAACCTGCACGCCGGCGGCACCGCCCAGCTCGCCAAGGCCAGTCGTGCCGAGGCGCAGGTGGCAGTGAGATCGGCCAAGGCGCTCGGGTTGAGCGTGGCGGGGGTGGACCTGATCCGCTCCGCGCGCGGCCCGCTGGTGCTGGAAGTGAACTCCACGCCGGGGCTGGAAGGGGTCGAAGGGGCGTGCAAGGTGGATATTGCCGGGCGCATCATCCAGCACGTCGAGAAGATCGTAAGTCGCTGAAATATCAGTAGAAACGATTTTTCTTGATCCGTCCGACGCAGATTTAACGACCCTTTAATCGCCGCTGACGTATCGTCCATCACACCGCAGCTCTGCCTCATCAGCAGGATCGGTATCGGGATATGAAACTTCAGACCCGGACGGAGACGTCCGGGTCTTTTTTATGCGTCGCCGCCTGCCGCATGCCCCTCGCTTGATCAACCCGCCTATCGCTCGTACAGTTCGGTTTCGTTCATGGAGGAAGCACAGATGAAGTCGGTTCTGATTGCAGCATTCGCCGTTGCCTTCGGTGTGGCCGGTGTCGCCCACGCCAAGATTGATTCCAAGCCCGCCCGCGATTCCGCGCTGGTGCAGCTGGATGTTGAAGAGTCGGTGACCCAGCAGTTGGCCCGCGTGGAAGGGGCCCTTCACAGCGAGCGGTACAGCGAGATCGGCATGGAGGACAAGAGCAAGGTCAGTGCCGCGATTGCCCGCATCCGCACCAACCTGGGCAATCACGAGACCGTGGAGCAGGCCAATCCGCAGGCACGTACCGCGATCTTCAACGACCAGGAAACGATCAACACGATCCTGACCCGCGCCCATGCCGACAGCAAGATGGTCTGCCAGCGCGAGCGCTTGACCGGCAGCAACCGCCAGACCCAGGTCTGCCTGACCGTCGCCCAGCGTCGTGATGCGCGCAACAACGGCACTGACGCGCTGCGCAACTACAACCGCATCAACCCGTACTCCCCCAATCCCTGAGCGTCACCCAGACATTGCCCGTACTGGCGCACGGGAACCTCCCTGCGCCAGTGTCGGCCGGTTGCCGGCATCTCGACGGTACTTTCCTCCCTTGATTCCATCCTCACATGACTCTTACAGTCAGGGTTCTTTCAAGGAGGAGACCCGTATGAAAACGCTTCACGCCATGGCTTTTGCCATCGCCCTCGGCCTGACCAGCCTTTCCGCGCATGCCCACGTGCAGTCTGAATCGGCCGCCGGCAACACGGCCGCGCCGGTCCAGCTCAACGTGCGGGCCTCGGCCCAGGAGCAGCTCGCCGGGGTGGAGCGCGCGCTGTACAGCGAGCACTACAGCGAAGTGAGCCTGGAAGACAAAAGCAAGGTCAGCGCGGCCATCAACCGCATCCGCACTCGGCTGGGCGAGCACGACAGCGTCGAGCAGACCACGCCACAGGCCCAGACCGACATCCTCAACGACCAGTCGGTGGTCAATACCATCCTCAGCCGGGCCCACGCCGACAGCCGCATGGTCTGCCGTCGCGAGCGCGCCACCGGCAGCAACCGGCCGGAGCGGGTGTGCCTGACCGTCGCCCAGCGTCGCAAGATGCAGGAAGACTCCAAGGAAGGCCTGCGTCGCTTCCAGCACACCAATCGGTGACCTTGACGCGCCCTGCGCGCGGTTTCGTGTGAAATGTTAATGCCCGGGTCTGTATGGTTGGCGTCAGCCGGCAACAGACCCCGGGTCGCAACCCGCGGGTTGCGGCCATGCCGAACCGGCACCCCATCATGAAACAGAGGTCCCAGTGCGAATTCTCGTCATCGAAGACAACAGTGATATTGCCGCCAACCTCGGCGACTACCTCGAGGACCGCGGCCACACGGTGGACTTCGCCGCGGACGGTGTGACCGGTCTGCACCTGGCCGTAGTGCACGAGTTCGACGCCATCGTGCTGGACCTCAACCTGCCGGGCATGGACGGCATCGAAGTCTGCCGCAAGCTGCGCAATGAAGCGCGCAAGCAGACCCCGGTGCTGATGCTGACCGCGCGTGACTCGCTGGACAACAAACTGGCCGGTTTCGACTCCGGCGCCGACGATTACCTGATCAAGCCGTTTGCGCTGCAGGAAGTGGAAGTGCGCCTGAATGCGCTTTCTCGCCGCGGCAAGGGCGTGCAGACCCGCGTGCTGGAAACCGGCGATCTGGAATACAACCTGGACACGCTGGAAGTGCGCCGGCAGGGCAAGCTGCTGCAGCTCAACCCGACCGCGCTGAAGATCCTGCAGGCGCTGATGGAAGCCTCGCCGGCCGTGGTGACCCGCCAGGAGCTGGAAACCCGCGTCTGGGGCGAGGAACTGCCGGATTCGGATTCGCTGCGCGTACATATCCATGGCCTGCGCGCGGTGGTGGACAAGCCCTTCGAGGTGCCGATGATCCAGACCCGCCATGGCATCGGTTACCGGATCGCCGCGCCGGATGCCTGAAAACGCAGCACCCAGGCGGCCACGCCGGCGCGGACCGTATCGTCGCCGGCTACGCAGCCGCATCATCGTGTCCTTCGTGCTGTTGGGCTTCTGCCTGACCACGCTGTTTGCGTTCGCCACCAACTGGGCGCGCATGCGGGTGGAAAACCAGCTCGTCGAAGACGTGATGAATCGCAATATCGACGAATATGCGCGGCGTTTTGCGTCTGACTCCAGTCGTAATCCCGATCTTCCGGTACAGCAGATGTTCGCCCGGCTGGTCAAGCCGGACCGCTTCGAAGCGCTGCGCCAGGAAGAGCCCGACTGGTATGAGTTCACCGACGGCATCCACAGCGTCAGTGGTACCGATGATCGCGGCCAGCCGTATTCGTACAAGCTCGCCGTGCGCAAAACGCCGCAGGCGTGGTTCTTCCTTGCCTACGACATGACCGAAAGCCTGCGCGGCGAGACACAGCTCAACCGCGCGCTGTTCCTGTCGGTGCTGGTGTTCAGCCTGCTGTCGCTGGTGCTGGGCTGGTGGTCGGCGTCGAAGGTGATGAAGCCGGTATCGGACCTGGCCAAGCGGCTGCGCGCCTATCGCGGTGGCACCAGTGATCCCGAACCGCTGGCGCCGCGCTTCCCCGACGACGAGGTGGGCCAGTTGGCGCAGGCGCTGGACGATTATTCGTCGCGGCTGACCGAAGTGGTACAGCGCGACCGCGAGTTCAACGCCGACGTCAGCCACGAGCTGCGTACGCCGCTGGCGGTGATCCGTGGTGCCACCGAACTGCTGCTGACCCGGCCCGGGCTGGACGAAAAAGTGCTGCAGCGCCTGCAGCGCATCCAGCGTGCCGAACAGCAGTGCAGCGATCTGATCGGTGCGTTGCTGCTGTTGTCGCGCAACGAGCGCGGGCAGGGCACCAGCAATGTGGCGCGGGTAGCCGAACAGCTGCTCGATTCGCACCGCGCGCAGCTGGGGGGCAAGCCGATCACGCTGACCCTGGAAGGCGCCCGCGACGTGATCGTGGACGCGCCGGAATCGGCGTTGTCGGTGGCGTTGGGCAACCTGATCGGCAACGCGGTGAAGTATTCGCAGGACGGCGAAGTGCGGGTGAATGTCGGCAACAACGCCGTATCGGTCGCCGACAGCGGCCCCGGCCTGAGCGAGGAAGATGCCGCCAAACTGTTCCAGCGCGGCTACCGCGGCACGCATGCCGGCCACTCGCAGGGCGGTGGCATCGGCCTGTCGATCGTCAGCCGCCTGTGCGATCTGTACGGCTGGCAGGTAAGCGTGCGCCCCGGCGGCGACCGCGGCGTAGTGGCCACGTTGACCTTCGCCCCGAAGCTGCTCGCCTGACCCCGTAGGATAATCACGCCCTGGTAGGTGACGGCCGCTGGCCGTCTTGCTTCTGGTAGGTGACGACCGTTGGTCGTCACGCTCCCGCCGCTGCACTCGCCGAGCACGGCTCGGCGCTACCGCTCCAGCTTCGGTAGTGACGGCCGCTGGCCGTCTTACTTCGGTGGGTGACGACCGTTGGTCGTCACGCTCCTACCGCTGCGCTCGCCAAAAACAGCGCAGGTGATCAGCCCAACGCATCCGCCAACTGAAGATACGCGTGATGCAACTGCTCC
The DNA here is from genome assembly GCF_001431535.1 of Stenotrophomonas chelatiphaga. Classification (GTDB taxonomy): domain Bacteria; phylum Pseudomonadota; class Gammaproteobacteria; order Xanthomonadales; family Xanthomonadaceae; genus Stenotrophomonas; species Stenotrophomonas chelatiphaga. Next base: position 61,906 of record NZ_LDJK01000087.1, read on the forward strand.
ACCTGCGCCTGCAGCGCATCCGGATGACCCGCATTGCTCACCACGTCATCAGCCAACGCCAGCCGCTGTTCCCGGGTGGCCTGCGCATCGATCATCCGCTGCGCCAGCACCGCGTCACTGCCATCACGCTGCATCAGCCGGGCAAGCTGAAACGCCTCAGGCGCGTCCACAACCAGCACCCTGTCCAGCCAGCCATAAACCTGACGCCCGCCTGCCTCGGTCAGCAGCGGAATCGCGGCGATGGCATACGGGCTTGTGGCCTGCTCGCACTGGCTGCGTAGCAGCTCGCGGATGGCGGGGTGGGTGATCGCTTCCAGCGCCTTGCGTTCGGCCACATCGGCGAACACGTGGGCACGCAGCCGCGCGCGGTCCAGCGCGCCATCGCCCAGCAGCATGCCGGGCCCGAATCGTTCGGAAATCATCGCCAGCGCCGGGCTGCCCGGCGTCACCACCGCACGCGCGGCCAGGTCGGCGTCGGCGACGCTAACCCCCAGCGCCTCGAAGCGCCGGGTCACCTCGCTCTTGCCGGAGGCGATGCCCCCGGTCAGGCCGACGACGAACCGGCTCATCGCAGGCCGGCGTATCTCAGGTAGCCGTCGATCAACGGCTCGCCCCACATGAAGACCAGCCAGCCGGCGATGGCCAGGTAGGGGCCGAAGGGAATCGGCGTAGCGCGGTCACGGCCGCGGCTGTACAGCCAGATCGAGCCCACCACGGCGCCCACTACCGACGACAGCAGGATGATCGGCAGCACGCCTTTCAGCCCGCACCACGCGCCCAGCGCGGCCAGCAGCTTGAAATCGCCGTGGCCCATGCCTTCCTTGCCGGTCAGCTGTTTGAAGATCCACCACACCGACCACAGCGACAGATAGCCCACCAGCGCGCCCAGCAGGGCAGGCTTGGCCGGCATGTACAGATTGTCGACCGCGCCGATCAATCCCAGCCACATCAAAGGCAGGGTCAATTGGTCCGGCAGCAGCTGGGTGCGCATGTCGATGCCCGACAACGCCACCAGGAAGCAGGACAGCACGATCGCGCCAAAGCCCTGCCAGCCGAAGCCGAACTGCCACACGCTGGCGAGCACCAGCACGGCAGTCAGCAGCTCCACCAGCGGGTACTGGATGGAGATCGGGGCCTTGCAGTGGCGGCACTTTCCACCCTGGATCACCCAGCTGAACAGCGGGATGTTCTCGTACCACGACAGTTTGTGTTTGCAGTGCGGGCAGTGCGAAGGCTCCACCACGATGCCCGGCGGCGGCGGCTCGTAGATGTCCTCCTGCTCCAGCACCTCGTGCGCGTCGCGCTTCCACTGCCATTCCAGCCGCTTGGGCAGGCGCAGGATGACGACGTTGAGGAAGCTGCCGAGCAGCAACCCCAGGCCGGCCGCGGCGGGGTAGCCGAGGACCGGATGCTGGTCTAGAAATGCCATGTGTTATCCAACCACCGCGCCGAGTTTGAAGATAGGCAGGTACATACCGATCACCATACCGCCAACGACCACGCCAATGAAGACCATGATCATGGGTTCCAGCAGGCTGCTCAGCGCATCGACGGCATTGTTCACTTCCTGCTCGAAGTACTCGGCCACCTTGAACAGCATGGTATCCAGGGCGCCGGCCTCTTCGCCGATGGCCGTCATCTGCACCACCATGTGCGGGAAGATGTTGACCTGCTTCATCGCCATGTTGACCGGGTAACCGACCGACACATCGTCACGCATGCGCAGCACGGCCTCTTCGTAGACCTTGTTGCCGGTGGCGCCAGCGACGATGCCCAGTGCTTCCACCAGTGGCACGCCGGCCTTGAAGGTCACCGCCGTGGTACGGGCGAACCGGGCGATGGAGCTGTTGTGCATGATCTGGCCGATTACCGGCACTTTCAGGATCAGGCGATCCATGCCGTGCTGCATTCGCGGTGAGCGCTTGTAGGCCATGATGAAGCCGACGATGGCGCCACCAATGACAATGGCGATCAACCACCACCACGACACCATGAACCGCGATAGATTCACGATCATCTGGGTGAACGCGGGAAGCTCGGCGCCGAAGCTCGTGAATACCTCCTCGAACTGAGGTACCACGAAGATGAGAAGAATTGACGATACGATCAGCGCTACTGCGATGACCATGGAGGGGTAGAACAAGGCCTTCTTGATCTTTCCCTTCAGCGCTTCAATGTTCTCTTTGTAATTTGCCACAGTGTCGAGCACCGTCTCCAGGACGCCTGCGCCCTCACCGGCACGCACGAGGTTGCGGTACAGCTCATCGAACTGCACGGGGTGCCTGCTGATTGACTCATGCAGGGATGAGCCGCCCTCGATATCGGTGCGGATGGTGTCGACCATCTTTTTCATCCGCGGGTTTTTGTGGCCCCCGCCGATGATTTCGAGCGATGACACGATGGGCACGCCCGACTTCATCATGGTGGCCATCTGGCGGCTGAAGAACGCGATGTCCTTCGGCGACACCGCTTTGCCTGTCTGCCCGAACAACGGCTTGGACTTCGGCTTGACGATCTTCGGCGAGATGCCCTGACGGCGCAGCTCGGCTTTGAGCAGGTTCGCATTCTTCGCCAGCTGCTCACCTTTCATCTTGACGCCGCGCTTGTCGGTCCCCTCCCAGACAAACGGCGCTAATTCCATGGTGCTACGCGCCACGGGCTCTTTCTTCATCGCACTGCGACTAGCTGACATTTCTACGCTCCCCGACCTGCCATCCCCAGCAGGCATCTATCAGTGGATGCTAGCGGATTCCTGCCCATCTGGGCAGTGCGGCATTGAGGTGACGCGCTCGGGATGTCCTCATGGGCCAAAGCTGACGCGCTGCGTCACATTGCCTGATTCATCCCAGAACCCAGTAGCGGGGCTTCCCAATCCAGGAAATGCTGGCATCATTGCCGCCGGGGGAGATCATGAGGGCGTGCCGGGGAAGTTGGCACGCAACCTGCTTAGTCTTCCTCTGCAAGGTGCTGCGGCCCGCTCCACTGGTGGGACCACCGGCTCCGGCAGCAGTTCCTTTCCACACCACCTAATTCCTTGGGGATGTAAAAATGAAGAACCAGAAGGGCTTTACCCTGATCGAACTGATGATCGTCATCGCGATCATCGCAATCCTGGCCGCGATCGCGCTGCCGGCTTACTCCGACTACACCAAGAAGTCCAAGGTGTCGGAAGTCGTGCTGGCTGCTTCGGCCCTGCGCACGGCGGTTGCTGAATACGCTTCCTCCAACAATGCGCTGCCGGCTGCTTCCTGGACCGGTTTCGAAGCTCAGTCCTCCAAGTACGTCAGCGGCGTTACCTGGGACGGCAGCCAGATCACCGCGACCGCTCGTGCCATCGGCACCGGCGTTGACGGTCAGACCATTACCCTGGGTGCGGTCGTTGCCTCGGCTACCGGCACGGTTGCATGGACCTGCGGTGGCTCGATCCCGGCGAAGTTCCGCCCGGGTAGCTGCCAGTAATTTGTAGCCTGGCTAAGGCTACATCGTAGTTCAGTGACCCCGCGCAATGCGGGGTTACTTTTTTTCAGGGGTGCGGGGATATGTTGACATTGCGCAGAATTGCGCCGTGGTGCTTTGCCGTGGCGCTGATTATTTACCTCCGCCCTTATACGGGCATCCGGCACGATGCAGCCCTGTACCTCGCGCAGGCTCTGAGAATTCTCGATCCGGATATTTTCAACAAGGACTTGTTCTTTCTTGCCGGAAGCCAAGCCGACTTTACGATCTTCCCGCGATTTCTTGCATCGCTTCTGAGGCAGTTCGACCCCGGCAGCACCTTCCTTGTGTTGGCCATGGCGGGAAGACTGCTGTTCTTCCTGGCAAGCGTGTTGGCGATCCGAGCGATCTTTCCTCGAAGCGCGTGGTGGCCCGCTCTGTTTGCTCTCATTATCATGCCGACGCAGTACGGCTCAGCCAGCATATTTGCATATGCAGAGCCGTTCTTGACTTCTCGGCCGTTCGCCGAAGCGCTTTGTCTGGCCGCTATCGCGCTGCTTGTCAGTGACCGACTTAAGCTGGCGCTTGTCTTCTTCGCAATTGCTGGTTTGCTCCATCCGTTGCAATCACTGGCCGCCGCAATGGTGGCGTGGTGCTGGCTGGTTAGTTCAGATCGTCGCTGGCTTTGGGCCCTAGCGTCGATTGCACCCGTCGTTGGGCTCGCTGTGCTTGGCATCGCGCCGTTTTCCGGGCTCTTGCTGAGTATCGACTTTGACTGGTGGGAACTGATCACTACGTTCAGCGGGCAAATCTATCTAAACACCTGGGATGCGCGTGATTGGTGCATTGTAATCACCGATGTCTACCTACTCTATCTGCTGACCCGTGCCGAGCATGAGCGCCTGGCGCGCCTGGCCACAGCAGCACTTGCAGCCTTGGCAGTGGGCCTCACGGCAACCGCACTGTTGGCCGATTTGATGCAACTGGTCTTACCCACTGGCCTTCAAACATGGCGGGTCCTATGGGTCGCGCATTGGCTGGCCATGGCCGGTATTCCCTATCTCGTATGGCAGGAATGGCAGCGACACGACCGCGATCTGGTCACAGTGGCGCTACTGGTCTGCATTGCAGTTACTGGAGCCAGCATCGCACGGACCACGCTGCCTTGGGCCGTATTGGGCCTGATTCCGCTGCACATCGCATGGCCTCATCTGCGTCCGAAGGTCAGTCGGCCAATGCGTTTGTTCATGCTCATTGGGCTGGCACTGGCACTGTTGGCTGCGACTTTCCGCTACCAGCTTCGTGCCTGGATTGTTTACTCGGCATATGGGAGCGATCTGGAGCGCGTCCGCCAAGACGTTGTCGTACTTGGTTATCCACTTGTCGCTGCTCTTATCGTGCTCGGCGCGTACTTTATGTACCGTCGGTCGGGTGCAAAGACCGGCGCGCTCCTTGGTGTGCTCAGCTTGTTCATGGTTCTTGGTGCAGCGTGGTCATGGGATGCCCGAAGTCCCTGGAGCCGAACACTTGAGGCTTCTCGAGGCGTTGATGTTTTCAAGTGGGATATTCCCCGCGATGCGAGCGTCTACTGGTATTCCTCGGAGGTGTCTCCGCTCGGGCCATGGTTGGTACTCAATCGCGCCAACTACTTCAGTGTCGTTCAAATGGCTGGCCAGATGTTCAATCGAGGCACGTCCATCGCAGGCATCGAGCGGCAGCTTCAGCTGAACCCGGTTAGCACCCAGGCCGAAGTCTGTGACTTCATGAATGCGATGAACGATGATCCGGCAGCTTGCTGGATTGGCGAGGAGGGGCTGCGCTATATGTGCACGCCATATCGAGACGTCCCCCAGCCCGATTACTTCGTGCTGCCCTTCAAGCAGAAATCGAACATCATCGGGCATTGGCAGCCGAAGCATCCAGACACGGGGGTCGTGCTGGGCGACTTTTACCTCTACAGATGTAAGGACTGGGTCGAAGCTGGGATTCAGTTTCCTGCAGGCCACTAAGTATTGCCGGAGAGTTGATGATGTCCGCTGGTCTTCATGGGAATAAGATGATCAATGCCTTCAAGTCGCGACGGGGCGTGATAAAAGAAAGTGTTGGTTATCTCGCCGCTTCAGGTCTTGCGCTGGCAGCTGATCTTTCGATTTTCATGCTGCTCTCGTACGCTGGATTCGGCTGGTACAGCGCTGCGGCCGTGGGCTTCCTGATAGGCAGCGTCTGCGCGTACTGGATCAGTGTTCGCTACGTCTTCAGCAGTCGCTGCTTACATTCTGCTTCAGTTGAGATGGCGGTCTTCGTGCTTATAGGTTGCTTCGGTTTGCTCATTGTCCAGGCTTCGATGTGGATCGGTATTGAAGTGCTGGGCATGCCGCCGATAGTGGCTCGGTTGATTGCAGTTGGTGGGTCATTCACCAGTAATTTCATGCTGCGGAAAATGGTTTTGTTCAGAAGTGCGCGTACGTCGCACGTCATCGGGGAAAAGGGAGCTGTCTGATGCAACATGTCGTGATTATTGGCGCCGGCCCCGCGGGGCTGACTGCAGCGCTGGAGTTGGCTGGGCGGCCCAATATCAAGGTTACCGTGCTTGAAGCCGATGACTGCGTTGGCGGAATTTCCCGCACCATTGAGCACAATGGGAATCGCATCGACATCGGCGGCCATCGATTTTTCTCGAAATCGGATTGGGTGATGCAGTGGTGGGCAGATTTGATGCCGATCCAGCATGACGTGAATGTGCCGGTCAACCTCCGGTACCAAGGAAAATCGCGCTCTGCTTTGCCAGAAGCTAGGCAGGTCGAGCAGCAGGAAGCTGCCTCCATGCTCGTCCGCAATCGTCTTTCGCGGATCTACTTCAACCGAAAATTCTTCTCGTACCCGCTCAAGTTGAACCTGGATAGCGTGCGGAATCTTGGTTTGTTCAAATCGTTCTTTTTTGGCCTCAGCTACATGAGGTCAAAGGTGACCCGCATCGAGCCGGAAGTGAGCTTGGAAGATTTCCTGGTCAATCGCTTCGGGCGGCGGCTTTATGAACAGTTCTTCAAGGAATACACGGAGAAGGTCTGGGGCGTTCCCTGCAGCGACATCAGCGCGGAGTGGGGTGCCCAGCGTATCAAAAGTCTGTCGATAATGAAGGCGATGCTGCATGCTGCCAAGTCTGTGATTGGCCTGGGAGCCAACGCGACGCAGACATCGTTGATTGAGAACTTCCTGTATCCGAAGCATGGTCCGGGCGAGATGTGGGAAGTTGCAGCGTCCAAACTGGTTGCGCAGGGCGGAACCCTGCTCATGGGTCACAGGGTGACTGGGTTGGAGATCGAGAGCGGCGCAGTTCGTGCGGTTACGGCTGATTTCGGGCAGGGGAAGTCAATCACGATCGACTGTACCCACGTTGTTTCTACGATGCCGATTCGTGACCTTGTCGCAGCGTCGTCGCATAGTTGGTCCGAAAATGTGGTGGACATCGCAGGCAAGCTTCAGTATCGAGACTTCATTACCGTCGGACTTCTGTACCAGGCGAGCCAGCTGCCGCGGCAGCTTGAG
>NZ_LDJK01000088.1 GCF_001431535.1 Stenotrophomonas chelatiphaga
TCACTGTACATGGACGAGCGGGCCAGGCGGTGGGCCGATGCGGGGCCCCGGGTCTGCCTGGTCGACACGGCGGAGGCCAGGGCCGCTGCGCCGGGCGCACGTCCCTACGTGGCCGCACCGGCGAAGCCGCCCGCGGCTCCGCCGCGCCCGGGCACCCGCCGCGCGACGGTGCGGGAGCCGGTCATCGCCGGCGACGGCGACTGGCAGGAGCGGCTTTTGCCGTCCCCCGCCAGCCGCCTCGCCCCGCCAGCTCGTCAACTGCTGTGGCGCTTAGAACTCCTGCCAGTCGCCGTCGCCGGCGATGACCGGCTGCCGCACCGTCGCGCGGCGGGTGGCCGGGCGCGGGGGAGCTGCGGGCGGCTTCGCCGGTGCGGCCACGTTGGGACGTACGCCGGGCGCAGCGGCCTTGGCCGGCGCGCTTTCGGCCAGGCGGAACTGGGCTACCGCATCGGTCAGCTGCATGGCCTGTTCTTCCATCGAACGTGCCGCCGCGGTGGCTTCCTCCACCAGCGCTGCATTCTGCTGGGTGGTCTCGTCCATCTGCACCACGGTCTGGTTGACCTGTTCGATGCCGGCCGACTGTTCCTGCGAGGCCGCGGATATTTCGGCCATGATGTCGGTCACGCGCTGCACCGAGGCGACGATCTCGCCCATGGTGGCGCCGGCCTGGTGGACCAGTGCGGAGCCATCGGCGACCTTGCCGACCGATTCGTCGATCAGGCCCTTGATCTCCTTGGCCGCTGCCGCCGAACGCTGCGCCAGGGTGCGCACTTCGCTGGCAACCACTGCGAAGCCACGTCCCTGGTCGCCGGCGCGTGCTGCTTCCACGGCAGCATTCAGCGCCAGGATGTTGGTCTGGAAGGCGATGCCGTCGATGACCGAGATGATCTCGGCGATCTTCTTCGACGACGCTTCGATCGCCGACATGGTGGTGACCACCTTGCTTACCACCGCGCCGCCCTGGCTGGCGACACCGGCTGCGCCGATCGCCAGCTGGTTGGCCTGGCGGGCGTGCTCGGCGTTCTGGCGCACGGTGGAGGTCAGTTCCTCCATCGAGGCCGCGGTCTCTTCCAGATTGGCTGCCTGCTGTTCGGTACGGCGCGACAGATCATTGTTGCCGGCGGCGATCTCGCTGGCGGCGCCACGGATGCTCTGTGCCGACACCTGGATGCTGGACACGATGCCGGTCAGCTGGCAAACGGTGGTGTTGGCATCGTCGCGCATCAAGGCGAACACGCCGTGGAACTCACCGTCCATGCGTGCGGTCAGGTCGCCGGCCGCGATGGAGCGCAGCAGCTGCGACAGCTGGGACAGGTTGCCGTCGGCCACGTGCATCATGGTGTTGAGCTGTTCAATCATGACCTTGAAGTCATGCTGGAAGCGTTCGGCATCACCGCGCTGGCTGAAATCACCCACCGCCGCGGCCGACGCCAGTTGCTGGATCTGCGTGTTGATCGCCAGCAGGCTGCCCTTGGCCGCGTCCATCGATTCGTGCAGGAAGGCGCGGCTGGCGGGCAGGCGGCGCGCGTCCGGTTCCAGGTTGCCGATGGCGTACTGGTTCAGCACATCCACCGCATCGCGCAGTGCGTCGAGGTGTTCGAAGATGACCGTGTTGATGCCGTGGGCCAGCTCGCCATACACGCCGGGGAAGTCTTCCGGGATGCGGTGGCTGATGTCCGGGCCGGCGTGCATGTCCACCATCTGCTGGGTCTGCCCGGAGAAGCGGCGCAGGGTGGCGGTCATCGCCGCGGTGGCGGCCAGCATGCGGCCGGCTTCATCGGTACTGCTGGCCTGGGTGGTGATGCTGAGGTCGCCGCGTGCCACCGCCTGGATGGCCTGCACGGCCTTGCCCAGCGGTACGGTGATCGCGCGCGAGATGATCACCGCCAGCGTGGCCGCCACCAGCGACAGCAGCAGCATCGCGGCGATGATGGCGATAAGGCTGGTGTGGTGGGTGGCGTTGGCATCGGCGATGCCCTGGTCCATCAGCGTGCCGCTGTAGGCGCTGAGCGCCTTCAGGTCATCGAACAGCTTGCGGCGCAGCGGACGCGACTGCTCGTCGGACACCTGCTGGGCCAGCACCGCATCGCCGCTGGCGCCGGCAGCGCGCAGCTGGACGTTGGCAGCGAAGTAGGCGGCCACGTCGGCCTTGACCTTCTCATACAGCTCGCGCTCTTTCGGGTCGGCAGGCAGCGCGGCGTAGGCCTCCAGTTCCTCATGCACCACCTTGGCGGTATCGTCCATGCGCTTGTTGTAGTCGGCTACTTTTTCCGGCTGGTCCAGCATGGTCAGCTGGGCCATTTCATAGGTGCGGAACTCGCCCAGCTGGGAGCGGACTTCACCAAGATGCTGCACCGACGGGATGGCATTGCTGGCCATGCCACGCAGCTGCTGGTTGGCCTCGGACAGGCGCAGCAGGGCGAAGCCGCCCAGCACGAGGGTCATCAAGGTGGTCAAGGTGAATCCCACCGCCAGCTTGCGGGCGATGGCGAGATCGGCGAACCACTTCATGCGGGTGCTCCAGGGCAGGGCAGGGCGCAGCGGCCACGCCGCTGGGCGATGTTGGAAAGGAAGCGGGACACGGCGGTGTGGGGGTCATCACGCCGTCTTTACAGATAGCGGCGAGGCGGCGCGGATCTGTAGCGCCGAGCCGTGCTCGGCGGAGAATTTTCCAACAGTCCGCCGAGCCTGGCTCGGCGTTACCGTTGTTCGTGGATCAGGCGGCCTGCGGGACCCGCAGTGAGCGCACCAGCCCGCCGATGTCGACGATCAGTGCCACCCGGCCATCGCCAAGGATGGTGGCGCCGGATACCCCGCCGATGCGGCGGTAGTTGTTCTCGATGTTCTTCACCACGACCTGCTGCTGGCCGACCAGTTCGTCCACTTCCAGCGCGATCTTCTGGCCATCGCCTTCCACCACCACCACCAGCGATTCGTCGCTGTGGCGCTGGCCGTAGCCGTAGTACTCGCTCAGCGAAAGGATCGGCAGGTATTCGCCGCGCACCCGCAGCACGCGCCCTTCGCCGGCCATGGTGCGGATGTCGCTGGCCTGCGGCTGCAGGGCTTCCAGCACGTAAGCGAGGGGCAGGATCAGGGTTTCGCCGGCCACCGATACGGTCATGCCGTCCAGGATCGCAAGCGTGAGCGGCAGGCGGATCAGCGTGCGCGTGCCCATGCCGGCGCGGCTTTCGATCTGCACTTCGCCGCCCAGTGCCTGGATGTTGCGGCGGACCACGTCCATGCCCACGCCGCGGCCGGACAGGTCGGTCACGGCATCGGCGGTGGAGAAGCCCGGCTGGAAGATCAGGTCCCAGACCTGCGCATCGGTCGGGTTTTCCGGCACGGCCAGGCCGCGTTCGGCAGCCTTGGCCAGGATCCGGTCGCGGTTCAGGCCGTGGCCGTCGTCGCTCACTTCGATGACGATGTGACCGCCCTGGTGGGATGCGGCCAAGGTGATGGTGCCGGTTTCGTCCTTGCCCGCGTTGCGGCGGAACTCCGGCATTTCCAGGCCGTGGTCGATGGAGTTGCGCACCAGGTGGACCAGCGGATCGGCGATCTTCTCGATCAGCCCCTTGTCCAGTTCGGTACCTTCGCCGATGGTCTTCAGCCGTACCTGCTTGCCGAGGCGGGTGGACAGGTCGCGGACCAGGCGCGGGAAGCGGCGGAACACCGCATCCACCGGCAGCATGCGCACGCCGATCACCGCTTCCTGCAGGTCACGCGTGTTGCGCTCCAGCAGGTCCAGGCCGGCGAACAGGCGCTCGGCATGGGCCGGATCGATATGGTTGGACACCTGCTTCAGCATTGCCTGGGTGATGACCAGTTCGCCGACCAGGTTGATCAGCGCATCGACCTTGTCCACGCTGACGCGGATGGAGGATTCGGCTTCCTGCGCCGGGGTCGCGGCGGCCGTGGCCGGCGCAGCGGTGGCAGGCGCTGCAGCAGCAGCCGGGGCGAGTTCGACCTCGACAGCCGGTGCGCTGGTGGCCAGGCTGGGCGGTGCGACCGGACGGATGTCCAGCTCGCAGTCGTCGACCACCCAGGCGAAGGTATCTTCGATCTGGCTGCGCTTGATCTTGCCGATCAGGCCCAGATCCCACGCGAGGTGGGCCTCGAACGGATCCAGCTGCTCGAAGCCGGGCAGGCGCTCGAGGCGTGCCTGCACCTGCAGCGGGCCAAGGTGTTCCAGTTCGCGGATGATGCGCAGCGGATCATTGCCGCTCATGAACATCGACGGCGCCGGGGTGAAGCCGATCTGCCAGGCTTCCGGCTCCGCTTCGGCGACCACCGGGGCCGCCGCGCTCGCTGCTGCCGGGGCCTGCCCGGACAGGATCGATTCCAGTCGCGCCTTCATCGCCGCGACCGCGGCCGGGTCGGCCTGCACGCCGTGTTCGGCTTCGCGCAGCAGGGCGCGCAGCACGTCCACCGAGGCCAGCATCGCATCCACCGCATTGGCTTCCAGCGCGCGCTTGCCGGCGCGCAGCTCGTCCAGCAGCGTTTCCAGCACATGGGTCAGCGCGGCGATCGCATCGAAGCCGAAGGTGCCGGCGCCGCCCTTGATCGAATGCGCTGCACGGAACACCGAGTTGATGATCTCTGCATCGTGCTGGCCGGATTCCAGGGTCAGCAGTCCGGCTTCCATGGCGTCCAGCCCTTCGCGGCTTTCCTCGAAGAAGGTGGCGTGGAAACGTTGCAGGTCCATGCTCATGTCAGGTGTGTTCCAAGGGCGGGCGCGGGGGACGGGATGGCGTGGGCGATCAGCCCAGGACCTTCTGCACGGTGGCGATCAGCTGTTCGGGGTTGAACGGCTTGACCAGCCAGCCGGTGGCACCGGCGGCTTTGCCTTCGGACTTCTTGTCCGCGGCCGATTCGGTGGTCAGCATCAGCATCGGGGTGAACTTGTATTCGGCCAGCTGGCGCAGTTCGCGGATCAGCGAGATGCCGTCCATGTTGGGCATGTTGACGTCGGTGACCACCGCGTTGAAGCGTTGGCCCTTGGCCCGGCCCAGCGCGACGGCGCCGTCCTCGGCTTCTTCGACGGAAAAACCGGCCGAGGTGAGGGCGAAGGAAACCATCTGGCGCATCGACGCCGAGTCGTCCACCACCAAGATACGTGCGCTCATGCCGCGTTCTCCACAGATTTCAGGTTGTCATGGGATACAGCCAGGCCGAGGGCCTGGGTGACGCCGAGCAATCGCGCGGCGTCGGTGAAGGTTGCGGTGCTGCCGCTGAATTCCGTGTGCAGTCCGGCACCGCGCCGGCCCTGCACGAACGCGCACAGGACCTGCATGGCGGCGGTGTGGATACGGCCCACCCGGCTGGCGTCGAGGGTCAGCGGGTCGGCCGCGGCCAGCAACGGGGCCAGGCGGTTCTTCAGCTCGGTGCTGCTCTCGATGCCGAGATCTTCACCCAGGTCCACAGTGCTCATTGTTGCTCCGGACAAACGGTTCCAGACTTCATAGCGGCAATATCCGGGGAAGCTTTAGGGCGGGTTTTTTTGTTGCGCAGCTGAAGCCAGGGCAAGAGCGTGGGCCGAGGGGACAGGCGCAGAAGCGGGAGCATGGGGCGCGGGGGCGGGCAGGGTCAGGCAGGACCCGCCGTGAACCCATCCATGGGGGCTTGTGTTCGGCTCCTGCCTCACACAGTCCTGCCTGACCCTGCCCGCCCCCTCACTGACAGTCTGCGCTTGGGCCGCGGGGTGGGGGAGGGCAAGGCAAGGGCAAGGGCAAGGGCAAGTGCAAGGGCGCAGCGCTTGCCTCCAGCCTGGGCTGGTGTGTCAGTTCAGCAGCTGGGTGGCGTCCAGGAGGATCATCGGTTGCTGGTGGAGGCGGGCTACGCCGCGGAAGATGTCGTTGCTGATGCGGCAGATGCGGGCGGTGTCGGGGGGCTCTATCTGCGAGTCGCTGAGGTTGGTGACGTCTTCCACTGCGGTTACGCGCAGGCCCATGATCTCGCCGTTTTCTTCCAGCACCACGATGCGGGTCAGGGCGTCTTCGCCGGCGGGGGCGCCGCCGAGATGGATGCCCAGGTCCATCACCGGCACCACCTGGCCACGCAGGTTCATGATGCCGAGCATCGCCGGGGCGGTGCCGCGCAGGGGCAGCAGCGGCACCGGCAGCACCACTTCCTGCACTTTCAGCAGTTCCAGTGCATAGGCCTGGCTGCCGCAGCGCAGCCGCAGCCAGCGCGAGCTGCGCTCGGTGGCGCGTCGTTGCGGGGATGACGCGTAGCCGCTCTGCCGGGCCTGTTCCTGCAGTTCCTGCCAGGTGCTGGGCGGGTTGGCGTTGGCTTGCGCCAGTGCCGGAACCGCGCGCGCCACGGTGCGTGGCGGCAGGGCCGGCACCGCGGGGGGCATGGCCGGCGGCGGTGCGACGAGCGCGGCGATGGGGTCGGCGGCGGCGGCGAAGGCCGCTTCCAGCGAAGGACTGTCCGCGTTGGTCAGCACTGCACTGATCGCTTCACCGGTCTCATAGATGACTTCGTCCGGCAGGTCGTCCCAGGTGGGTTCTGGTTCTGGTTCTGGTTCGGGCGCCGTCTGCAGGGCAGGCGGCGGCGCTTCGGCGGCAGCGTCGAAGGCGGCCTGAAGGCTGGCTTCGTCCATCAGCGCGGGGTCTTCGCCGCTGGCCGGCCCGGTCTCGTAGACCACCTCGTCCGGCAGGTCGTCCCAGGTCGGTTCGCGTTCGGCGGTGGGTTCGGCGGCGGCGTCGGGAGCGGCTGCCACGGCCGTGGTGGCCTGCGGTTCGGCGACCGCGGTGGTGGCCTCGCCCAGCAGCTGTTCCAGGTAGTCGTCCAGCACGGTTTCGTTGTTCATGCGGCCTGCTCCAGTGCACGCGCATCGTCGGCCAGGATCCAGTCCAGTGCACGGCGGTAAGCGGCCAGGCCGCGGCCCGGATAATCGTCCCCCTCCACCGGCGCCATCAGCGTGGCGGCGTTGCTCATCCGCGTATCCACCGGGATCGCGTCTTCCCAGACACGCGTGCCATGGCTGTCCTGCATCTGCCGCAGGCTTTCGTTGCCGGCGCGGGTGCGGCGGTCGAACAGGGTCGGCAGGATCGACATCGGCAGCGGGCGGCGACGCGAACGTTCAACCATCTCACCGGTGCGGACCATGCCATCCAGCCCGTGCAGGGCCAGCGGTTCGGCCTGGGTGGGGATGATCAGGCGATCGGCCGCGGCCAGCGC
>NZ_LDJK01000089.1 GCF_001431535.1 Stenotrophomonas chelatiphaga
AGCCACGGCCCTGTTCACCGACGTAGCCCAGTTTCTGCAGGGTATGCAGCACGCGCCGCACGGCCGCGCGCGAAATACCCGTCTCGCTGCTGATCTGCGACATGGTGACTTCGCGCGGGTGCTGCGAGAACACACTCATCACCGCCAGCCCACGGCCGAGCGAGGTCATGAAATCCGGATCGCCCTGGTTGTCCTGGATCTGCTGCATCAGTTCGTGGGACAGGCCACGGTCCTGGGGCAGGGCAGCGGACGGCTTGGGACGGCGACTGGGGGGAACAACAGGCATGTACGGAAGGTTCGCGCGGTGATCGTGCATGGTAAGTGCTGGCGCCGGAGATGCGAAACCGCAGGCACCGCGGTCAGGGTGACCGCGGTGCGTGCAGGTGGCTTACTTCGACGGCAGGGCGTAGGCGATCACGTAGTCACCGCGATCCGGTGACTGGCGTGCGCCGCCAGCGGAGATCACCACGTACTGGCGACCGGTGGTCGGCGACACGTAGGTGATCGGCGTGCCCTGGCTGCCTACCGGAAGCCGCGCCTTCCACACTTCCTTGCCACTGCGGCTGTCGTAGGCGCGCAGGTAGAAGTCCTGGGTACCGGCGAAGAACAGCAGGCCGGACTGGGTGGCCAGTGAACCGCCCAGGGTGGGCATGCCGACCGGAATCGGCAGGTGCATGCGGATGCCCAGCGGGCCGGTGTCCTGCACCGTGCCGACCGGCACCTGCCAGACCAGCTGCCGGGTCGCCAGGTTGATCGCCGACATCGTGCCGAACGGCGGCTTCTGGCACGGAATGCCGAGCTTGGACAGGAAGCGGTCGCGCAGCGAACCATACGGCGTGCCGGTCTGCGAAGCGGCGCCCATTTCCACGCCACCATCGCCACTGGTCATCTGCGCGCGCGGGATCAGCTTGGTCCACAGGCCCAGTCGCATGTCATTGACGAACAGGTAGCCGGTGGTCGGATCCACCGATGCGCTGCCCCAGTTCATGCCACCCAGCGACCCGGGCCACTGCAGCGCGAGGTCCTCGCCCGGCGGGGTGAACATGCCGTCGTAACGGAACTGCTTGAACTGGATGCGGCACAGCATCTGGTCGATCGGCGTGGCGCCCCACATGTCCGATTCGGTCAGGGTCTGCGCGCCGATCTGCGGCAGGCCCACCGACAGGCGCTGGGTCGGGGAGTAACGCTCGCCCTGGGCCTTGCCCTGCGGTGCGGGGATGTCCTGCACCGCGGCGATCGGCTGGCCGGTCTGGCGGTTGAGCATGAACACCTGGCCGGCCTTGGTCACCTGCAGCAGGGCCGGCAACGTGCCGCCCTTGCCGTCGGGTACGTCGGTCAGCGTCGGCTGCGCCGGCAGGTCGTAGTCCCACAGGTCGTGGTGCACGGTCTGGTAGACCCAGCGTTCCTTGCCGGTAGCCACGTCGAGGGCGACCACGGCCGAGCTGTACTTGTCGTCCTGCGGCGTGCGCTGTCCGGCCCACTGGTCCGGCGTGGTGTTGCCGGTGGGCAGGTAGACCAGGCCCAGCTGCGCGTCGTACGCCATCGACGTCCACACGTTCGGCGTGGCGCGGGTGTATTCCACCGACGGATCCAGCGGTACGTCCGGGGTTTCCCTGGAAAGGTCCCAGACCCAGGCCAGGGCACCGGTGCGCACGTTGAAGGCGCGCACCACGCCGGAGGGCTCGTTGACTTCGATGTTGTCGGCCACGCGGCCGCCGACGACGATCAGTTCACCGGCCACCAGCGGGGCGGCGGTGATGGTGAAGAAGCCGGGCTTGATCTCGCCCATGCCCTGCTTGAGGTCGACCACGCCATTGCTGCCGAAGTCCGGGCAGGGGGCACCGGTGGCGGCATCCAGCGCGAACAGCCGCGCATCGATGGAGGTCATCAGGATGCGCTTGCGGCACAACGCCGGGGCGGTCGGGGAGGCGACCCCGGCGACCGGGGCCGGCGCCGGCGCAAGATCGGCATCGAAGTAACCCAGCCCGCGGCAGCGCTGCCAGTTCGGCGCGGTGGCCTTGGGATCGAAAGCCCAGCGCTGCTTGCCGGTATCGGCGTCGACGGCGATCACCCGGTTGTGCGGGGTGCACAGGAACAGGGTGTCGCCGATCTGCAGCGGGGTGTTCTGGTCTTCGGCGCCGAACCCGTTGCTCTCCGGCACATCGCCGGTGCGCGCCGTCCAGGCCACCTGCAGCTGGTCCACGTTGTCCAGCGTGATCTGGTCCAGCGCGGCGAAGCGGGTGCCGGCGGTGGTGTTGCCCCAGTGCGCCCAGTCGCGTTGCTCGCTGCCTGCGGCGACCGGGGTCACTGCCGGGCGCGTGCCGGCGGCAGCCACCACCGGACGCGGCTGGAAGGCCGCCGCGCCGGTGCCGAGCAGCCCGACCAGCAGCAGCGCGGCGACGGCGTAACCCCCGCGGCCAGCGGGCAGGCCACGGCTGCGACGCAGCACCGGCCAGCTCAGCGCGACCAGCATCGCCAGCACCGCCGGCATCACCAGCCGCGAGACCAGCGGCCAGAACTCAAGGCCGGCATCGACCACCGACCACACCAGCGTCGCCACGAAGGCGCCGCCGAACAGCAGCGCGCCCAGCGGGCGACGCAGCACCAGCAGCACGCCGGCCAGCAGGGTGATCGCGCCCATCAGGGCGAAATAGGCGCTGCCGCCCAGCGTCAGCAGGCGCACGCCGCCGACCAGCAGGGTCAGGCCGAACAGCGATACCAGGATGCCAAGCAGGATGACCAGCACGCGACACACGGCCGGGATCTTCGTTTTCTCGTCCACGTTGCATGAACCTCTACATTCGAAACCCGGCCGGAAGGACCAGGCAGGCCCGCGCGCGCAGCTGCGTGGCGGGGACCGTCGGCATTCCCGCAGCCCGCTTCCTGTATGGAAGGGGCTGGCGTTCCCGTGCTTATCGCGGAAACGAGGTGAATGACCGGTTACGGCGATTATCGCACGTGTGTGCGATTTTGGCGTCAACGCAGCACATCACCGGTGGAACGCACCGACACAGGCACGCAATGCGAGGCCGGCGACAGCGGGCCGGCAGGCGGCCTGTTACCCTATGCCGCCCTACAACGCTGGCCTTGCAATGACCGACGCACACGTCGAACCGCAGTGGGCATCGCGCCTGCGCGACATCGCTGATTTCCCCAAGCCGGGCATCCTGTTCAAGGACATCATGCCGCTGCTCGCCGATGGCGATGATTTCCGTGCGGCGATCCAGGCCATGAGCGCCCGCTGGCGCGACCTGCAGCTGGATGCGGTGGTCGGCATCGAGTCGCGTGGCTTCATCCTTGGCGCGGCGATGGCGCTGGAGCTGGGCGTGGGCTTCGTGCCGGTGCGCAAGCCGGGCAAGCTGCCGGGCAAGGTGCTGCGCGAGGAATACACGCTGGAATACCGCAGCGACTGCATAGAAGTGCATGCCGACGCCCTTCCGGCCGGTGCCCGCGTGGCGATCATCGATGACGTACTGGCGACCGGCGGCACGCTGGTGGCAGCGCTGTCGCTGGTGCGTCGACTGGGCGTGGACGTGATCGGCGCCGGCGTACTGGTGGAACTGGACGGACTGGGCGGCCGTGCCCGCTGGGAAGCCGGCCTGCCGCTGCACACCGAACTGGTTTACTGAAGCAACCGCCCGCGCGCCGCGCAACCGGGGCATCCCTGGGTAGTGACGGCCGCTGGCCGTCAACGCTCAGCATCGGTAGTGACGGCCGCTGGCCGTCAACGCTTCGCCCCGGTGGGTGACGACCGTTGGTCGTCACCGCTGCCGGCTTACATCACGCGGGTGCGGAACCTGCGGCCCTTGATCTTGCCTTCTTCCAGCTTGGCCACGGCCCGGTTGGCGTGCTCGCGGGCGATGGCCACGTACGAACGCGTGGGGTAGATCGCGATCTTGCCGATGTGCTTGCCGGCCAGGCCGGCATCGCCGGTCAGCGCACCCAGGATGTCACCGGGGCGCAGCTTGTCGGTCTTGCCACCGTCGATGCGCAGGGTGCGCATGGCGGCCTGCGGCAGTTCGGCCGGGCGCGAGGTCGCCAGCGGCGTCTTCTGCCAGTCCAGCGGCGTGCCACGCTGCGCTTCCAGGGCCTCGGCGCGGGACTTTTCACGGCCGGCCACCAGGCTGATCGCCATGCCGCTGGCCCCGGCGCGACCGGTACGGCCGACGCGGTGCTGGTAGGTTTCGATGTCGGTCGGCAGTTCGTAGTTGATCACCATCGCCAGGTCTTCCACGTCCAGCCCGCGCGCGGCCACGTCGCTGGCCACCAGCACGTTGCAGCTGCGGTTGGCGAAACGCACCAGCACTTCTTCGCGGTCGCGCTGTTCCATGTCGCCGTGCAGGGCCAGCGAGGAGAAGCCGAACTGCTGCAGCGAATTGGCGACTTCGTCGACATCCTTGCGGGTGTTGCAGAACACCACCGCCGATTCCGGCGTGTACTTCAGCAGCAGCCCGGCCAGCGCCTTCTGCCGGTGCGCCGGCTCCACTTCGCAGAACAGGTGGCGGATGGAGGGGGCATCGTCGGCGCCGTCCACCGTCACTTCCACCGGATCGCGCAGCACGTCGCGGCCGATCGCGCGGATCGCATCGGGGAAGGTGGCCGAGAACAGCAGCGTCTGGCGGTCCTTGTGGGTGCGCCCGGCGATCTCGCGGATCGGCTCTTCAAAGCCCATGTCCAGCATGCGGTCGCCTTCGTCCAGCACCAGCGTGCGCACCGCGCCGAGGTTCAGCGCGCGCTTGCGTGCCAGTTCCTGCACGCGGCCGGGGGTGCCGACCACTACATGCGGGTGGTGGGCTTCCAGCGAGGCAAGCTGCGGCGCCAGCGGCGAACCGCCGGTCAGCACCAGCAGCTTCATGTTCGGGATGCCGGTGGCCAGCTTGCGGATCTGCTTGCCGACCTGGTCGGCCAGTTCGCGGGTGGGGCACAGCACCAGCGCCTGCACCCGCTGGGTGGCCGGATCCAGTGCCTGCAGCAGGCCCAGCCCGAAGGCGGCGGTCTTGCCGCTGCCGGTGGGGGCCTGGGCGATCACATCGCGGCGGTCGAGGATGGCCGGCAGGCTGCGCGCCTGGATGGCGGTGAGGGTGGTGTAGCCGAGCGCTTCCAGGCCAGGCTGAAGGGCCGGGCTCAGCGGCAGGGTCGAGAATTCATTCATGGCGCATTGTACGGGGTTAACCCCTTACAATACCCGCATGCCCCTGATTACCTTGCAGAACGTCGACTTCAGCGTCGGCGGCCCGTTGTTGCTGGAAAAAGCCGAACTGTCGATCGAGCCGGGCGAGCGTATCGCCCTGATCGGCCGCAACGGCGCCGGCAAATCCACTTTGCTCAAGCTGCTGTCCGGCGACCACAAGCCCGATGATGGCGAAGTCCGCGTCCAGCAGGGCGTCCGCGTGACCCGGCTGGAACAGGAGGTGCCGCATGGCGCCGCCGGCAGCGTGTTCGACGTGGTCGCCGAAGGCCTGGGCGAACTGGGCCAGTGGCTGGCCGAATTCCATCACCTGAGCGTGGCCGAAGAGTTCGACGGCGATGCATTGGGCGCGGTGCAGGCCAAGATCGATGCCGCCAACGGCTGGGGCCTGGACCAGCGCGTCAGCGAAACCCTGACCAAGCTCGACCTGGACGGCGATGCCGAATTCGCGCGCCTGTCCGGCGGCATGAAGCGCCGGGTGCTGCTGGGCCGGGCGCTGGTGTCCAGCCCGGACCTGCTGCTGCTGGACGAACCGACCAACCACCTGGACATCGAAGCCATCGACTGGCTGGAAATGTTCCTGAAGAACTGGAACGGCAGCGTTGTGTTCGTGACCCATGACCGTCGCTTCCTGCGCGCGCTGGCCACCCGCATCGTGGAAATCGATCGCGGGCAGGTCACCAGCTGGCCGGGCGACTGGGCCAACTACGAGCGCCGCCGCGAAGAACGGCTCAACGCACAGGCACAGGAAAACGCCCGTTTCGACAAGATGCTGGCGCAGGAAGAAGTGTGGATCCGGCAGGGCATCAAGGCCCGCCGTACCCGCGACGAAGGCCGCGTGCG
This sequence comes from Stenotrophomonas chelatiphaga, assembly GCF_001431535.1. GTDB lineage: Bacteria > Pseudomonadota > Gammaproteobacteria > Xanthomonadales > Xanthomonadaceae > Stenotrophomonas > Stenotrophomonas chelatiphaga. The sequence goes on from NZ_LDJK01000089.1 coordinate 6,032, forward strand.
CCGCCTGGAAGCGATGCGCAACGAGCGCTCGTCGCGCCGCGAGATCAGTGGCAACGTCCGGATGGAAGCGGCCCAGGCGGCCAATTCCGGCAAGAAGGTCATCGACATCAAGGACGTATCGTTCTCCTTCGGCGAGCGCTGCATGGTGCGCGATTTCTCCGCCACCATCCTGCGTGGCGACCGCATCGGCCTGATCGGTCCCAACGGCAGTGGCAAGACCACGCTGCTGAAGCTGCTGCTGGGCGACCTGGCACCGGACCGCGGTGAAGTGCGCGCCGGTACCAACCTGGAAATCGCCTATTTCGACCAGTACCGCTCGGTGCTGCGCGAAGACTGGACGGCCATCGAGAACGTGGCCGAAGGCCGCGACTTCATCGAGTTCAACGGCAAGCGCAAGCACGTGCACGCCTACCTGCAGGACTTCCTGTTCACCCCGGAACGGGCGCGCGCGCCGATCACCCGCCTGTCCGGCGGTGAGCGCAACCGCCTGCTGCTGGCCAAGCTGTTCGCGCAGCCGTCCAACCTGCTGGTGATGGACGAACCGACCAACGACCTGGACGTGGAAACGCTGGAGCTGCTGGAAGAGCTGCTGGGTGATTACACCGGCACGCTGCTGCTGGTCAGCCATGACCGTGACTTCCTGGACAACGTGGTGACCTCCACGCTGGTGATGGAAGGCGAGGGCGTGGTCGGTGACTACGTGGGTGGCTACAGCGACTGGCAGCGGCATGCGGCTTTCGTGGCCGCGCAGCAGGCCAACGCGCCGGTGGTGGCCAGCCGTCCGGCAGCCGCTGCCGCCCCGGCGGCCGTGGCGGCGGCTGAGGTGGTGCCGGCCAAGCGCAAGCTCAGCTACAAGGACGCGCGCGAACTGGAACAACTGCCGCAGAAGATCGAAACGCTGGAACAGGACGTCGAAGGGCTGACGGCGGCGATGAACGATCCCGCGTTCTATCAGCGCAGCGCGCCGGACATGGCCGCGCACAACCAGAAGCTGGCCAAGGTGCAGGCCGAGCTGGATGCCGCCTACGCGCGCTGGCAGGAACTGGACGCCTGACTCGCTCGATGGGGTAGTGACGGCCGCTGGCCGTCAGGCCCTTGCCGCTGCGCTCGCCGACCATGGGTCGGCGCTACCGTGTCATTGCCGGGTAGGTGACGGCCGCTGGCCGTCAGGCCGTTGCCGCTGCGCTCGCCGACCATGGGTCGGCGCTACCGTGTCATTGCCGGGTAGGTGACGGCCGCTGGCCTTCACGCGTTGTCGGCGGTGCTCATTTCACCCCGTGCAGGTCTCGCAGCTGGGTCGGGCGGGAAGCGAAATAGGCGGCCAGGTCGGCGATCTCCTGATCACTGATGCCGGTCGCCTGCGGGGTCATCAACGCGTGCTGCCGATCGCCCGAACGATAGGCCTGCAGCGCGTGCGCCAGGTAATCACTGTATTGCCCCCCCAGCTTGGGGTAGGTCGGGTCGATCGGCGCATTGCCGTCGGCACCGTGGCAGTCGATGCAGCTCTGCCCGGTGGCCTTGCCCTTGACCTGCGCACGGGCCTCACCGGCGGCGAGGCGACCGGCCGGCAGCCCCGCCGACGATGAAGGAGCGGGGAGATCACCACTGGCCTGGCCCGGCTGGTCGGGCGACTGCGTGCTGCTGTCTTCATGCGACGGCGAGCAGGCGGCCATCAGGACGGCGACGGACAAGGCGATGGCATGACGCGTGAACTGCGCGGCTTTCGACATGTAGGCGTGCCTTACTTGACGGTGGACAGGTAAACAGCGAGATCGGCGATCTCCTGTTCGCTGAAACTCATCGACTGCGCCTGCATGGTCGGATGACGACGCTTGCCATGGCGGTACTCGGTGAGGGCCTGCAGCAGGTACTGCTCGCTCTGCCCGCCGATCTTCGGCACGCGGTAGCTGGGGTAGGCGTTCTTGTAACCGGTGATGCCGTGGCAGCCCTGGCAGGTGTACGCCAGGACCCGGCCGTTGTCGAAATTGCCGGTGAGGGCGGCGGCCGGCGCGGGTGCCTGCGGGGCCGGAAGCGGCGCCGGAGCGGCAGGGGCGGACGGGGGTGAAGCAGGAGCAGGAGCGGCCACGGCGGCCCCGAAGGGCAGGAGGACGGCCAGAGCAAGACAAGCGGCGAGCGGCTGCGGGCGCATGATGTCGTTTCCGGGCTACGGGTCTGGTCGTTCCGGCGTGGGGTACGGAACGGCCCGAGTATAGCGGCTCGTTTCATGTTGCTGAAATGGGGTCGGCCCGACCGACGGCGTGAAGTCACCGTGACCTTTGGGATATGGTGTACCCGTGAGGTGGTGCATTACTTTGCTACCACACCTGTTCACGCATCCCCAGGGACCCGACGATGTCACGCCATGCCTTCCTGCCCGCCGGCCGCAGCGGAATCTGCGCCGCCGCGCTGCTCATCTCCACCACGCTGCTGATGTCCGGCTGTGCTGGTGGCCCCAACAACGAAGCAAAGGCAGCGGACGGCAAGGACGGCAAGTCCGAACAGAAGAAGGTCGATGCCGTGCCGGTGGAAGTGGCGGTGGCCAGCCATCGCGGCGTGGCCGCCAGCTACACCGGCACCGCCGCGCTGGAGCCGCGCGCCGAATCGCAGGTGGTGGCCAAGACCTCCGGCGTGGCGCTGGCCGTGCTGGTCGAAGAAGGCCAGCAGGTGCGCGCCGGGCAGCCGCTGGTGCGGCTGGATCCGGACCGCGCGCGGCTGGCGGTGGCACAGAGTGAAGCGGTGATGCGCAAACTGGAAAACAACTACCAGCGCGCCAACCGCCTGGTGGGCCAGCAGATGGTCAGCGCCGCCGATGTCGACCAGCTGCGTTACGACGTGGAGAACGCCCGCGCGCAGTATCGGCTGGCCACGTTGGAACTCTCCTACACCACGGTCACCGCACCGATCTCCGGGGTGATCGCCTCGCGTTCGATCAAGACCGGCAATTTCGTGCAGATCAACACGCCGATCTTCCGCATCGTCGACAACTCGCGGCTGGAAGCCACGCTCAACGTCCCCGAACGCGAGCTGGCCACGCTGCGTGCCGGCCAGCCGGTGACCCTGCTGGCCGATGCACTGCCGGGTAAGCGCTTCACCGGCCAGGTCGATCGCATCTCGCCGGTCGTCGATTCCGGCAGCGGCACGTTCCGCGTGGTGAGCACCTTCGACGGCGGCGCGCAGTCGCTGCAGCCGGGCATGTTCGGCCGCATCCGCATCGATTACGACCAGCGCGCCGATGCGCTGGTGGTGCCGCGCCTGGCCCTGCTCGACGATGGTGACCCGGCCGTGTTCCGCGTGCGCGCCGGCAAGGTCGCGCGGGTACCGGTGACGCTGGGCTACGCCGAAGGCGCCTGGGTGGAAGTGCGTGAGGGCCTGGCGGCAGGCGACCAGGTGGTTACCGCCGGCAAGGTCGCGCTGCGCGACGGCACCGCGGTGCAGGTGATCGTGCCCGCCGATCCCAAGCAGGTGGTCAAGGCCACGCCCGCTGCCAAGGCAGGGAGCGCCCCATGACATCGGCCGGTAACGACCACGGTCGCGACCCCCACCAGGGCCACGGCCCCGGCAGCATGGGCGGCGGCCTGGTGGAGTTCGCCACCCGCCGCCGCGTGACCATCGCCATGTGCACGGTCACCCTGATCCTGTTCGGGCTGATCGCGCTGAACAGCCTGAAGGTCAACCTGCTGCCGGACCTGAGCTATCCCACGCTGACGGTGCGCACCGAGTACACCGGCGCGGCACCGTCTGAAATCGAAACCCTGATCTCCGAGCCGGTCGAAGAAGCGGTCGGCGTGGTCAAGAACCTGCGCAAGCTGAAGTCGATCTCGCGCACCGGCCAGAGCGATGTGGTGCTCGAGTTCGCCTGGGGCACCAACATGGACCAGGCCAGCCTGGAGGTGCGCGACAAGATGGAAGCGCTGAACCTGCCACTGGAGGCCAAGGCCCCGGTGCTGCTGCGCTTCAATCCTTCGACCGAACCGATCATGCGGCTGGTGATTTCCAGCAAGGACGCACCGGCCACCGACGCCGAGGCGATCCGTGAACTGACCGGCCTGCGCCGCTACGCCGACGAAGACCTGAAGAAGAAGCTGGAACCGGTCACCGGCGTGGCCGCAGTGAAGGTCGGCGGAGGCCTGGAAGATGAGATCCAGGTGGACATCGACCAGCAGAAGCTGGCGCAGCTGAACCTGCCGATCGACACCGTCATCCAGCGCCTGAAAGAGGAGAACATCAACATCTCCGGCGGCCGCCTGGAAGAGGGGTCGCAGCGTTTCCTGGTGCGTACCGTCAACCAGTTCGTCGATCTGGAAGAGATCCGCAACCTGCTGATCACCACCCAGTCGTCCAATGGCAGCGCAGCCGATTCGGCGATGGCGCAGATGTTCGCCATCGCTGCGGCGACCGGCTCGGATGCGGCGATGTCGGCCGCATCGGCGGCGCAGAGTGCATCCGGCGGCACGTCCAGCGTCATCGCCAACGGCGTGCCGGTGCGGCTGAAGGACGTTGCCACGGTGCGCCAGGGATACAAGGAACGCGAGGCGATCATCCGGCTGGGCGGCAAGGAGGCGGTGGAGCTGGCGATCTACAAGGAAGGCGATGCCAATACCGTGGCCACCGCCGAGGCCCTGCGCGCGCGGCTGGAGCAGATCAGGACCACCTTCCCGTCCGATGCCGAGCTCACCACCGTCGAAGACCAGTCGCGCTTTATCGAACACGCGATCAGCGACGTCAAGAAGGATGCGGTGATCGGCGGACTGCTGGCCATCCTGATCATCTTCCTGTTCCTGCGCGATGGCTGGAGCACCTTCGTCATCAGCCTGTCGCTGCCGGTGTCGATCATCGCCACGTTCTTCTTCATGGGCCAGCTGGGCCTGAGCTTGAACGTGATGTCGCTGGGCGGCCTGGCCCTGGCCACCGGCCTGGTGGTGGACGATTCCATCGTGGTGCTGGAAAGCATCGCCAAGGCGCGCGAACGCGGGCTGGGCGTGCTGCAGGCCGCCATCGCGGGGACGCGGGAGGTGAGCATGGCGGTGGTGGCGTCCACCCTGACCACCATCGCGGTGTTCCTGCCGCTGGTGTTCGTCGATGGCATCGCCGGGCAGTTGTTCCGCGACCAGGCGCTGACCGTGGCGATCGCCATCGCGATCTCGCTGCTGGTGTCGATGACGTTGATCCCGATGCTGAGCTCACTGAAGGGCCGCCCGCCGCTGGCGTTCCCGGAGGAACAGGCGGGCGAGGCCTGGCGTCCGCAGAACCGCTGGTTGAAGCCGGTGGCCGGCGGCCGTCGCGGCTTCGTGGCCGCCCTGCGCTGGAGCTTCTTCGGCGTAGCCTGGGCGGTGGTGCGGGTGTGGCGCGGCATCGTGGCGGTGGTCGGCCCGGTGATGCGCAAGGCCAGCGACATGGCGATGAAACCGTATGCCGGTGCCGAACGCGGCTACCTGCGCCTGCTGCCCAGTGCGCTGGCCCATCCCGGCAAGGTGCTGGGGCTGGCGGCACTGGCCTTCGTGGCCACCATGGCACTGGTGCCGATGCTCGGCGCGGACCTGATCCCGCAGCTGGCGCAGGACCGCTTCGAGATGACCGTGAAGCTGCCGGCCGGCACGCCGCTGAAGCAGACCGATGCGCTGGTGCGCGAACTGCAGCTGGCGCATGGCGATGGCAAGCAGGCCGCCGGTGAAGGCATCGCCTCGCTGTACGGGGTGAGTGGCGCCGGCACCCGGCTGGATGCCAGCCCGACCGAAAGCGGCGAGAACATCGGCAAGCTGACCGTGGTGATGGAAGGCGGCGGTGATGCACGCAGCGAAGCGGCCATCACCGAACGCCTGCGCGACACCATGGCCTCGCATCCCGGCGTGCAGGTGGACTTCGCACGACCGGCGTTGTTCAGTTTCTCCACGCCGCTGGAAATCGAGCTGCGCGGACAGGACATGGCCTCGCTGGAGCAGGCCGGGCAGCGGCTGGCGGCGATGCTGCGCAACAACGCGCACTACGCCGACGTCAAATCCACGGTGGAAGAAGGCTTCCCGGAAATCCAGATCCGCTTCGACCAGGAGCGCGCCGGTGCACTGGGCCTGACCACCCGCCAGATCGCCGATGTGGTGGTCAAGAAAGTGCGCGGCGACGTTGCCACCCGTTACAGCTTCCGCGATCGCAAGATCGATGTGCTGGTGCGTGCGCAGCAGGGCGACCGGGCCAGCGTGGACAGCATCCGCCGGCTGATCGTCAATCCCGGCAGCACCCGTCCGGTGACCCTGGACGCGGTGGCTGAAGTGGTCGCCACGACCGGCCCGAGCGAGATCCATCGCGCCGACCAGACGCGGGTGGCGGTGGTATCGGCCAACCTGCGCGACATCGACCTGGGCGGTGCGATGCGCGAAGTGCAGGCGATGGTGGCCGAACAGCCGCTGGGCGCGGCGGTGGGCATGCACATCGGCGGGCAGGGCGAGGAGCTGGAAGAATCCGCGCGCTCGCTGATCTTCGCTTTCGGGCTGGCGATCTTCCTGGTGTACCTGGTGATGGCCTCGCAGTTCGAATCGCTGCTGCATCCGTTCGTGATCCTGTTCACCATCCCGCTGGCCCTGGTCGGCGCGGTGCTGGCGCTGCTGTTGAGCGGCAAGCCGATCTCGGTGGTGGTGTTCATCGGCCTGATCCTGCTGGTCGGGCTGGTGACCAAGAACGCGATCATCCTGATCGACAAGGTCAACCAGCTGCGCGAAGCCGGCGTGGCCAAGCACGAGGCGCTGGTGGAAGGCGCACGTTCGCGCCTGCGCCCGATCATCATGACCACCCTGTGTACGCTGTTCGGCTTCCTGCCGCTGGCGGTGGCGATGGGCGAGGGCGCCGAAGTGCGCGCGCCGATGGCGATCACCGTGATCGGTGGCCTGCTGGTGTCCACCCTGCTGACGCTGCTGGTGATTCCGGTGGTATATGACCTGATGGACCGCAAGGGTGATGCGTACTATCGCGAGCGCGGCCGCAAGCTGGCCCACGACGCAGGCTTCGATGCGCCCGACGCCGGGCAGGGACGGGAGGAGCCGGCATGAGCATCGCCGAGTTCTCCATCCGCCGCCCGGTCACCACCATCATGTGTTTCGTGTCACTGGTGGTGGTGGGACTGATCGCCTCGTTCCGGCTGCCGCTGGAGGCGCTGCCGGACATCACCGCACCGTTCCTGTTCGTGCAGATCCCTTATACCGGCTCCACTCCTGAAGAAGTGGAGCGCACCTTGATCCGCCCGGTGGAAGAGAGCCTGGCGACGATGACCGGAATCAAGCGGATGCGTTCGTCGGCCACCTCCGAAGGGGCCAACATCTTCATCGAGTTCAGTGACTGGGACCGCGACATCGCCATCGCCGCGTCCGATGCACGCGAGCGCATCGATGCCATCCGCACCGACCTGCCCGACGACCTGCAGCGCTACAACGTGTTCAAGTGGTCCAGCAGTGACGAGCCGGTGCTGAAGGTTCGCCTGGCCAGCGACACCGACCTGACCGGCGCGTACGACATGCTGGACCGCGAGTTCAAGCGGCGCATCGAACGCATCCCCGGCGTGGCCCGGGTCAACATCTCCGGCGCGCCACCGAACGAGGTGGAGATCGCGATCGATCCGAACCGGCTGAACGCACATGGGCTGAGCATCAATGAACTCAGCGAGCGCCTGCGCACGTTGAACTTCTCCTTGTCGGCCGGGCAGATCGACGACAACGGCCAGCGCGTGCGCGTGCAGCCGGTGGGCGAAATCACCGACCTGCAGGAAATGCGCGACCTGGTGATCAACGCCAAGGGACTGCGCCTGGGCGACATCGCCGAGGTGCGCCTGAAGCCGACCCGCATGAGCTATGGCCGTCGCCTGGATGGCAATCCGGCGATCGGCCTGGACATCTTCAAGGAGCGCAGCGCCAACCTGGTGGAAGTCTCGCGCGCTGCGCTGGCCGAAGTGGAGGCGATCCGCGCGCAACCGAGCATGCGCGATGTGCAGATCAAGGTCATCGACAACCAGGGCAAGACGGTGACGTCCTCGCTGCTGGAACTGGCCGAAGCCGGTGCGGTCGGCCTGATCCTGTCGGTCACCGTGCTGTTCTTCTTCCTGCGCCACTGGCCGTCCACGCTGATGGTGACCCTGGCCATCCCGATCTGCTTCATCATCACCCTGGGCTTCATGTACTTCGTCGGGGTGACGCTGAACATCCTGACCATGATGGGCCTGCTGCTGGCGGTAGGCATGCTGGTGGACAACGCGGTGGTGGTGGTGGAAAGCATCTACCAGGAACGCGAGCGGATGCCCGACCAGCCGCGGCTGGCCTCGATCATCGGCACCCGCAACGTGGCCATCGCGCTCAGCGCGGGCACCCTGTGCCACTGCATCGTGTTCATCCCGAACCTGTTCGGTGAAACCAACAACATCAGCATCTTCATGTCGCAGATCGCGATCACCATCTCGGTGTCCCTGCTGGCGTCCTGGCTGGTGGCGGTGAGCCTGATCCCGATGCTGTCCGCGCGCATGGACACGCCCAAGCTGCTGCATTCCAGGACGGGCGTCATCGCGCGCCTGCAGGGCCGGTATGCGGTACTGCTTGACTGGACCCTGCGCCACCGTGGCTGGAGCCTGCTCGGCATCCTGCTGGTGGTGCTGGTCAGCCTGGTGCCGATGAAACTGACCAAGGTGGACATGTTCGGTGGCGAAGGCGGCAAGGACGTGTTCATCGGCTACATGTGGAAGAGCGCCTACACCTACCGGCAGATGTCCGATGAAGTGAAGCGCGTGGAAGACTGGCTGGATGCCAACCGCGAGCGGCTGCACATCACCCAGGTGTATTCCTGGTACAGCGAAGACGAGGGCAGTTCCACCATCGTGACCCTGGACGAGGCGCACGCAGGGGGTCTCAAGGCGATCCAGGAAGAACTGCGCAAGGGCCTGCCGAAGTCCGCGCGTGCCGATTACTTCGTCGGCAACCAGGGCGGTGACTCCGGCGGCAGCAACAGCGGCGTGCAGGTGCAGCTGGTCGGTGATTCCAGTTCGATGCTGCAGGAGATCGGCGAGGAAGTCCTGCCGCTGCTGGCGCAGCGCAAGGAACTGCGCGACGTGCGCATCGACAACGGCGAGAAGGGCAGCGAGCTGGCGATCAAGGTCGACCGCGAGCGCGCGGCCGCGTTTGGCTTCAACGCCGAACAGGTGGCCAGTTTCGTCGGCCTGGCGCTGCGTGGCGCGCCGATGCGCGAGTTCCGCCGCGGTGACAACGAAGTGCCGGTATGGGTGCGTTTCGCCGGCGCCGAACAGAGCACGCCAGAGGACCTGGATGGCTTCAGCGTGCGCACCGGCGATGGCCGCACCGTGCCGCTGCTGAGCCTGGTCTCGGTGGAGATCCTGTCCTCGGCCACGCAGATCGGCCGCACCAACCGGCAGACCACGCTGACCATCAAGGCCAACCTGGCCGACAAGGTCACCGCCCCGGATGGGCGCAAGGCGATCGAGGCGGTGCTCAAGCCGATGAACTTCCCGGCCGGCTACAGCTTCAGCTTCGACGGCGGCGATTTCGGCAACGATGACGAGGCGATGCAGCAGATGCTGTTCAACCTGGTGATCGCGCTGCTGATGATCTACGTGGTGATGGCCGCGGTGTTCGAGTCGCTGCTGTTCCCGGCGGCGATCATGAGCGGGGTGCTGTTCTCGATCTTCGGGGTGTTCTGGCTGTTCTGGCTGACCGGCACCTCGTTCGGCATCATGTCCTTCATCGGCATCCTGGTGCTGATGGGCGTGGTGGTGAACAACGGCATCGTGATGATCGAGCACATCAACAACCTGCGCCGGCGCGGCATGGCCCGTACCCAGGCGCTGGTGGAAGGCTCACGCGAGCGCCTGCGCCCGATCATGATGACGATGGGCACGGCGATCCTGGCGATGGTGCCGATCTCGCTCACCGACACGCAGATGTTCGGCGACGGCCCGCCGTACTACCCGATGGCGCGCGCGATTGCCGGCGGGCTGGCGTTCTCCACCGTGGTCAGCCTGCTGTTCCTGCCGACCATCTACGCGGTGCTGGATGATGCACGCAGTGCGGCGGCGCGGTTGATCGGCAAGGCCCGCGGCCGGGGCGTGGTCGCCCCAGCGCTGCGGTAGCGCCGAGCCACGCTCGGCGGGATCTGGCAGGCAACGGCCCGCTGCGCTCGCCGACCATGGGTCGGCGCTACGGGGGCATCGTCGGGCACGAGGCCCGCTGCACTCGCCGACCCTGGGTCGGCGCTGCCCTTCTTTACCCCGCGACCTTGCCCCATACCTGGAAACCGGTCAGCCACAGGCCCAGCATGCTGCCGATGTTGGTCAGCATGAAGGTCAGCACCACGCGGGTGACGCGGTTGCGGTACCAGCCCTTCAGGCTCTGCGCATCGTCGCGCAGCTTGAGGAAATCCTCGTAGGCCGGCTTGCGCAGGCGCGCTTCCACCAGCGCGGCGAAGGCGCCGGTGGGAATGCTCAGGCGGAACGGTTTGAACGGTGCCACCACGATCGCGGTGAGGATGCTCAGCGGATGGCTGCCGGCCAGCAGGCAGCCCAGGCCGGCCAGGCCGCCGGTGTACATCGCCCAGGTCAGCAGCAGCTCGCCGCCCACGCCCAACCCGCCGCGGTAGAAACCCACGCCGATGCCGGTCGCCACGATGGCCAGGATGGCCAGCGTGAACCAGGGAATATTGCGCTTCTTCGCCACTTCTTCCAGCTGCGCGCGCAGCGGTACCGGCGCGTCGTGGTCGGTTTCCAGATACGTCGCCAGGCCGGCAAGGTGGCCCGCACCGACCACCGCCAGCACCTCGCGCTGGGCAGGCACGGCACCCTGCAGGGCACGCTCCTCGCGCAGGCGGGTGGCCATGTAGCGGTCGCGCTCACCGATGATGGCGTCGTACAGCGCAGGGCTTTCCTTGGCGAACTCGCCGAAGCTGGACTCCAGCATGTCGCCCTGCTTGAGCTTTTCGATTTCGTCCGTGCCGACCTCGTCGGACGAGAACAGGCCGGCGGCCAGCCCGGTCATCAGCTTGATCTTGCCGAAGAAGCCCAGCTGCGCCGAAGCGCGCTTGAAGGTCAGCCCTACCTCACGGTCGATCAGGTGCACCGGCAGGCCCTGTTCCCGGGCCAGCAGCACCGCGCGCTTGAGTTCAGCGCCCGGCTCGATGCCCAGTTGTTCCGCCAACCGACGCTGGTATGCCGACAGCGCAAGGTTGGCGGCGAACAGCGCCACGCGGCCCTTGCGGATCACTTCCACCAGGTCCAGCTTGGCCAGCGTGTCCGGCTCGGTCAGCGCCTGCAGGCGCTGCGGATCCAGTTCCACCGCGACCGCATCGAAGCGACCGCTGTGGATGGCCTTTTCCACCGCTTCCACGCTGGCGTGCGACACGTGCGCGGTGCCCAGCAGGGTGTAGCGCACGCCATCGCGTTCGACGATGCGCACCGGCTGGCCGGCAAACAGCGTATCGCCTGCCGTCACGTCGGTGGAGGGAAGGAGGGTGTCAGTCATGCGTTTACTCGTTTGTTGGGGCGCTGTCAGCGCCATCGCCCAGTGCACGTTGCATCTGAACGGTGTCCAGCCAGCGGCCGTGCTTGCGGCCCAGGCCCTGGAACACGCCGACCAGATGGAAGCCGAAGCGCTCGTGCAGCTTGATGGAGGCGGTATTGGTGGGTTCGCCGATGACCGCGACCATCTGCCGGTAACCGCGCGCGGTGCAGGCATCGATCAGCGCCTGCAGCAGCGTGGTGCCGACGCGCTGGCCCTGGAAGCGCGCATCGACGTAGACCGAATTTTCCACCGTCCACTGGTAGGCCACGCGGGTGCGGTAGGTATTGGCGTAGGCATAGCCGGCCACCTCGCCGTCGACTTCGGCGACCAGGTACGGGAAGCCACGGGCGACGATGTCCTGCATCCGTCGCTGCATTTCGGCCGCATCCGGGATGTCGTACTCGTAGGTGTTGACGAAGTCGGTCACTTCCACCGCGTAGATCGCGGTGATCGCGGCGATGTCAGCCTCGCTGACATCACGGATAAGCACGGCCATGGGCGCAGGTTCCGGCAGGGAATCAGTCGATGTAACGCTTCAGCAGGTCGCCGTAGGCGTCGATGCGGCGGTCGCGCAGGAACGGCCAGATACGCCGCACGTGCTCGCTGCGCTGCAGGTCGACCTCGCACACGAGGATGGTTTCCTCGCCGCCGGCTTCGGCGATGAACTCGCCCTGCGGACCCACCACGTGGCTGTTGCCCCAGAACCGGATGCCCGAGGCGCCCATCGGCGAGGGCTCATGGCCGACGCGGTTGCAGCTGAGCACCGGCACGCCATTGGCGACGGCATGGCCGCGGTGGCTGAGTACCCAGGCATCGCGCTGGCGGTTCTTTTCATCCTGCTGGTCATCCGGATCCCAGCCGATGGCGGTCGGATAGAGCAGCAGTTCGGCACCGGCCAGCGCCATCAGGCGCGCCGCTTCCGGATACCACTGGTCCCAGCACACCAGCACGCCGAGGCGACCGACCGAGGTATCGATCGGGGTGAAGCCGAGGTCGCCCGGGGTGAAATAGAATTTTTCGTAGAAACCCGGGTCGTCCGGGATATGCATCTTGCGGTACTTGCCCAGCAGGCTGCCGTCCTTTTCGAACACCACTGCGGTGTTGTGGTACAGGCCGGCGGCACGGCGTTCGAACAGCGAGGCAACGATGACCACGCCATGCTGCTTGGCCAGTGCGCCGATGCGCTCGGTGCTGGGGCCCGGGATCGGCTCGGCCAGGTCGAATTCGTCGACGCTTTCGTGCTGGCAGAAGTAAGCGCCGTTATGCAGTTCCTGCAGCAGGATCAGCTTGGCACCCTGTGCGGCCGCTTCAGCGACGCGGGATTCGATCACGGCGAGGTTGGCGGCGGCATCACCGTGGTTGCGCTCCTGGATCAGGGCGACGGTAAGGGGCTGGCGGGGGCTCATCCGGAAGCGTTCCTGCGGGGGAAAACACGCATGTTAACGCGGATGGGGAAGGGCGGCGTGGTGGCGCCTGAATGATTGGTTTTTGCTGGCCAGCGGCCGGTAGAAGCCAACGCCTAAAGCCAACGCGTAAAGGCAAAGCCGAAGCCAAAGCCAAAGCCAAA
>NZ_LDJK01000009.1 GCF_001431535.1 Stenotrophomonas chelatiphaga
TGTTGATTTTGTTGTTCATTGTCTATGTGCTATTTGTTTTTTGTTTGAAATGAGACGTCTACCACCGAAATCTCGACGTAAAGCGTCGTCGGCAGCTTCAGATGGGTAGAAGACAGAGGGACACGCCGCAAGTACGTCCATGTAGGCTCGCTTTTCGCATGGATGCGAAAAGCGAGCCTACATGGACGTACTTGCGGCGTGTCCTGCACAGCCGCCCCGCCCCACCACCAACCAGCCATGCAGCTTTTGCTCTGGCTCTGGCTCTGGCTCTGGCTCTGGCCTCTGGCTCTGGCTTCAAGCCCGCGCGCAGCGCGAGAAACTCACGCGACCGCCAGCATCTCCGGCATCAGGCGGAAATCCGGCCCACGGCTCTCTACCCGCCGGGGCAGCGCCCGGATCGTGGCCAGCATTTCCTGCGCACACGTACGGATGTAACCGTGCTGCTCCGGAGATGAATGACTGATCAGGCTGCCAACATGGAACTCGAAGACATCTTCCAGCACGTCAGGCTGGTCTTCGTGCAGCATCTGCAGCAACCCGCGCAGTTTGCAGATTTCCGATTCCAGCGCTTCAGCCGAGAACAACATGGGGGACTCCTTGCATGCGGCTCGCCCGAGCCAGAGGGGGCAGCAGCGGCAGGCCGCCCGCCGGGGCGCGATGCAGGATCACGGAACAGTGCGGGGGCCACGCGGTGCGTGCGTTCCCCCCTGTTTTGCCATGAACGAGGTGAGCCGGCCGTCAACTCCGCCCACCGCAGCGTTCACGCAACGCTCAACGCGCCCCCATCCGCCGTGGCCGGTGGCGTGCCCAGTGCGTCGATGAACGCCGGGTCCAGCGGCAGTTTCCCCAGCCAGCCGCGCTGGGTGCCACTGAGCACGCGCAGCATGTGGCCCCTTCCCCCCGGCAAGCGCCCCATCGGCCCCAGCAGCACGTCACGGGCCTTCGACCAGGCATCGCGGTCGGACTGGAACAACGGCGTCAGCCAGCGGCTCCAGTAGTGGTACACGGCCACGTGCGCGCGTCGCTGCGCCTGGTACGCCTGCAGGGCGGCCTCGCCCTTGCCATGCACGCGCAGCGCGTCACGCAGGGCCAGCGCGTCAAGCAGCGCCATGTTCACGCCCTGCCCCAGCTGCGGGCTCATGGAGTGCGCCGCATCGCCGGCCAGCACCAGCCGACCGTTGTGCCAGCGCCGCATCACCGCGTCGCGGTAGGAGGCGCGCGCCAACTGCCCCGCCTGCTGCAGGTGCGCGAAGCGCGGGCTGGCCTCCGGCCACAGCGCGTGCAGCTCATCCAGCCACGGTTGCAGGCCATCGGCCTCCCAGCGCGCGAAGTCCTCGCGCGGCAGGCTCCAGAAGAAGCTCAGCCGCGGCGTGGCATCCCCGGGGCGCGTGCCGACCGGCAGCAGCCCGATCATCTTGCGCGCCGCCACGTAGCGCTGGCGCAGTTCGCTCACATGCGGCCAATCCTCGGCCGGCAGCAGGCACCACAGGGCGCCCCACGGGTACACCCGGTCCAGCGACGTCCCCCCGACCTGCGCACGCAGGGCCGATGCGGAGCCGTCGGCAGCGATCACCAGGTCATACGGCCCGTGCTGGCGCCCTTCGCCGTCGTGCAGCAGCCCGCGCTCGTGGTCGACCGATGCGATGGTGACGCCTGCATGCAGCTGTCCGAGGCCGTCACGCGCCTGGTCCAGCAGCTGGAACAGCGCGCCACGCTGCATGCCCAGGCCGTGCAGACGCGCATCCAGGCCGTCGTAGCCCATGTCCATCACCGCCCGCCCGCAGGGGGTATCGCCGTGCAACCGGTGCACCGGTGCGGCATGCGCGCGCACCGCATCCAGCAGGCCCATCTGCCACAGCACCTGCAGGCCGCTGGGCTGCAGCAGGAAGCCGGCGCCGACCGGCCCAGGGCGGGGCGCGCGCTCGAAGATGTCGACGTGGTGTTCGTCGCGGGACAACAGAATGGCCAATGCCTGGCCAGCGGTGCCGTAGCCGATGACGGCGATGCGCATGCGGGGATCCATCCTGCGATTGTGCCTGATCGGCGCGGCAGGCAAAAAAAAACCCCGCCGAAGCGGGGTTCTTCCAACACGCGACTGAATGGATCAGGCGGGCTGGATGTTGGATGCCTGGTCGCCCTTCGGGCCCTGGGTCTTTTCGAAGGTGACTTTCTGGCCTTCCTGCAGGGACTTGAAGCCATTGCCCTGGATGGCGGAGAAGTGCGCGAACAGATCAGCGCCGCCGTCGTCCGGAGTAATAAAGCCAAATCCCTTGGCGTCGTTGAACCACTTCACGGTACCTGTTGCCATGTTGATGCGAGACCTTTGCAATGAATGGGTGGTGTGCGCAAAAACCCTGCGCACGGGGCGAGTATGCAAACCTTGCCCGAGGATGACAATCACCCCCGTGCCAATTCCCCGATCAGTTCGGGCAATCCGTTGGACGCGGCCTGCACGTTGGAGAGTACTTCGGCCATCGTGATTTCTTCCCCATCGCCACAGCCGGCGGCCCAGTTGGCCACGATCGCAAGGCAGGCGTAGTCAAGCCCGAGCTCACGCGCCAGGGCCGCCTCGGGCATGCCGGTCATGCCGACCAGGTCACAGCCATCACGGCGCAGACGCGCGATTTCCGCAATGGTTTCCAGGCGCGGACCTTGCGTTGCAGCATAACAACCACCGTCCCGCACTGTGACGCCCGTCACCTTTGCGGCCGCAAGAATTTTGCTTCGCAGCATGGGCGTGTAGGGATGCCCGAAGTCCACGTGCAGGACGTCACTGCCCGCTTCCTCACACAGGGTGGAGATCCGGCCCCAGGTGTAGTCGATGATCTGGTCCGGGCAGGCCAGGACGCGCGGACCGAAGTCATCGCCGATGCCGCCGACCGTATTCAGCGCCAGCACGCGCGACGCGCCGATCTGCTGCAGTGCAGCAAGGTTGGCACGGTAGTTGATCTTGTGCGGGGGCAGTGAATGGCCCTCGCCATGGCGGGCCAGGAAAGCCACCCGGTGGCCCAGCAGGCTGCCGACCCGGATCGGACCGGAGGGCGTACCAAAGCGGGTTTCGACCTCGTGGGTCTGCACGTCATCGAGCGTGGCGAGGTTGTAGACGCCGGTTCCGCCGATGACCGCCAGGGCGATGGGCTGCATCAGCCTTCCTTCATCGCGTAGATCGCCGGCACGCAGCGCAGGGTCTCGTTGACGTCCATGCCGAAGCCGAACACATAGCGGTCCGGCAGTTCCACGCCGGCGTAATCGGCGTGCACGTCGGCCAGCGCGCGGTCGTGCTTCTTCACCGTCAGCGCGGCGATGCGCACGTCGGTGGCGCCCTGCTCCAGGCACCAGGTGCGCACGCCTTGCAGGGTGTAGCCCTCGTCCAGGATGTCGTCCACCAGCAGCACGCGGCGGCCGAACAATGCAGTGGCCGGCTTGTGCTTCCACACCAGGTCGCCGCCGGTGGTTTCGCCGCGATAACGCGTGGCGTGCAGGTAGTCGAACTGCACGTCCTGGCCGCGTGCGCCCAGTTCCAGCGCCAGCTGGCCGGCGAACGGCAGCGCGCCATGCATGATCGACAGGAACAACGGCACTTCGCCCTTGTAATCGCTGGCGATGGCGTCGGCGATGCGGCCGATGGCCTGGTCGATGGTGGGGCGGTCGACCAGCAGGTCAGCCTGTTCCAGGGCCTGGGAAATGGTGAGGTTGGGCATCAGACGGTTCTTCCAGAGGATTCGAGAAAACGGGTTCGGGTGTCGCCATGCCGGGCATCGGCCAGCAGGCCGTCCCAGCCAAGTGCGCCGCGGCCGATCAGGCCAAGCAGCGCGGCAGTGTTCGAGGTGCGATGCTGCATGGCCTGCAGCGCATCGTCCACCAGCTCGGGATGGCAGACCAATACCACGTCGCAGCCGGCATCCAGGTGCGCATCGACGCGGGCCTTCACGCCACCGGCGCTGAACGAGGCGGCCATGCCGATGTCATCGGAAAACACCACGCCGCGGAAGCCGAGCTGTCCACGCAGGATGTCCTGCACCCAGCGCCGCGAGTAGCCGGCCGGTTCAGGGGCGACCTGCGGGTAGATGACGTGGGCCATCATCACCGCATCGGCGCCGGCGGCGATCCCGGCCACGAAAGGCACCAGGTCGCGCTGCTGCAGTTCATCCAGCCCACGCGGGTCGATCGCGGTATCGACGTGGGTGTCTTCCAGCACGCTGCCGTGGCCGGGGAAATGCTTGAGCGTGGCGGCCATGCCGGCGCTGTGCATGCCGCGCACGTAGGCGGCGGTAAATGCGGCCACCACCTGGGGATCTTCACTGAATGCGCGATCGCCGATGGCGCGGTTGCCATGGCCCAGGTCCACCACCGGCGCAAAGCTCAGGTCCACGCCGCTGGCGCGCACCTCGCTGGCCATCAGCCAGGCGTGCTGCTCGGCAGCGGCCAGCGCGGCCTGCGGATCCTGCGCATGGCCCAGGCCGATCTGCTGCAGCGGCGGCAGATCGGTGAAGCCCTCGCGGAAGCGCTGCACGCGTCCGCCTTCCTGGTCCACGCAGATCAACTGCGGACGCGGTGCTGCCTCGCGGATGGCGGCGGACAATTCGGCGATCTGCTGGCGGGATGCGAAATTGCGCTTGAACAGCACCACGCCGGCCACGGCATCGTGCTGCAGCCAGTCACGCTCCTGGGCGGTCAGTTCGGTACCGGCAACGCCGATCAGCAGCATGTTCAGGTCTCCACGACGGGCGCCACGATGGCGCAGCGCCGCATTGTCGCAGAAGCGTGGCCCAGCGTCAGACCCTGCACCCGTCCGGGCCACATCCGTCTTCAGCGTCCAGCGCGTCGGAAGCGCCGGCTTCGCTGCGTTCGGCGGCGATCTGGCGCAGCGCCTGGGCGATCGCTTCCGGCGACTGCGCACCCTGGATTGCCCAACGGCCGTCGATGACGAAGGTCGGCACCGAGGTGATGCCGATGGCGTGGGCGTGCTGCAGGCCTTGCTGCACCTCGGCCAGCCCCAGGTCCGAGCCCAGCATCGCCTGGATGTCGTCAGCGGCAAGTCCGCCCTCGATCCCGGCCCCGGCCAGCACCTGCGGATCGGCGAGATTGCGCCCGTGTTCGAAATGCGCACGGAACAGCGCTTCGCCCACCGCATCCTGGACCCCGTGCTGGCCAGCGAGCCATAGCAGGCGGTGCGCCTGCAGCGTGGTCACGCGGACCTGGCCACGACTGAAATCCATCGGCAGCCCTTCGGCGCGTGCGGTGGCCTGCGTCTGGCCCAGCAACTGCTCGGTGCGCTCGGCACCACCGAACTTGCGCGCATAGGCCTCACGCAGCGGCACCGGCGTGGCATCGGCGTCCGGATCCAGCTGGAACGGCTGCCACTGCACCTGCAGCGCGGGCACCGCATCGCCCAGCAGCGCAAGACCCTGCGCGAAGCGGTGCTTGCCGATCCAGCACCACGGACACACCACGTCGGAATAAATGTCGATCTTCATCCCCCCGACATGGGGACGACCGCCCGGCGATAAAGGGGACGCAGGCGACCACCTCGTTTCTGGCACGGCGGGACGCGTCGGCAGCGACTCACTCCCCGCCGGCACCCTTCTCGCCGGGAGACCAGCGGGCGTACGGGTGGGAGGCCAGTGCGACGTTGTAGTAGCGCGCCTGGTCGGTGACTTCGCGGCCGGCCCAGGCCGGCAGGCTGATCGCCTGGTCCGGGTCTTCCAGCTCCACTTCGGCGACCACCAGCCCGGCGTTGTCGCCGAGGAATTCGTCGACCTCCCACAGCAGGCCTTCGTGCTGCACCAGGTGCCGGCGCTTGTCGATCAGGCCGCCCACGCACAGCGCCAGCAGCTCACGTGCGTCCGCTACCGGAATCGGATATTCGAACTCCTGCCGGCTGCGGCCCAGCGTGCGTGACTTGAGGTTCAGTGCGGCACCGTCGCCTTCGATGCGTACCCGCACCGAGGCGTTCTGGTCCCCGCGGTCCAGCGCGCCCATGTCGTTGATATAGCCCTGCGCCATCGGGATGACCGCGTGCGCCGCCGCCCGCCAACCGTCACCGGCGACGAGGAATTTCCGTTCGATTTCAATGCCCATGGGGTGATTATGCGGGAAGCGCGTGACGACCAACGGTCGTCACCCACCATGACCGACGGTGGTCACTTACCATGACCGACGGTGGTCACCCACCACGACCAGCGTTCACCCACCGCGACCGAGGGTCACCCGCCCCGATCAGGCTTTTTCGAATACCGCGATGCTTTCCACGTGTGCGGTATGCGGGAACATGTCCATCGCCCCGGCACTGACCAGGGTGAAGCCGCGCTCGTTGACCAGGTAGCCGGCATCGCGCGCCAGCGAACCCGGATGGCAGCTGACGTAGACGATGCGCTTGAACTGCTCCAGCGGCAGCTGCTGCAGCACCTCGATGGCGCCCGAACGCGGCGGATCCAGCAGCAGCTTGTCGAAGCCTTCCAGCATCCACGGGGCCTGGCGCTGGTCCTGGGTCAGGTCGGCGGCATGGAAGCTGGCGTTGCCCAGCCCGTTGCGCTGCGCGTTCTCCTTCGCGCGCGCCACCAGCCCGGCATCGCCTTCCACGCCGACCACTTCGCGCACGCCGCGGGCCAGCGGCAGGGTGAAGTTGCCCAGGCCGCAGAACAGGTCCAGCACGCGCTCCTGCGGGCCGGCATCCAGCAGCGCCAGTGCGTGCTCGATCATCTTCACATTGAGGTTGGCGTTGACCTGGATGAAGTCCAGCGGGCGGAACGCCAGCTCCACGTCCCACGGCGCCAGCCGGAACGACAAAGGAACCTCCTGCGGCCACAGCGGGTGGACCGAGTCGACCCCGTCGGGCTGCAGGAAAATGGCGAATCCGTGTTCCTGCCCGAACGCGATCCAGGCCGCGCGATCGGCCTCGCTGAGCGGCTGCATGTGGCGGATGGTCAGCGCGATCGCCTCGTCACCGGCGATGAACTCGATCTGCGGGATGTCGCGTCGGCCATCCAGCGATTCGACGAAAGCCGACAGCACCGACACCTTGGTGCCGATCTCCGGAATCACCGTCAGGCACAGCGACAGGTCTGCCACGAAGCGCGGATCCAGCTCACGGAAGCCGACCAGGGTCTTGTCCTTCTTCTCGACCCGACGCACCGAGAAGCGCCCCTTGCGGCGGTAGCCCCAGCTGTCGCCGACCAGCGGCGGCAGCACCTGCTGCGGCTGCACGTGGCCGATGCGCTGCAGGTTGTCCATCAGCACCCGCTGCTTGGCCACGATCTGCTCGCTTTCTTCCAGGTGCTGCAGCACGCAGCCGGCACAGACGCCGAAATGCGGACACTTCGGCTGCACGCGCAGCGGCGAGGCTTCCACCACTTCGACGGTGCGCGCCTGGTCGAAATGCTTGCTGCGCGCGGTCTGTTCGGCCATCACCACTTCACCCGGCAGCGCGCCGGTGATGAAGGTGACCTTGCCCCCTTCGCCATCACGGCGTGCGACGCCGCGGCCGTCGTGGCTCAGGTCGAGGATGTCGGTTCTGAAGAGGGTGCGGTCGATGCGGGAACGTTGACGGGCCACGTGGCGAGGGGCTGCGTGTGAAAAAGGGCGCGTATTGTCTCAGAACAGGGCGAAAATCGCTTCTCCACCCTTGCAAGGCGGCGCGCGGTGTTTAATATGCAGCGTAGCTGACATGGAGGCAGCCTTATGCAGACGAATACGCCGCGCCCCGCGCGACCCCGTTTCCTGCTGGTCGAGGACGACATCATCACGTGTGGTTTCCTCAAGGCCGCGCTGGAAACCTTGCCAGCGGACGTGGATACCGCCGACTCGCTCAACGCCGCGCTCGCCCGTGCCCAGGTCCGCCACTACGACCTGTGGCTGATCGATGCGAACCTGCCTGATGGCCATGGCAGCGAGTTGCTGCAGCAGTTGCGCCGGCAGCACCCGGACACCCCGGCGCTGGCGCATACCGCCGATCGCGACGCGTCCGCGCATGGGCGCCTGCGGGATGCCGGATTCGGCGACATCCTGGTCAAGCCGCTGGGCCGCGATGCCCTGCTCAAGGGCGTGCGTCGCGCCTTGGGCCAAGGCGCCCGTTACCGGGTGGACAGCGCGCCGATCCAGCCCATCATGCTGAACGAGGCCCAGGACTGGGACGAGATCACCGCGCTGGCCGCGCTCAACGGGCAACGCAACCACCTGGTGGCGCTGCGCGAGCTGTTCCTGGCCGAGCTGCCGAGCGTGCGTGACGCGGTCGACCAGGCGGTGGACCGCCATGACGAGCCGGCGCTGCGCAACCAGCTGCACCGGCTGCAGGCCAGCTGTGGTTTCGTCGGTGCTGCCCGCCTCAGCCGCGCGGTGCGCACCCTGCACCAGATGCCGGCCTCGCACATGGCGCAGGCCAGCTTCCGCGACGCCGTCGCCGCGCTGCTGCACTGACCCCTCAGCGGCGGCGTGCCAGGTCGTCCAGCAGTTCCCAGGATTTCAGCCCGCGCGAGCCCAGGTGGTAGGCCAGCACGACCCGCATCGGCAGGCGCAGGCTGGCCAGGTCCTCGGCGCCGGGTTCTTCATCGCGCCCCAGCGCCAGCAGCGCAGCGCCGGTGGCGGTACCGCGCCGCCCTTCCCCATCGCGCTCGCTGAGCAGCCGGCGCGGGCCTTCCTGTGGATCCAGCAGGTAGCGCGCGGCCGGATCCACGGCGCTGCCATCGCTGGCGCAGGCCAAGTCGAAACCGACCCCCAGCGCCTCCAGCAGGTCGCGTTCGAAGCGGCGCAGGCTCCACGCCAATGAAAGCTCCAGGCTCAGGCGGGCGCGCACCTCGCCGTAGGCCCGGTACAGGTCCGGCAGCGGGTCGTGCCGCGGGGCCAGCCGCATCACCAGCTCATTCAGGTAGAAGCCGGCCAGCATGTCATTGCCGGCAAGGCGGGGGGCGGCGTCCAGCGCCTCGGCGCCACGCAGTTGTGCCAGGTCACCGCGCTGGACCGCGTCGAAACGGATCCACTGCAGCGGCTGCAGGGCCGCGCGCAGCACCTGCCCCTTCGCACTGGAAACGCCGCGGGCAAGCAGGCCCAGCCGCCCGTGCGAGGCGCTCAGCACCTCCACCAGCAGGCTGGTCTCGCGGTAGGGCCGCGCGTGCAGGACAAAGCCCGGTTCGGACGCGATCTGCATCAGGGCCAGCCCCGCAGGCGCTGCTTATTCGTAACCGAAGGCCTTCAGCGCGGCCTCGTCGTCGGACCAGCCCTCGCGCACGCGCACCCAGGTTTCCAGGAACACCTTGGCGCCGAACAAGCGCTCCATCTGCATGCGCGACTTGGCCCCGATATCCTTCAGGCGGGTACCGCCCTTGCCGATCACGATGGCCTTCTGCCCTTCGCGTTCGACCCAGATCACCGCACCGATGCGCAGCAGGTTGCCGTCTTCGGTGAAGCGCTCGATCTCTACGGTGGTGGCGTACGGCAGCTCTTCGCCGAGCTGGCGCATCAGCTGCTCGCGCACCAGTTCGCCGGCCAGGAAACGCTGGCTGCGGTCGGTGATTTCGTCTTCGCCGAACATCGGCGGGGCTTCCGGCACCAGCGCCAGCACGTCACGCACCAGTGCTTCCAGGCCGTTGCGCTTCTGCGCGGAAATCGGATGCACCGAAGCGAACTCGCGGCCTTCGGTGATCTGTTGCAGGAACGGCAGCAGTGCGGCCTTTTCCTTCATGCGGTCGACCTTGTTGACCACCAGCACCACCGGGATGCCCGAATCACGCAGCACGTTGAAGGCCAGGCTGTCTTCCTCGTCCCAGCGGCCGGCTTCGATGACCAGCAGGCCGGCGTCGACGCCCTCCAGCGATCCGCGCGCGGCACGGTTCATCACCCGGTTCATCGCCCGCTTCTGCACTTTATGCAGGCCGGGCGTGTCCACCAGCACCAGCTGGCCTTCCGGATAGGTGGCAATGCCCAGCAGCCGGTGGCGCGTGGTCTGCGGCCGGTTGGAGACAATGCTGACCTTGGCCCCTACCAATGCATTGGTCAGGGTCGATTTGCCCACGTTGGGGCGGCCGATGACAGCAACGCTGCCGCAACGATGAGGGGTCTGTTCGGTCACTTTGAATCCACCAGTAGGTCAAGCGCGGCCGCAGCCGCCTGTTGTTCGGCCAGCCGCCGCGAGGAGCCTTCGCCCTCGGTGCACACGGCCGGTTCTGTCAGGTTGCAGCGTACCCGGAAGGTCTTGGCGTGGTCGTCACCGGATTCTGACACCAGTTCGTACGCCGGAAGCGCCTTCTGTCGGCCCTGCAGCCATTCCTGCAGCCGGGTCTTGGGGTCTTTTTCCGGCCGTCCGGTCGCCGGCAGGGCGTCCATGGCCGCTTCGAACCAGGGCAGCACCACCGCGCGGCAGGCGTCGAAGCCCGCGTCCAGGTAGATCGCCGCCACCACCGCCTCAAAGGCATCGGCGAGGATCGAATCGCGCCGGTGGCCGCCGGTCTTCATTTCGCCGGCGCCCAGCACCAGGCGCTCGCCCAGTTTGAGTTCGCGGGCGCGCTCGGCCAGCGCGCCTTCGCGCACCAGTTCGGCGCGGCCGCGGGTGAGCGCGCCCTCGTCGGCCTTCGGCCAGCGCGCGTACAGCGCCTGGGCCACCAGCATGTTGACGATGCTGTCGCCGAGGAACTCCAGGCGCTCGTTGTTCGGTACGCCGGCAGACCGGTGCCGCAGGGCCTGCGTGAGCAGGTCCGCATTGGCGAAGGGGTGGCCGATCAGGTCACCACGTTGGAAAGTTTTATTCGACACCGCTACGGCTGAGGTCCTGGGTTGAGTCGAACTTGCCGACCACGTCGATGTTGCCGATCAACGGACGCCGCACTTCGTAGTTCACGCGCATGGTCCAGCCATTGTCCTTGCGGTCGAACTTCACGTTGGCGGGCTTCACGTTCTCGGAGTAGTTGATGTACAGGCGCTTGAACAGCAGTTTCTGGATGTTGGCCGGCTGCATGCTGCCGATGCCGGGCTCATTGGCCAGGCTCTTCATTGCCGAACGGACCGCATAGTTTTCCTGGTACATGGGGAACAGCTTCATGCCCACGTAAAGGAAAAAGCCGACCACGATCAGGACCACCAGGAAGGAGGTCAGGGTGATGCCACGTTGCGCCTTCATGCTGTTCATTGCGTTTCTCCCCAGATACGCGTGGATGAATCAATTGACGCCCGAGCCGATCCGCGACGGTTCGAAGCCGTCCTTGCAGAACCAGCCGGAGCAGTTGAGCCAGATCAGGAACGCCTTGCCGCGCAGGTTCTGCTCCGGCAGCAGGCCCCAGAAACGGCCGTCATCGCTGTTGTCACGGTTGTCGCCCATCACCAGGTAGCGGCCCGCCGGAACGGTCCATTCCCCCTGGCCGGCAGGATACGCCGTCTCCAGCACGGTGTGGGTGCGGCCCGGCAGCTTTTCGACCAGCAGGCTGGACCCTTCGCCATGCCCACGATGGCCGGCGTAGATGCCCTTGTCTTCGTACTCCACCGGCTGGCCGTTGAGGATCAGGCCGTTGCCTTCGAAGGTGATCTGGTCACCCGGCACGCCGATCACGCGCTTGATGAAATTCTCGCCCTTGTTCGGGTCCTGGTCGTCGTGGCCCGGGAAATGGAACACCACCACATCGCCACGTTCCGGTTCGCTGATCGGCACGAACTTGGTGTTGGTCAGCGGCAGGCGCAGGCCATAGGCGAACTTGTTGACCAGGATGAAATCGCCGATCAGCAGGTTCGGCATCATCGAACTGGACGGGATCTTGTACGGTTCGGCGATGAAGCTGCGCACCACCAGCACGATCGCCAGCACCGGGAAGAACGCGCGCGAGTAGTCCACCAGCGCCGGTTCGGTGTCCAGCAGGCCGGCGCGACGGGCGCGGCGGCGGGCGAAATACAGCTTGTCGGCAAGCAGGATCAGGCCGGAGGCCAGGGTCAAGGCAACCAGGAGGAACTCAAACGCTTTCATTCAATGTCCTTTGCAGCGTCTCGGGGCCAACCGGCCCGGTAAGGGGCCGACTGTACCGTTACTTGTTGTCCATCTGCAGCACGGCCAGGAAGGCTTCCTGCGGAATTTCCACGCGGCCCACCTGCTTCATGCGCTTCTTGCCTTCCTTCTGCTTCTCCAGCAGCTTCTTCTTGCGCGACACGTCGCCGCCGTAGCACTTGGCAAGAACGTTCTTGCGCATGGCCTTGACGGTGGTGCGGGCAATCACCTGCGAGCCGATCGCGGCCTGGATGGCCACGTCGAACATCTGCCGGGGAATCAGTTCCTTCATCTTCTCGCACAGCTCGCGGCCGCGACGATCGGAGTGCGAACGATGGACGATAAGCGACAGCGCATCGACCTTGTCGCCATTGATCAGCACGTCCACGCGCACGAAGGGACCGGCGTCGAAGCGGACGAAGGCGTAATCCAGCGACGCATAGCCGCGGCTGACCGACTTCAACTTGTCGAAGAAGTCCAGCACCACTTCCGCCATCGGCAGCTCGTAGCTGATCTGCACCTGGCTGCCCAGGTAGTTGATGCCGAGCTGGCTGCCGCGCTTTTCCTCGCACAGCTTGATGATGTTGCCGATGTATTCCTCGGGGGTGAGGATGTTGGCGCGGATGATCGGCTCGCGGACTTCCTGCACCTGGTTCACCGGCGGCAGCTTGGCCGGGTTGTCCATGTTGACGATGCTGCCGTCGGTCTTGAGCACTTCATAGACCACCGTCGGCGCGGTGCTGATCAGGTCCAGGTTGTACTCGCGCTCCAGGCGTTCCTGCACGATTTCCATGTGCAGCATGCCAAGGAAGCCGCAGCGGAAACCAAAGCCCATCGCTTCGGAGCTTTCCGGCTCGAAGCGCAGCGCGGCATCGTTCAGGCGCAGCTTGTCCAGCGCTTCGCGCAGGTCCGGGTAGTCTTCGGCATCGACCGGGAACAAGCCGGCGAACACGCGCGGCTGCATTTCCTGGAAGCCCGGCAGCGGCGTGGGGGCCGGATCGCCGGCCATGGTCAGCGTGTCGCCGACCGGTGCGCCGTGCACGTCCTTGATGCTGGCCGTCACCCAGCCCACCTCGCCCGCACGCAGGGCCGGCAGCACCTTGCGCTTGGGGGTGAACACGCCGACGTTGTCGACCTGGTGGTTGCGGCCGGTGGACATCACCTGCAGCTTGTCGCCGGCCTTGATCTCGCCCTGCATGACCCGCACCAGCGACACCACGCCGAGGTAGTTGTCGAACCAGGAATCGATGATCAGCGCCTGCAGCTTGTCGGTATCGCGCGGCACCGGCGGCGGAATGCGCTTGACGATCGCTTCCAGCACGTCGCGCACGTTCAGGCCGGTCTTGGCGCTGACCGGCACGGCATCTTCGGCATCGATGCCGATCACGGCCTCGATCTCGGCCTTGGCGCGCTCGATGTCGGCGGTGGGCAGGTCGATCTTGTTGATCACCGGCACCACTTCCAGGCCCTGCTCCACGGCGGTGTAGCAGTTGGCCACCGACTGCGCTTCCACGCCCTGGGCCGCATCGACCACCAGCAGCGCGCCTTCGCAGGCGGCCAGCGAGCGGCTGACTTCATAGGAGAAGTCCACGTGCCCGGGGGTGTCGATGAAGTTCAGGTGGTAGGTCTGGCCGTCGTCCGCCACGTAGGGCAGCGAAACCGACTGCGCTTTGATGGTGATGCCACGCTCGCGCTCGATCGGGTTCGAATCGAGCACCTGCGCTTCCATCTCGCGGGCCTGCAGGCCGCCACACAGCTGGATGATGCGGTCAGCCAGGGTGGACTTGCCGTGGTCGACGTGGGCGATGATGGAGAAGTTGCGGATGTTCCGCATCGAATCAGAGGACATAGAGGTGGCGGCGGCGCCGGGCGTCGTCAGGGTAACGTCGGATTATCGCACGGGACGACGGCCGCCGGTGGGTGAGCACCGCTTCGGGTAGTGACGGCCGCTGGTCGTCAGCGCCTGGCCCCGGTAGTGACGGCCGCTGGACGTCAGCGCCTGGCCCGGGTAGTGACGGCCGCTGGCCGTCAGCGCCTGGCCCGGGTGGGTGACGACCGTTGGTCGTCACGCCCCTGCCTCCTGCCACCTTCGCCGCTACCGCGGTAGTGACGGCCGCTGGCCGTCACCCTCCGGTCCCGGTCAGCTGCCGGTCTTCACCGCCACGAAGGCACTGTTGCCGCCACTGCGCACCAGCAACATCACCACGTCACCCTTCTTGTAACCGGCCAGCGCACGATTCAGGGCGTCCACGCTGCCGACGGCGGTACGCCCGGCCTGCAGGATCACCATCCCCGGCGACAGCCGTGCGTCGCGGGCCGCCTGGCCGTTGACCCGGGTCACCCGCACGCCCTCGCCTGCGTCCAGCCCCAGCTGCTTGCGCTGCGCGGCGGTCAGGTCGGCCACTTCCAGGCCCAGCAATGCGTTGGCACCGGTCTGCGGCGCCGCGTCCTCATTGGCTGCCGCCGGACGGTTTGCCGCCGCCTGGGCATCTTCGGCCAGCTCGGTCAGGGTGGCACTGAGCTCGCGCTCGCGGCCATCCCGGACCAGGCCGATGCTGACCTTGCTGCCGGGCGGCAGGGCGCCGATCAACGGCGGCAGGTCGCTGAAGGAGTTCACCGGGCTGCCGTTCACCGAGCGGATCACATCGCCGACCTGCACGCCGGCCTTGGCCGCGGCGCTGCCGGCAACAATCTCATTGACCAGTGCGCCACGGCTGTCCTTCAGGCCCAGTGCCTGGGCGTTCAGCGAATCGATCTGCTGCACCACCGCGCCGAGCTGGCCACGGCTGACCCGGCCGGTCTTCTTGATCTGCTCGACCGCGCCCATCGCCAGGTCGATCGGGATCGCGAAGCTGATGCCCATGTAGCCGCCGGAGGCGGAGAAAATCTGCGAATTGATGCCGACCACTTCGCCGCGGGTGTTCAACAGCGGGCCACCGGAGTTGCCCTGGTTGATCGCCACGTCGGTCTGGATGAACGGAACATAGCGCTGGTCGGCGCCGCCGGTGCTGCGGCCCACGGCACTGACCACGCCGGCGGTCACCGAGTGGTCCAGGCCGAACGGCGAGCCGATCGCAACCACCCACTGACCCGGCTTCAGCGTGCGCGAATCGCCGACGCGCACGGTCGGCAGCCCGCTGCCTTCGATCTTGAGCAGGGCCACGTCGTACTGCTGGTCACTGCCGACCACCTTGGCGATGAACTCGCGGTTGTCACCGAGTTTCACCTTCACTTCGGACGCATCCGCCACCACGTGGTGGTTGGTCAGCACGTAGCCATCGGCGGAAATGATGAAGCCCGAGCCCATGCCGCGGCCTTTGATGCTGGGGCCGCCATCCGGGTCGCCGCCGGGGCCGCCCGGACCGGGCATGCCGAATTCGGGGCCGAAGAAGCGGCGGAAGATTTCCGGGATTTCGTCCTGGCTCGGCCCCATGCCACCGCCGCGTGCCTGGCGGCTGCCGCCGCGCACGATGGTGGTTTCGATGTTGACCACGCCCGGCCCCACCTGGTCCACCAGGTTGGTGAAATCCGGCAGGCCCGTCACCAACGGCTGCGCAGGCGCGCGCGGCGCGGCGGCAGCGGACTGCGCCGTGGCGGCCTGCGGTGCCGGCGACGGTGACTGGGCGCAGGCGGCCAGTGGCAGGGTCATCGCCAGCAGGCCCAGGGCCTGGGTACGGAACGAACGGGTAAGCGGGATCATCGGACTACAACCTCCGGACAGGTCATCGGACAGCACAACGGGGAAAGGGGGCGCGCCGACGGTACGGCGCGCGCAGGCCATGCGCGGTCAGTCGCGCGGGCCCTGGACCGGCGGCGCGTCCTGCAGCCGCGGGTCGAACGGATAGAACGTGCCTGGCGTATTGCCGGGGAAACTGGCATTGAGGGCGGCCCCAGCCGCCGGGCCCACGCTGGAGCGCGGCCACGGCCGGGCCTGCAGCGCCCCCACGTTGCCGAACGACAGCTCGTGCTGGGCGCCGGTGGACAGCGCGGGCGACAGCACCGGCTGGCCGGCCGCGAGCGCACGCTGCGGCTCGTCATTACGCTGCGCGGCGCGCGCCACCTGCTGGCTGCGCGTGGCACTGGCGCGGCGGACGCTGGCATCCTGGCGACGCGCCGCGGCGGCCACCGCAGCGGCCGGGACACTGGCCACGAGCGCAGCGCCGGCCTGCGCCGCCGCCGGTTCCTGCACCGCTGCGGACGCCGGCAGCGCAAGCTCGGCCTGGCTGGCGATCACCTGCACCGGCAGGTCTGCCGGCGGCGCGCCTTCATCCAGCGATTGGCGACCCATGAAGAAGGCCACTGCGGCGACCGACGCGGCCAGCGCGGCACCGCCGCTCCAGCGCCGCCAGCCGCTGCGCAGCTCGCGCCGCGGCTCGGCCCGGGGCACCGGTTCCTGCGCCACCGCCGCGGACACGCGCGCGGCGAAATCCAGCGGCGCCGGCGCCACGGCCTTGCCGCGCATCACCTCGCCCAGCAACGCCCAGCGCTCCTGGCAGGCCTGCAGCTCGGGATCGTGCTGCAGGCGGCGCAGCAGGAAACGGGCCTCGTCGGAGGCCAGCTCGCCATCGACCAGCGCAGACAACTGCTGGCGGTTATGCACGTCGATCTTGTCTTCGGGTTGGTCGTACTTGCTCATAAGCGGCTCTTCTCACGGGTGGCGCTGCCGGTGTCCAGCAGCGGCCGGAGTTCAGTGTCGATCGCCTCGCGGGCGCGGAAGATCCGCGAGCGCACGGTGCCGATCGGGCACCCCATCTTCTGCGCGATGTCCTCGTAACTCAGGCCTTCCACCTCGCGCAGGGAAATGGCCAGGCGCAGCTCCTCCGGCAGCGAGGCAACGGCCTTCATCACCGTGGTTTCCAGCTCTTGGCGCATCAGCTGGCGTTCCGGCGTATCGGTATCGCGCAGGCGCGTTCCCGAATCGAACTGTTCGGCATCGCCGATTTCGATGTCATCGGTCGGCGGGCGACGATTGCTTGCAGCAAGGTGGTTCTTGGCGGTATTCACGGCAATCCTGTGCAACCAGGTCGAAAATTGGGCGTCGCCGCGGAAACTGTTGATCGCGCGGTAGGCGCGGATGAACGTGTCCTGGGCAACGTCCTGGCACTCACTCCAGTCGGCGATGTAGCGTCCGACGAGCGACACGACCCAATGCTGGTGCTTGCGCACCAGGACATCGAATGCCGCGCTTTCGCCGCGCTGCACGCGCCGGACCAGCTCCAGGTCCAGCTCCTGTGGTGTTTCAACCTCGGTCATTGGGGACCGAACTCCTGTCAGCCCAACCGACGTCAGGCAATGAGACTGCCAATCCCGGGAAAAGTTCAGCGCCATCTGACCGGGCACCGCACCAGCTTTTAACCAACGTTCCGTTAACGTAGCGGTCCATGCTATGAACCTCCGTCAACGCTACCCCAGCTATTGGGATTTGACGGAAGGGAAACAACCTCTGGATCATAGCCGCCTTCTCCATACACAACCGGATGGAACGTCCATGCTCTCAGGCTTCGATGGGCTTCGCCTCGCGCACTGGCACCCGGAGATCCGCGACGACGGTGTCGTGGTGCTCAATCTCGACCGCCAGGACGCCAACGTCAATGCGATGTCCCAGGATGTCCTGCTGGAACTGGGCGACCTGATCGAGCGCATCGCCATCGATCCGCCCAAGGGCGTGGTGATCCAATCGGCCAAGAAGGCGGGCTTCATCGCCGGCGCGGACCTGAAGGAGTTCCAGGAATTCGACCGCCGTGGCACCGTCAATGACGCCATCCGCCGCGGCCAGGTGACCTACCAGAAGCTGGCCGAGCTGCCCTGCCCGACCGTGGCCGCGATCCACGGCCACTGCCTGGGCGGCGGTACCGAACTGGCCCTGGCCTGCCGCTACCGTGTCGCCTCCAACGACAGCAGCACGCGCATCGGGCTGCCGGAAACCCAGCTGGGCATCTTCCCGGGCTGGGGCGGCAGTGCACGCCTGCCGCAGCTGGTCGGCGCCCCCGCTGCGATGGACATGATGTTGACCGGGCGCACCCTGTCGGCGTCGGCGGCGCGCAACATCGGCCTGGTGGACAAGGTGGTGGCCCCGGCCCTGCTGCTGGACACGGCCGTGGCGCTGGCGCTGAAAGGCACCGTGCGTCCGTTCAAGCAGCGTGCGACCGCCTGGGCGACCAATACCTGGCCGGCGCGCAAGCTGCTGGCCCCGCAGATGGCCAAGCAGGTCGCGCGCAAGGCCCGCAAGGAGCACTACCCTGCCCCGTACGCACTGATCAATACCTGGGAACGCAGCGGCGGCAAGCCGGTGCAGGCGCGGCTGGACGCTGAGCGGCGCGCGGTGGTGAAACTGGCCAGCACGCCGACCGCGCGCAACCTGATCCGCATCTTCTTCCTGACCGAACGCCTGAAGGCGCTCGGCAGCGGCGACCACGGCATCCACCACGTGCACGTGGTCGGCGCGGGCGTGATGGGCGGCGACATCGCCGCCTGGTCGGCCTACAAGGGCTTCAACGTGACCCTGCAGGACCGCGAGCAGCGCTTCATCGACCCGGCCATGCAGCGCGCGCAGACCCTGTTCGAAAAGAAAGTCCGTGACGAGAGCAAGCGGCCGGCGGTGGCGGCGCGCCTGCAGGCCGACCTGGCCGGCGCGGGCGCTGCACAGGCCGATCTGGTGATCGAGGCGATCATCGAGAATCCGCAGGCCAAGCGTGACCTGTACCAGACGCTGGAGCCGAAGATGAAGGCCGATGCGCTGCTGACCACCAACACCTCCTCGATCCCGCTGATCGAACTGCGTGACCACATCCAGCGTCCGGCGCAGTTCGCCGGCCTGCATTATTTCAATCCGGTCGCGCAGATGCCGCTGGTGGAAATCATCCACCACGACGGCATGGCACCGGAGACCGAGCGCCGCCTGGCCGCCTTCTGCAAGGCGCTGGGCAAGTTCCCGGTGCCGGTCGCCGGCACCCCCGGCTTCCTGGTCAACCGCGTGCTGTTCCCGTACATGCTCGAAGCGGCAACCGCCTATGCCGAAGGCATCCCGGGTCCGGTGATCGACAAAGCCGCGGTGAAGTTCGGGATGCCGATGGGGCCGATCGAACTGCTCGATACGGTCGGGCTGGACGTGGCCGCCGGGGTGGGCGAGGAACTGGCCCCGTTCCTGGGCCTGCAGATTCCGGCGGCGCTGCAGACCGTCGAGCCGGGCAAGCGCGGCAAGAAGGATGGCCAGGGCATCTATGCCTGGGAAAACGGCCGCGCGAAGAAGCCGGAAGTGCCCAAGGGTTACCAGGCGCCGGGCGACCTGGAAGACCGGCTGATCCTGCCGCTGCTCAACGAGGCGGTGGCCTGCCTGCACGAGGGCGTGGTGGCCGACGCGGACCTGCTGGATGCGGGGGTGATCTTCGGCACCGGGTTCGCGCCGTTCCGCGGGGGACCGGTGCAGTACATCCGGGCGACCGGGGCCGATGCGCTGGTGGAGCGGCTGAAGGTGCTGCAGCAGCGGCATGGCGACCGGTTCTCGCCGCGGCCGGGCTGGGACAATCCGATCCTGCGCGAAGCGGTGGTTTGACCGCGTCTGCTTTGATGCGCCCGGCACGGGGAGCTGCGGCGCAGGACACGCCGTAAACCCATCCATGGGGGCTCGTTTCCGCCCGTCCGGGGCTCCAACGGTCCTGCGCGGCAGCTCCCCGTGCCTCCGGACAGTCTCTTGGCATCCGGCGGCCCGGGAAGTAGAGACAAGGGCAACATCAACGCACAAAAAAAACGCGGCGCTGGGCGCCGCGTTTTTTCGTGTTCTGCCGGTCAGCGGATCAGCTGGCCTTGGCGACGGCCTTCTTGGCAACGGCCTTCTTTGCCGGGGCCTTGGCCACGGTCTTCTTGGCGACCGGAGCGGCGGCGCCGACGGCGGCCTTGCTCACGGTGTGCGAACGGGCGTTGCCGTAGCTGGCGTTGTAGCGCTTGCCCTTGGCGGTCTTGCGGTCACCCTTACCCATGTCTTGAACTCCTGGCTATGTTGATTCTGATTACCCCGTGCTGACACGGGTTTGGCGGGGCCGTCTTGCTGGACGCCCCCGCGCACGATCGGAAAGCCTACCACGACGACCTCAATGCGCGCAGCTGGCGTCGTGTACGTGGCCGTGGTTGAGGCGCAGGTTGACCAGGTGGGCCACGCCCACCAGCAGCCCACCGAGGGTCATCACCACCGCATGCGGCACCGGATCGTGGTGCAGCGGGTCGTACAGCACGCCCGTCCACAATGCGACCAGACCGGGAATCAGGAAGGCCAGCGCACGCAGCGCACCGTGACGCCGATAACCCCAGACCAGGCTGAACAACCCCAGCAAGGTGACGAACACCACCAGCGCCTGCTCCACGCCATCGCCCAGCCACACCGACAGGCCCAGCGAGGGCGCAGCGGCCAAGGCCACGGGGATGACCGCGCAGTGCACCGCGCACAGCAGTGAACCGGTGGCACCGAAGCGGTCAATCAGATGGCGCAGGCGTGGGATCAGGGGCATGACTTCCAGCAGGGTCGGCGAAGCGTTATGGAATAATATAACATCCCTCCTGTACCCGCACGGCCTGTTTCGCCCAGCGACTCTCTCCCGCTGTCCGCCATGGGATTCGTGCGCCCCCTTGTTGATACGTTATAACAATTCATTGGAAGCCCCATGACTGCTCTGCGTACCCGGCCCCGTCCGCACACCCTCACCCTGGCCCTGGCGGCTGCCCTGCTGCCTGCGATGGCGATGGCCGCCGACGCCCCGGCCGACCGCCACCTGACCGAACTGTCCGAAGTGAAGGTCACCGCCTCGCCGCTGCAGGGCGATGCCGAATCGCTGGCGCGGCCGGTCGAGGTACTCGCCGGGGAACGCCTGGATGAAGCCAAGGCGGGCACCTTGGGCGACACGGTGGCCAAGCTGCCGGGCGTGCAGAGCTCGTACTTCGGCCCCGGCGTCGGCCGCCCGATCATCCGCGGACAGGAAGGCCCGCGCGTGGCCGTGCTGTCCAACGGCGTGGGCAACATGGATGCATCCACCGTCAGTGCCGACCATGCCACCAGCATCGAACCGTTCCTGGCCGACCAGATCGAAGTGCTTAAGGGACCGGCCACCCTGCTGTTCGGCAGCGGTGCGATCGGCGGCGCGGTCAACGTGGTCGATGGCCGCATCGCCAGCGAACTGCCGGAGCGCCCGCTGAGCGGTCGCGCCGAGGTGCGCGGCAACAGTGTCAACGACGAACGCAGCGGCATGTTCCGGCTGGACGGCGTCAACGGCAACTGGGTGCTGCACGTGGATGGCCTGGTGCGCAACGGCGATGATTACCGCATCCCCGGCTACGCGGTGGTCGACGCGCTGGAAGAGCACGACCATGCACACGCTGGCGGCGATGCCGATGAACCGCGTCGCGGGACCCTGGACAACAGCTCCATCCGCACCCGCGCCGGCGGTGTCGGTGCCACCTGGCTCGGCGACGGCGGCTTCTTCGGCCTGTCGGCGGGCACCTACCGCACCAACTACGGCATTCCCAACGGCGCGCACGTGCATGCCGACGGCGATGACCATGACCACGACCATGACCATGACCACGGCGGCGAGGAGGAAGGCGGCGACGAGCACGACGTGCGCATCGACATGGTGCAGAACCGCTTCGACGTCAAAGGCGGCATCTACAACCCGACCTCGTTCCTGAAGAACGTCACCCTGCGCGCCGGCTACACCGACTACGAGCACACCGAACTGGAAGCCGGCACCCCGGCAACCCGCTTCACCAACCAGGGCATTGAAGGCCGGTTGGAAGCGGTGCAGAACGAGATCGCCGGCTGGAACGGTGCCTTCGGCCTGCAGTTCGGCAACAGCGATTTCGGCGCCAAGGGCGAAGAGGCGTTCGTGCCGGATACCACGACCGAAAACCTCGGCCTGTTCGTGCTGCAGGAAAAGCAGTTCGGCCCGTTCAAGCTGGAACTGGGCGCGCGCCATGACCAGGTCAAGCTGGAACCGACCGGTGATTACCAGCGCCGCAAGTTCGATGCCACCAACCTGTCTGCCGCCGGCATCTGGACGCTGAATGATGCAGTGGACCTGCGCTTTGGCGTGGACAGCTCCGAGCGTGCACCGACCAATGAAGAGCTGTACGCGGCCGGTGCACACATCGCCACGCGTTCGATCGAACTGGGCGATGCGCAGCTGAAGACCGAGCGCGGACAGCGCATCGAACTGGGCATCCACACACACAGCGAGCGCCTGGATTTCTCCGCGTCGGTGTACCAGACCAAGTTCAAGGACTTCATCTACCTGGCTGACACCGGCGTGGTGGAAGACCTGCCGGTGCGCTTGTGGGCGCAGCAGGACGCCACCTTCAAGGGCGCCGAAGCCGAGGCGCTGGTGCATCTGTTCGAAGGCAATGCCGGTGACTGGGACCTGCGGGTGTTCGGTGACTACGTCAAGGCCGAACTGGATGGCAGTGGCAGCCGCAGCGTGGACATCGCCGTGCCGCATGGCGACCACAACCACAACTACACCGTGGACCTGGCCAACGGTGGCTACCTGCCGCGCATTTCGCCGGCACGCGTGGGCGCCGACCTGCGCTGGGCCAAGGACGGCTGGCGCGCATCGGTCGGTGCGGTGCGTTACAGCAGCCAGAAGGACACCGCGCAGAACGAAGAACCGACCAACGGCTACACGCTGGTGGATGCGCACCTGGCGTATCGCTGGGACCGCAGTGACAGCAACAGCTACGAAGTATTCGTGGACGGCAGCAACCTGACCAACCGCGAAGTACGTCCGCACACCTCGCTGCTGCGCGACTACGCTCCGCTGCCGGGCCGTGGCGTGGCGTTCGGCATCCGCGCGTACTTCTGACGGCTGGCCGGCTGGCCGGCCCACGGCCAGCCGTGGTGGGTGGCCCCCACCCATGGTGGGTCACCTACGTATGGTGGGTGACCTGCCCATGGTGGGTGACCTACCCCTGGTGGGTGACCTATCCCTGGTGGGTGGCCTAGCCCTGGTGGGTGACCTATCCCTGGTGGGTGACCTATCCCTGGTGGGTGACCTACCCCTGGTGGGTGACCTACCCCTGGTGGGTGACCTACCCCTGGTGGGTGACGACCGTTGGTCGTCACGTTCCGCGACGTGGACAGGCGCCAGGCGCGCCTGCCACCCCAACCGCCGCACGGCGGCTCTTCACCACCTCATCACCAATGCGACTGCGGCCTGACACTGCGCCCCCGTGGCGCAATCGACCACTGGCCGAACGGACATTTGTGTCCGAAAATAGCGCATGCCTTCTCTCCGTGCCGACGCGGCCGCCCGCCGCGCCCTGATCCTCGATGCGGCCGACCACGTGTTCGGCAACCATGGCGTGACCGCCCCGCTGGATCTGGTGGTGGAGCGCGCACAGGTGGGACGGGCGACGCTTTACCGCAACTTCCCCGACCGCAGCGCGCTCATCGAAGCCCTGCTGCTGCGGACCGTCGACCGTATCGCGCGCCAGGTAGCCGAACTGGGCACGCGTGACGACGCACTGTTCGTGCTGCTGGACGGCATGGCCCGCCGCATCATCGATTCGCCTGCGCTGGCCGACTACTGGCGCGCGGTGCATCCGGATGACCCCACCGTACGCGGCGCGCGCGAACGCGTGCGCACCCTGATGGAAGCCCCCATCCAGCGCGCCATCGCCGCGGGGCTGTGCCGGCCGGACCTGACCTCCACGGATATTTCACTGATCTCGGGCATGCTGGGTGCGGCCCTGCGCGGCAAGAACCGCGAAGAGCGCAGCGCACTGGCGGGCCGCGCGTTGCAGCTGCTGCGCGCAGGCCTGCAGGGAACCGGCGCCACGGAGGCCTGATGTCGCAGTACCTCAAGCCCATCCCGGACTGGGAGGAACACGAAAAGCCCACCCTCCCCGGCTCGGCGTCGATGCCCTGGCATCCGCCGCACCGGCGCGCGGCCTATGCGCTGGTGTCGGTGCTGGTCGCCATCACCGGCGGCCTCGGCACCGCGCTGGTCACCGCCAACCTGCCCTTCCTGCAGGGACAGCTCGGGCTGACCCCGGTGCAGGGCACCTGGCTGGTGGCGTCCTACGTGATGGTCAACGTCACCGCCAACCTGCTCGCCTTCAAGTTCCGCCAGCAGTACGGCATCCGCCTGTTCGCCGAAATCGGTCTGGGGTTGTACGCCGCACTGGCCCTGTTGCACCTGGCCGTCGGCAGTTTCGAAACCACCGTGCTGCTGCGTGCGGCCAGCGGTTTTGCCGGCGCGGCCTGCTCCACGTTGGGCACGCTGTACATGCTGCAGTCGTTGCCGCGCCGCTACACCGGCAACCTGCTGGTGATCGGCGTGGGCCTGTCCCAGCTGGCGGTGCCGCTGGCCTGGGTGGTTTCGCCGAGCCTGGTGGGTACCGGCCAATGGCATCTGCTGTACTTCTTCGAAGCCGGACTGGCGCTGTGTGCGTTCGCGGCGGTGGTGCTGCTGAAGCTGCCACCGGGCGTGCAGATCAAGGCGTTCGAACCGCTGGATTTCCTCACCTTCGCGCTGCTGGCACCGGCCGTTGGCCTGCTGGTGGTGGTGCTGGCGCAGGGCTACGTGCGCTGGTGGACCGACACCCCGTGGCTGGGATGGGCACTGGTCGCCTCGATCACCCTGGCCACGGCAGCCTTCGTGATTGAACACTACCGGCGCAATCCGCTGCTGCAGGTGCGCTGGCTGGCCAGCCTGCCGGTGCTGCACTTCATCGTCGGCGCCTTCCTGCTGCGCTTCCTCACCACCGAACAGTCGTACGGCGTGGTCGGGCTGATGCGCACGCTCGGCATGGGCCCGGACCAGATGCGGCCGCTGTTCGCGGTGATCCTGGCCGGGGTGGTCACCGGCATCGCCGCCAGCTCGCTGACCTTCGGGCCGAAGCGGCTGATCCCGCAGGTGCTGATGGCGATCCTGCTGCTGGGCAGCGCCGCCCTGCTCGACCAGCACCGCACCAGCCTGGACCGGCCGCACGATTTCTACGTCAGCCAGTTCCTGGCCTCGGTCGGCTCGGGCATGTTCATGGGGCCGCTGATCATGCTCGGCATCACCGCCGTGCTGAAGCAGGGCGTGGACCACATGATCACCTTCCTGGTCACCCTGTCGATCACCCAGACGCTGGGCGGGCTGGCCGGTTCGGCCGTGCTGGGCACGGTGCAGCTGCATCGCGAGCAGCTGTATTCCAGCGCACTGGTCAGCCAGCTGGACCCGGCGGATCCGGTGGTGGCGCAGCGGCTGCGCCTGCAGCAGCAGCTCTATGCCGCACAGATCACCGACCCGGTACAGCGCAGCGCGCAGGGCACCGCGCAGCTGGCGCAGATCGCGCGCCGCGAAGCCAACGTGCGCGGCTTCAACGATGTATTCACGCTCAGCGGCTGGCTGGCGCTGGGCTTCCTGGGCTGGCTGCTGTCGCTGCAGGTGTGGATCGCCGCGATGAAGCAATGGCGCAAGCGCCGTCCCTCCCCTTCCTCCCCCGCGGCGCCCGATGCGGCTGCCGCACCGCGTTGAGTAGACCCCATGTCCCAGCAACCTCCCCGTGATGACGACGCCCCCGACAACGTCAATCCGGCGCCTCCCACCGATGCCGCACCCGCCCCTGCGCCGCCTCCGCCGGCGGCCGCCCCGGTGACGCCCACGGGCGCGCCGAAGTACCTCAAGCCCAGCAACCGGGCGGTGGTGATCATGGTGGTGGTCGCCCTGGTGGGCATCGCGCTGATCCTGCGCGGCTGGCAGCTGTGGCCGTTCACCAGCGCCATCGCCAGCACCGACAACGCCTATGTGCGCGGGCAGATCACCGTGCTGGCGCCGCAGGTCAATGGCTATGTCACCGACGTGCGGGTCAAGGATTTCCAGCACGTCAAACAGGGCGATGTACTGCTGCGCATCGACGATCGCATCTACCACCAGCGCGTGGCGCAGGCCGAGGCCGCGCTGGACAGCGCGAAGGCCGCGCTGGCCAATTCGGACCAGTCGCAGGCGCAGAACCGCGCGCAGATCGCTTCGGCCAAGGCCACGCTGTCGGCCGGGCAATCCGAACTGCAGCGTTCGCGTGCGGAGCTGGCGCGCTACGAGCAGCTGGCCGAACAGCGGCTGGTAGCGTTGAACGACCGTGACAAGTTCCGCACCAGCCAGGCCTCCGCGCAGGCCGGCGTGCAGCAGTCGCAGGCGCAGATCCAGATTGCCGAGGAAACCCTGGTCTCCACCCGGGTGGCGCGCAAAGGGCTGGAAGCCCAGGTGGAAAGTGCGCAGGCGGCGCTGGAGCTGGCGCGCATCGACCTGGCCAACACGGTGGTGCATGCCCCGCGCGACGGTCAGGTCAGCGAAGCCAGCGCGCGTGTCGGCCAGTACGTGACGGCCGGTTCGCAGCTGCTGTTCCTGGTGCCCGATGCGCTGTGGGTGGTGGCCAACTTCAAGGAAGGCCAGACCTGGCAGATGCGCATCGGCCAGCCGGCCACGTTCGCGGTGGATGCATTCCAGGGCGAAGTACTGCGCGGCCACGTAGAGGAGATCGCCCCGGCCACCGGTTCGGAGTTCAGCGTGCTGCGGCCGGACAATGCCAGCGGCAACTTCACCAAGGTGGTGCAGCGGTTGCCGGTACGGATTGCGATCGATGCCGATCAACCGCTGGCGGCGCGGCTGCGGCCGGGGATGTCGGTGGTGGCCAAAGTGGATACGTCGGTTGAGCCTGCGTCCACGCCGCGCGAGCGGTGAGTGGGTCGAACGGGTGAGACCTCCTCGCGGGTGGCTTGGTTTGTGGCTACGTGCTTTGGGCCGGGCGGTGGGGCTGTGCGGGGGACGGCAGAAGCTGCGTCCATGCGGGCCTCGTTTCGCGCCATCCATGGCGCTCAACGCCCCCGCACAGCCCCACCGCCCGGCCCCTGACAGGTTCCGGTGGCCGCCACCCGCGCAAAAAAGACAAAGAAAAGCGGTAGCGCCGACCCATGGTCGGCGGGATCCATCAGCCCCCTACTTCCCCAAACATCCGCCGACCATGGGTCGGCGCTACCAGGATGGTCATGGATTTGTCGAAGGGGGGGCAGGGTGGCTGTGCAGGACCGTCTTTTCGCATGGATGCGAAAAGCGAGCCTCCATGGACGGATTCACGGCGTGTCCTGCACAGCCACCCCGCCCCGCCAACACGCAGCCCCGCAGCTGTTGCCGTTGCCGTTGCCGTTGCCGTTGATTGAAAAAAAGCAGGCCGCCGGGCCGCAGGCCCGGCAACAAAAACAACTCAGCCCGCGCAGCGGGCGCAGAGTCCGTGTACTTCCAGCGTCTGCGCCTGCGGCTGGAACCCCAGTTCCTTGGCGCGCTTTTCCAGCTGGCTGACGATCTCGCGGTCTTCCAGCTCCACCGCGCTGTGGCAGCTGTTGCAGATCAGGAACGGCACCGAATGCGCCGCGCTGCTGGGATGGTGGCAGGCCACGAAGGCATTCACCGATTCCAGTTTGTGCACGAACCCGTTGGCCATCAGGAAGTCCAGCGCGCGGTACACCGTCGGCGGGGCGTCGGCGCCCACGCCCTTGCCGCTGCGTACCCATTCCAGCAGCTCATACGCCTTGACCGGCTTGCCGGCCTCGGCGATCAGCCGCAGCACGTTGGCGCGGATGGGCGTGAGCCGCAGTCCGCGCTCGCGGCACACGCGCTCGACCACCCCCACGAAGTCCGACGCGTCGTGGACGTGGTGGTGCGGGGCCGTGCAGGCGTGCTTGGCGGACATGCGGGTTCTCCAGTTCGGGCGGATTTCAGGCCGCTGCCACTACCTTGGTAATGGCAACATCGATGCGTTTCAAGGCCTCATCGCGACCGGCAAGGTACACCGTCTGCGAAATGTCCGGGCTCACCTGGGTACCGGTGATGGCCACGCGCAGCGGCTGGGCGACCTTGCCCATGCCGATCTCCAGCGCCGCGGCGGCATCATGCAGCGCCACCCCCACGCTTTCAGCGGTCCACGCCGGCAATGCCGCCAGCAGCTCGCGCGCCTTGCCCAGCGGCAGTTCGGCGCCGGGCTTCAGGTGCTTGGCCACGGCCGCTTCGTCGTAGGTTTCCAGCGGCTGGTACCAGACCACCGCCTTCTCGGCCATTTCCTTCAGCGTCTGCACGCGCTCGCGCAGGGCGACCACGACATCTTCCGCCGACGGGCCAGCGTTCAGGTCCAGGCCCAGCTTCTCCAGCTGGTACACCAGCGCCGGCGCGATGGACGCAGCGGCTTCGGTCTTCAGGAAATGCTGGTTGACCCAGCCCAGCTTGGCCATGTCCAGGCGGGCCGCCTTGGAATTACAGTTGGTCACGTCGAACAGGTCGATCAGCTCCTGGCGGCTGAAGATCTCCTGGTCACCGTGCGACCAGCCCAGACGGGCCAGGTAGCTCAGCAGCGCCTCCGGCAGGTAGCCGGCGTCCTTGTACTGCATCACGTCGGCCGCGCCGGTGCGCTTGGACAGCTTGGCGCCCTGCTCGTCCAGGATCATCGGCATGTGGCCGAACTTCGGCACCGGTGCGCCGATGCCCAGATACAGGTTGATCTGGCGCGGGGTGTTGTTGATGTGGTCATCGCCGCGGATCACCTCGGTGATGCCCATGTCCCAGTCGTCCACCACCACGGCGAAGTTGTAGGTCGGGTAGCCGTCCGGGCGGAAGATCACCATGTCATCGAGCTCGCTGTTGGCGATCTCGATGGGACCCTTGATCAGGTCATCGAACACCACCGTACCGTCGAGCGGGTTCTTGAAGCGGATCACCCGGTTCGGGTCATCGCGATAAGGCAGGTTCTGCTCGCGCGCGGCACCGTTGTAACGCGGCTTTTCCTGCTTTGCCATGGCCGCCTCGCGCATCGCGTCCAGCTCTTCGCGGGTCTCGTAGGCGTAGTAGGCCTTGCCGTCGGCGACCAGCTGTTGGGCCACTTCCAGGTAGCGGGCCACGCGCTGGGTCTGGTAGATCGGACCTTCGTCGTAGTCCAGTCCCAACCACTCCATCGCCTCCAGGATCGCGTCGATGGCGCCCTGCGTGCTGCGCTCGCGGTCGGTGTCTTCGATGCGCAGCACGAACTCGCCGCCACGGTGACGGGCCTCCA
This sequence comes from Stenotrophomonas chelatiphaga, assembly GCF_001431535.1. GTDB lineage: Bacteria > Pseudomonadota > Gammaproteobacteria > Xanthomonadales > Xanthomonadaceae > Stenotrophomonas > Stenotrophomonas chelatiphaga. The sequence goes on from NZ_LDJK01000009.1 coordinate 29,027, forward strand.
GCCAGCAGTACAGCGCCGTGCGGGCGCCGCCGATGTGCAGGTAGCCGGTAGGACTGGGGGCAAAGCGGGTGCGGCAGGTCATGGGACGCTCGGGGAACGAATATCCGCCGATTTTAGCAAAAGGGGGCGGAGGGGATGACGTCGCGCCCCCCCGCCCCTTCACGCCCCTGCGGCGCCGTCTACGACTTACTCCCCGCCGTCGCCATCCAGCGCCTTGCGCGGGAACAGGGCGTCGCGGGTGGCGGCGTTGTAGACGAACGAGGCCACGATCGCGGCGGCCTGCTTCAGGTCCTCCGGTTCGGCGTGGTCCCAGGTGTCCAGGTGGCTGTGGTGGACGTTGCTGAAGTAGTCCAGCTTGTCCTGGATGAACTGGAAGCCCGGCAGGCCGACGCGGTCGAAGCTGATGTGGTCGGTGGAGCCGGTGTTGCGGGTGGCCACGGTGGTCGCGCCGACGTCGTTGAACGGCTTCAGCCAGGCCTCGAACAGCGGCATTGCCGCCAGGTTTTCCTGGGCATGGATGCCGCGGAAACGACCCGAGCCGTTGTCCATGTTGAAGTACACCGAGAACTTTTCGTAATCGCGGCGCTTGACCAGGGCACCGGTTGGCTCGCGCAGCGACGCTGGCAACGCCTTCTGCGCCGCATCGGTGGGTTCGGGGAACTGTGCGAAGTGCTTGGCCACGTAGGCCTGCGAGCCGATCAACCCCTGTTCCTCACCGCTCCACAGCGCGACCCGGATGGTGCGCTTGGGCTTGGCACCCACCGCCTTGAGGATGCGCATGGCTTCCATCATCACCGCCACGCCGGCGGCATTGTCGGCTGCGCCGGTGCCGGTATGCCAGGAATCCATGTGCGCGCCGAGCATCACCACTTCATCGGCCTTGCCGCTGCCGCGGATTTCGGCCAGCGTGTTGTAACCGGGCTGGTTGCCGTCATCGGTGAAGCGCGCAGCCACGTCCACGCGCAGCTTCACCGGCTGCTTGGCCGCCAGTGCGCGCACCAGCGGATTGAAGTGTTCGGAGATCATCGCCAGCTCCGGGATGCCGGCTGATTCGCCGGCCCTGCGCGAACCGCCGCCGGCCACCCGGATGATGCCGTTGTCCCAGCCGCTGATGCTGATCGCCGCCAATGCGCCCTCTTCCACGAAGAAGGCATTGACCGCCTTGGCCAGCTCCTGCCGCTCGGTGTATTCCTTGACCCGCTTTTCCTTGTCGGCCGCCGCGTTCTTCGGCACCGTGAACGCCTGCAGGCCCTCCAGCGAGGTGGCATCGTGGCGATGCGAATCCGGCTCGGTGCCACGCTTGTACTCCCGCGCTTCGCCCAGCAGCAGGATCTTGCCGCGCAGCTTGCCCTTGTACTTTTCCAGGTCGGCCAGCTTCTTGATGTCCACCTGCACCAGCTCGCCCTCCACCGGGCCATGGGTGCCCGGGGTCCAGGCCTTGGGCAGCGCGTGCAGCGGCTGCATGCGATCGCCCTGGGTACCGCTGCCCAGCATCAGCACCGATGCCGAAGTGAACTCCCAGCCGCGCCCGAAGTCCTCGAACGCTTCATCGTGCACGTTGACCAGGCCCCATTCGTTGAACTTGCCGCGCGTCCACGCGTTGGCCTGGGCCATCGCCGGCGAATTGGTCAGCCGGGGGCCGATGCTTTCGGTGAGATGGCTGAAGGTATCCATCACCTGCGAGCGATGGAACGCTTCCTGGCGGATCTTGCTGACCATGTCCAGGTCGACCGGCTCGGCGCGCTGCGCCCATGCCGGATTGCTCAACGCCAGCGCGATTGCCAGCACACCCCACTTCCCCATCGTCCAGCCTCCGGCTCGCGCCGTCACAGATCAATCCCCGAGTGTAGGGCGAAGGGCCGCGCACGACAGATGCCTAAGGTCACACAACGCAACGGCGCCACATTCCGATCGGGAATGTGGCGCCTCGGCATGCATGCCGGAGCATGCCGGAGCAGGTCAGCCCAGGGTGCGCGGCTGGCCGTCGGTGGGCAGCGCGGGCGGCGTACCCATGCCCAGCGCATACCAGTCCACCCGGCGGGTCACCCACATCACCAGCGCGAGGATCCCGAACAGCAGCAGCGAGCCCATCAGCAGTGCGTTGTTCTCCGACACCAGCAGGCCATACAGCGCCCCGTACAGCACCGTCAGCATCAGCGCGAAGCCCGCGCCGCGCTTCCAGTGGCCCAGCACGTTGGCCAGGTACACCGCCTGCAGGCCGATGCAGGCCAGCGCCGATACCAGGTAGGCCTGCCAGAAGGCGATGTGCTCGGACAGGCTGATCAGCAGCAGGAAGAAGATCGCCAGCGCCAGGCCGACCATCAGGTACTGCAGCGGATGGATGCGCAGCTGGCGGATCAGTTCGAACAACAGGAAGCCGACGAAGGTGAGCAGCACGAACAGCACGCCGTACTTGGACGCACGATCGGCCTGGGTATACACGTCCACCGGATCCACCAGCGAGACCTGCACCGCCTGCGTGGACGGATCCCCGGCGCGCAGCTGGCGCTGGGCATCGGAGGCCAGCGAGGACACCGCCCAGCGTGCTTCGAAGCCCTGCGCGTCGACGCGGCGCTCGTTGGGCAGGAAGGCGCCGGCGAAGGAAGGATGCGGCCAGCGCGACCGCAGGGCGATCTGGTTGTCATCACCTACCGGTACCACCGCCAGCGAGCGGCTGCCATCCACCTGCAGGTCCAGCTCGATCCGGCTGGCGGCCAGCACGCCACCGCGGGCATCGGCGAATCCGCCGAGGTCGGCATGCAGTCCGCGGCCCAGTTCATCGGCCACGCCGACGCCCGGCTGCAGCCGCAACGGTGCGCCATTGACGCGCAGGTCCGGCGTCCCCACCAGCCCGCGTACGTCACTCAGGCCGATCGCCAGGTACGGCGTGCCGTAGCTGCGTCCTTCCTTTACCGGATAGTCATCGGCAGCGAACGCCGCGCTGATGTTGCCCTGCCAGCTGTAGACCGGCACCTTGAACAGGCCGACCGAGCGCTGGTCCGGCAGCAGCCGTCCGTCCACGCTCAGCTGCTGCGGCATCTGCAGCCAGTGACCCTGCGTGGTCTGCACTTCGGTGCTGGTCTTGCCGGCTTTGTCGACCACCGCCACGGTGGTGCGCTCGATCCACGGCACCACCCGCACCGGGCCGACCAGCTGCTGGGTGCCGGCACGGCTTTCGGCCACCCGGCGGAATGCTTCTTCGCGGTACTCGCTGCGGTCGGTGATGACGCCACGGATCAGCATCAGTGGAACCAGCAACAGCAGGATCAGCCCGCCGACAATGGCGAAGCGCAGGAACAGGTGCAGGGATTTCATGGTCCATCCTCGTTGGAGAGGCCTGCAGGATGGACACCCCGGATGTGCGGGGTTTGAGGCGAGTTTGAAGCGAATGTGAAGTGGCCGCTAGCGCGGCAGCCACAGCACCGCGCGGGTACCGCCGGACGCACCCGCTTCCACGCGGGCGCGCCCACCGTGCAGGCGTGCCACCTCACCAACGAACGGCAGGCCCAGACCGGAGCTTCGTGCGCCGGTGGCCGGGCGTGCCAGCGAATAGAAGCGTTCGAACACGCGCCCGCGCGCGAACTCCGGAATGCCGGTGCCCTGGTCGATCACCTGCAGCGCGATGCCGGCGCCCTCCGCGCCGGCGACCAGCTGGATGCGGCTGCCGGCCGGCGAAAAATCGATTGCGTTGTCCAGCAGGTTGCCCAGCGCCTGGCGCAGCAGGTAGCCATCGCCCTGCAGCGTCATCGTGCCGGCGGGCTGCACCTGCAGCTCTACGCCGGCGGCCTGCGCACGCAGCTGCACGTCCTGCTCCACCGCGGCCAACAACGTGGCCACCGACAACGTGTCACGCGACTGCAGCCAGCCGTGCTGCTCCACTTCGGCCAGCGCCAGCAGCTTGTCGATGGTCTGGGTCAGCCGCTGCTGCTGGTCGACGATGCTGCGCGCGAAGCGCTCGCGGTCTTCGGCCGGCATCGGCTCCTGCAACAGCTCGGCCGCGCCGCGGATCGCCGCCAGCGGGCTCTTCATTTCATGGGTCAGCGACTGTACGTACTGCTCCACGTAGGCCTTGCCTTCCAGCTTGCGACGCATGGTTTCCAGCGCGCGGCCGAGGTCGCCGATCTCATCGCGCCGCGGCTTCGGCGGGGCCACCGGCTCACCGGCACTGACCGCCTGCGCATAGCGGTTGAGCCGCCGCACACCGGTCATCAGCCACGCCGTCATCAGGATGCCGATCAGCGCCGACAGGCCGATCAGCCACGCACCGCGAAGCATGATCTGGCGCTGGCTGGCGGTGATGAAAGGATCGATGCTGCGGTTGGGCTGGGACAGCGACAACACGCCGATCAGGGTGCGGCCATCGGCCGGGTCGTACACCGGCGCCGCCACGTGCATCACCGTGTGGGTGGCATCGCCGGGCACTTCCGGGCTGGAGCGCGCGCCGTACTCGCCGCGCAGGGTGCGATGGACATCGTTCCAGCGCGAGTTGTCGCGGCCGACGTCACGGCCCAGCGAGTCGTACAGCACGATGCCCTTGGCATCGGTGATGGTCACCCGGTAGTCCAGCGCGCGCTTGGGGAAGCGCCAGACCATCGCCTTGGGGTCGCGGCGCTGCGCACGGGCCAGGCTGGCGGTGAAGCCACCGCGGGCCAGGGTGCCGGCCTTGAGCTCCGGCGCGGCCAGTTCGGCCAGCACGTTCGCTGCATCCACCAAGGTGGATTCCATCGCCTGGCGTACCCCCGGCTTCACTTCCTCCACGAACACACGCATCACGAAGAAGGCGGCCAGCCCGACGATCAGGAAAAAGCCCAGGAACAGTTTCAGTCCCAGCCGCATGCTCAGGCCTCCAGCGCATAGCCGACACCGCGATGGGTGCGGATCGGGTCATCGGTGGCACCGGCACTGCGCAGCTTGGCACGCAGCGTCTTGATGTGGGTGTCCACGGTGCGGTCGGCGCTGTCGGCGCTGGCGTCCCAGCCGCGATCCATCAACTGGGCACGGCTGAGGATGGCACCGGGGCGCTGCAGCAGGGCAGCCAGCAGCGCATATTCGTAGCGCGTCAGGTCGAGCAGCTGTTCGCCATAGCGGATGCGGTGGCCCTGCCGATCGATATGGAACCTACCCTGCTGCTGCCAGCGGCCATCGGACGTGGCCCCGGCCACGCCGCTGCGGCGCAGCCGGGCCCGCACGCGCGCCACCAGTTCGCGCGGCGAGAACGGCTTGGTGACGTAATCATCGGCGCCCAGTTCCAGCCCCATCACCCGGTCGACCTCGTCGTTGCGCGCGGTCAGGAAGATCACCGGCAGCTGCCCCACGGCGCCCGGCAGCGCGCGCAGGCGACGGCAGACCTCGAAGCCGCCCAGGTCGGGCAGGCCCACATCGAGCATCACCAGATCGAACGCGCCGTCCTGCAGCTGCTGCAGGGCCTGCCCGCCGAGCAGGCAATGGGTGGCCGCGAAGCCTTCGCTGCGCAGCGCATACAGCACGGTTTCAGCGATGGCGGCCTCGTCTTCGACCACCAGCACGCGGGCAACGGGTTCTGTCATGGGCGGCAGCATAGCCGCTGCGATAGCCGCTGCGCCTGCCGACCCGTACACTGCGCCCCATGAACTACCGCCACGCCTTCCATGCCGGCAACCATGCCGATGTCCTCAAGCACATCGTGCAGCTGGCCCTGATCGACAGCTTCAAGCGCAAGGACAGCCCGTTCTTCGTGCTGGACACCCATGCCGGCCGCGGCCGCTACCTGCTGGCCAGCGAAGAGAGCCGCAAGACCCTGGAAGCCGAGGACGGGGTCATGAAGCTGATGTCCCAGCCCAAGCTGCCCGAAGTGGTGGAGCGCTACCTCAAGGCCGTGCAGGCCGACAATCCGGTCGGGGCGATGATCACCTACCCCGGCTCGCCGCTGCTGACCGCCCAGGCGATGCGCCCGCAGGACCGCCTGGCCGCCTGTGAGCTGCAGCCCGAAGAAGCCGCCGCGCTGAAGAAGCTGTTCGCCGGTGATGCCCGGGTCGGCGTGTATGAAGGCGACGGCTACGAAAAAATACGGGCGCTGGTCCCACCGAAGGCAAACGGTGCCAAGATCGGCCGCGGCCTGGTGTTGATCGATCCGCCTTACGAGGGCCAGGACGCCGAGTACATCCGCATCCTTGCTGCCCTGAAGGAAACCTTCGAGCGCTGGCCGCAGGCCACCTGCGCGGTCTGGTTCCCGATCAAGCAGCGCCGCACCATCCTGCATTTCCTGCGCAAGGCCACCGCCCTGCCCTACAAGTCGGCGATGACCATCGAGCTGCTGGTGCGGCCGGATGAGTCGCCCCTGCGCCTCAATGGCAGCGGGATGCTGATCCTCAACGCCCCGTTCCAGTTCGACCGGGTGATCGGCCCGGCCCTGCCCGCGCTCAAGCAGCACCTGGGCGAGCCCGGCGCCAGCACCCGCCTGGACTGGTTGAAGACCGCCGAATAAGGCCCCCGTGGCCACTGCGTCCCGTGAACCTTCCGTTCACGGAATGCACCCATGGGGATGCCACAATCGCTGGACCACCAAGGAACTACCCGGTATGGCCACTCGCAACCGCATGCCGCCCTGGCACGAGATCTTCAAGGCCCCCAGTGGCCATGAACTGCTGATCCGTCCCATCCGGCCCGAAGACGGCCCGCCGTTGCAGGCGGCCTTCAGCCTGTTCGGCCCGGAAGAGATCCGCGACCGCTTCCTGCAGGCGGTGACTGAACTGTCGCCGGAGACCACCCAGCGGCTGACCCATCCCAATCCCAAGACCGAGATCACCCTGGTCGCCGCCGAGTCGCTGCCGGCCGGCGAAGCGGTGGTCGGTGCTGTCGCGCGTGCCTCGATCATCCAGGGCACACGCGAAGCGGAGTACGCGATCCTGATCAGCCGCTTCCTGATCGGCCAGGGCCTTGGCCGGCAGCTGATGCGCAAGCTGGTGAAGTGGGCACGCGGCAAGTACCTGGATCGCCTGTACGGCGACATCGCCGAAGAAAACGAACCGATGAAGCAGCTGGCAGACTCGCTGGGCTTCAAGCCGGTGCCGCATCCGCAGGGTACGCCCGGGCTGGTGCGCATGGTGCTGGAACTGGATAACTGAGCGGATGCGCCGGGCGCTGCCCGGCGATGCTTGCCTGGCCGCTGCGCTCGCCGAGCATGGCTCGGCGCTACCCGGCGTGGTGCCGCGCCCGCCTCGCTTGACGGATCGTTGTCCGGGCCTGCACAGGCGGCTCTGGTAGAATCGTCGGCCAATGTCGCGCTCTCCTTATCCCCTTCCGCCGCTGCCCCGTCCCGGCCAGCTCCGCGCCTGGTGGCGCGCTCCCAGCTCGCCCACCGCGCTGGCCTGGTACCTCGCCCGCGCGGCGCAGGCACACGATGGCCCGGTGCTGGTCGTCGCGCCGGACAACCACGGTGCCAACCAGATCGAATCCGATCTGCGCACCCTGCTTGGCGATGATCCGTCGCTGCCGGTGGTGGCGTTCCCGGACTGGGAAACCCTGCCCTACGATCGCTTCAGTCCGCACCCGGACATCATTTCCCAACGCCTTTCCGCCCTGCATCGCCTGCCCGGCCTGAAGCGTGGGCTGGTGGTGGTGCCGGTGCAGACGCTGATGCAGCAGCTGGCGCCGAAACAGTATGTGATCGGTGGCAGTTTCGATCTGGAAGTCGGCCAGCGCCTGGACCTGGATGCAGAAAAGCGGCGACTGGAAAGCGCCGGCTACCGCAACGTGCCACAGGTGATGGACCCGGGTGATTTCGCCGTGCGCGGCGGCCTGCTGGATGTGTACCCGATGGGTGCCAGCGAACCACTGCGCGTGGAACTGCTGGACCAGGACATCGATACCATCCGCGCCTTCGATCCGGAAACCCAGCGTTCACTGGAGAAGGTACAGGCCGTGCACATGCTGCCCGGTCGCGAAGTCCCGATGGACGATGCCAGCATCTCGCGGGTGATGGACGCCCTGCGCGAACGCTTCGATGTCGACACGCGCCGCAGTTCGCTGTACCAGGACCTGAAATCGCGGCTGGCACCGGCGGGCATCGAGTACTACCTGCCCTTGTTCTTCGACCACACCGCCACGCTGTTCGATTACTTTTCCGCCGACGTGCTGCCGGTGATGGCTGCAGGCGTCGGCGAAGCCGCCGCGGCGTTCTGGGCGCAGACCGGCCAGCGCTACGAACAGCGCCGACACGACGTCGAACGGCCGCTGCTGCCGCCGGGGCAGCTGTACCTGTCGCCGGAACTGCTGCGCGAGCGCCTCAACGACCTGCCCCGCGTGGAAGTCTGGCCGCCCGGGCATGCGCGCATCGAACAGGCCCACGCGCTGGGAGACACCGCGTTGCCGCCACTGCCGGTGGCTGCGCGCGATGCCGCCGCAGGCCAGGCGCTGGCCACGTTCATCGAACAGTATCCCGGCCGCGTGCTGATCGCCGCCGATACCGCCGGTCGCCGTGAGGCGCTGCTGGAAGTCCTGCAGGCCGCCTCCCTGCGCCCGCCGGTGGTGGCCGACCTGCCGACATTCCTGGCCGGCAGCGAGCGCTTCGCGATCACCGTGGCGCCGCTGGAAGACGGCTTCGCGCTGGACGATCCGCGCATCGCGGTGCTGACCGAACGCCAGTTGTTCCCCGAACGCGCAGCGCACCAGCGGCGCTCGCGCCGTGCCGGTCGCGAGCCCGAGGCGATCATCCGCGACCTCGGCGAACTGACCGAAGGCGCGCCGATCGTCCATGAAGACCATGGCGTGGGCCGTTACCGCGGCCTGATCGCGATGGATGTCGGCGGCATGCCCGGCGAGTTCCTTGAAATCGAATACGCCAAGGGTGACCGGCTGTACGTGCCGGTGGCCCAGTTGCACCTGATCAGCCGCTACTCCGGCGCATCGGCGGAAACCGCTCCGCTGCATTCGCTGGGTGGCGAGCAGTGGACCAAGGCCAAGCGCAAGGCCGCCGAAAAAGTCCGCGACGTGGCCGCCGAATTGCTGGAAATCCAGGCGCGCCGTCGCGCCCGCGCCGGGCTGGCGCTGGACGTGGACCGGGCGATGTACGAACCGTTCGCCGCCGGTTTCCCGTTCGAGGAAACCCAGGACCAGCTGGCCGCGATCGATGCGACCCTGCGCGACCTTGCCAGCAGCCAGCCGATGGACCGCGTGGTCTGTGGTGACGTCGGCTTCGGCAAGACCGAAGTGGCCGTCCGCGCGGCGTTCGCTGCGGCCAGTGCCGGCAAGCAGGTCGCCGTGCTGGTGCCGACCACGCTGCTGGCCGAACAGCATTACCGCAACTTCCGCGACCGCTTCGCCGATTACCCGATGAAGGTGGAAGTGCTGTCGCGCTTCAAGTCCACCAAGGAGATCAAGGCCGAGCTGGAGAAGGTCGCCGATGGCACCATCGACGTCATCATCGGCACCCACCGGCTGCTGCAGCCGGACGTGAAATTCAAGGACCTCGGCCTGGTCGTGGTCGATGAGGAGCAGCGTTTCGGCGTGCGCCAGAAAGAGGCGCTGAAGGCGATGCGTGCCAACGTGCACCTGCTGACCCTGACCGCGACGCCGATTCCGCGCACGCTCAACATGGCCATGGCCGGGCTGCGCGACCTGTCGATCATCGCCACGCCGCCGCCGAACCGACTGGCGGTGCAGACCTTCATCAGCCAGTGGGACGATGCCCTGCTGCGCGAAGCCTTCCAGCGCGAACTGGCCCGCGGCGGCCAGCTCTACTTCCTGCACAACGACGTGGAAAGCATCGGCCGCATGCAGCGCGAGCTGTCCGAGCTGGTCCCCGAAGCCCGCATCGGCATCGCCCACGGACAGATGCCCGAGCGCGAGCTGGAACGGGTGATGCTGGAGTTCCAGAAGCAGCGCTTCAACGTGCTGCTGTCGACCACGATCATCGAATCGGGCATCGACATCCCCAACGCCAACACCATCATCATCAACCGCGCCGACCGTTTCGGCCTGGCCCAGCTGCACCAGCTGCGTGGACGCGTGGGACGTTCGCACCATCGTGCCTACGCCTATCTGGTGGTACCGGACCGCCGCTCGATCACCCCGGATGCGGAGAAGCGCCTGGAAGCCATCGCCTCGATGGATGAACTGGGCGCGGGCTTCACCCTGGCCACCCACGACCTGGAAATCCGCGGCGCCGGCGAACTGCTGGGCGAAGACCAGAGCGGGCAGATGGCCGAAGTGGGCTTCAGCCTGTACACCGAACTGCTGGAGCGTGCCGTGCGCAGCATCCGGCTGGGCAAGCTGCCCGACCTGGATGCCGGCGAGGAAGCCCGCGGGGCCGAAGTGGAGCTGCACGTGCCCTCGCTGATCCCCAACGACTACCTGCCCGACGTGCACACCCGCCTGACGCTGTACAAGCGCATTTCCAGCGCGCGCGACAGTGCGTCCCTGCGCGAGCTGCAGGTGGAGATGATCGACCGCTTCGGCCTGCTGCCGGACGCGGCCAAGCATCTGTTCGCGATCGCCGAACTGAAGCTGCAGGCCAACGAGCTGGGCATCCGCAAGGTCGACCTCGGCGAGGCCGGTGGCCGCATCGTGTTCGAGGCCAAGCCGAACATCGATCCGATGTCGGTGATCCAGCTGATCCAGAAGCAGTCGAACCTGTACAGCATGGACGGCCCGGACAAGCTGCGCATCAAGCACCCGCTGCCGCTGCCTGAGGACCGTTTCAATGCGGCGCGTGCGCTGCTGACGACGCTGGCGCCGGGCTGACCGCTGCGCTCGCCGACCCTGGGTCGGCGCTACCACGGGCCTCCTGCTCTCGGTAGCGCCGAGCCATGCTCGGCGGGCTCCCTGGCCGCACGCACGGCTGCGCTCGCCGACCATGGGTCGGCGCTACCGGGGCAAAAAAAAACCCGGCTGGCGCCGGGTTTTTCAGTACTCACCAGCTGCGGGCGATCACCAGATCACGACGCGCTTGTCGTCGGCACGCACCATCGGCTGGCCGGCCTTGCACTCGAACGCCGCCGCGAAGGACGGCATGTTCGACGGCGCGCCGTTGGCACGGAAGTTCGCCGGGGCATGCGGGTCGGTGTTCAGGCGCACGCGCAGTTCACCATCGGTGAAGTTGCGGCGCCACACGGTGGCCCAGTTCATGAAGAAGCGCTGGTCCTGCGTGTAGCCATCCACCGGCACGTTCTTCGACGGTTCTTCCTTCAGCGCCATCTGCAGCGCGTCGTAGGCCACGGTCAGCCCACCCAGGTCGCCGATGTTCTCGCCCAACGTCAGCTTGCCCTTCACGTTGACGCCCGGCACTGCCTCGTAGCCATCGAACTGCGCCACCAGCTGGTCGGTGCGCTGGGTGAAGGCACTGCGGTCCGCGTCGGTCCACCAGTTGTCGAAGTTGCCGTTGGCGGCGAACTGGCTGCCCGAGTCGTCGTAGCCGTGCATCATCTCGTGGCCGATCACCGCACCGATGCCGCCGTAGTTCAGCGCCGGATCGGCCTTGGCGTCGAAGAACGGCGCCTGCAGGATCGCCGCCGGGAACACGATCTCGTTCTTGGTGGCGTTGTAGTACGCGTTGACGGTCTGCGGGGTCATGCCCCACTCGGTCTTGTCCACCGGCTTGCCGATCTTGTCCAGCATGTAGCGGTAGTTGTACGCACGCGCGGCCTGCATGTTGCCCAGGAAGCTGTCGCCATTGGTCTGCAGGCCCGACCAGTCACGCCACTTGTCCGGGTAGCCGATCTTCGGGGTGAAGCTGGCCCACTTCTCCAGCGCTTTCTTGCGGGTGTCTTCGCCCATCCACTCCAGCTTCTCCAGGCGGGCCTTGAGCGCTTCGGACAGGTTCTCCACCAGGTGCTGCATCTGCTCCTTGCTTTCAGCCGGGAACACCGCGTCCACGTACAGCTGTCCGAGCGCTTCACCCATGCCGTTGTTGACCGAATCCAGCACACGCTTCCAGCGCGGCTGCATCTCCTGCTGGCCGCGCAGGGTCTTGCCATAGAAATCGAAGTTGGCCTTCTCCACGTTGCTGCTCAGGTACGGCGCGGCATCGTCGATGGTGTGGAAGCGCAGGTAGGCCTGCCAGGTGGCGGCCGGGACATCGGCCAGCATCTTGTCCACTTCGGTGAAGAACTGCGGCTGGGCCAGCGAGAACTTCTGCGCGGCCGGCACCTTCAGCGTGTCGAACAGCGCGGTCCAGCTGAAGTTCGGCGTCAGCTTGTCCGCATCTGCCGCGCTGACCGGGTTGTAGCGCTTGGACGGATCACGCATTTCGATCCGCGAAAGCGAGGCGTTGGCCAGGCGGGTTTCGAAGGCCAGCACAGCCTTGGCCTGGTCGGCCGCCTGCGCAGCGTCCACACCGGACAGGGTCAACACCTGGGCAATGTAAGCGACGTAGGCATCGCGGATCTTGGCCTGCGATGCATCGAAGTAGTAGCCCTTTTCCGGCAGGCCCAGGCCACCCTGGCCGACGTAGGCGATGACGTTGGCCGAATCCTTGTAGTCGGCGTTGGCAAACAGCGAGAACAGCACGCCCTGGCCCTGCGCCTGGCTGTCGCGCAGGTACTGGGTGATGGCGGCGGTGTCGGCCAGCGCGGCGATCTTGTCCAGCTGCGGCTGCAGCGGCGCCAGCCCGGCGGCATCGATCTTCGCTTCGTCGCTGCCGGTCTTCCAGATGTCACCGATCTTGGCTTCCACGCTGCCGGCCTTGGCCTCGCTGGCAGCGGCCTGCTGAACCAGTGCGTGCTGCACTTCCAGCGAACGCTCGCGCAGGATCTCGAAGCTGCCCCAGGTGGTCTGGTCGCCCGGCACCGGGTTGGCCTTCAACCACTTGCTGTTGACGAAGCCATTGAGGTCGGTACAGGCCGAGATGGCGGTATCCAGGTCGGCGCTGTTGAGCGAAATCAGCGGCGTCTTGATCAGCGACGGGTCGAAGGCCGGCTTGGCGGCATCGGCGCTGGCCGCCGGCGCGGTTTCAGTCTTGCCGCAGGCCGCCAGCGAGGCGGCGATGGCAACGGTCAGGCCCAACGGGGCCAGGGTGCGCAAGTTCATGGGACTCTCCGACAGGTAATCCCCGAGCGTAGCCCGGACGCAGGGCGCAGGGGACCGCCAAAGGTCACGCCGCGCGCGCGATCCCCACACGTGTGACACTGCGGGTGTCCCTCCCGATCAACTGGCCAGCGTGTTCATATGACAACAGCGGATAGACCCCAGGACCGCCGCGTGATCGACGATATCCGCGACCACGGCTGGCATTGCCTGCACGTGCTGCCCGGACCGGATGGCGAGGCTGGCTTCTCCTACTCGATCGGCTTCCAGGCGACCTACAACGCGCCGGAAGTGATGGTGTTCGGCCTGCAGCGGTCCAAGGCCCAGGCGCTGCTCAGTGAATGCGCGCAGTTGCTGGCCGGCGGCCACCAGATCCATACCGACGTGGAGGATGCCGATGTGCTCGATGGCGGCTACAAGGTGATCTTCCGACCGGTGCGTACGGACTGCCATGACGATTACCTGGGCACGGCGGTGCGCCATTACGGCGAACAGCCCCTGCATGCCGTGGTGATGTTCCTGCCGGACAAAGCACACCGCTTCGCCTGGCACCCCGGTTACGACGATGCGCCGTCCGATGAAGCGCTGGCCATCGTGCTGACCAGCGCCCCGTAGCACCGACCCTCGTCGGCAGCCGCTTCGGCGTTACTTCGCCTTGCCCTGGTTGGCCACCGCTTCGGCAGCCTTGCGCGCCGCTTCCGGGTCGCCCAGGTAGCGGAACGACTGCACGGTCAGGTCATCGTTGAGCTCGAACAGCAACGGGATGCCGGTCGGGATGTTCAGTTCGAGGATCTGCTCGCGCGATACGTTGTTGAGGTACTTGTACAGCGCGCGCAGCGAATTGCCATGCGCGGTGACCAGCACGGTCTTGCCATCCTTCAACTGCGGGGCGATCGAATCGAACCAGTACGGCAGCACGCGGTCCAGCGTGGTAGCCAGTGATTCGGTACCCGGCAGCGCGTTGCGGTCCAGCGTGGCATAGCGACGGTCGTGGATCGGGTGGCCCGGATCCTCGATGTCCATCGCCGGCGGCGGGATGTCGTAGGAACGGCGCCAGATCTTGACCTGGTCCTCGCCGTGCTTGGCCGCGGTTTCCGCCTTGTCCAGGCCCTGCAGGCCGCCGTAATGGCGTTCGTTCAAGCGCCAGCTCTTGCTGACCGGCAGCCAGTCCTGGTCCATTTCGGCCAGCGCACCCTGCAGGGTGTGGATGGCGCGCTTGAGCACCGAGGTGTGCGCCACATCGAACTGCAGGCCTTCTTCGCGCATCAGGCGACCGGCGGCAGCCGCTTCCTGGCGCCCCTTGTCGGTGAGCTCCACGTCGACCCAACCGGTGAAGCGGTTGTCCAGGTTCCACTGGCTCTGGCCGTGGCGCAACAGTACGAGTTTACGAGTCACTGCAGGGTCTCCAACATCGGGAAGGCAGGCGGTCATTGTAGCGGCGAAGGAACGCCGGATGCCGGCTCAGTGGTGGACGTGGCCGTGGTGGCCGTGCCGGTCCCGTTCGTGGCCGTGCCGGTCGTGGTCGTGTGCCGCCGGCGCCGGCCCCACCGCACAGGCATCGCCACAATGCTCTGCCTCCAGTTGCAGGGTCACATGGTCGATGTCGTGGCGCTCATGCAGGGCATCGGCCAGCGCGCGCCGCACCTGGTCCGCGTCGGCCCCGTCGCGCAGCACCACGTGGGCGCTCAGCGCCGGCGTGCTGGAGGCCAGCGCCCACACGTGCAGGTCATGCACGTCCACCACCGCCGCGTGGCTGCACAGGCTGCTGCGCACGTCGGCCAGCACGATGCCTTTCGGCACGCCCTCCAGCAGCACGTTGATCGCCTCGCGCATCAGCACCCAGGTGCGCGGCAGCACCCACAGGCCGATCAGCACGGCCAGGATCGGATCGATCACCTTCCAGCCGGTCCAGCGGATCAGCAGCGCACCGATGATCACCGCCACTGATCCCAGCATGTCCGCCCAGACCTCCAGGTAGGCACCTTTCACGTTGAGGCTTTCGCCGCTGCCAGCCTTCAGCAGGCGCATCGATACCAGGTTCACCGCCAGCCCCACCGCGGCGATCACCAGCATGCCGGTGGACGCGATCTCCTGCGGCTGGCGGAACCGGGCGACGGCCTCCCACAGGATGTAGCCGGCCACCACGAACAGCATGCCGCCGTTGAACATCGCGCCGAGTGCTTCCAGCCGTGCGTAGCCGTAGGTGCGGCGCGCATCCGGCGGACGCCGGCTCAGCCGCACCGCGACCAGCGCGATCATCAGCGCCAAGGTGTCGGTGGCCATGTGCGCGGCATCGGACAGCAGCGCCAGGCTGTTGGTGACGAACGCGCCGACGATTTCCACCAGCAGGAACGCGGCGGTCAGCCCCAGCGCCCACCACAGCGGCTTTTCGTGGCGGATTTCTGCGGGAAGATGGTTGTGGTCGTGGCCCATCGGGGTCTCCTGTGTGGTGCCCGCAGGCTACGCCGCGCGTGCGGGGGATACCATCACACCGGTTATAACATCGCCTTCTTCGCGCTCAGCTGCAGCGCAGCGCAGCGCCACGGTTACCGCCGACAGCACGGTGGTCAAGCTCGATCCGGGCTGATCCGCATCCCCCGATCGAGGGGTCGACAGCGTCGATGCGGTCAAATAGCATCTGCTCGCAATTGCATACGGTTCTCATTCATCTTTCGAATGCCGACGCCTTCTTCTTCCTCTCCGCCGGTCAGCGTGGCGGCCAAGCGCTCAACGCGGGGCGGCGGCCACGGCGTGCTGTGGCTGCGTGGCGGGCTGGCCCTGCTCGCCGGCTATGCGGTCGCTGCGGCGTGGGCAGCGGCGTTGGCACGCCTGCTGCCCGGGGCGGCCGCTGACACCGCGCTGGTCGCCACGATGCTCTCCTTCGTGGTCTACACCGGGGCGGCGATCTGGTCGTTCGCCGCGCGCAGCAGCGCACGCGCCGCATTCGGGCTGCTGATCGCGGGAGCACTCGGGCTAACCATCGCCTGGCTGCTGCGCGGAGGCGCGGCATGAGCCTGGGCGGACTCCGCCAATCGCAATCGGTGCTGCACACCTGGTCCGGCCTGCTGGTCGGCTGGGTGCTGTTCCTTATCTTCATCGCCGGCACCGCCGCCTATTGGCGCGTTGAACTCACGCGCTGGATGCAACCCGAAGCCGGGCTGCCCGCCACCGCGCCGGTTGCGCTGGAGCAGGCGCAGCGCTTCCTGGCGCGCACCGCGCCGGATGCCCAGCGCTGGTCCATCGAACTGCCCGGCCACCGCAGCAGCGCCACCACCGTCAGCTGGCAGCCGCAGGACGCGCCTGAACGCCGGCGTGGCCAGCGCAACCCTTACCAGGCCACGCTGGGTGCCGACGGCAATCCGGTCCAGGTCCGCGAAACCCGCGGTGGCGATTTCTTCTATCGGCTGCATTTCGACCTGCATTACGTCCCCGTGCTGTGGGCACGCTGGTTCGTCTGCTTCTGCACGATGTTCATGCTGGTGGCGATCGTCAGCGGCGTGATCACCCACAAGAAGATCTTCACCGACTTCTTCAGCCTGCGCCGCGGCAAGGGACAACGCAGCTGGCTGGACGGCCACAATGCGTTGGCCGTGCTGTCCCTGCCCTTCCACCTGATGATCACCTATACCGGCCTGATCACCTTGATGACGCTGTACATGCCGTGGGCGGTGGACGCCAATTTCAGCGGCGGTCGCGATGCCTTCTTCGCCGAGCTGTTCCCGCGTGCGCAGAAGGTACAGCCCAGCCACGTCATCGCCGCCCCGCCGGAGCTGAAGCAGGTGTTGCGTCGCGCGGAACTGCAGTGGCGCGATGGCCGCGGCGGTGCGGTACAGGTGGACAACCCCGCGGATGCGGCGATGCGCATCACGGTGCGCCGCCAATCGGGTGATCGCATCGCCGATGCCGACCAGCCGCTCACCTTCGACGTGAGTGGCCGCCTGGTCGACCAGCCCGGCGCGCGCTCGGCCGCCGTTGTCACCCGCGACGGCATGATCGGCCTGCATGCGGGGCGGTTCGCGCCGGTGGCGATGCGCTGGCTGTTCTTCCTGTCAGGCATCGCCGGCACGCTGATGGTCGCCACCGGCCTGGTGCTGTGGACGGTCAAGCGGCGCGCGCAACTGCCCGATCCAGCACGTCCGCACCTCGGTTTCCGTATCGTCGAATGCCTCAACATCGGCTTCGTGGCCGGCCTGCCCGTGGCGATGCTGGCCTTCCTGTGGGGCAACCGGCTGCTGCCACTGGACATCGGCAACCGCAGCGATGCCGAAGTCCGGGTGTTCTTCTGTGCCTGGGCGGCCTGCCTGCTGCACGCGATGCTGCGCCTGCCACGCCGCGGCTGGGTGGAACAGCTGTCGCTTGCCGGCGTGCTCGCGCTGGGGCTTCCGCTCTACAACCTCATCGCCTGGAACGGCGGTATGTTCAGCGCAGCGGCCGACGGTGACGGCGCCAAGGCGGGCATCGACATCGGTCTGCTGCTGATCGGCGGCGGCCTGCTGTGGAGCGCACGCAAGGTCCATCGCTTCGTCCCCGGCGCGCGCAGGCCGCGCACGCAACGCACTTCATCGACCGCCGGAGCCAACCCGTGATCGTGCTCGCCCTGCTGCTGGCCATCGCTGCCTTCGCCTGCCTGGCGCTGGCGATGGAACGCCACCACCGCGATGTCACCGGGCAGGCGCCTGCCATGGCGCGTCGGCGCCTTCTGCGCCTGCTGGGCTGCGCTGGCCTCGTCGCCAGCCTGACGGCCAGCATCGGCGCCTGGGGCGTGGCGTGGGGCGTGGTCGGCGGGTGCGGCGTGCTCGCCGCCGCCGCCGGGGCAGTGGTGCTCTGGCTCAGTTTCCGCAGCCCGGCCATGCCGGCACGCCCGTCTTCCCGTTCCTGATACCGAGATCCCGCTGATGAAAATGCTGTCCTCCGGCGCCCCGTGCCGGAACGCCCTTGCCGTGTCGATGGCCGTCGCCTGGCTGCTGGCTGCGCCACTGGCCTGCGCACAGGCAAACGCCACTGCGGCCACCAACGGCGCCACCGATGCCACCGACCTGGACCGGGTGCTGGTCACCCAGCGCACCGAGGGCTATCAGGTGTATGGCACCAACACTGCCACCAAGCTGCCGCTGACCCTGCGTGAGACGCCACAGTCGCTCACCGTCTTCACCCGCCAGCGCATCGAAGACTTCAACCTGATCACCATCGCCGAGGTGCTGCAGCAGACCCCCGGCGTCACCGTGCAGTCCTACGACAGCAACCGCACGCTGTTCAACGCACGCGGCTTCACCATCAACAACTTCATGTTCGATGGCATTCCCACCAACTACACCACCGGTGCCGGCGGCAACTCCATCCTCAGCGATACCTCGGTATACGAACGGATCGAGATCGTGCGCGGCGCCAGTGGGCTGGTCACCGGTTCGGGCAATCCGTCGGCCACGGTCAACATGGTGCGCAAGCGTCCGACCGATACCTTCCAGGCCAGCACCAGCCTGAGTGCCGGTTCGTGGGACTACAAGCGCGCCGAGCTGGATGTATCCGGCCCGCTGACGAAGGGCGGCCGCGTGCGCGGCCGACTGGTCGGCGCCTACACCGACAAGGAAAGCTGGGTGCGCTTCCAGAACGACACCTCTCCCAGCCTGTATGGCGTGGTCGAGGCCGACCTGACCGACAGCACCCGCCTGCGCGCCGGCATCGACTACCTGAAGACCGGATCAGACGGTGGCGCGTGGAGCGCATCACCGCTGTTCTTCCGCGATGGCACGCGCGCGAAGCTGCCGCGCTCCTACAGCGCTGCGGCGCGCTGGAACGAGTGGAACCGGGAGAGCACCAACTACTTCGCCACGCTGGAACAGCAGATGGGGGCGGGCTGGAGCGGCCGCATCGCCTACAACCACCGTGCCACCGATACCGATTCGCTGCTGCTGGCCGGGTCGAACAGCTACAACGCCGCGCGTGGCACCGGCTTTGCCGATCCCATCACCGGCCTGGGCCTGGCGGTGTCGGATACCTATTCGGTGTCGGAAACCCGCGAAGACGCCTTCGACCTCTACGCCTCGGGCCCGTTCCAGCTGTTCGGCCGCCAGCATGAGCTGGTACTCGGCGTGAACCACTACGATCGCGACCTGGATACCATCCGCGCCGGCATCACCTCGCGTCCGTACAGCACCACCGCCTTCCCCAGCATCTTCACGTGGGACGGCAACATCGGCAAGCCAACCACCTTCAATGCCGGCATCCCCTCCAGCATCACCAACACCACCGAAACCGGCTACTACGCCGCCGTGCGCCTGAACCCGATCGACCCGTTGAAGGTCATCGCCGGCGTGCGCTACTCCGACTATGAAACCACCACCGACGGCTACAACGTGGATGGGGTGTTCACCGGCCAGACCGCACGCACCACCGCGCACGTCGCCACCCCGTACGTGGGCGTCATCCATGACCTCAGCTCGAGCATCAGCGCCTTCGCCAGCTATTCGGATGTGTTCCAGGCCACCGCGCGGCGCGACATCGACAACCGGTTGCTGGACCCGACCACCGGCGGCAACTACGAATACGGCCTCAAGGGCGAGTTCTTCGGCGGCCGTTTGTACGCCGCGCTCAATGGTTTCTACATGGAGCAGGACAACGTATCGGAGAACGATCCGGCGGCCGGTGACATCAGGTTGCCCGATGGCAGCACGCCGTACATTGCGCGCGCGGGCATCAGGACCCAGGGCGGCGAGTTCGAAGTCTCCGGATCCCTCAGCGAGCGCTGGAACATGACCGGCGGCTACACCTACGCCTACAGCAGCAATCCGGATGGAAGCCGCTTCGCCTCCACCAGCCCGATGCACCTGGCGCGCTTCAACACCACGTACCGCCTGGGCGACTGGACCGTTGGCGGTGGCTTCACCGTGCAGAGCGATATTTCCCAGGCCCAGCCGATTCCCACCGGCCGTTTCAACGCCACTGGCACGCCGATCACCGCCGAGGGCCAGGTCCGCCAGGGGGGCTATGTGCTGTTCGACCTGATGGGCCGCTATCGCATCAACGACAACGTCAGCGTCGGGGTGACCGTCACCAACCTGCTGGACAAGGTCTATTACCGCAACGTCGGTTTCTTCAACTCAGGTTACTGGGGCGAGCCGCGGCGGGTGTTGTTCAACGTCCGCGCGAAGTTCTGACCGGGCGCGTAGGATCACGGTCGGGGCCACGGCGCCCCGCCCGTCTCCTTCCGGACCCACTGCCATGATCCACCGCTCCCTGCCCTTCCTGCTGCTGGTCGGCCTGCTGGCCAGCAGCGCATCCGGTGCACGCGATGTGCCCGCTCCGGCCGCCCACGTCGATGCCGACGGCCCCTACGTGGTGCGTGACGGCGAGACGTTGCAGGCGCGCTGGATCTGCGATGACAAGGTGGTCAGCCACGAGCAGACGGCCCGCCGCATCGCGCCGGTCTGTGGCTATCCGCATCCCGTGGACATCGCCCCCGCGGCAGTCCCGCCGATGGACGTGCTGCCCGCCGCGCCGCGCATCGTCGTGCTGTCCGACATCCACGGCCAGTACGACCTGCTGGTACGGTTGCTGCGCGCCAACGGCATCATCGATGCACAGGACCGCTGGGCTCGGGGCACCGATACGCTGGTCGTGGCAGGCGATGTGTTCGATCGCGGGCCGAAGGTGACCGAAGCGTTCTGGCTGCTGTACGGCCTGCAGCAACAGGCCAGCGCCGCCGGCGGCGCGGTGCACTTCGTACTGGGCAACCACGAAACAATGGTGCTGTACGACGACCTGCGTTACGTCAATCCGAAGTACCTGCGCAGTGCGCAGCTGCTCGGTCGCAGCTACCCGCAGCTGTACGGTCCGGACTCGGTGATAGGCCAATGGCTGCGCACCCGGCCGGTGCTGCTGCGCATCGGAGACGCCCTGTTCCTGCACGGCGGCATCTCACCGGACGCGCTCGCGCTGGCACTGGACCCGGCGGCCACCAACGCGGCCTACCGCGCATCGCTGGGCACCCCGCGCGACCAGGTGAAAGCCGACCCGGCCACCGCACCCCTGTATGACGGCAAGACCAGCCCGATCTGGTACCGCGGCTACTTCGACGGCCGGCTGGATACCGATGGCGTGCAGGCGGTGCTCGATCGCCTCGGGCTGAAACGCATCGTGGTCGGCCACACCTCGATGCCGCACGTCAGCAGCTTCCATGGCGACCGCATCATCGCGGTGGACAGCAGCATCAAGAACGGCGAGAACGGCGAACTGCTGTTCATCGAAGAGGGCCGGCTGAGCCGTGGCCTGCTGGATGGCACCCGCGTAGCGCTGGCAGCGGGTGTGACCGGACGGGACGACTGAGTCATCCCATCCGGCGCGGCCGGCCTGTTCAGCCCTCTTCGCGGCGTATCCGCGAATGCCGCCAGCCGCCATGGCTGGCGAACCGCCCGCTGTCACCGGTCAACGCAAAACGCGCCGCGCCGTCGACGGCCCAGCTGAGAGGCGCATCACACGTACTCAGCAACGATTGCGGCGGCGGTTACAGGCGGAAGCGCGCCCCCACCGTGTAGGTGCGCTCGGGTGAGGCGAAGTCGCGCGGGAACGCAGGACTGCCGAAGTAGTTGCGGGTCGAACCGCCGAGCAGGTTGGTCGCTTCGGCGAACACGGTGATGTGCTCGTTGATGTCGTAGTTCAGCGCCACGTCCAGCCAGTCCTCGTCGCCCTGGCGGATATCGCTGGGCTGGTCGCCGGAACTGTTGAAGCTGGTCGCGTAATCGGTGCGTCGGTTCCACGCCAGCCGCGCGGAGAAGCGCTCGTACTGGTACATCAGCACCGCGTTGAACGCATGCTTGGATACGTTGGTCAGCGGCTGCAGTTGACCTGTCGGCGATTCGGCTTCGGCACTGATGCGGGTGTAGTTGAGCTGGGTGCCGAAGCCGGACAACCAGCCCGGCAGGAAGTCGTAGAACTGGCTGTAGCCCACCTCGAATCCCTTCAGGGTACCTTCGCCGGTATTGCGCGGGCGGGTGATCGAATACGTGGTGCCAGCGATCACTTCGTCATCGGCATAGCTCTGCACGTAGCCGTCCAGCCTGCGATGGAACACCGCGGCCGACAGCAGCGAGCCGGGCTGGAAATACCACTCCAGCGACGCATCGAGGTTCTTCGATTCCACCGCCTGCAGGTCCGGATTACCGCCGTTTCCACGCGCCGGCAGGCTGTCGGTGGACTCATACAGGCTCAGCTGTGGATTGAGGTCGGCGAAGTTCGGTCGAGCGATGGTCTGGCTGCCGGACAGCCGCAGGATCAGGTCTTCGCGCAACGAGACGTTGGCGCTGGCATTGGGCAGGAACCTGGTCTGCGATGTCTCGATCTGGCTGGGCACGTCCAGCCCATCGACGCTGCGCGTACCACTGAGCTCGGACTCCAGCCGCGTGGCGCGCACGCCGATGCGGCCATCCACCGGGATGCTGCCCAGCGTGGTGCCCCAGTTGAGCTGCAGGTAGGCGGCGTAGTTGTCTTCGCGGTTGTCGAAGAACAGCGAGGCCAGCTCGGGCGGTGCATCCGGTGACTGGCCCATGACCTGGCGCAGCTGCGCGGTCTGCTGCAGCAGGTAGGCCGCGTTGGCGACGGCCCAGCGGTCGGTGGAGAACGCGCGCGCACCATCGAGCATCCCACCCGGTGATACCGCGGCCAGCCCGGGGACATCGCTGGCAAGCACGCGGCGGCCGCTGATGTTGTCCATCGCTCCCGGACCGCCGCCATGGTTGGACGCGGTGCGACGGCTCAGCCGCAGGCCCGCATCGAGTGAACTGAACGGACCGGCGTCGAACTGGAACGTGCTGTCGCCGCGCCACGCCCACTCCTCGCCCTTCTGCTCATCCCAGCTGTCGTAGTACTGGCTGAGGTACCAGTTGGCCGGGTTGGTCACATCGTAGGCCGAACCATCGGCCTGGGTGACCCAGGTATCGGGCACGCCACCGGCATCGCGCATGTGCATCAACGGCGCGTCCATGCCCATGTCCAGGGTCATGGCACGGTGCTTGTTGGTGCTCCACGTATAAGCCAGTTCGGTGGACAGGCTGACGGTGTCGTTGTGCCACTTGCCGCCCAACGCGGCCTGGAAGGTATCGGAGGTCTGCTTGTGGGCCTGCGTGCTGGACAGCGTGTACAGGTCGCGCGCCACGAAACCGTCCATCACGTTGCTGCCGGGGCGCAGGCTGACAGTGTCCACGTTGTCCGGGTTCACCAGGCCGGGGAACGGCATCCAGTAGTTGACGTTGTTGCGGCCCTCGTAATTGACGTAGAACGTATCGAGGTACACCTCGCTGTTGTCCGTGGGCGCCCATTGGAAGGTGAAGTTGGCCGAGCGGCGCTTGTGCGTGTTGTTGGCCACCAGCCCGCCGGCGTTGTACGGCACGAAGATCTCCTGCGAGGGATCAGCCGGATTGGCGACACGGTCGTAGGTGCCATGGAAACTGTTGCTTTCCTGGTACGGGCGCTGCTGCAACGAGATGCTGCCCAGCACGCCCATCCGCCCGTGTCCGCTGTCCCAGTTGTGCGCGGCGGTCAGGCTTCCATTGGGCTTGGTTTCACCGGCCTGGTCGCCCTGCACGGCGCTGATGCTGCCGGCCAGCGTGGTGTCCTTGTCCAGGTCGAAGGGCTTGCGCAGGTGCACGTCGATGCTGCCGCCGATGCCGCCTTCCAGGAACTTCGCGCTGCCGGTCTTGTACACGTCCACGCTCTGCAGCAGGTCGGCGGGTATATCCTGCAGGGCAATGCCGCGTCCGCTGGCAGTGAACACATTGCGGCCATCGAAGGTGGTCACCACGTCCGGCAGCCCGCGCACCAGCACCGTGCCGACTTCCGCGCCGCCGCGCGCCACCTGCACGCCGGTGACCCGCTGCAGTGCGGCGGCCACGCTGTTGTCAGGCAGCTTTCCGATGTCTTCGGCGACCACCGAATCACTGATTTCCGCCTTCGCCTGTTTGGCATCCACGGCCCCGGTTGCGCTGCCGCGCACGCCACGCACCTGCACTGAATCCAGTTCCTGGGTGGCCGCCGGCGCGGCCGGCGCTGGCGCTGGCGCCGGTGAAGGATCCTGTGCCTGGGCCACGCCCACCATGCCGGCGATCATCGAAGGAAGCAGCGCGCGGCGCAGCAGGAGGGAGGCAGCAACGCGGTGGCGCGGGCGGATCGACGTGGCAGGCTGGAGCATGCAGGGGGTGGTCCTTGGGAGACGCGCCGCCGGACGAAGGCATGCACCTGCCCAGCCCGCAGCCGAGCGGCGCACAGGTCAATCCAGGGGGAACACGCGCAACGCGGCGGCGCTGGCAGAGGGTGCGAATTGTGTGCCGATCACGACAGATCGGTCGTGCGCATTAGAGCAATCGAAAACTTAATTTTCCGTTCTGCATGGGTGATCGAATTGTTCGGCGCGCCCGGCCGCTGCTTTCAGATCCAGCGCATTGCGTGCACAAAAGCGCCGGCGCGCGGCCGCAGGATGTACGCTTGGACGATGTCATCCATCGCAGGGCAGCACATGAATTTCGGCAGCGACAACCAGTCCGGCGTATCGCCACGCATCCTCGACGCGCTGGTGGCAGCGTCCTCGGGAACCGCCGCGCCGTACGGCAACGACACCTGGACACAACAGGCCGAACAGGCCATCGCGCGCGTGTTCGACCACGACGTCAAGGCCTTCTTCGTGGCCACCGGTACCGCCGCCAACTGCTTGGCGTTGTCCGCACTGGCGCAGCCGTGGAATGCCATCCTGTGCCACGCACAGGCGCACCTGATCAGCGATGAATCCACTGCACCGGAATTCTTCACCGGGGGTGCGCGCCTGCTGCCGATCGCCACCGACAGCGGCAAGATCACCCCAGCGGCGCTGCGCGCTACGCTCAAGCGGCTGCCCGATGCGCGGCCGCACAGCGTCAAGCCTTCGGCATTGTCGCTGGCACAGGCCACGGAGAACGGCCTGGTCTACACGCCCGCCGAACTGAAGGCACTGTCCGAGGTGGCCCATGAGCATGGCCTGCACGTGCACATGGACGGCGCGCGCTTCGCCAACGCGGTGGCGGCGCTGGGCTGCACGCCGGCCGAAATGACCGTGCACGCTGGCATCGACGTGCTGTCCTTCGGCGCCTCCAAGGACGGCGCGCTGGCCGCCGAGGCGGTGGTCTTCTTCACGCCGGCGCTCGCCGAAGGTTTCGACTACCGGCGCAAGCGCGCGGGCCAGCTGGTGTCCAAGGGACGCTTGTTCGGCGCCCAGTTCAACGCATGGCTGCAGGACGACCACTGGCTGGAACTCGCCGGCCAGGCCAACCACGCCGCGCAGGTGCTGGCCGCCACCCTGCAGGCGCATGCGGACATCCGCCTGGCCTGGCCGGTGCAGGCCAACGAAGTGTTCGTGGTGATGCCCAAGGCGCTGCTGGAGCGCCTGCTCGCTGCCGGCGTGCAGTGTTACGACTGGTACCCGGACAGCCTGCCTGCGTCGATGCCGCTGGGCGCTGATGAGGTGCCGGTGCGCTTCGTCACGGCGTGGTCGAGCAGCGACCAGCAGCTGGATGCGTTCGCCGCGGTGCTGGGCCGCTGAGGCCAGCCACGAGGCCGGAGGTGGCGGAGCGGACGATCCGGGATCGCCGCGCCGTCAGTCCGGCGCGTACCAGAACGGAATCTGGAACTCGCGACGTCGCTCCCGTCCCTTGGCCGTGCTCTGCGCATTCCACACCAGGCGCAGGTCGTGGCGTCCGGGCGGGAGTCCCTGCAGCGGCAGATAGCCGACCAGCCCGCGCATTTCCAGGTCGCGTCGCTCCATCGGCACGAAGGCATCCAGCGCGACCGGCGCGCCGTCGAGGGTAATCGTCCACAGCCGCGCCAGGCAGGCCACCGCCGTGCGCGCGGCCTGCTCACCTTCGGCCACGTTGGCGCCCTTGGGCAAGGTATCGGTACACAGCCGGCGTGCCACCGAATTGTCGCGCTGTGGCTGATGCGGGATGAACAGCCGCAGCTGTGATTCGCTGATCTGGTCGGCGGGGATCATCGGGTAGCGCAGCAGCCGATCATGTTCGGAGCGCAGGGATTCGTAGTGCGCGCTGGCCATGCCATGGTCCACGGCTTCGTCGGTGACGACGGCGTAGCGGTTGAACAGGGCGAAGCGGGTCGAGTTGAAGGTCTGCACCCCGCCGATCACCATCGCCAGCATCACCGCGCCGAAGTAGACCACGTAGAAATTGCGCGCGTAGAGATTGCTCTGCAGGGTCAGCTGCACCGGAAGCAGCAGGCGCAAGGGCAGCACGAAGCCCATGCCGCGCAGCACCACGCGCACCGCGCGCTCCAGCCGTTCGCTTGGAAGCCCGCGCGCACGCCGGCGCAGCACCGCGCGTTCCAGCACCAGCGGCAGCACGCTGGTCACCGTGAACAGAACGTAGGCCACGCCCAGTACGGTGAGGGCGACCTGGTCCGGAGCCCCCAGCAGTGCGCCGACCACGCCTGCGATCGCCAGCAGCACGGCGGTCAGCAGCCCGGTCCAGACCATCGTCAAGGCGAACAGCAGCGTGGTCGAAAACAGCACCGACGCCAGCCGATCAGCACCGGCGATGGACTGCTCCAGGGTGGACACCATGCGCTGGTAGTGGTCGCGGGACACCCCGCCCAGCAGCGGAATGCGGTCCCAGCGGATGCCCTGCGGGAAGTGGGTCTTCAATCCGATCAGGCCGACCCAGTAGCCGCGGATCGCCAGATGCGCGATCAGGGCGATGGCCACCACGTAGCACAGGCCGACGGCGATGCTGAAGCCGAACCACAGCGCGTGCGCATGGATGCCTTCGGTATGCACGGTGTTTGTCGCCCACGCATCGAAGATGCGCCCGGGCACGGCGAGCAGGGTGAAGGCCAGCAGGCCGGAGATGAAAAGCTCCAGTTCGTCGGTACGGTCACGGACGCGGGAGAGGCGCTCGCTGCCATCGACCATGGCGTGCGGCGGCGGCGTGGCAGGCGCTTGCGATTCGTTCACGGCGGGTCATCCTTGGCAGTCGCCGGAATATGCCACAAACGCAGGAAGGCGGCCGAAGCCGCCTTCCTGATGCGCCCACTGCCGGGCGAGCCGGCAGGGCCTACGGTTACCTGTATTCGCGCTCGCAGCGGCGTTCAACCACGCGATCACCGGTCTTCTGCTGGTGGCGGCCCTGGATGTTGCGGCCTGCCGCACCGCCGGCTACCGCACCGGCCACGGTGGCCAGCTTCTTGCCGTTGCCGCCGCCGACCTGGTTGCCGAGCAGGCCACCGACCACTGCACCGGTGGCAGTACCGGCAATACGGTTGGAGTCTTTGCTGTTGCGCTGCACTTCCACGTTGCGGCACACCACGCGGCTGCCATCGTCGAAGCGGCGGCCTTCATCGCGCGGGCCGTAGGACTGTGCGGACGCGGCCGAGGAGGCGGCCAACAAGGCGCCAGCACAGAGCAGGGGGATGGACATCTTCATCGGGGACTCCTTGGCGTTCCGGGTGTATGTCGCCAGTCTTCCCGCGACGATGGCAAACCCGGGTGAATTCGCGTGGAGATACCGTGCAGGTCGCCTGCCCCGTTCAGCCAGCGGTGTGCTGACCAGACGGCCGTCCGGCGTGCTGGCGGGGGTCCAGCAACGCGTTCGCGCGTCGCACCAGCTCGGCGGCGGCGAACGGCTTGGCCAGCACTTCCATGCCCGCTTCCAGATGCCCCGCGCCCACCGCCGCGGTAGCGGCGTAGCCGGTGATGAACAGGACCGGCAAGCCGGGTCGGCACTGTCGCCCGGCGTCGGCCACCTGCCTGCCGTTCAACGGGCCGGTCAGTCCCACATCGGTCACCAGCAGGTCGATCGCTTCCACGGACCGCAGCACATCCAGCGCGGGGGGACCTTCGGAGGCTTCGATCACCCGGTACCCCGCCGACACCAGCACCTCGCTGACCAGCACGCGCACCGCGGTTTCGTCTTC
Source organism: Stenotrophomonas chelatiphaga (assembly GCF_001431535.1). Classification (GTDB taxonomy): domain Bacteria; phylum Pseudomonadota; class Gammaproteobacteria; order Xanthomonadales; family Xanthomonadaceae; genus Stenotrophomonas; species Stenotrophomonas chelatiphaga. The sequence goes on from NZ_LDJK01000009.1 coordinate 56,963, forward strand.
GACCAGCAGCACCGTGCGCATCGGGCCGCGCAGGACATCGCTGTCCAGCGCCACCGCCGGCGCAGCGTCCGCTGCCTGCATGCCTTCGACCAGCCGCGGCAGATACAGGTGCATCGTGGTGCCCTCGCCCGGCCGGGACTCCACCTGCACCTGGCCGCCGGACTGACGGGTGAATCCGTAGATCATCGACAGGCCCAGACCGGTTCCCTGGCCGATCGGCTTGGTGGTGAAGAACGGCTCGAACACCTTCGCTACCACGTCGGCTTCCATGCCGGTGCCGGTGTCGCGCACCGACAGCCGCACATACGGCCCGGGCGGCAGCTCCAGTGCCACCGCCTCGCTGCCCGCCAGCTCTACCACGTCGCTGCTGATATCCAGCGCACCCCCGCCCGGCATCGCATCGCGCGCGTTGATGCACAGGTTCAACAGCGCGTTCTCCAGCTGCGGCCCATCGACCTGCACGGCGGCACTGCCATCGGCGAAGTGGGTGCCGATGGTGATCGACGGCCCCAGCGAGCGCGAGATGATCTCCATCATCCCCAGCACCATCTGCTCCACGACCACCCCGGTAGGGGCCAGGGTCTGCCGGCGCGAGAACGCGAGCAGGCGCTGGGTCAACGCCGCGGCGCGGTCGGCACCGGAACGCGCCATCTCCACGTAGCGGCCCAGGTCGTCGATACGCCCCTGCGCAACCCGCATCTCCAGCAGTTCCAGTCCCATCGACACCGACGTCAGCAGGTTGTTGAAGTCGTGCGCGATGCCGCCGGTAAGCTGGCCCACCGCCTCCATTTTCTGGCTCTGCCGCAGCTTCTCTTCGGTCATCAACAGTTCGGCGCTGCGTTCGCGCACGCGCTCTTCCAGGGTGACCGTCAGCTGCTGCAGCCGCTCTTCGGCCTCCCGTTTTTCGGTGACGTCCGTTGCCGTGCCGAACCACTCGCTGACGCGGCCTTCGGCATCGAACATCGGCACCACCCGCATCAGCACCCAGCGGTGGCTGCCGTTGCGCGGCGGCGTGCGGTGCTGGATCTCGAACGGCTTCCTGTGCGCATCCGCCTCGGCGATGGCCGCGTCCAGCGCGGCGCGGTCATCGGGATGCACGAACGCTTCGCGCCAGTTCCAGTCCGGCGCGAGCAATTGCGCGGTGTCGCCCTGGCGCAGGATCTGCCGGCGCTCGGCCCAGTCCGCAGACAACGAATACAGCACCTGCGACGAGGCCCCGACCAGTGCGCCCAGGCGCCGCTCGCTGGCGGCCAGCGCATCGATGGCCGCACGCTCCAGGGTGCGGTCGCGCAGCACGATGACGAAGCCGATCGCGGTACCCTCCTCGTCGCGCAGCAGGGTCAGCGCGCCCTGCGCCCAGAAGGTTTCGCCGGACTTGCGCAGGAAGGGGCGCTCACCCGACAGCCCGCCTTCGGCCAGTGCCACCCGCATGCCGTGCTGGAACCGCCGTGCCACGCGGTCCTTTTCGCTATAGAAACGCTCCGGGGTCTGCCCCAGCATCTCCGCTTCGGTCCAGCCCAGCGTGTGCCGCGCCCCTTCGTTCCACAGGGTGATACGGCCTTCAAGGTCCATGGCGAAGATGGCGTAATCCATCGCGCTGTCCATGATCTGCCGGTGCCGCGCTTCGCTGCGCCGGAGGCGGCGCTGCAACGCCACCTGCGAGGTGACATCCAGGCCCTGCACGAACACGCCGACCGACTGCCCGGCCGCGTCCTTGACCGGCTGGAACACGATATCCAGCTTGCGCGGCTCGACCACGCTGCCGTCGGTGCTCACCGGATCGTAGGTTACTTCCGTGCCGATATAGGTTTCGCCGCTGCGGTACACCTGGTCCAGCAGCGGCAGGTAGCCCTGGTCGATGACTTCCGGAATCGCATCGGCCAAGCGCTGGCCGATCACCGGCCGATGCCCGACCATTTCGGCATAGCGCGGATTGGCCAGCTCCACCCGATGCTCCGGGCCACTCAGGAAGGCCATGAACATCGGAGATTTCTCGAACAGGGCGATCAGTCGCTCGTTCTCGCGCGCCAGCCGCTGCTGCGCCACGACGACCTCGGTGACTTCGCGGGTCACGCAGAACACGCCGCCCACGCTGCCGTCATCCAGGTGGATCGGCGAGAACGAGAACGTCCACCAAGTGTCCTCCTCGGCGCCGTAACGGTTCATCCGCACCGGCATGTCCTCGAAGCGCGATCCTTCACCGGCCAGGGCCCGTTCGACCGGCCCCTTCACCGCGTCCCAGGCGTCTGCCCACAGCGTGCGCAGCGGCGCCCCCATTGCCTGCTCCCGACGCGGGCCGAGGATGGGGCTGTAGGCATCGTTGAACAGGAACACCAGCTCATCGCCCCACGCCAGGTACATGCTTTCCGGGCTGGCCAGCATCAGGCTGGTGGCACTGCGCAATGCCGATGGCCAGCCGTCCGGATGCCCTAGCGGCGTAGCCTGCCAGTCAACGCTGCGGATGCAATCGGCAGCAGCCCCGTCGGTGAACGGGAAACCGCGTTGGGCCTTGCCCGGGTAGGTGGAAGTCGACAAAACTGCAGACGCCAGGACCAGGAAAGCGGGCAATCTAATGCAGAACGGGCAGCAACAGTGTCAACGCGCACCCTTGCGGTGCACCGGATGAGCGTTGAGTTCACCTTGCAGGGCAGCGACATCGTCGATATCCCTTCGCTCTACGCCGAACTCAACCGCGTATTCATGGCAGACGAGGACTGGGCGCTTGGCAACAGCCTGGATGCGCTGGATGACCTGTTGTACGGCGGCTACGGCGCATTGCAGGGCCAGCAGGCCGTCACCGTGGTCTGGCAGGACATGGAAACCAGCCGCGCCGCGCTTGGGGTGGCCGCCACGACCGCCTGGCTGCAGCACAAGCTGGACCAGCCGGGAACGTTCAACACCGCCCCCCTGCAGGCACAGCTGCTCGCGCTGCAGCAGGGCCACGGGCAGACCTACTTCGACATCGTGCTGGAGATCTTCGCCAGCCACCCGGACATCCGCCTGCAGCCGGCATGACCGTGGCAGCACGCCATGCGCGGCGGACTTTCCCCGTAAACATCGTTGTGGAATGCTGCAGGCAACATCTCAGGAAGAGCACACGCCATGATCCACTGGTCATGCAACCGATGCGGCACCTCGGTGCCACAGGACTGCGCCCTCTGCATCCACTGCGGTTTCGATCCCTCCGTGCCACCCGAGCAACGTGGCCACTACCCACCAGCGGAATGCCTTCGCTGCCAGTCGCCGATGCAGTTCGGCGGCACTCTGCAACTGCACGAAGGCACCCGCATGTGGCCCGTCCTGATGGGCAACATCGGCGAACTGCTGGTCGACCGCAGACGCTTTGAAACGTTCCTGTGCAGCGGCTGCGGCAAGGTCGAATTCTTCATGCCCCCCGACCCGTAGGCGGTGATGCCGCCACGCCATGCGAGCCATGGCGTGGCAGCGCCGAGCCGTGCTCGGCGGGAGCATCAGGTGGCGACCACGCTCGCCACTACGGCGCGGACTTTCCCGGCAACAGATAGCGCAGCCCCAGCGTGAAGCCACGCGGGGCGATGCTCAGGTGGTCCTCGTCGTTCAACACGTCCAGCCGCATCACCAACGAGGGATAGCCCCGGCCGCGCAGCGTGCGTTCCATGCGCCGCGCGTCTTCCACCATGTCATCTTCCTGCAGGTAGCGCGGATCGCCGACCCGCTTCGCCTCGTACTCGCCGATGTAGAAATACACCTTGGCCGGCATGTCCTTCAGGGTCGCGGCCGACGCCTGTTCCATGCGCTCCATCACGTGCTGGTCGAACCAGTAGGACGGGCTGCCCAGCACATAGCCGGAGAACAGCGAAGGTTCGCTCAGCAGGATCTGCGTACCCAGCAGTGCACCGTAGGAATGCCCCAGGAACAGGCGCTGCGTTTCATCGGTGCGGAAGCGCTGGGCCACGTACGGCAGCACCTGGTCGCGCAGGTAAGCGGCATGCGCCGCCCCGCCGCCATGCTCGGCATCCTCCGGTGCACCCTCCGCACCGTTGGCGGTGGGCGTGTAGTCGCGGCGGCGGCTGGGCATGCCTTCCTCGCCCACCGCGTAGGACACGCCGACCAGGATGAACTCCTGCACCGAACTGCCCAGCCGGCGCCCTACCTGGCGCAGTACCGGGAAGGCATAGTCGGCATCGGTGACGTACAGCACCGGATAGCGGCGCGCCGGCTCCTTTTCATACGACGCCGGCAGCTGCACGAATACCTGGTAATCACGCCCGGAGACCGGATCCGGCACCTCCCATACCTGGCTGCCGATGATCTCGTACGGCGCGCCATTACCGCGTTGGGCAGGTGCCCGCTCGCCCGCGCTGGCGCAGCCCACCACCAGCATCGCAAACACACCGGACCACAACAGGCGCATCATTCCAGTTCTCCTATACGTTCAAGCACCGGCGCGGACGCCATGTCGTTGGGGTTGGTGCCCGGCGCCCCCTGCGGCACGTCCATGCCGCGGCTGCGGTAGAACTCCACCCAGTACGGCGACACTTCCCCGGTCTGCAGGTTCTTGAAGTTCATCGGCTGGGTGGCGAACACCTGCTGCGCACGGAACGCGCGCTCGATGAAATCCGAGCAGTAGTAACTGTCCTCATCCTGCACGTAGGTGAAGTTGTAGGGCTTGCCGAGCAGCGTGCGCGCCTTGGCGATGGCCGCCGGAATGGCCGCGCGTTGTTCGCGCTTGAGCCGGTACAGCACCACGTGGCGGTGCTTGGCCCGGGCCTCATCGAGGAAGCTGTCCAGGGTCTGCTCGCGCGATCCCTTGTCATCGGCGTGCAGCACGACCGCGCTGCCGGATTCGCGTGCGATCAGCGCGACGTGGTCATAGCTCACCGCACCGGGCTTGCCGGTCGCATCGTTGATCGCACCACTCAGGCCGGTAGTGGCGGCGGTGACGAACAACAGGTCACCGTTCTGCGGCTGGGGCGCCCTGGCCTGCGCCGGCAGCAGCGGCGCAAGCAACAAGGCAAGGCATAGCAGGTAGGTTCGCATCGACAATCACACCGCAGGACAAGGCGGCGATGATGCCATGCCGCTCCCGCCTGCCGCAGCAACGTGGCGTCCGGTCAGTCCTTCGGATACACCGCCAGCACCTCGCAGCCCGGGCGCGCGAATCGCGGCGTGTCCGAGCGCAGGTCCCCGGCCATCGCGCCGACCATGACGATGCGATCGCCCGGGTTGCCGCAGATCAATCCATTCTGGAAGCCGGACTGGAAATCGACCGACTGCGCGCCGGCCAGGATGCTGCAGCTGCCCCCCAGTTCTACCCGATAGTAGCGATTGCCACCGTTGCGGCGCGGGTTGGTTTCCACCACTACGCCTTGCGGGTCCTCGTTCCAGCTGCGTACGTGGCGGGTAGCGAAACAGAAGTCCGCCGAGCCCTGGAAGGTGTGCCGCGGGCTGCTTTCACCGCCTCTGCCGGCCGCCTTGCCGGTGACCTCCACCCCCGGCAGCGTGGACGCGAACTGGCGGCTGCTAGCGCGCGCTGTTTCGGCAAAATCGCGGTCGTCGATCACGCTCACCGCACTGATCCCGCAGCTGCGCCCATCCACCACCAGGTTCTCGCTCGGACGGCCGCAGGCCCAACCGGCGGGGGCTTCCAGACGGACCTGGCTGGCCTCGTTGATGCCGGGGCAACCGGCGCCGCTGAAATCAATCCGGTAGGCCACGCCATTGCCTCCGCGAACGGCGATCGCCTCCGGACCGGCCTGCTCGACCTGACGCACGTCGCGGGCATCCAGGCAATGCGCAGCCGGCGGGCTGCGCCCGGGCGGCGCGGCGGTGGCAGGCCCGGCCTGGGCAACAGTGGGCAGCAGGCAGGCCAACGCCAGCGGTGCGATTCGTAAGCTGTTGATCACGATGCCGTCCTTGCATGGGGATGGCCCGAATCTAGCATGCCGCCTCCCCCCACCACATTGCCGCAGGATTACCCGCCGCGCGTCCTGCACGCAGCCGGCACGGCCGCTTGCCGATGATGGGGTCCCCCACCCGTCTGCCCTGCCATGGCCAAGCCGTCCGGCTCCCGTCTCGTCGTCTACGCCGCACTCGCCGGCAACCTCGCCATCGCCATCGCCAAGTTCATCGCCGCCGGCCTGTCCGGCAGTTCGGCGATGGCCAGCGAAGGCGTGCATTCGCTGGTCGACACCATCAACGAACTGCTGTTGCTGTACGGCCTCAACCGCGCAGAGCGCAAGCCCGACGCAGCGCATCCGTTCGGCCATGGGCGCGAGCTGTACTTCTGGAGCTTCATCGTCGCCCTGCTGGTGTTCGCCGCCGGTGCCATCGTGTCCGGCTACCAGGGCGTGCAGCACATCCTGCACCCGGAGCCGGCCACCAACCATCTGGTGAGTTACATCGTGCTCGGCGTCTCGATGGTGTTCGAAGGCGCCTCGTGGTGGATCGCGCTGCGCGAATTCCGCGCCACCAAGGGCAGCATGGGCTACTTCGAAGCATTCCGGCGCAGCAAGGATCCGACCACCTTCACCGTATTGCTGGAAGACAGCGCGGCATTGCTCGGGCTGGGTTTTGCGATGATCGGCCTGGTCGCCGCGCAGCTGCTGGACATACCCGTGCTGGATGGCGTGGCCTCGCTGTGCATCGCCGCCGTGCTGGCCGCGACCGCGTTCCTGCTGGCCCGCGAAACCAAGGGCCTGCTGGTCGGCGAGCCCGCCGATGCGCATGTGGCGCAACGCATCCTGGAGGTGGCCAATGCCGATCCGGACGTACGCCGTGCCAACGGCCTGAGCACCATGCAGATGGGCCCCAACCAGGTGGTGGCCATGCTGAGCGCGGAGTTCGAGGACGACCGCAGCACCCCGCAGATCGAGGAGTGCATCACCCGCATCGAGCAGGCGGTGAAACGCGAGTATCCGGAGCTGACGGCCTTGTTCATCAAACCGCAGACGCCGGAGGTTTATCGCGCGCGTCGGGCGGCGATGCTGGCGGGGCCGGTGGCGGAGGGCTGAGATCCGCCTGCGCGGCGCTGCCTGATGGCAGGCACCCCGGTCCCCGACTCTGGCTGCCTCCCCTACAATGGTCCATCCGCGGCCACCCCGTGCCCGCACCCGCCTCAAGATGGACCCCGCGTGACCCAGAAGCAGCCCGAACACACCCCCCTGATGAAGCAGTTCTTCGCCGCCAAGTCCGAGTTCCCGGACCTGCTGCTGTTCTTCCGCATGGGCGATTTCTACGAGCTGTTCTACGACGACGCACGCAAGGCGGCGCGGCTGCTGGACATTACCCTGACCCAGCGCGGCAGCTCCGGCGGCGCGCCGATCCCGATGGCCGGCGTGCCGGTGCATGCCTACGAAGGCTACCTGGCCCGGCTGGTGGCGCTGGGCGAATCGGTGGCGATCTGCGAACAGATCGGCGACCCCGCCCTGGCCAAGGGCCTGGTGGAACGCAAGGTGGTGCGCATCGTCACCCCCGGCACCGTCACCGACGAAGCCCTGCTGGACGAGCGCCGCGATACCCTGCTGATGGCGCTGTCACGGAGCAAGTCCGGCTACGGGCTGGCGTGGGCGGACCTGGCCGGCGGGCGCTTCCTGGTCAATGAAGTGGACACCGATGACGCGCTGGAAGCCGAACTGGCGCGCCTGGAACCGGCCGAACTGCTGGTGCCCGACGAAGAGAACTGGCCCGCATTCCTGCGCCAGCGCAAGGGCGTGCGCCTGCGTGCGCCGTGGCTGTTCGACGCCGACAGCGGCCGCCGACAGCTGCTGGCGTTCTTCAAGCTGCATGACCTGAGCGGCTTCGGCATCGATGACAAGCCGCGCGCCACCGGTGCCGCCGGTGCGCTGCTGGGCTACGTCGAAGAAACCCAGAAGCAGCGCCTGCCGCACCTGACGTCGATCGCGATGGAAGACGCCGGCGAAGCGATCGCGATGAATGCCGCCACGCGCCGCCACCTGGAGCTGGATACCCGCGTCGACGGCGATACCCGCAACACCCTGCTCGGCGTGCTGGACAGCACCGTCACGCCGATGGGCGGCCGCCTGCTGCGGCGCTGGCTGCACCGTCCGCTGCGCCTGCGCGAGGTGCTGGTACAGCGCCACCATGCGGTGGAAACGCTGATCGACCGCGGCGCCGATGCGGATATCCGCGAACAGTTCCGGCGCCTGGGCGACCTCGAACGCATCCTGACCCGCGTGGCACTGCGCTCGGCGCGTCCGCGTGATTTCTCCACCCTGCGCGATGGCCTGGGCCTGCTGCCGGCGGTGCGCGAGGTGCTCGGCCCGCTGGATTCGCCGCGCCTGCAGGCGCTGCACCAGCTGCTTGGCGAGCACGATGACTGCGCGCGCCTGCTGGCCAGCGCCATCGCCGACATGCCGCCGCTCAAGCTCAGCGATGGCGGCGTACTGGCCGACGGCTTCGACGAAGAACTGGACGAACTGCGCCGGCTGTCCACGCATGCCGACCAGTTCCTGATCGACCTGGAACAGCGCGAACGCGAAAGCAGCGGCATCGCCACGCTGAAGGTCGGCTACAACCGCGTGCACGGGTATTACATCGAAATCAGCAAAGGGCAGTCCGACCGCGCGCCGGTGCACTACACCCGCCGCCAGACGCTGACCAATGCCGAGCGCTACATCACCGAAGAACTGAAAAGCTTTGAAGACAAGGTACTGTCCGCGCGCGATCGCTCGCTGTCGCGCGAAAAGCAGCTCTACGAGCAGCTGCTGGACACGCTGGGCGACTGCCTGGAGCCGCTGAAGCAGTGCGCCGGCGCGCTGAGCGAGCTGGACGTACTGGCCGGGTTCGCCGAACGTGCGCAGGCGCTGGACTGGTCGCGACCGGAGCTCGACAGCGCGCCGTGCCTGAAGATCGAGCGCGGCCGCCACCCGGTGGTGGAAGCGGTGCGTGACCAGCCGTTCGAACCGAACGACCTGTACCTGCACCCGGACCGCCGCATGCTGGTCATCACCGGCCCGAACATGGGCGGCAAGTCCACCTACATGCGGCAGAACGCGCTGATCGTGCTGCTGGCCCATATCGGCAGCTTCGTGCCCGCCAGCCGTGCAGTGATCGGTCCGATCGACCGCATCCTGACCCGCATCGGCGCCGGCGACGACCTGGCACGCGGGCAGTCGACCTTCATGGTGGAAATGGCCGAGACCAGCTATATCCTGCACCATGCGACCGAACACTCGCTGGTGCTGATGGATGAGATCGGCCGCGGTACGTCGACCTACGATGGACTGGCCCTGGCCGACGCGGTGGCACGCCACCTGGCGTGGCAGAACCGCTGCTACACCTTGTTCGCAACGCACTATTTCGAGCTGACCGCCCTGGCTGATGAACAGCACGAAGGGGGCCGCAGCGGCATCGCCAACGTGCACCTGGACGCGGTGGAACACACCGACCAGAACGGTGGCGAGCGCCTGGTATTCATGCATGCCGTCAAGGACGGCCCGGCCAACCGCAGCTTCGGCCTGCAGGTAGCGGCGCTGGCCGGGCTGCCGCGCGCGACGGTGGCACAGGCGAGGCGCCGCCTGGCCGAGCTCGAACAGCGCGGCGGTGAAACCCAGTCGGCGGCGGTGGCACCGCAGGCGCTGGATGCACCGCAGCAGTTTGGATTGTTCGCTGCCCACAACACCGCCGCACTGGATGCATTGGCGGCGGTGGATCCGGATGAGCTGACGCCAAGGCAGGCATTGGAAGCGCTGTACCGGTTGAAAGCGCTGGTCTGATACTGCAAGGCCCGCCGGGCTCGCCGACCATGGGTCGGCGCTACCGGCGCATGCCTTTGAACTGAGGTCACTCGTAACGAAGCGCGTCTATGGGATCCAGGCCGGCGGCTTTGGCGGCAGGGATCGTTCCGAACACCACGCCGACGGCGGCGGAGAACAGCACCGACAGCACCACCGTCCACCACGGGACCGTGGCCGGTGGCAGCCCGGGGATGACCAGAGAAGCGAGCAGGCCGCCGGCGTACCCGAGCACGACACCGATGACCCCGCCGATGGCGGAAAGCAACGCCGCTTCGCTGAGGAACTGCAGCAGGATGGCCTGGCGGGTGGCGCCAAGGGCCTTGCAGATCCCGATCTCGCGGGTCCGCTCGGTGACCGACACCAGCATGATGTTCATGATGCCGATGCCCCCGACCAGCAGCGACACACCCACGATCCCCGCGAACACCATGCTGACCAGATGGATGATGCTCTTCAGCGAATCCCCAAGCTGCTCGGCGGTTTCGACGCGAAAGTCACCGCCCTGGCTGCCTCCCCGCAGGCGCGACTGACGCAGCAGTGCGTCGATCCTGTCTTTCACTGCGTCCATTTCCGCGGTATCGGCGACCTGGACGTCGATACTGAGATCCACCTGTGATGCGTCCTTTACCAGCGCAAGACCGGTGGCGAAGGGCATCAGCACGAAGTCATCCTGGCTGAAGCCGAACACCTCGCCGCGCTCCTCCATCAACCCCACCACCTTGCACCACTCGCTGCCGATGCGGATGTACTGCCCGACAGGATCAGCGGGCAGTTCCAGCTTGCTGCGCAGCTTTTCCCCGATCACGCAGACCCGACGACGGGAATCGTTGTCGGCAGCGGTGATGAACCGTCCAAGCCGGGGGTAGACCTGCCGCGAATGCTGGTAGGCCGGCGAACTGGCAATCACCCGGGTGAAGGTATCGGCCCGCCCCGCGTGAACCGTGCCGCCATGGTCGCCCATCACGTTGAAGCTTGGAGACACCTCCCCCACTCCGGGCAAGCCGTCGACCAGGCGCTGGTAGTCCTCCAGCGAAATCCGGCTACGGCGTCCCTGCAACTGGTCGTCGAAGGAGGTCTCGGACCTGACGGTCAGGTTGTTCGCGCCCAGACCGGCGAACTGATCCGTGATCGAGGCGGCCATGCCCTGGAAGACGGAGACCACCGCGATGACCGAGGCAACGCCGATGACGATGCCCAGCACGGTCAACAGACTGCGCAGTGCGTGCGCACGGATGCTTGCCCATGCCGACTCGACGATCAGCAGCAGATCAGCCATTGCGCTGACGCCTCCGATCCGCACTCACCTTGCCATCTTCGATCCGGATGACGCGGTGGCAATGGTCTGCAATATCCGTCTCATGGGTGATCATCACGATGGTGCTGCCGTCCGCCCAGAGCGCGTCGAACAGCGCCATGATGTCCCGCGTTGTTGCGGAATCCAGGTTGCCGGTAGGCTCGTCGGCGAGCAGGATCGAGGGCGAGCCGCACAACGCGCGTGCAATCGCCACACGCTGCCGCTGTCCCCCGGACAACTGGCTGGGGAGATGGCCTGCGCGATCGGCCAGTCCCACCTTGCACAGGGCGTCCATGCCCCGCTGCTGGCGCTCTGCACGTCCCATCTTCCGGTACAGCAGTGGATGCATGGCATTCTGCAGCGCGGTGGCGCGCGACATCAGGTTGAAGCTCTGGAAAACAAAGCCGATGGCACGATTGCGCACTCCCGCCATCTCGCGCTCGTCCAGGCAGGTGACCGGCTGACCGGCGAGCAGATAACTCCCTGCACTGGGCCGATCCAGGCAGCCCAGGATGTTCATCAAGGTGGTCTTCCCGGATCCCGAAGGCCCGGTGATGGCAACGTACTCGTTGCGATCTATGGTCAGATCGATGCCGCGCAGTACCGGCACCTGTTCGCCCGCCATGGCGTAGTGCTTGTGGACCTGTTGCAGCTCGAGGATGGGCTGCATGTCAGGGCAGGTCCAGCATGGCCGGCACCGCGCGTACGCGCTGGTTGTCGCGCAGATGCCGCATTGTCTTTGCAGGTCCGGTGATGACCCGATCGCCGCGCGCGAGTCCCGAGACAATCTCCACATGGCGGTCGTCGGACACACCGGACTCCACGTGCCGCCTGGTAACAGTGCCTCCCGACTCCACCAGAAGGTACTGCCGCTGCCGCGTCGTCTTGCCTGCCGCACCTTGATGGCGGGCGACATCGGCCTGTTCGCTCAACAGCGCCTGCACCGGCACCGCGACCGGCGTACGGTCAACGTCCACAAAGACCTCGGCACGGCAGCTCATCCCGGTGCGAAGGTCGGCATGGGCGTGCCCATCCAGGGCAATCTGGACCGCGTAGCTGCGCTGGTGTGCGCTGCCGCCGTCACCCCGGCGCGCGTGGGTGCCAGTGCAATCTCCTGGACCCTGCCGCTCAGCATCCTGCTGCTGTCCGATCCGGCGAATACCTGGGCCTGCTGTCCTTGCTTGATACGCGACACATCCATCTCATCGACCTTGATCGTCGCGGCCATCGTGCCGATGTCAGCGATGGTCATCAGGCTGGAGCCCGCGATGCCCGTCGAACTCGGTACCGCGGTTTCGCCGACCTTCAGGGCGATGGACGTGACCACGCCTGAGATGGGTGCGCGGATCAGTGTCTTGGCCAGGCTCTCACGGACCTGCACCAAGGCCGCCATGGACTGTGTCAGCTGCTCTCGGCTGGCCTTCAGCCGCAGCCGCGCCAGTGCCACCTCGTGACGCACCTGATCATGGCTGGCCTGGTCGACAAGACGCTTCGCCACCAGTTCGGTACTGCGGCGCTCCTGGGTCTGGCGGATGTCCAGCAGTTCTGCCTGCTGCTCAATGTCCAGCGCCTGCTGCCGCACCATCGATTCCCGCTGCTGCACCTCGGCCTTCTGGGTTTCCTGGTCCAGCACCATCACCAGCTGCCCGCTCTGGACGTGGTCCCCTTCCTTCACCAGCACCCGGCGTACAAGACCGATGACTTCGGGCGAAAGCGCGGCCGTGTCCCGGAAATCGAAGGTGCCGGAACCGAGCACAGACGCGCGCAAGGTCCGGTTTTCCGCGATTTCGTACTGCACCTCCACCGGCTTGCGCCCGCCCCACAGGGCGGCGACCATGCTGCCCGCCAGCACCATGGCCACGACGCCACCGGTCAGCAGACGACGGTTCATTGCGTTGCTCCCAGGGCAATGCCCATGGCCCACGCGCCGTACAGCAACAGCGCCGGGGCCAGCGCGATCGACAGCGCGCGGACCCAGCCCATGCCGAGCCAGTGGCGCAGGCCAGCTGCACACAGGGCTATCGTCCAGAAGGATTGCACGCCTACCGAACCGGCCAGCGACAGCCATCGGCTGCCCACGCCGATTCCGGTCAGTTGGGCGATGGACAGTGGGTTGGACAGTTCGGGAGGAAGGTTGCTGGTGTCAGCTATGGCACAACGCAGCGCCATCATCAGCAGCATCACCGTCTCCGGCACCGTCAGCCATGCAGCACGCCCCACCCACTTCACGTAGGGATCGGAACGGCGGGTACGTGCGACCACCTTCAGCCAGGCTGCGGTGAGCAGGAGGAAGGCGCCACCCACCAGCAACGAGCTGGCGACCGACATCACCGTCAACAGGGTGCGCCCGAGCAGGTTTCGCATGAATTCAAGCTCGCGACCTTGCAGCTCGCTATGGCCGGCGAGCAGATGGTCCTGCAGCCAGGCCAGGTCCACGTTCGCGTAATAAGTCGTCCACGCCATCGCCGTAGCGAACGCGAGCGCCAGCAGTGGCCATGGCCAGTCGCTGCGCAGCTCGACGCGTTCCCACCCCTTCAACGGATCCAGGATCACCTCACCTGCTGTCTTTGCAACACGCGCGCTCATGCCGTTTCCTTTTCCGTCGTTCGCATCTCGTCCGGCTGAACAAGAGCCCGCATCACCGGCCAACAGACATGATTCCCACGGTCCTGCGTTGGCGCTTCCAGATTTCGACCATGTCGCAGCGCACCCGTGCGCCTGGCGCGCCGTTACGCCAGGCTCTGGTTCAACATACAAGCCAGGCCCCGAGCACACCCCGTAACGTTGCAACGTCTGCCCAACGGCACCCGCGCCTGTCGCATCTGACGCTTGCCCGACGCCGCCGCGCTTTCGATCCTGTGGCTTTCCCGCCTGCGGAATCGTCCATGTCCGATCCAACCCCTCGTCATGACAACGCCATCGACGGCCTGCGGGCAATCGCCGTGCTGGCGGTGGTCATCTTCCACGTCGACGCATCGCTGCTGCCCGGCGGCTTCAGTGGCGTGGACCTGTTCTTCGTGGTGTCCGGCTTCGTCATAAGCCAGTCGCTGGCATCACGCCCGTATGACCACATGGGTCGTTACCTGCTGGATTTCTACCGCCGGCGGGTGCTGCGCCTGCTGCCGGCGTTGCTGCTGGTACTGCTGGCCACCTTCCTGTTGTCCACTCTGTTCATTCCCCGTGGCGGCGGGAGCAGCGAACAATACGATCACACCGGATTTGCGGCGATCCTGGGCATCAGCAACCTCGTACTGGCATGGCAGGTCGAGGATTACTTTTCGTGGGGGGCCAGTCTCAACCCCTATCTGCACACCTGGAGCCTGGGGGTGGAAGAGCAGTTCTACCTGCTGTTTCCTCTACTGTTCCTGATCTGGTTGCGCGCGGCGAAGTCGCGGGTCTGGGTGCGCTGGCTGCTTCCCGCGTTGGCAGTGGGTTCGATGGCATTCGCTGCGTGGCAGTCGACCGCCGCTCCCGACCAGGCGTTCTATCTGCTCCCGGCGCGTTTCTGGGAACTGGCTGCCGGTGCCCTGCTTTACCAATGCATCGCCTTGCGAACGCCGTCGCGTCACTGGCAAGCCTGGGCATTACCTGGCCTGGTGCTGGTGGTGGTGGGCTTCGCCTTCGAATCGGACCTGCAGTTCCCGTTCCCCGGCGCGATCGCCACGGTCATCGGCACCGTCATGCTGCTTGCAGCGAGTACCGCCGCCAACGGAGAGCGAAAGAAGAATCCCCTGGTGCACGTGCTGGGCAGCAGGCCGCTCGTTTACATAGGGCGTCTGTCGTATTCGTTATACCTGTGGCACTGGCCTCTGCTGGTGCTGCTGCGCTGGACCTACGGCCTGCAGGGGGTTGCCTTGTGGGCTTACCCTGTGATGCTGTTCGCGCTCGCCAGCGCCTCCTATCACTGGGTGGAAAGTCCGATACGCAATGCGGCAGTTGCAAGGCGCGCGCGCTCGCCGATCATTCTGGGCGCTGCCTTGGCCGCGGTCGTCGCCAGCCTCGGCATCGCGTGGGCCATGCCACACTTCAACGAGCAGCTTTCACTGAGCAGGACCCGGGACAGCTACGTATGGCGCACCTACCTGCATCCTGCATGGATGCCGGTGGAGCCGATCGATGCGCCATCGTTGCGCGGGCGCAAGCTGATCGTGACGGGTGATTCATTGTCCACGAGCTTCCGGCCCATGACGTCCATCGCAGCGCGTCAGTTCGGCATGGAGCTGATCGTCATTTCTGAGCCTGGATGCAGCTTCACCAACCTGATGCGCGCCGATTCCCGCGCGTGCGTGCCGGCACGGGACAAGGCACTGGCGCGGATTGAACGGGAGGCACGTCCAGGCGATATCGTGCTGCTGTCCTCGCTGCGCATGCAGGAGCTTCGCGGCCTGGACTGGAGCCGAGGCGAGGCGCAGGTGTTTCAGGAACTGGCCATGCAACGCACATCCGCGGACGCCGCAGGTGCCGCGCGCGATGCCGAGGCCACCCTTGCGCGACTGCAGGCGCTGCAGGTGCACGTGATCATCAGTGCGCCGATGCCGGTGTTCAAGTCCGATCCATTCCGATGTTCAGACGTGTTCAACCGCATGAACCCGGCGTGCAAGGCCGGGCTCACCGTCCCGCGCGCGGCCATGGAGGCGATGCGCGCTCCGCAGATGGCACTGCTTCATGACCTGCTCGAGCGCTATCGCATGCTGCAGGTATGGGACCCGCTGCCGCTGCTTTGCAACGAAGACCATTGCGATGCGATGGACGGGACGACCCCCCTGTTCTTTGACCGCGAGCATCTGAGCGGGCACGGCAATCGCATCCTGTTGCCAGACTTCGAGCGGCTGCTGCTCGAAATTGGCACTGCATCTGGCGATGGTCCATCAGCGGACCCCGCGTGAAGCCTTCGCATCGTCTTCGTGCAGGCGGCGTTATGCTCGGGCGGTTTCCGGCCTGAGCCGTACCCACCCCGAGCCGCAGGAGTTCCGCCATGAACACGCAGTCGCTCACCAGCTCCCTCCTCCAGCAGCTGCAGCAGGGCCCCGCCCTGCAGCAGGTGTCCCAGACCCTCGGCGTAGACAGCACCCAGGCCAGCCAGGCGATCCAGTCCGCGCTGCCGCTGCTGCTGGGCGCCATGGGCAACAACGCCAGCAACCCGCAGGGTGCGCAGTCGCTGCTCAACGCGCTGCAGCGTGATCACCTGGGAGGCAGCCCGGCGGCGGCCGGCAGCTTCGACCTCGGTGGCCTGCTCGGCGCGGTGATGGGCGGTGCGGGGGGCCAGGCCACCAATGGCGCCGGCATCCTCGGCCATGTGTTCGGCGGGCAGAGTCCGCAGGCTGCGCAGCTGCTCGGCCAGAAGACCGGCCTGGACAGTGGCCGGTCCGGCCAGCTGCTGGCCCTGCTGGCGCCGATCGTTATGTCATTTCTGGCCCAGAAATTCGCCCAGCAGGGCAACGCCGGCCAGCTCAGCCAGGCGCTTGGCCAGGAAGCGCAGGCCTCCGGCATGGGCGGCGGGGGCCTCGGCGCGCTGCTCGATCAGGACGGCGATGGGCAGTTTGGCCTCGGTGATGTCCTGAAAATCGGCGGCGGGCTGCTCGGCAAGCGCCCCTGATTGGGCACGGCTGTCCAATCGTTCGGGACCATAGATTTCTACTATTGATCCGGTTGAGCGAATCGAATGTACGTTCCTGTGCACGGTGCTTACCGTGGAGGGGAACCTCGATTCACGTTCCCTATTAGACATTCGCCAGTACACAGGTAGAGACCCATGAAAAGCGAAGCGAAGTGCCCGTTCAACCACGCCGTCACCGGTGAAGGCACCACCAACCACGACTGGTGGCCCAAGCAGCTGCGCGTGGACCTGCTCAACCAGCATTCGTCGCGTTCCAATCCGCTGGATCCGCAGTTCGACTATGCCGCCGCGTTCAAGGGCCTGGACTACCAGGCACTGAAGAACGACCTCAAGGCGTTGATGACCGATTCGCAGGACTGGTGGCCGGCCGACTTCGGGCACTACGGTGGCCTGTTCGTGCGCATGGCCTGGCACAGCGCCGGCACCTACCGCATCGGCGATGGCCGCGGCGGCGGCGGGCGTGGGCAACAGCGTTTCGCCCCGCTCAACAGCTGGCCGGACAACGTCAGCCTGGACAAGGCGCGGCGCCTGCTGTGGCCGATCAAGCAGAAGTACGGCCAGGCCATTTCTTGGTCGGACCTGCTGATCCTCACCGGCAATGTCGCGCTGGAATCGATGGGCTTCAAGACGCTCGGCTTTGCCGGCGGTCGCCCGGATACCTGGGAACCGGACCAGGACGTGTACTGGGGCCGCGAGACCACCTGGCTCGGCGGCGACGAACGCTACAAGCACGGTTCGGAAGGCGTGGAGAAGGCCGGCGGCGTGCTGGTATCCGATGACGACGCCGACGGCGACGTGCATTCGCGCAAGCTGGAAAACCCGCTGGCCGCCGTGCAGATGGGACTGATCTACGTGAACCCGGAAGGCCCGGACGGCAACCCGGATCCGTTGCTGGCCGCCTTCGACATCCGCGATACCTTCGGCCGCATGGCGATGGACGACGAGGAAACCGTCGCGCTGATCGCCGGTGGCCACAGCTTCGGCAAGACCCACGGTGCAGGCCCGGCCGACAACGTTGGACCGGAGCCGGAAGCCGATGGGCTGGAACGGCAGGGCCTGGGCTGGAGCAACCGCTTCGGCAGCGGCAAGGGCGGCGACACCATCACCAGTGGCCTGGAAGTCACCTGGACGCGCACCCCGGCGCAGTGGAGCCACGACTTCTTCGAAAACCTGTTCAAGTTCGAGTGGGAGCTGACCAAGAGCCCGGCCGGCGCACACCAGTGGGTGGCCAAGGATGCAGAGGCGGTGATACCCGACGCGCACGATCCGTCGAAGAAGCACCGCCCGACCATGCTCACCACGGATCTGTCGCTGCGCGTTGATCCGGCCTACGAAAAGATCTCGCGTCGCTTCCTGGCCGATCCGCAGGCCTTCGCCGATGCCTTCGCGCGCGCCTGGTTCAAGCTGACCCATCGCGACATGGGCCCACGTGCCCGCTACCTGGGCCCGGAAATCCCGGCCGAAACCTTCATCTGGCAGGACCCGGTGCCGGCCGCCACGCATCCGCTGGTGGACGCCAAGGACGTGGCCGCGCTGAAGCAGAAGATCGCCGCCAGCGGGCTGAGCGTGGCCGAACTGGTGTCCACTGCGTGGGCGTCGGCGTCGACCTTCCGTGGCGGTGACAAGCGCGGTGGCGCCAACGGGGCGCGCGTGCGCCTGGCCCCGCAGAAGGACTGGGCGGTCAACCAGCCGCAGCAGCTGGCCAAGGTGCTGGCCGCGCTGGAAAACGTGCAGGCCGACTTCAACGGCGCCGGTGGTGCCCAGGTGTCACTCGCTGACCTGATCGTGCTGGCCGGTGGCGTGGGTGTCGAGCAGGCGGCGAAGGCCGCTGGCCATGACATCAGCGTGCCGTTCACTCCCGGCCGCACCGATGCCAGCCAGGAACAGACCGACGTGGAGTCCTTCGCGGTGATGGAGCCGGCGGCCGACGGCTTCCGCAATTACCTCAAGGGCCGCTACAGCGTCCCCGCCGAAGCGCTGCTGATCGACAAGGCCCAGCAGCTGACCCTGACC
>NZ_LDJK01000090.1 GCF_001431535.1 Stenotrophomonas chelatiphaga
TGCGGGCCTCGTTTCGCGCCATCCATGGCGCTCAACGCCCCCGCCAACCCACCCCGCCCCACCTTCGACAGGTCCATGGCGGCCTTGGTAGCGCCGACCCATGGTCGGCGGATGGTGGGGTAACGGGGGTCTGATGGTTTCCGCCGACCATGGGTCGGCGCTACCGTTTTCCTTTTTCTTTTTTGCGCGGGTGGCGGCCGCCCGGCCCCAGCCCGAGAACCAGCGCTTCGCGACCGCCACGAGGGGCTCTGCCGTTCGCTGCTGCGATACATCGCTCGCGTGAGTGAGCCGCAGCATGATTGCGTGCGGCACTTTTTCTGCGTGGACAAATAATGGCCAGCATCTGAAACGCTTGCGGCGTGTGGCTCAGTGGCACTTGTCCACACCAAACCCCCATCGCTCTCCACGCGGGGTGTGGAAAACCACGGCGGTGCCTGGACAAATAATCGCCACCTTTCGAAACGCTTGCGGTGTGTGGCTCAGCGCTACTTGTCCACACCAAACCCCCACCGCTCTCCACGCCAGGTGTGGAGAACCCGACTCCGGCAGCGAACGGCACTTGCCAACGGCCACGCCGCCGCGCAGCGTGTCGGCAACGATGGGGATGGAGTTGCCGAATGAACCTGCGCCTGGGAATGCTGTGCGTGCTGTTGACGATCTCCGGCGCCGCTGCGGCGGCCGCCGCTGCAAAGGAGCCGCAGCCGTTGCTGGTGATCCACGGCGGTGCCGGCGTGCAGCGCGCAGGGCTGTCCGCTGAAGAGGAGCGCGCCGCGCGCGAAGCGCTGCGCAGTGCGTTGCTGCAGGGGCATGCCGAGCTGAAGGCGGGCCGCCCAGCACTGGCCGCGGTGACCCGGGCGATCACCGTGCTGGAGGACGATCCGACCTTCAATGCGGGGCGCGGCGCGGTATTCACCCACGACGGCCGCAACGAACTGGACGCGGCGCTGATGGAGGGTGCGACGCGCCGCGCGGGTGCGGTGGCCGGCGTGCAGCGGGTGCGCAACCCGATCCTGCTGGCGCAGGCGGTGATGGCGCACTCCGCGCACGTGATGATGGTCGGGCAGGGCGCCGAGGCCTTCGCGGCCGAACAGGGCGTCGCCCTGGTCGATCCGTCGTACTTCCGCACCGAAAAGCGCTGGCAGCAGCTGCAGCGCGCCCTGCAGGAGGAGAGGGCAGGGCAGGCGCATGCCGAGCTGGAAACCGCCAGGCACTTCGGCACCGTCGGCGCGCTGGCGCTGGATGCCGCAGGCACGCTCGCGGCGGGCACGTCGACGGGCGGCATGACCAACAAGCGCTATGGGCGGGTCGGCGACTCGCCGATCATCGGCGCGGGGACCTGGGCCGACGAGGGCTGTGCCGTTTCCGGCACGGGTTGGGGCGAGTACTACCTGCGCACCGCGGCCGCGCACGAGATCTGCGCGCGCGTGCGCCTGGCCGGCGCGTCCGCCGCGCAGGCCGGGCGCGAAGTGATCAACGAGATGATTCCCGCGCTGGGCGGCGATGGCGGGGCAATCGTACTTACCGCGAAGGGCGAAATCGGGCTGCCGTTCAACACCGAAGGCATGTATCGGGGCTGGATCGGCGCGGACGGTGTGCCGCATGTCGCGATCTTTGCCGACGAAGTACTGCAGCTGCCCGGCCAATAACCTTGCGTATCAACGGGTTTGCGACAGCGTGTGAAAAAAAAGAAAAAACGTGTTGACAGACCCTCGCCGGATCAGCAGAATTGCGGGCTCACCACCACACACCGCAACGCTTCGGCGCCACGGCATGGGGTGGTAAGGAGGGATACCCAAGCGGCCAACGGGGGCAGACTGTAAATCTGCTGGCTTACGCCTTCGGTGGTTCGAATCCACCTCCCTCCACCAGTTTCACGTAGTTTCACGTTGTGGCAATTCCCGGTGCGGGAGTAGTTCAATGGTAGAACTTCAGCCTTCCAAGCTGATTGTGCGGGTTCGATTCCCGTCTCCCGCTCCATTGAATGTTTAGAACTTTGAAGATATTTCAGTTCATGCCATAATGCAAAACTCGCTCACGTAGCTCAGTCGGTAGAGCACTTCCTTGGTAAGGAAGAGGTCGAAGGTTCGATTCCTTTCGTGAGCACCATCTTCAGCACCACCCCAAGACGAATTCGAGATAAGCAGCCATGGCCAAGGGTAAGTTCGAGCGCACCAAGCCGCACGTCAACGTCGGCACCATCGGTCACGTCGACCACGGCAAGACCACGCTGAC
>NZ_LDJK01000091.1 GCF_001431535.1 Stenotrophomonas chelatiphaga
CTTCAGCACCACCCCAAGACGAATTCGAGATAAGCAGCCATGGCCAAGGGTAAGTTCGAGCGCACCAAGCCGCACGTCAACGTCGGCACCATCGGTCACGTCGACCACGGCAAGACCACGCTGACCGCCGCACTGACCAAGATCGGTGCCGAGCGCTTCGGTGGCGAGTTCAAGGATTACTCCGCGATCGACGCCGCGCCGGAAGAAAAGGCACGTGGCATCACGATCTCGACCGCACACGTCGAATACGAATCCACCGTCCGTCACTACGCCCACGTCGATTGCCCGGGCCATGCTGACTACGTCAAGAACATGATCACCGGTGCTGCGCAGATGGACGGCGCGATCCTGGTCTGTTCCGCTGCTGACGGCCCGATGCCGCAGACCCGCGAGCACATCCTGCTGTCGCGCCAGGTCGGCGTGCCGTACATCGTCGTGTTCCTGAACAAGGCCGACATGGTCGACGACGCAGAGCTGCTTGAGCTGGTCGAAATGGAAGTGCGCGAGCTGCTGAGCAAGTACGACTTCCCGGGCGACGACACCCCGATCATCGCCGGTTCGGCCCGTCTGGCGCTGGAAGGCGACCAGAGCGACATCGGCGTGCCGGCCGTGATCAAGCTGGTCGAAGCGCTGGACAGCTGGATTCCGCTGCCGGAGCGTGACGTCGACAAGCCGTTCCTGATGCCGGTGGAAGACGTGTTCTCGATCTCGGGCCGCGGCACCGTGGTGACCGGTCGTATCGAGCGCGGCGTGATCAAGGTCGGCGAAGAAATCGAAATCGTCGGTATCCGTGACACCGTCAAGACCACCGTCACCGGTGTGGAAATGTTCCGCAAGCTGCTCGACCAGGGTCAGGCAGGCGACAACGCCGGTCTGCTGCTGCGCGGCACCAAGCGTGACGACGTGCAGCGCGGTCAGGTCCTGTGCAAGCCGGGTTCGATCAAGCCGCACACCGAGTTCGAACTGTCTCTGATAAAGTTCTGGCCTGCCGACGACAC
>NZ_LDJK01000092.1 GCF_001431535.1 Stenotrophomonas chelatiphaga
GATCTGAGGCAAGCCGAAGCCACGATCAATCCGGCCGGAATACCCCATTCGCCAAATCGTATCCAGCTCTGCGAACCGTCCAAGACACGTTCGGACCTCCACAAATCGTCGTTACCGCTAATAGCCGAATCCGCGAGAAAATAGACGCCCGCAGAAAAAAGGAAAATAGCGAGCCAACGAGGAAGACGAACGCCCTTGAGCCAAGCGTGTGCTATGCCGACTCCCAGCAGAAATTCGAGCGCGATCGGGTTACCCCACACGTTCAGTGGGCGCACCCATGCATAGGCCGAACCAACCGTCACAAGCACCCCAAGAAGTATTGCGACTCGCTCTTGCAGCGCCCGCGGAGTACGCCAAGCCATGGCAAACGCCAGCACACAGTAGAAAGGCATCTCGAACAACAGCGTCCAGCCCGGCGGAAGGGTAGGTGAGTTGTCCGTCGAACCTAGCGGCTGGATGAAAAACAGCGAAAGAAGGATGTCTAGCGGCTGACTCAGTGCATCTGGCCTCACGGCCAGATATGAAACCGTTGCGACGACATACAACGGCCAAATCCTGAAAAATCTATCAGTCAGAAAGGGCCTGATTGACTGGGCACGCAGGCCCGCCAAAGTAACGATGAAGCCACTGATCACAAAGAATACATCGACACCCACCGCCCCGATACTAGCGAGAGCGTAGACGCCACCCTGAAACGAATTGACGCCTACGTAGTGGAGAAGGCAAAGACTGTGAAACCACACCACGCTCAGCGCAGCGACAGCTCTCAGCCACTGAACGGTGATCACCTTTTCCAAACAGCCCCTCCCTTG
>NZ_LDJK01000093.1 GCF_001431535.1 Stenotrophomonas chelatiphaga
CGGCCCAAAGCACGTAGCCAGCGAAACGCAGCCACCCGCGAGGGCGTCCCACCCGTTCGACCCACCTACCGCGCAGGCAACAGCACCGCCGCAGTGTCCACGCACGCGACCATCCGCTCACCGGCTGCCAACACCGGCACCACCCCGGCGGTGAACTGCGAAAACGCCGGCAGCACCGTCACCCGCTCGCGCAGCCAGAAGGCCGGCAACCGGCGCGGCAGCCCCGGCAGCGCGGCCAGCGGATGCAGGTGACCGCCAATCACGTGGGCCTGCGCATCCGGCTCCGGTTCGTGGCGCAGCAGGAAGGGACCCAGTGCGGCCTGCTCCTCGTGCACCTGCACCTGCAGCGCGGCGGCGGACAGCGCGCGGTCGTGGTTGCCACGCACCACGTGGACCGCAAGCCCGGGCCGCTGCTCGCGCCAGGCCAGCCAGTGGCTGTACCACGGCGCCCGGTGCAACGGCCCGTGCAGCACATCGCCGAGGATCCACAGCTGCTCGCAGTCGCTACGCTCGACCAGCTGCTGCAGCCGCTTCAGGTCGGCGGCGGTGCCACCCACCGGCAGCGCGATGCCGGCGCGGCGGAAGATGTCCGCCTTGCCCAGGTGCAGGTCGGCGATCAACACGGCGCGCAGCCGCGGTATCCGCAGCGCACGCTCGCCCAGCAGGATCACCTCCTCGCCGGCCAGGTGCAGGACAACATCATCGGGCATTGCGCTTTTCCAGTTGTTGCGCGGCACGCAGCACGCGCGTGCGCCAGTCTTCATTGCTGAGCTGGCCGCGCAGGCGTTCGGCCCACAGCGGGAAGCCCAGCGGCGTCAGCGAGCGCGGTGCCTGGAGCGACAGTGCACGGCCCTGCATCCGCTGCAGCGCGTCGCGCAGGCCGTCCACGTCCAGGCTGTCGTGCAGCACTTCGCGCTCGGCCAGCTGCAGCAGCATGTGCTCCGGATCGTGTTCGCGCAGCACGTCGTACAGCAGGCCGGCTGAAGCCTGCAGCTGGCGCAGCGAACGCGGCATGCCGCCCGGCAGGCTGGGCACCAGCAGGCCGGACACCCGCGCGATGCCGCGGAACTGGCGGCGTGCCAGTTCCCCCAGGTTGACCGCCGCGCGCAGGTCATCAAGCAGCGCGCCAGGGTCCAGCAGCGCGCTCCACTGTGCCCCATCCAGGGCGATGGGCAGGGCCGGGGCCAGCACCAGCCCGTGGTCGTTCACCGCATAGCCGATGCTGTTGCGCTGCAGCCGCGTGCAGCGCAGGGCCAGCAGCGCGGCAAGGGCTTCATGCACGTGGCGGCCGGCGAACGGGTACACGAACAGGAACTGGCCTTCGCGGCGGCGTACGTCTTCCACCAGCAGGTGATCCGGCGAAGGCCGCGCCGACAGGGTTGCCTGCAGGTCCATCAGTGGTGCCAGCCAGCGCGATTCGGGGCTGTCGTCGGCGCCGCCCAGCACCGCTTCCAGTTCCCGCCCCAGTGAAGTGGACAGCGCCAGCTGGCCGCCCTGCCAGCGCGGCACCACGCCTTCTCCACCGCGGGCCACGCGCACGTAGGCGGTCATGTCCTTCACCTGTACCAGTTCGAGCAGCCGGCCGGCGAACTGGAAGCGATCACCACGACGCAGGCGCCCGGCAAACTGTTCTTCCACCGCGCCCAGGCTGCCGCCGCGCAGGAACTGCACGCGCACGCTGCCGTCGCTGCTGATGGTGCCGATGGACAGGCGATGGCGCAGCGCCTGGCGTCGGTCGTGCACGCGGTAGATGCCGTCCTCGTCCTGCACCGCCTTGTGGAAATCCGGGTACTGCGCCAACGCCCGCCCGCCCTGCACGATGAACTGCAGCACGTCCTGCCACTGCGCATCGCCGAGCTGTGCGAAGGCATGCGTGCGGCGGACCTGCGCGAGCAGCGCTTCGGCATCGAAGCCGCCGGCCAGCGCGCGGCTGATGCAGTGCTGGGCCAGCACGTCCAGCGACAGCCGAAGCGGCCGTCGTGCCTCGACCACGCCCGCGTCGAGGGCGCGGCGCGCGGCCGCGTATTCGGCCAGCTCCAGCGCATGGCTGGGGACGCACAGGATCTCGCCGCTGGCGCCGGGGCGATGACGCGCGCGTCCGGCGCGCTGGCGCAGCCGGGCCACGCCCTTCGGGCTGCCCAACTGCAGCACCTGTTCCACTTCCGGGAAATCCACGCCCAGGTCCAGGCTCGAGGTGGCGACCACGCAGCGCAGGCTGCCGGCGCGCAGTCCATCTTCCACCTGCTGGCGCAGCGCCGGATCCAGCGATCCATGGTGCAGCGCCAGCGTGGCGCTGTCTTCGGGCCACACCGCGGACAATGCCTGGTGCCAGAGCTCGGCCTGCGCGCGGGTGTTGGTGAACAGCAGGCTGCTGCGCGCGCCCATCAGCGCCTGCAGCACGCGCGGCAGCTGCCCCAGCCCCAGATGGCCCGCCCACGGGAAGCGCTCGCCGGGCTCGGGCAGCAGGCTGCGCACGCGAACCGGTCGCGGCCTGGCCCCTTCCACGGTCACCGCGTCGTCGCAGCCGGGCAGCAGCACCTCGCGAGCCTGTTGCAGGTTGCCCAGCGTGGCCGACAGGCCCCACAGCTGCATCGCCGGTGCGGTGTCGCGCAGCAGGGCCAGGTTGAGCTGCAGCAGTACGCCGCGCTTGCTGCCCAGCAGTTCATGCCATTCGTCCACCACCACGCAGCGCAGCTGGCGCATGCGCGCCAGCGTATCGGGGTAGCTCAACAGCAGCGCCAGCGATTCCGGGGTGGTCACCAGCACGTCCAGCCGACCTTCGCGGGCGAGGCGTTTGTCGCGGCTGCTGGCGTCGCCGCTGCGCAGGCCCACCTGCCAGTCCAGTCCAACGGCCTTCAGCGGCGCCTGCAGCGCACGTGCGGTGTCGGTGGCCAGTGCGCGCAGGGGGGTCACCCACAGCACCTGCAACGGCCGTACCGCGCTGCGACGGGCCGGCGTGGGCAGCGGATCGACCAGCGCCTGCAGCAACGGGCCGCCGAACATCGCCAGGGTCTTGCCGCTGCCGGTGGGCGTATGCAGCAGGCCGGACTGCCCGGCCAGGTAGTGCCGCCACATCGTGCGCTGGAACGGCAGCGGCCGCCAGCCGCGTTCGGCGAAGAAACCCTGCAGGCGCTTGAGCGCCTCCGCTGCGGTCATCGGGCCAGTGCCTGCAGCTGTTGCAGATGGTCGGCTTCGGCAGCGGGCTTGTCCTGGCGCCAGCGCAGGATGCGCGGGAAGCGCACGGCGATGCCGGACTTGTGCCGCTTGCTGACATTGACCGCTTCGAAGCCCAGCTCGAACACCTGTTCGGCACGTACGCTGCGCACCGGGCCGAAGCGTTCGCGCGTGTTGGCGCGGATCCAGCGATCCAGCGCGAGGATTTCCTTGTCGTCCAGGCCGGAGTAGGCCTTGGCCACCGGCACCAGTTCGTCACCGTTCCAGACCCCGAAGGTGTAATCGGTGTACAGCGTGCTGCGCCGGCCGTGGCCGGCCTGCGCGTACAGCAGCACCGCATCGATGGTCAGCGGATCCACCTTCCACTTCCACCAGTCACCGCGGCGGCGCCCGGCCTGGTAGACCGAATCGGCACGCTTGACCATCAAGCCTTCCACGCCGCGCACGCTTGCTTCTTCGCGCAGGGTGGCCGCCTGCTGCCAGTCGTCGGCATGTACCTGGGGAGACAATTGCAGGCGGGGATCATCCAGCGCACCGAGCAGCGCAGCCAGGCGCTGACGGCGCTGCTGCAACGGCACGTTGCGCAGGTCTTCGCCCCCTTCTTCCAGCAAATCGTAGGCGAGCACGCGCACCGGCGTGCTGCGCAGGGTCGCCGGCCCCGGCTTGCGCCGCTGGATGCGCGTCTGCAGCGCGGTGAAGGCACGCGGCAGATCCTGCCCTGCATCCCAGGCCAGCAGCTCCCCGTCGATCACACAGCCATCGGGGAGGACTGCGGCGGCCTGTTCGATTTCCGGAAAACGCCCGTCCAGCCGCTCTTCGCCACGCGACCACAGCGCGACCTCGCCCTGCCGGCGCAGCAGCTGCAGGCGGATGCCATCCCACTTCCATTCCAGCAGCCAGTCGCTGATAGGACCCAGCGTCTCCACCGCCGCTTCCAGAGGCGAGGCGAGGAAGAACGGATAGGGCTGCTGGCGGTCCAGCGGCAGCTCCTCGTGCGTCAACAGCGTGGCAAGCAGGGTGGGCGAGGGGACCCAGTCGCCCAGCATGCGCTGGGCGATGCGCGCGATGTCCAGCCCGGACAGTTCGGCCAGTGCCTGCTGCACCAGCCGCTGCGAGACGCCGACGCGCAGCGCGCCGGTGAGCAGTTTGTTGAACACCAGCCGTTGCGCTGCCGGCAACGTCCGCCAGCCGGTTTCCACGGCGGCGCGGCGGATCGCTTCGTCCAGGTTGGCCACGGCCAGCAGATGGGTTTCGATCCACTCCACCAACGGGCGGTCCGGGGCTGGCTGGCGCGGCTCATCCACCAGCAGGGTCAGCGTTTCGGCCAGGTCGCCGACCTGCTCGTAGCTGTCTTCCACCAGCCACGCCGGCAGTCCGGATTCGTCAGCCAACCAGGCGCGCAGTTCGCCGCTGGCGGCGATCTTGCGGCGCGCACTACCGACCTTGCCACCGCTCAGCAGGTACAACGCCCATGCGGCGTCGTGCGCGGGCGCATGGCGGAAGTAGTCGACCAGCGCGGCGCGTTTGTCGCCGGTGGCGGTACTGCGGTCCAGGCGCTGGTACAGGTCGGCGAAGGCCTTCATTCTTCGCTCCCGTAGTCGGTTCGGAAGGCTTCGGCGGCGGTGCCGTTCTCGCGCAGGTAGCGGATCAATGCATCGGTGTTGCCATGCGTGGCGATGATCCGGGTGGCGCCGGTCTGCGCGATGGTCTGCAGCAGCGCCGGCCAGTCGGCGTGATCGGACACCACGAAGCCGCGATCAACGTTGCGACGGCGGCGGTTGCCGCGCAGGTGCATCCAGCCGGAGGCAAACCCCAGCTGGTGGCGGCCGAAGCGGCGCACCCACGGCGTGCCCGCGGCCGATGGCGGGGCCAGCACCAAGCGGCCGGCTGAATCGGGCTGGCGACCCTGTTCGGCCACTGCCTGGGTGGCCAGCATCGGGATGCCGGCCTGGCGATACACCTGCACGCCGTTGTCGATCGCCCCGTGCAGCCAGGCCGGCTGGTCGTCCAGCGGCAACAGTTCGGCCAGCACCCGCTGCGCCTTGCCCAATGCATAGCAGAGCAGGATCGCCGCTTCGCCGCGTTCGCCGCATTCACGACGCCAGGCGACGATGTCCGCGGCCACGTCCGGGGTGTCGGGCCAGCGGTAGATCGGCGAAGCGAACGTGGCTTCGGTGATGAAGGTATCGCACGGCACCACTTCGAAGGGATCGCAGGTGGGGTCGGGCTGGCGCTTGTAGTCACCGGACGCCACCCAGACCTGCTCGCCGTCGTCGATGCGCACCTGCGCCGAGCCCAGCACGTGGCCGGCCGAGTGCAGCGATACTTCGACCGCGCCCATCCGGAACGGCACGCCCCAGCCGTGGGTGTGGATGCGTACATCGCCCAGCCGCCAGCGCAGGATCGGCTCGCTGGACGGGCTGCAATGGTATTCCTGCATGCCGCCGCGGGCGTGGTCGCCGTGGCCATGGGTGATCACCGCGCGCGCCACCGGGCGCCATGGATCGATGTGGAAATCGCCAGCGGGGCAGTACAGTCCTTCCGGACGCAGCACCACCAGATCGTCGCGTCTGCTCATGTCGGCACTGTGCCGGGGCCGTCGTGCAGGAGGTGAGAATCCGCCTGAACAGCAGCCGTTCCCGCGCTGGGGCAGAATCGAGGGTCATGCGGCCAGGGAGGCGTTCCACCATGCGCAACGAAGCAGCACCGTTCCAGACCCACCTCGTGCACAACCAGCCGCCCGCGTTCGCCGGCCGCCACCTGTGGGCCGACGATGCGGCGCTGGTGGAAGCGGTGGACCGGGGTGGGGCGTCCTCCTTCGCGGGTCGCCTGGCAGCGTACGGCCGCCTCGCCGGCGATGCGTTGTACCGGCTCGGCTTCGATGCCAACCGCGATCGACCGCGCCTGCGTACCCACGATGCGCAGGGCCATCGCATCGACACCGTCGAGTTCCATCCGGCGTACCACCAGCTGCTGCACACGGCGAAGGAACACGGCGTGGCCGGGCTGTCCTGGCACGAGCCGCAACCGGGCGCGCACGTGGCGCGCGCCGCGCTGAGTTACCTGCACCACCAGGCCGAAGCCGGGACCAGCTGCCCGCTGACCATGACCCACGCCGCGGTGGCGGTGCTGGCCGACCACCCGGTGCTGTCGGAGTGGGCCCGCAAGGCGGCTGCACCGGTGTACGACCCGCGCGATGTGCCGATCGCCGACAAGGTCGGCATCACCCTGGGCATGGGCATGACCGAGAAACAGGGAGGCTCCGATGTCCGCGCCAATGCCACCGTCGCCGAGCCAGGCGCGGACGGAAGCTACCGGCTGGTGGGGCACAAGTGGTTCTTTTCCGCGCCGATGTCCGACGGCTTCCTGGTGCTGGCGCAGGCGCCGGCAGGCCTGACCTGCCTGCTGATGCCGCGGCGGCTGGCCGATGGCAATCGCAACGCCTTCCAGTTGATGCGGCTGAAGGACAAGCTCGGGGACTGGTCCAATGCCTCCAGCGAGGTGGAATTCACCGGCGCGCAGGCCTGGCGGGTGGGCGATGAAGGGCGCGGCGTGGCGACCATCATCCACATGGTGATGATGACCCGACTGGACTGCATGCTCGGCGCTGCCGCGGAAATGCGCATGGCGCTGGCGCAGGCGCTGCACCATGCGCGGCACCGGCGTACCTTCGGCCAACGCCTGTGCGACCACCCGCTGATGGCCAACGTACTGGCCGACCTGGCACTGGAATCCGAAGCGGCGACCGCGCTGGCCCTGCACGTGGCCGCGGCGGTGGACCGCGCTGCACGCGACCCGCGCCAGGCGCTGCTGGCACGGGTGGGCACCGCGCTGGGGAAATACTGGGTGTGCAAGCGCGCGGCGGCGTTCGTCAATGAAGCACAGGAATGCCTGGGCGGAGCGGGCTACGTGGAAGAGTCGATGCTGCCGCGGCTGTACCGCCAGGCGCCGCTCAATTCGATATGGGAAGGCAGCGGCAACATCCAGTGCCTGGACGTGCTGCGCGCGCTGCAGCGCGAGCCGGCGGCGTTGCAGGCGCTGCATGAGGAACTGCTGGCCGGCAGCGGGTTGGATGCCACCTTCGACGAGGCGATGTCACGCTGGTGGAGCGCCGCGCCGCCGGAGCCGGCACTCGCGCGGGTTTACTGCGAGCGGCTGGCGCTGCTGCTGCAGGGGTCGATCCTGCTGCGTGCAGGCAGTCCGTTCGCGGCCACGTTCGTGCGCAGCCGGCTGGGCGGTGAACACGGCCTGGCCTTCGGCACCTTGCCGCTGGGGATCGACAGCGCGGCGATGCTGGCACGCGCGCTGCCCTGAGCAAGGGCCACAAAAAAGGCGCCGGCATCGGCCGGCGCCTGCATCGTGGAAGGAGGTGCGTGGTTCAGTGCTTGCCGTGGTCGGCGTTGTCCTTGGCATCGTCGGCGACATCGCGGGCCTTGTCGGCCACGTTCTGTGCGGCGGTCGCGGTGGCTTCGCTGGCATTGGCGGCCGCATCCTTGGCGGCAACCTTGGCTTCGGCAGCGGCGGCGGCGGTGGAGTCGGCGGCGCGGTCCAGTGCCTGCTGGGTATCGGCAGCGGCTTCACGCGAGGCTGCGGCGGCATCGTCGGTGGCATCGCGGGTGGCGGCGGCCGCGCGGTCGACGGCATCACGGGCGGCCACGCCGGCGCTGTCGGCGGCCTGGGCGGCGTCCTGGCGTGCCTGTTCGGCTTCCGGGCCCTTGCAGGCGGCCAGGCCGAGCACCAGCGCGGAGGCCAGCAGGGACGTGGTCAGGGTGCGGATCTTCATGGCGCGCTCCAGGATCAGGGTTTCAGGGAGCGCCAGCCTATTCATCGACCGGTCTAAGGCGGGTGAAGTTTTTTTTGCGCGTGCGCGCGCTTTGAAGCAACGGCAACGGCAACGTCAAAAGC
>NZ_LDJK01000094.1 GCF_001431535.1 Stenotrophomonas chelatiphaga
GCATAGGCTGCAGGGGTGGCTGGTGGCTGGCTACGGCCCCGGCCCGTAATCCGTCGCCCGGCCCCGGCCCGTAGCCAGCCACCAGCCACCCCTGCAGCCTATGCCTCGCGCAACGCCAGCGCCGGCGGCGTATGCAGGATCCGCCGCGTGCCCCACCATCCGGCAAACACACTCAGCGCCACCCCGCACGCACCACCGGCCAGCAACCCCGGCCACGGCGGCAACAGCGCCAGTTCGAACACCTGCCGCGACACCACCACGCCGATGATCGCCGCCGCACCGACCGCAAGCGTCGCCGCCAGCAGCCCCAACGCGCCGAACTCCACCAGCACCGCACCGCGCAGCTGGCGCCGCGTGGCACCCAGCGTGCGCAGCACCGCGCTGTCATAACGCCGTTCACCGGCGGTGGACTGCAGCGCTGCCAGCAACACCAGCACGCCGGCCAGCAGGCTGAAGCCCATCACCACCTGGATCGCCTGCGCGACCCGATCCATCACCTGCCGCACCTCGCTGATCAGTCCATCGATATCCAACAGCGACAGGTTCGGCTGCTCGCGTACCAGCTGGCCCAGTCCGGCCGCCTTGGCACGCGGCAGGTGGAAGGCCGAAATCAGGTTGTGCGGCGCATCGCCGACCGCATTGGCGTTGAGCAGCACGAAGAAGTTGACCCGGAAGCTGTTCCACTCGGCCTTGCGGATGCTGGTGATGGTGTAGTCACGCTGCTGCTCCCCGACCTGCAGCGTCACCCGGTCACCCAGTCTGGCGCCGTAACGGCGCGCCCAGCCTTCCTCCACCGAGGCTTCGGCGGCGGTGCTGTCGGCCGCCCAGAAGCGACCCTGCAGCAGCTGGTTGGCGGGCGGGAAGGTGGTGCGCCAGCTGAAGTTCAACGGCCGGTCGCGGTCGTTGTCCGCATCGGCTGCCGGCTGCGCGCCAGTGTCCTGCGCCGCCTCCTGGTCATCACCACGGCGACGTGGCGCCTCACCGTTCAAGGCCAGCAGGCGACCGGTGGCGAACGGTTCCACGCTGGCATCCACCGCCCCCTGTGCGGTCAGCGCATCCAGCACGATCTGGCGCTGGTCCGGCTGGATGTTCATCAGGAAGTAGTTCGGCGTATCCGCCGGCAGGCGGTCGCGCCACTGCTGCAGCAGGCCCGGACCGACCACGGCCAGCATCAACAGCGAACACAGCGACAACGACAGCCCGACCAGCTGCATCACCGCCAGCGCGCGGCGGCGGGTCAGCGCCGCCAGCCCGAGCCGCCAATTGCCGTGCAGGCGATGCTGCAGCCCACGCACCAGCATCAACAACGCGAAGCCACCGATGGCCGCCAGCAGCGCCAGCGCCGCCAGTCCGCCCAGCACCCACAGGGCCAGCTTGAGGTCACCGGTGACCTGCACCGTCAGCGCCAGGCTGGCCAGCAGTGCGCCGGCGTACACCAGCAGCGAGGTCGGCGGCAGCGTGGCGAAGCTGCGGTTGAGCACGCGCATCGGCGGCACGTTGCGCAGCCGCAGCAGCGGCGGCAGGCCGAAGCCGAGCAGCAGCAGCAGGCCGATGCCGGCCCCGGTCAGCGCCGGCATCGCCTGCGGCAGCGGCAGCCGCTGCGGCACCAGTCCGCCGAGGATCTGCACCAGCCCTTCCTGCGCTGCCATGCCGACCAGCACGCCGACCACGCAGGCCGGGATTGCCATCAACAGCAGTTGCAGCGCCAGGCTGCCGAGGATGTCGCGCTGGCGCGCGCCGAGGCAGCGCAGCACGGCGACCTGGTCGATACGGCTCAATGCGAAACGATTGGCGGCCAGCGCGGTGGCGACGCCGGACAGCAGCACCGCCAGCAAGGCGCTCAGCCCGAGGAAACGCCCGGCCAGCTGGAACGATTCACGCACCCCGCGCTGGGTGTCGCCGACGCCGAGCAGGCGCAGTCCCTGCACGCGCGGCTGCAGCCACTGGCGGAACTGCGCGATGGCCTCGGGCTCGCCGACGAACATCGTGCGGTAGCTGATACGGCTGCCCGGATCGAGCAGGCCGGTGCCTTCCACGTCGGCGCGGTTGACCAGCAGGGTGGGCGACAGGGTGAGCAGTTCGCTGGACGTATCCGGTTCGGATTCGATGCTGCCGGCCACCCGCAGCGTACCTGCGCCGAACTCCAGTTGATCGCCGATGCGCAGGTCCAGCGCCTGCAGCAGGCGTGGATCGGCAAAGGCTTCCCCACGTGCCGGTGCGGCGGCGACTTCGTTCAGTACGGCATCGGCACCGCTACGCACGCGCAGCTGGCCGCGCAGCGGGTAACCGGCTTCGACGGCCTTGATGGTGGCCATCGTGCTGGCTTCACCATGGAACAGCACGCTGCCGAAGGCGGCGATGCGGGTGCTTTGCAGTCCGCGCCGGGTGCCTTCAGTGACCAGCTCGGCGGGCGCTTCGGCGCGCCCGCTGATGCCGAGGTCACCGCCGAGCATTTCGGCGGTGCTGTTGGCCAGCGCCAGGTTGACCCGGTCCACCAGCGTGCCGACCGCGGTCATCACCGCCACGCCCAGCACCAGCGCGGCGAACACCGTCAGCAGGTCGCCGGCCAGCGCTTCGCGGCGCAGCGAACGCAGCGCGTGGCGCAGCAGGTTCATGCGTCCGCTCCGTGCGTGACCTGCTGCAGGCGGCCGTTGTCGATGCGATGGATGAACTGGCAGCGCTGCGCCAGGCGCAGGTCGTGGGTGACCAGCACCAGGGTCGTCGCGCTGTCGGCATTCAACGCGAACAGCAGGTCGCTGATGTGCTGGCCGGTGGCCTGGTCCAGCGAGCCGGTGGGTTCATCGGCGAACAGGATGCGCGGGCGCGCCACGAAGGCCCGCGCCAGCGCGACGCGTTGCTGTTCGCCGCCGGACAGCTGGCGTGGATAGTGCCGCGCGCGGTGCGACAGGCCGACGGCCTCCAGCACCTGCTCGACCCGGGCCGGGTCTTCGCGTCCGGCCAGCTCCAGCGGCAGGGCGATGTTCTCTGCCGCGGTCAGCGCCGGCAGCAGGTGGAAGCTCTGGAACACGAAGCCGACTTCGCGCGCGCGCAGCTGGGCGCGGGCTTCTTCGTCCAGGCTGCCGAGCACGCTGCCGGCCAGGGTGATGCTGCCACGGCTGGGAAGGTCCAGCCCGGCCAGCAGGCCGAGCAGGGTGGTCTTGCCGGAACCGGAGGCGCCGACGATCGCAACCGAGGTGCCTTCATGTACCGTCATGCTGATGTTGTCCAGTATGTGGACTTCACCCTCCGGGCCATGCACGGATTTGCCGACCTGGTCGACGGCGATGGCGACGGGCGCGCTGCGGGGGGACAGGCTGTCGATGAGGAGACTCCAATGCGCGTTACAGGACGAGGCCGGATGATCGGCCGGATGGGAATGCTGCTGGCATGGTTGCTGCTGTTGCCGGTGCTGGCGTGTGCCAAAGGTCAAGCAACGACCGTTCTGGTGCTCGGCGACAGCCTCAGTGCCGCCCACAATATCCCGGCCGGCACCGGCTGGGTGGACCTGCTGGGCAAGCGGCTCAGCACCCGTTCGGGCTCGCCGGCACGGGTGGTCAACGCCAGCATGAGCGGGGAAACCACCGCCGGTGCGGCCACGCGTCTGCCCGGCCTGCTGGCGCGTGAGAAGCCCGGCGTGGTGGTCATCGCACTGGGGGGCAACGATGCCCTGCGCGGACTGACCCCGGCGCAGATCCGCGCCAACCTGGAGAAGATGATCGTGGCCAGCCAGCAGGGCGGCGCCAAGGTGCTGATGCTCGGCATCGATGTGCCGCCGAACTATGGCCCGGCGTACCGCCAGCGCCTGGCCGCGGTGTATCGTGCGCTGGCCGACCAGTACAAGGTGCCGTTGCTGCCGTTCCTGCTGGAAGGCGTCGCGCTGCAGCCGGGGATGATGCAGTCCGACGGCCTGCACCCCACCGCCGGCGCGCAGCCGAAGGTGCTGTCCAACGTCTGGCCGCTGCTGCAGCCGCTGCTCTGAAGCGTTCAGCGAGCGTGTGCGTCCACTTCACGCCGCGTGCACCGTCGATCCGGCATGTTTCACAAAGCTGAAGTTAGAGGGAAGACCATGCGTCAGACGAAGGAAACCTCCGGCCTTGTTCTGGTCGTCGAGGACAACCGCAATATCTCCGAAATGATCGGTGAGTATCTGGAAGGCCGTGGTTTCGAGGTCGACTATGCCCAGGACGGCTTGGACGGTTATCGTCTGGCGGCTGAGAACAGCTACGACGTGGTCGTGCTGGACCTGATGCTGCCGCGCCTGGACGGCATCGAAGTCTGCCGCCTGCGCAACGATGCCCGCAAGTCCACGCCGGTGCTGATGCTGACCGCGCGTGACACGCTGGACGACAAGCTGACCGGCCTGGGCTTCGGCGCGGACGATTACCTGACCAAGCCGTTCGCCATCCAGGAACTGGAAGCACGCCTGCGCGCCCTGATCCGTCGCGAGCGCCGGCAGGTGGGTTCGGAAGTGCTGAAGGTCGCCGACCTGGTGCTGGATCCGGTCAGCATGCGCGCCACCCGCGCCGGCACCGAACTGCAGCTGTCGCCGATCGGCCTGCGCCTGCTGACCATCCTGATGCGTGAATCGCCGCGCGTGGTCACCCGCCAGGAAATCGAGCGCGAGATCTGGGGCAATGGGCTGCCGGATTCGGACACCCTGCGCAGCCATCTGTACAACCTGCGCAAGATCATCGACAAGCCGTTCGACCGTCCGCTGCTGCACACCGTGCAGAGCGCCGGCTACCGCATCGCCGATATCGCCCAGCCGATGGGCTGACATCGTCGTCATGGTCCCCGTGCAGGCCGCCGCCGGCCCCTGCACGGGGGACTGACGCACCCGCTGCCTATACTCGGCGCGGCCATCTTCCGTAGTGATCCCCCTGATGCCGCACGGCCTGCCGCGCAAGATACGTATCGCCTTCATCCTGCAGGCCGTGCTGGCCAGCCTTGGCATACTGCTTGGCGCATGGCTGGTATCGCTGGTGATCAAGCACAGCCTGGTCAGTGCCGCCCTGCGCGAAGAAGCGGCGTACTACTGGACGCTGCACGAGGCCTCGCCCACCCAGCCGCCGCCCAATACGCACAACATCCGCGGCTACCTGGTGGAAACCGGGCGCTCCAGCCTGTCGCTGCCGGCCAACCTGCGGGATCTCCCCGCCGGCTTCCATGAGCTGCGCGGCGACGACCAGCTGGTCTGGGTGGACGTGCGACCGCAAGGCCGGCTGTACCTGGTGTTCCTGCGCTCACGCGCGGAGATGCTGGCGTTCTGGTTCGGCATCGTCCCGGTGCTGCTGACCCTGCTGGCCGTATACGGCGCCAGCTGGGTGACCTACCGCGCTTCCAAACGACTGGTGTCGCCGGTCAACTGGCTGGCGCGCCGGGTATCGCGTTGGGACCCGGGCAAGCCGCAGGCCAGCGACCTGGACCCACAGAAGCTGCCCGCCGACATGCAGGGTGAGACCCGGCAGCTGGCCGCGGCGCTGCATTCGCTGGCCAACCGGGTCACCGAGAACGTCGCGCGCGAGCGCAATTTCACCCGCGATGCCAGCCATGAGCTGCGCACTCCGCTCACCGTGATCCGGGTCGCCAGTGACATGGCGCTGGCTGATGAAACCGCATCGCCGCGCCAGCAGCGCAGCCTGCAGCGGATCCAGCGCGCCGGCCGCGAGATGGAGGCGGTGATCGATGCCTTCCTGATCCTGGCGCGCGAGGCCGATGTCGAGCCGCAGATGGAGATGTTCGACGTGGTGGAGGTGGTGCGCCATGAAGTGGACACCGCCACCGAACTGATGCTCGATCGCCCGGTGCACGTGGAGCTGCATTACAGCGGCGTGGTCGAGCTGCATGGTCCGCCGCGGGTGCTGCAGGTAGTGGTCAGCAACCTGGTGCGCAACGCCTGCAACTACACCGACGAAGGCCGCGTGGACGTGTTCGTCGAACACGACCGGGTGCGCGTGCACGATACCGGCATCGGCATGTCACCGGAGGCGCTGGAGAAGGCCTTCGAGCCGTTCTACCGCGCCGAGCCGGACCGCCCGCAGGGCACCGGGCTGGGCCTGTCGATCGTGCGCCGGCTGTGCGACCGATTCGGCTGGCAGGTGACCCTGACCAGCCAGCCGGGCAAGGGCACCGAAGCGACCGTCATCTTCCGCTGAACCGCGACGCGGGCAGGTGGGCGCGGCCGTCACGCCCCGCGGGGATGGGTAGCGCCGAGTCATGCCCGGCGAGCGAAGCGGCCGCTGTAATCATATCGGCCAGCGGCCGTCACTACCGGGCCAGCGGGCGTCACTCCGCCCGGCGGGCGGTTCAGTCGCAGCGGACCTTCGGAGCCAGCGCCCTGGTCCAGATCGCATACCCGGCCGGGGTCATGTGCAGCATGTCCTCGCGGAACAGGGCCGGATCAGGCTGGCCGTCGCGGCCCAGCATCGGCGTGTAGATGTCGGTGTAGCCGGTCTTCGGCAGTGAGGCCAGCGCGCTGCGGATCATCGCATTGGCTTCAATGATGCCCGGCAGCAGGTGCGCACGCGATGGGCTCGGCTTGATGGAAATGTACTCCACCGTCGTCGACGGCAGATCGCGGTGCACGCGGCCGACGAAGGCGATGACATCGTCGCGTACCTGGGCCGGCGTACGGCCACTGTTGAGGTCGTTGTCACCGGCGTACAGGAACACCTTGCACGGGGCGTACGGCACCACGATGCGGTCGGCGTAATACGTGCTGTCACGCACTTCCGAACCGCCGAAGCCGCGGTTGATGACCGGCTTGCCCGGGAAATCGGCGGCCAGGCTGTCCCACATCCGGATCGAAGAACTGCCGACGAATTCGATACCGCCGCGCGGCGGCGGGCTGGCCTGGTCGGCCTTGGCGAAGGCAGCCATGTCACCGGCCCAGGCCACGTTGGAGACTTCTTCAGGCACCTGCGCAGGCCGCGGCGGTGACAGCGCGTGGGCAAAGCCAGCGGTGGACAGGCCGAGGGCGAGGGCGAGCAGCAGCGGGCGGCGTGGCAGGTTCATCAGGATCTCCAGCGGGTTGCAGCCTTCGATGATAACGGCGCGGGAGCCCCTTGCCGGCTGCGGCGGGGTGCCAGGCGTGGCCTTATGGCAAAATAGCGGCCTGCTGCCCACCCTGGCTTTACATGACCGTCCGCTCCCTGTCCCTGCGGTTGCCTTGTTGCGACCTGATCGCCTGCGCTCCCGCCGGAGCACGCTGCCATGGCTGACCAGTTCGGCCACATGCCGCGTGGACCGCGTCGCATCCTGCAGGCCGCGCGCTGGTCGTGGCAGGGTCTGCGCGCGGCCTGGCTGCACGAGTCCTCGTTCCGGCTGGAAGCCTGGTTGCTGCTGCTGTTCACCCCGGTGGCGCTGTGGCTGGGTGACAGTGCGATCGAACGCATCCTGATGATCGGCTCGATGCTGCTGGTGCTGGCCACCGAGCTGCTGAATTCGGCCATCGAAGCGGTCATCGAGCGCTATGGTCCCGAAATCCACGAACTGGCCGGTCGTGCCAAGGACATGGGGTCGGCCGCGGTGTTCGTGCTGATGATGAATGTACTGCTGTGCTGGGGGCTGATCCTGGTCCCCCGCTTGTTCTGACCCCTCTCCCGACTTACTGCGAAGACCCCCCATGGCATTTGTTGAACTGCTCTCCGATCCGAACGTCTGGTTGACCCTGCTCACCCTGAGTGCGCTGGAAATCGTGCTCGGCATCGACAACCTGGTGTTCATTTCCATCGCGGTCAGCAAGCTGCCCGAAGCGCGCCGCCCGTTCGCGCGCAAGCTGGGCATCGCGGTGGCCTGCATCACCCGCATCCTGCTGCTGGTGTCGCTGGCCTACCTGGCGCACATGGAAGCGAACCTGTTCACCGTGGCCGGCATGGGCATTTCCATCCGTGACCTGGTGCTGATCCTCGGCGGCCTGTTCCTGATCATCAAGGGCGGCATGGAAATCCGCGAGCTGATCACCGGCGGTGAGGATGAAGATCCGACCACCACCAAGGCGTCGGCGGTGTTCGGCATGGTGATCCTGCAGATCGCGATCATCGACATCGTGTTCTCGCTGGACTCGGTCATCACCGCCGTCGGCATTGCCGACCACGTGCCGGTGATGGTGGCGGCGATCCTGCTGTCGGTGGCGGTGATGCTGCTGGCGGCCAACCCGCTGGGTCGTTTCATCGATGCCAACCCGACGGTGAAGATGCTGGCACTGGCCTTCATCCTGCTGATCGGCGCGGTGCTGATCCTGGATGGCCTGGACGTGCATGTGCCCAAGCCGTACATCTACGCGGCGATGGGGTTCTCGGTGCTGGTGGAATGGTTGAATCTGCTGATGCGCCGTCGCGCGGTGGCCCATCAGGTGCCGGGTGCCGGCAACTGGTGATGGGCCGGGGTTGCCGGGCCGCAGGCCCGGCTGCCCGCTTTTGGAGCAACGTCCACGTCAACGTCAACGTCAAGAGCTGCAGGGCCTGACTCATAAACACATCTGACGCTGACGACGACCACATTAGTGTATATCTCGACATGTCACGTATCATGAAAA
>NZ_LDJK01000095.1 GCF_001431535.1 Stenotrophomonas chelatiphaga
TTCGGTGGGTACGGGAATGTGTATAAGAGACAGGGGGGGGGTGGCGGAGCCTTGAGCAGCAGGAGCCGCGAAGAGCTACACGGACGTACTTGCGCGCGCCCCGCACCCCCACCCCGTCCGACCCGTCCACCGTATGCAGCTGTTGCTCTGGAAACAGAAGCGCGCGACTCAGCCGTTCGAAGCTGCACCGCGCACGCGCAGCACCAGTCCCTTCAGGAAGTACCGCATCAACTGGTCGCCCGCCTTGCGGAAGTGCTTGTGGTCGCGCTGGCGGAACACCGCGCTCAGCTCCGGCTTGGACACCGCAAAGCCCGCCGCCTGGAAAATCTCCTGCAGGTCCACGTCGCGCAGCTGGAAGGCCACGCGCAGCTTCTTCAGGATCAGGTTGTTGTCGATCCGCGTCTCGATCGCGCGCTGCGGCTGGCTCTCGTCGCGCCCGCGCAGGTGCACGATCAGGCCGTCCAGCACGTGCGCCAGCGCCTCATCGCTGCAGGGCTCGGCACCGGCTTCGTTGTCCGGCTTCAGCCAGGCGTTGACCTGCTCGGCCGTGACCGGGAAGGCAGGGTCGGCCAGCTCGCACAGCACCACCACGTGGTTGTCGCTCAGGTCCAGGGCAAAGCGCAGGCTGCGCAGCACATCGTTGTTGATCATTGTCTTCCACACCGCCGGCAGGGAGCGCCGGGACCTGCATTGTACCGTCCGCGTCGCTGTCATCCTGCGGTCATCGAACTGCAGCACAGTGCGCCCCTCGACCCCTGAAGCAGGATTGCCCGCCATGCGCCCCTGGATTCCCCTGCTGCTGGCCGTGCTGCCGGTCGCCTGCCCGGCGGCGGCGCAGGACCGCTACGTGCCGCTGGAACAGCGCCTCGACCCCGCGCGCCTGGCCGACGTCGGCCTGACCCCGGACCAGCTGCAGCAGCTGAACGGCCTGCTGCGCGATGCCCAGGCACAGGCGCCGGTCGCAGTCGACGCGCCGCCGCCGACCGCGCGCGCCACGCCGCCCGCCGCCGCCCCGATGTTCATCGGCCTCGACGACGGCCCGATCAAGGCGCATGCCACCGGCAGCATCACCGGTTGGCAGCCGGGCACGCTGTTCACCCTCGACAACGGCCAGCAATGGCAGGTGCTGAAGGGCGAAATGACCCTGCGTCGCGCGCTGCAGGACCCGCCCATCGAAGTGGTGCCCGGCATCGCCGGCCGCTGGTTCCTGCAGGTCGACCCGGACCTGCCGAAGGCGCGCGTGTTCCGCGTGCGCTGAGCGCGGGCGACCGATCCGGCAAGGCAGGCGGCGGCCGACAGTGACAGAATATCGGCCTGGATCTTCCTGGAGTTGCCTGATGACCCGTACCGTCCTGATCACCGGCGCCACCTCCGGCTTCGGTGCTGCCGCCGTCCACCGCTTCGCGAAGGCGGGCTGGAAGGTGATCGCCACCGGCCGTCGCGGTGAGCGCCTGCAGCCGCTGGTGGACGCCTACGGTGCCGACCAGGTGCACGCGGCGGTGTTCGATGTCCGCGACGCGGTCGCCATGGAAGCGGCGCTGCTGGCGCTGCCGCCGGCGTTCGGGCAGATCGACCTGCTGGTCAACAATGCCGGGCTGGCGCAGGGCACGCTGCCGGCCCAGCACGCCAAGCTGGAAGACTGGCGCACCATGATCGACACCAATGTCACCGCACTGGTCACGCTGACCCATCGCCTGCTGCCGCTGCTGGTGGAGCGCAAGGGCGCGATCATCAACATCTCCTCGGTGGCCGGGGTCTATCCGTATCCGGGGGGCAATGCCTACGGCGGCACCAAGGCCTTCGTCAGCCAGTTCTCGCTGGGCCTGCGTTCGGACCTGCACGGTACCGGCGTGCGGGTGACCACCATCGAACCGGGCATGGCCGAAACCGAGTTCACTGTCGTGCGTACCCACGGCGACCAGGCCGCATCGAACAAGCTCTACACCGGCGCCAACCCGATGACCGCCGAAGACATCGCCGAGCAGATCTACTGGGTGGCCAGCCTGCCGCCGCACCTGAACATCAATCGCCTCGAACTTATGCCGGTCAGCCAGTCGTATGCCGGCTTCCAGGTGGCGCGCGAAGGCTGAGGCCGCGCGGGGAGCCACCCGCTGGCGCATGAAAAAGCCGGGCACTGCCCGGCTTTTTCGTTGATGCGCTCTGCCGCTGCGGCGGGCCTTACTGCGCCTTGATCGCCATCGCCTGCAGGCCGGTTCCATCCAGCTTCTGCTTCGCCTCGGACAGTTCACCGGCGGTGCCATACGGGCCCATGCGCACGCGGTAAACGGTCTTGCCGTTGATCTGCGCCGATTCCACCCGCGCCGCCAGCCCGATCATCGCCAGCTTCGCCTTGGTGGCCTCGGCATCGCCGGACGCGCCGAACGCGCCGGCCTGCAGGATGTAGCGCACGTTGCTGTCGACCGGGGCGGCCGCCGCAGCAGGCGTTGCCGCCGCCGTCGTCGGTGCGCTGGTTGCCGCCGCCGGCGGCGTCGCCGTGCTGGTCGGGGCAGCGGGGCGCTCGCTCAACGGCGCCGGAAGCGCGGTGGTGCGCACCGGCGCGGTGCTAGCCACCGTCGCCGTGGCAGCGGTGGTGGTGGATGCCGTGGACGCCGGCGCCGGCGCCGGCGCGGCGGCCGGGACCGGCTTGCCTTCCAGCGCGGCCTGCGCACGCTGCGCCTCGCTGCGTGCCAGGCGCTGTTCCTCGGCGCGGGTGCTGGCGGCCAGCTCGGCGTCGGACATCTCCACTTCCTTGCCCGGCAGCAGCGTGTAGAAATCGTACTGGGTTGCCGGCGGCTTGGCCGGGGTAGCCGGCTTGGCCGCCGCAGGCGTTTCCACCTGCGTACCGACATCCCCTTCGGCCTCTACCACCGGCGCCGGCTGGGCGTTCGGATCCGGGCGCGGACCTGCCCGCAGGAAGCCATCGGCATCTCCCTTGAACAGGTTCGGCGCGGCCAGGAACACCACGGCGGCGATCGCCACGCCGGCGACCAGCCACACCCACCCCGGCGTTCCCTGGCTGCTGTTGCGCCGTGCCTGACTCTTGCCGCGTCGTGCTGCCATGTCTACTGCTTCTCCAATGCTTACATTTTTTCCGGGGCGCCCACGCCCAGGAGTTCCAGGCCATTACGCAACACCTGGCGCGCTGCGCTGGCCAGGGTGAGCTTGGCATCGCGGTCGGCGGCATCTTCCACCAGCACCGGCGTCCCGTGATACCACGTGTGGAAGGCGTGCGCCAATTCACGCAGGTACTGCGCCACCAGGTGCGGTTCAAGCGCGATGCCGGCCGCTTCCACCACCTCCGGGTAACGCGAGATTTCGTTCATCAGGTTCAGCGACGCGTCGTCCTGCAGGGTGCGCAGTGCCGCCAGTCCCTGTTCCTGCGAATACACCAGGCCCTTTTCCTGCGCCTGGCGATGCAGGCTGCAGACCCGGGCATGGGCGTACTGCACGTAGAACACCGGATTGTCGTTGCTCTGCTGGCGCGCCAGGTCGATGTCGAAGGTCAGCTGCGAGTCCGGCTTGCGCGCGATCAGGAACCAGCGCGTGGCATCACGCCCGGCTTCGTCGATCAGGTCGCGCAGGGTGAAGTAGCTGCCGGCCCGCTTGGACAGCTTCACTTCCTCGCCGCCGCGCATCACCGTCACCATCTGGTGCAGCACGTATTCCGGCCAGCCCTGCGGAATGCCCACGCCCATCGCCTGCAGGCCGGCACGCACGCGCGACAGCGAGCCATGGTGGTCGGCGCCCAGTTCGGTGATGGCACGCTCATAGCCACGCTGCCACTTGGTCAGGTGGTAGGCCACGTCGGGCACGAAGTAGGTGAAGGTGCCGTCGGACTTGCGCATCACGCGGTCCTTGTCGTCACCGAAATCCGTGGAGCGCAGCCACAGCGCGCCGCCCTCTTCGTACGTATGCCCGGAATCCTGCAGGCGCTGCACCGCCTCGGCGACCTTGCCATCGTTGTACAGCGAGCTTTCCAGGAAGTAGATGTCGAAATCCACGCCGAACGCGGCCAGGTCCAGGTTCTGCTCGTTGCGCAGGTAGGCCACGGCGAAGCGGCGGATCGCGGCGATGTCGTCCGGATCCTTGGCGCCGACCACGGTGGTGCCTTCCAGGTCCACGCTGGCACCGCGCAGGTACGCGTCGGCCACGTCCTGGATGTAGTCACCGCGGTAGCCGCCTTCCGGCCAGCCGGCGTCATCGGGCTTGATGCCCTTGGCCCGCGCATGGGTGGACAGCGCCAGGTTTTCGATCTGCACGCCCGCATCGTTGTAATAGAACTCGCGCTTGGCGTTCCAGCCGTTGGCATCGAGCACGCGCGCGATGCAGTCGCCGATCGCCGCGGCACGGCCGTGGCCCACGTGCAGTGGGCCGGTCGGGTTGGCCGACACGTATTCCACGCCCACGGTACGTCCGTTGCCGGA
Source organism: Stenotrophomonas chelatiphaga (assembly GCF_001431535.1). Taxonomy (GTDB): domain Bacteria; phylum Pseudomonadota; class Gammaproteobacteria; order Xanthomonadales; family Xanthomonadaceae; genus Stenotrophomonas; species Stenotrophomonas chelatiphaga. The sequence continues at coordinate 4,425 of NZ_LDJK01000095.1, forward strand.
CAGGTTGCGGCCGTAGTCGTTGCCTTCCTTGATCACGCTGGCCGCTTCGCGCTGGAACGCGCTGCCGGCCAGGTGGAAGTTGATGAAGCCGGGGCCGGCGATCTCGACCTTGCTGACGTCTGCGCTCTGCGGCAGCGCGTCCAGCAGCGCTTGCGCGATCGCGCGCGGGTTGCTGCGCGCGGCCTTGGCCAGCAGCATGGCGGCATTGGTGGCGAAGTCGCCATGCTCGCGGGTCTTCGGGCGTTCAACCACGAACTCGGGCGGAATCGAGTCGGCGGGCAGGGTGCCATTGGCGCGCAGGGCTTCGATGCCTTGGCTGATCAGGGCGCGGAGGAGATTTTTCACGTGGCCTGCTGTGAAGTGCGGCGGAATCCCCCATTTTAGCCGATCTGCCCTGCCACGGCAGACGTGGGTTATGGCCGCGGCGGGCCGCAGGCGCGCTGCCGGGGCAGGCGGGCGCGCCGGCAGGGCCTGCGGCAGCTCAGCGCCGCGGCGGCAGGGCGCTGGCCGGGCCGAGCCAGCCCCGTTCAGCAAACGACACCGGCGCGCCTTCACCGATCACCAGATGATCCAGCAGGCGGACATCCAGGTGGGCCAGCAAGGCCTGCAGTTCAGCGGTGGCCTGGTGGTCGGCGGCCGACGGTTCGGCATCACCGGAAGGGTGGTTGTGGCTGACGATCACCGCGGCCGCGTTCAGCGCCAGCGCCCGGCGGACCACTTCGCGCGGGTAGATCGACGCGGCGTTGACCGTACCCTGGAACAGCTCTTCATACGCCAGCAGACGGTGCTGGTTGTCCATGAACAGGGCCGCGAAGACCTCGTTCGGACGCCCGCGCAGGCGGTGCTGCAGGAAGCGGGCGGCCACCGCCGGTGACTGCCCCACGCAGTCGCCGTGGACCAGCTGGGCAGCGAGATGCCGTTGCGCCAGTTCCATGGCCGCCGCCAGCGCGCAGCTGCGTGCCGGCCCCAGCCCGGGCAGCCGGGCCAGCTGCGGGGCGCGCAGGTCCAGCAACCTGCGCAGAGGGCCATGCTGGACCAGCAGGTCGCGTGCGGTCTGCACCGCATCGCGTCCGCGCGTACCGGAGCCGAGGAAAATGGCCAGCAGTTCGGCATCGGACAGCACGCCGGGGCCATGCGAAAGCAGGCGTTCGCGGGGGCGTTCCGGTACGGGCCAGTCGTGGATCGTCATGGTCCCCAGTGTGGCCAGGCACGCAACTGCGGCCCATGGGACAGACCCGGCACGGCGTGTCAGGAGGGGCGCGAGCCCTTGATCGGGTAAGTGCGCAGGAAGGCGTGGAGCTCGTGGTTTCCGGTCAGGCCCAGTTTGCGCATCGCATCGGATTTCTGCCGGCTGACGGTCTTCGGACTGCGTCCCCGCTGCTGGGCGATCATGCTGAGGTTCATGCCGCGACCGAGGCCTTCCAGCACATCACGCTCGCCCTGCGACAACGACGCCGGCGTTGCCCGGTGGGCCAGGTCGCGGGCTTCGAGATGCGAGCGCAGGTGCTGGGAAACATAGGTCTGGCCGGCGGCGGCGCTGCGTACCGCCTGTGCCAGTTCGTCGAAATCGGCGGCCTTGTCCAGCGCACCGTGCACGCCGCAGCGCAGCAGGGTGATCAGCACGGTGGGGCTGGCGGTGCCGGTCAGGACCACCAGCGGCAGGCAGGGGTGCGCCACGCGGATGCAGTCGAGCAGTTCGGGTCCATCGGGGCCCTTGCCGGGCATGGTCAGGTCGGTCAGCACCACGTCGCACGGTTGGCGGTCGAGCAGCGCGAGCAGGTGGGTGCCACCGGAGGCCTCGCCGACCACATCGATGTGTGCGTTCTCCAGCACCACGCGTGCCCCATGGAGGATGATCGGGTGGTCGTCGGCAATGATGGTGCGGATGTGCACGGTAGGGTCCTGCAGTACGGCGGAGCAGGTCCCGGCAGCCGCTTGATGCAAGCGGATGACGCGACAACTGGCATCGTTAAATGCTGGCATACATGTACTTATATCCGTCGGTCATATCCCCCCGAATAGGGGCACTACGGGGCTTTCGGCTAAGCTAATGTCTTTGCGTGCATAGGATTTCCCCGGTGGCTGACTCACCCAAGACTTCCCCGGCGCGGCAGCGCCCGCTGGAAGGGCGCAGGCTGCTGTTGTGCGTGGGCGGCGGTATCGCGGCTTACAAGGCGTTGGAGCTGGTCCGTCGGCTGCGCGATGCCGGGGCGCTGGTGCAGGTGGCGATGACCGCCGGTGCCCAGCAGTTCGTCACCCCGCTGAGCTTCCAGGCCCTGTCCGGCCAGCCCACGCGCACCACGTTGTGGGACAGCGCGGCGGAACAGGCGATGGGGCATATCGAGCTGGCGCGCTGGGCCGACCGCATCGTCGTCGCCCCGGGCACCGCCGACCTGCTGGCACGCCTTGCCCAGGGCCATGCCGATGACCTGGTGACCACGCTCTGCCTGGCCAGCACCGCCCCGCTTACCGTATGCCCTGCGATGAACCATCGCATGTGGCTGCACCCGGCCACCCAGGCCAACATCGCCCTGCTGCGTACGCGCGGGGCGCAGGTGGTGGGGCCGGTGGACGGGCCGTTGGCGGAGGGCGAGTCCGGTCCCGGGCGCCTGGCCGAGCCGGACGACATCGTGGCCGCGCTGGTGGACATCGAACGCAGTGCGGGCGCCGCCGGCAACGCGTCCGCGCCGGGCCCTTCCGCGCTGGCCGGGCTGCGCCTGCTGATCAGCGCCGGACCGACCTACGAAGACATCGACCCGGTCCGCTACGTCGGCAACCGCAGCAGCGGGAAGATGGGCTATGCGCTTGCCGCGGCGGCGGCCCGGCTCGGTGCCAAGGTGGTGCTGGTCAGTGGTCCGGTGAACCTGCCGACGCCGGCGGGCGTGCAGCGCATCGACGTGCGTTCGGCCGCGCAGATGCGCGATGCCGTGCTCGGCGCGCTGCCTGCGGATATCTACATCGGTGCCGCTGCCGTATCCGATTACACCCCGCGCCAGGTCGCACCGCAGAAGTTGAAGAAGACCGTCGACAGCCAGTCGCTGGTGGTGGAACTGGTGCGCACCGCGGACATCCTGGCCGAGGTGGCCACCCAGACCCAGTCGCTGAAACTGGTGGTGGGCTTCGCCGCGGAAACCCACGACGTGGAGAAATACGCGCGCGGCAAGCTGGTGGACAAGCGGCTGGACCTGGTGATCGCCAACCAGGTGGGCCAGGCCGGCGCGGGTTTCGAAAGTGACGACAACGCCGCCACGGCCTATTGGCAGGACGGTGAACAGGTATTCCCGGCCACCTCCAAGACCGAGCTGGCCACGCAACTGCTCGCGCTAATCGCGCAAAGGCTGACCGCATGAACGCTGCATCGCACCCGGTTCCTCCCTCGCTGCAGCCGCTGCAGGTGAAGCTGCTGGATCCGCGCTTCGGCGACAGCTGGCCGCTTCCGGCGTATGCCACCGAAGCCAGTGCCGGCATGGACCTGCGCGCGGCAACCGAAGCGCCGCTGGTGCTGGCGCCGGGTGATACCGCCCTGGTTCCCAGCGGCCTGGCGATCCACGTGGCCGATCCGAACCTGTGCGCGATCATCCTGCCGCGTTCCGGGCTGGGCCATCGGCACGGCATCGTGCTCGGCAACGGCACCGGCCTGATCGACGCCGATTACCAGGGACCGCTGCTGATCAGTGTCTGGAATCGGGGCCGCGAGGCCTTCACCATCGAACCCGGCGACCGCATCGCACAGCTGGTTGTCGTTCCCATCGTGCGTGTTGCCCTGCAGGTAGTGGATACTTTCACGGACAGCACGCGGGGCTCGGGTGGGTTCGGGCATACCGGAGTGCGCTGACTCGGGGGACAGGATGATCGGCAGCAAGGGGAAGGGCGTGGCGGTCACGGGACGTACGGGGCCGCTGCTGGCGGCGATGTTGTTGCTGTTGGCGGGGTTGTTCGGCTGGAGCGCGGTGCAGCAGTGGCGCCAGGCCAACACCGGCACCCAGTTGGAACAGGCGCGCGATACCGCATTGCAGGGCCTGCAGAAGACGCTCGACGGTCAACTGCTGCAGTTCGGCAAGCACCTGAAGTCCGCACGCGTTGAACAGGCACTTGCTGCCGGGGACGGCGCCGCTGCGGCGCTGGCGCTGCGCGAAACCTGGACCGGCGTGGAAGAAGTGCAGGTCTGGCCGGCTTCGCTGGAGACCGCCTATGCCGATCCGGCCGCCTTTGGTTACGCCCGGCTGGCGCTGCTGGAGGCGGCGCTGGTCAGTGAGGAACCCGTGGCGCGCGTGGTGCGCGACGCCGGCGGCGCGCGGCTGGGCCTGGCCGCGAGTGTGCCGCTGGGGTCCGACGGCCTGGCGCTGGTCTACGTGCGGCAGCCGCTGATGCAGCTCACCGGCCCGCTGGACGCGGTGCGTGCACCGGCCGAAGGCTACCTGGCCCTGCGCCAGGGCAGCTACAACGTGCTTGAACGCGGCGACCGCAAGCTGGCCGACAGTGGCGAAGTGCTGGCGCGGCCGCTGGCCAACAGCAGCCTGCGGCTGGCCGCCGGGGTGCCGTCGATCGAACCCGGCCCGCTGGGGCTGGGCGCGCTGGCCGCGTCCATCGTGGCGCTGCTGCTGGTGCTGATCGCGGTGCTGCTGCTGGTCGGCAAGTCCCGCTTGCCGCTGCCCCGGCGGGCCGCGCGCGAAGGCACCGAAGAACAGGGGCCGACCCTGAGCGAGAGCCTGGCGCAGTCTGCCGCCGAGCTGCCCACCGCCGCAGCGGCCGAACCGGGCGCCGGCGCCGCGTTGGAGCCGCCGCCCCTGGCCGCAAGCCTGGCCGCGGGCATCTTCCGCGCCTACGACATCCGCGGCGTGGTCGGCGAGGAGCTGACCCCCAAGGTCGCGGCCTTGATCGGCCAGGCGATCGGCAGTGAAGTGCTGGCGCAGGGCCTGCGCGAAGTGGTGATCGGCCGCGATGGGCGCCTGTCCGGTCCGGAACTGGCCGCTGGCCTGGCCGAAGGCCTGCGCCGCGCCGGCTGCGATGTCATCGATATCGGACTGGCGCCGACGCCGGTGGTGTACTTCGCCAGCCACCACCTGCGCACCGGCAGCTGCGTGGCGGTGACCGGCAGCCACAACCCGCCCGAATACAACGGCTTCAAGATCGTCATCGCCGGGCAGACCCTGTCCGGCGATGCGGTGACCGCCCTCTACCAGCGCATCGTCGAAGGCCGGCTGGCGCAGGCGTCATCGCCGGGCAACTACCAGCAGCGCGAGGTCAACGATGACTACGTGCGCCGGATCGCAGACGACGTGCAGCTGGAGCGGCCGCTGAAGGTGGTGGCCGACGCCGGCAACGGCGTGGCCGGCGCGCTGGTGCAGCCGCTGCTGGAAGCCATCGGTGCCGATGTCATCCCGCTGTACTGCGATGTCGATGGCAACTTCCCCAACCATCATCCCGACCCCAGCGAACCGGCCAACCTGCAGGACCTGGTGCAGACGGTGAAGCGCTTCGACGCCGACCTCGGCATCGCCTTCGATGGTGACGGGGACCGCCTCGGCGTGGTCACTCCGGACGGCACGATCATCTTCGCCGACCGGTTGCTGATGCTGTTCGCCGCCGACGTGCTGCTGCGCAACCCCGGCGCGATGGTGATCTACGACGTCAAGTGCACCGGCAAGCTGGCCGACTTCGTGCTGCGCCACGGCGGCAGCCCGATGATGTGGAAGACCGGCCACTCGCTGATCAAGGCCCGCATGGCGGAGACCGATGCCGAACTGGCCGGCGAGATGAGCGGGCACTTCTTCTTCCGCGAGCGCTGGTTCGGTTTCGATGACGGCCTGTACGCCGCTGCGCGCCTGCTGGAAATCCTCGCACTGCGCGAAGAAACCCCCCAGGAAGTGCTTGAAGAGCTGCCGCAGAGCATCTCCACCCCGGAGATCAAGGTGCCGGTGGCCGATGGCACGCCGCACGCGCTGGTTTCACTGGTGGTGAGCGCAGCCCAGTCCGGGGACAACCCGTTCGTGGGCGGCCGCATTTCCACCATCGATGGCCTGCGCGTGGACTTCGCCGATGGCTGGGGCCTGGTACGCGCCTCCAACACCACCCCGGTGCTGGTACTGCGCTTCGAAGCCGATACCGAAGAGGCGCTTGAGCGCATCAAGGCCCAGTTCCGCACCCAGCTGCAGCCCCTGCTCGGCGACCAGGACCTCGGCTTCTGAGATAGCGCCCACGCGGCGCAGAAGGATCCCCGGTAGCGCCGACCCATGGTCGGCGAGCGCAGCGGCCAGCCCTCCGGCCAGCATCCCGCCGAGCACGGCTCGGCGCTACCACGCCCTTCCCCCCCATCGCGCGTGGGACCCGAGCGGGCAGGGGGAACAGCCCCTTGGACAGGACCGTTGGAGCCCCGGATGGGCGTAAACGAGCCCCCATGGATGGGTTCACGGCGTGTCCTGGCTAAGGGGCTGTTCCCCCTGCCGGCCCGTAGCAGCGAACAGACCAACGCTCCACGCCAGCGAAAAATATTACCCCTTGAACCGCAACCCCACGCCGGGCTCGGTGAACACATACCGCGACTCCAGCGCCGAATCGCCCAGCTTCTGCCGCAGCTTGCCGACCAGTATCCGCAGGTAATGCGTATCGTGCTGGTGCGTCGGCCCCCAGATTTCCTTCAGGATCTGCGGCTGGGTCACCACCCGCCCGGCATTGACCAGCAGCAGCGACAACAGCGAATACTCCTTGCGCGTCAGCGTCACGGGCACCCCGTCCAGCGCCACCGTGCGATGCACCAGGTCGATCCGCAGGTGCCCGTCATCGAACACCGGCGGCTGTCCATCCAGCGGTGCCGCACGCGTGCGCAGCAACATCCGCACCCGCGCCATCAACTCCTGCGTCCCGAACGGCTTGGTCACGTAGTCATTGGCGCCGGCATCCAGCGCACGCACCTTCTCGGCTTCGCCCGCGCGCACGGTCAGCATGATCACCGGCAGCTGGCTCCACTGCCGCAGTTCGGCCAGCAGCTGGTGGCCCTCCATGTCCGGCAGGCCGATGTCCAGGATCACCAGGTCCACGTTCTCGCCGACCAGCCGTTCCAGTCCTTCCTGGCCGCTGGCCGCCTGCAGCACCCGATAGCCCTGCGCGCGCAGGCTGATGTCCAGGAAGCGGCGGATCTGCGCTTCATCGTCGATCACCAGCACGCAGGCGGGCGGGATCGAGGACGTACTGTCAGGCGTCAGGGGCATCGGAGTGACCGGCAGGAGTGAGCAGGGGCAGGGAGATGCGTATCAGCGTACCGCGTCCGTGCTCGCCTGCCAGCGCCTGCACGCTGCCACCATGCGCACCGATCATTCCCTGGCAGATCGCCAGTCCCAGGCCGGTGCCATGGCGGCCGCGGTCCCCGCGCTCCACGCTGTAGAACATGTCGAAGATGCGCGCGCGTTCGTCGGCTGGAATACCGGGCCCACGGTCCATCACGTCGATCACCAGCCCGGTGTCCTGCAGCCGCGCGCTGACGCTGACCGGTGCAGCGGGCGGGGAAAACTTCGCGGCATTCTCCAGCACGTTGAACAGCGCCTGTTCGACCAGTGCCGGATGCACCCAGATCGGCCCCAGCGAAGCCGGGATGTCCAGCTGCAGCTTCACCTCCGGCTGGTAGCGCTGCAGCCGGCGTGCGGCCGAGCCGACCAGTTCGTCCACGCCGATCCAGTCACGGTTGATCTTCAGTCCGTCATGGCCCAGCCGGGTCATGTCCAGCAGGTTCTGGATGTAGCGGTCCAGTCGTTCGCCTTCCAGCATGATGGTGTCCAGCAGCGACCGACGGTCCGCCGCATCCATTGCCTGGCCGTAGCTGGCCAGGCTGTCGGCCGAGCCGATCATCGCCGCCAGCGGCGAGCGCAGGTCATGCGACACCGAAGACAACAGCGCCGAGCGCAGCCGCTCGGTCTCGTTGCTGACATGTGCCTGCTCCAGTTCGGCCACCAGCCGGGTGCGCAGCGCGGCCTGCGCGATGTCGTCCACCATCGCCACCGCCAGCTGGCGCTGTTCCGGTGCCAGCCGCGCCAGCGCCGGCGCAAACTGCAGTGCCGCCACGCCGATGCAACGGGCCTCGCCGTCCAGCAGCGGCAGGCACCACCACCGCGCGCCTGCCAGCGTATCGGTATAGCGCCCGCTGGGCTGCCCGTGGCGCTGCGACCAGTCCGCGGCGGCCAGGTCGGTATCGCCGGGCACCGCGCTGCCGCTGGCCGTCACGTCGCTGCCGATGCGCAGCCACGCCGGGGCGTCCAGGGCCTGTTCCAGTGCCTGTCGTCCCGCATTCGCCACCGCCTCGTTGCTGGCGGCACTGCTGAGCTGTCGGCCGAGTTGCTGGCGCGCATGGGCATGGCGGTTGGCCGCGCGCAGGGCGATGACCTGCATGCGCAGTCGTGACGCCAGCCGGCCCGCCACCAGCGCGGCGGCCAGGAACAGGAAGACCGTGATGACGCCCTGCCGCGCGCTGATCGCGAAGGTGAAGCGCGGGGCGATGAACAGGAAGTTGTAGGCCAGGAAACACAGGCCGGCAGCCAGTACCGCGGCACTGGCGCGGGTGCGCGCGGCCACCAGCACCACCGCCACGATGAACACCATCGACAGGTCGGCCATGCCGACCCAGCGTTCGGCGACCCAGGCCACCAGGCAGGCCAACGCACAGGCCAGCACCGCCTGTGCCAGCTCCGGCGCGTGGCCCGGCGCCGGTGCCAGCAGGCGATCGCGGCGTGCGCGTGCCCGCGCGCGCGGCGTGCTGATGATGGTGATCTCGTAATGCGCCCCATGCTGGATCAACTGCTGGGTGAGCGTGCGGTTGAGCATCCGCGCCAGCGGACGTTCGCGCGTGCGGCCGAGCACCAGCGTGGATACGTTGTTGTGCGCGGCATGGTCGAGCAGTGCGTCGGCGACGCTGGATCCGTGCAGTACTTCAGCATCGGCGCCGAGCCGGCGTGCCAACGCGAAGGCGCTGTCGATCTCGCGCTGCGTGGCCGGGTCGGCACGACGTCGCTGCACCGTGACCACCGTCCACGGCGCATCGCGGCGCTCGGCGATGCGCCGCGCCACGCGCACCAGGTATTCACTCTGGCCGCCGCCATCGATCGCCACCAGCACGCGCCGGCGCAGCGGCAGGGCGCCTTCGCCACCGGCCGCACGCACCTCGCGCAGGCTGCTGTCCACGCGGTCGGCGGCTTCCTGCATGGCCAGCTCGCGCAGGGCGGTCAGGTTGGCGGTGGTGAAGTAGGACTGCAGCGCCTGCGATGCCTGTTCCGGTACATAGACCTTGCCCTGCTGGAGCCGCGTGATCAGCTCGCGCGGTGGCAGGTCGACCAGCACGATGTCATGCAGGCGGTCCAGCACGCCATCGGGCACGGTCTCGCTGACCCGGATGCCGGTGATCCGCAGCACCACGTCATTGAGGCTTTCCAGGTGCTGGATGTTGACCGTCGTCCAGACGTCGATCCCTGCATCCAGCAGCTCCATCACATCCTGCCAGCGCCGCTCGTGGCGGCTGCCCGGCGCATTGCGATGCGCCAGTTCATCCACCAGCACCAGCGCGGGGCGCCGCTGCACGATGGCATCCAGGTCCATCTCTTCGAGCTGCCGGTCGCGGTAGTCAACCTGCCTGCGTTCAACCACCGGAAGGCCCTGCAGCAGGGCCTGGGTTTCGGCACGGCCGTGGGTTTCGACCACGCCCACCACCAGGTCCACGCCACGGCGCAGCTGCTCCTGCGCGCGGGCCAGCATGGCGTAGGTCTTGCCGACGCCCGGCGCGGCGCCGAGGAACACGGTCAGCCGCCCCCCGGCGTCACGCTGCAGGCCTTCGATGAGGGCGTCGGCCTGTCGGCTGCGGGTATCGGTCATGCCGGCGATTGTGCGCCAGCAGGACGTCGCATGGCATCACCGCGCATGGGTGGCCTGCTCCAGCGCCCGGTTGAGTTCCATCACGTTGACCCGCGGCTGGCCCAGCATCCCCCGCTGCGGGCCCTCGACATGCGCCTGCACGATGGCCTGCAGCTCCGCTTCGGACAGCCCACGTGCCTGCGCTACGCGGCGCAGCTGCACCTGCACGGCCGCCGGTGACAGATGGGGATCCAGCCCGCTGCCGGACTGCGTCACCAGGTCGGCGGGAACCTGCGCGGGCGCGATGCCTTCGCGCAGGGCGACGGCGGTGGTGGCATCGGCCACGCGTGTCGCCAGCGCCGGGTTGCTGCGCGCCATGTTGGAGCCTGCCGCGGCCATCGGATCATGGCCCGCCGCCGACGGCCGCGGCTGGAACCAGCCGTCAGCGGTGAACGGCTGGGCCAGCAGGGCCGAGCCGCGCACGCGGCCATCGCCATCCACGATCAGGCTGCCATCGGACTGCGCCGGGAACGCGAGCCGCGCCAGGCCGGTAGCGGTGGCCGCGTACAGCGCGCCGGCCAGCAGCAGGCTGCCGACGCCGAGCACGATCGCCGGACGCCAGCGCGCGGTGTGCTGCAGGCGGGACTCGCGTTCGGCAGCGGCGCGCGCCAGTGCCCGCGGTGGAACGAGGGGGGATACCGGAGGGGTCGTTGAAGTGTTCATGCAGCAGATACCGTCATCAGCAGGAAGTCGATTGCCTTGATCGCCACGAACGGCAGCAGCACGCCGCCGAGCCCGTACACCAGCATGTTCCGCCGCAGCAGGGTGGTTGCCGTGGCCGGGCGGAAACGCACCCCGCGCAGTGCCAGCGGAATCAGCGCCGGGATCACCAGGGCGTTGAAGATCAACGCGGCCAGCACCGCGTTGCGCGGACTGGACAGGCCCATCACGTTCAACGTGGCCATGCCCGGCACGGTGGCGGCGAACAGTGCCGGCAGGATCGCGAAGTACTTGGACACGTCATTGGCCAGCGAGAAGGTGGTCAGTGCGCCGCGGGTGATCAGCTGCTGCTTGCCCACTTCCACCACGGCCAGCAGCTTGGCCGGATCCGAATCCAGGTCGACCATGTTGCCGGCCTCCTTCGCGGCCTGGGTGCCGGAGTTCATCGCCAGGCCGATATCGGCCTGTGCCAGCGCCGGCGCATCGTTGGTACCGTCGCCGACCATGGCCACCAGTCGCCCACCGGCCTGTTCCTGGCGGATGCGTGCCAGCTTGTCTTCCGGGCGTGCTTCGGCGATGTAATCGTCCACCCCGGCTTCGGCAGCGATCGCCGCGGCGGTCAACGGGTTGTCACCGGTGATCATCACCGTGCGGATGCCCATCGCGCGAAGCTGCGCGAACTTCTCCCGCATGCCGTGCTTGACCACGTCGGACAGTTCGACCACGCCCAGTACATGGCGGCCTTCGGCCACCACCAGCGGCGTGGCGCCGTTGCGTGCGACCTGTTCCACGCGCCCGGCCAGTTCGGCCGGCACCTCGCCGCCGAGCGACTGCACATGCGCGCGGATCGCATCGGCCGCACCCTTGCGGATGCTGCGGCCGCCGTCCAGGTCCACGCCGGACATGCGCGTCTGCGCACTGAAGGCGGTGTAGTGCGCGTGCTCGGGCTCGGCGCTGCGGCAGCCCTGCTCGCGGCCCAGCCGCACGATCGACTTGCCTTCCGGTGTCGGGTCGGCCAGCGAGGAAAGCAGCGCCGCCTCGCGCAGCCGGGCGACGTCCACACCGGCCAGCGCGTGCAGCGCGGTGGCCTGGCGGTCGCCGTGGGTGATGGTGCCGGTCTTGTCCAGCAGCAGCACGTCGATGTCACCGGCCACTTCGACCGCCTTGCCGGACTTGGCCAGCACATTGGCCGCCAGCGCACGGTTCATGCCGGCGATGCCGATGGCCGGCAGCAGGCCTCCGATGGTGGTGGGGATCAGGCACACCAGCAGCGCGATCAGCAGCAGCGGATCAACGCTCACGCCGACCGATGCGCCGATCGCCGGCAGCGTCGCCACCACCACCAGGAAGGTCAGCGTCATCGCCGCCAACAGCAGGGTCAGCGACACTTCATTGGGCGTCTTCTGCCGGTTGGCGCCTTCCACCAGCGCGATCATCCGGTCCAGGAAACTGTGCCCGGGTTCGGCGGTTATCCGCACCACGATCTGGTCGGACAGTACCTTGGTACCGCCGATCACGCCGGAGCGGTCGGTGCCGGCTTCACGCAGCACTGGCGCCGATTCGCCGGTCACTGCGGCTTCGTTGATGGTCGCCAGCCCCTGCACGATCTCGCCGTCGGCCGGCACCAGCTCGCCTTCGCCGACCAGTACATGGTCACCCGGGCGCAGTTCGGCCGCGGCTACCTGTTCCTGCGCCGCGGCGGGATGCGCGGACTGCAGCCGGCGCGCCACCAGGTCCTGGCGGGCGCGCCGCAGCGATGCGGCCTGGCCACGGCCGCGCGCTTCGGCCACGGCTTCGGCGAAATTGCCGAACAGCACGGTCAGCAGCAGGATCGCGCTGACGGCGAGCCCGAAGCCCATCGGCGCATTGCCGCTCAGGGTCACCACCAGCGCGAGCAGCGTGCCGGCCATGACCACGGCCATCACCGGACTGCGCACCAGGTGCAGCGGCGAGAGCTTGCGGAAGGAATCAAGCAGCGCACGGCGGAAGCCGGCGGCATCCAGCAGCGCCGGACGGCGCGGCAGCGGAGAAGTCACGACAGTATTCATGGGGAGTGCCTCAATGCAGGCCAAGGCTGAGGTGGTCGGCCACCGGGCCAAGCACCAGAACCGGCAGGAACTGCAGGACGGTCAGGATGACGATCACGCTGAGCAGGGTCAGGGCGAAGGTGGGCGTTTCGATCTGCAGCGTGCCCGGTGATTCCGGCGCGCGACGCTTGGCCGCAAGCTGGGCGGCGATCACCAGCGGCACCACCAGCAGCGGGAAGCGCCCCAGCAGCAGCACCAGTGAACAGGTCAGGTTCCACCAGGGCGTGTTGTCGCCCAGCCCTTCGAAGCCGGAACCGTTGTTGGCGTAGGCCGATGCGTATTCGTAGAAGACCTGGCTGATACCGTGGAATCCCGGGTTGGAGGTGCCCGACAGGCCCGGCACCGCCAGCGTGATCGCGGTGAGGGTGAGCAGGGTGATCGGCTGCAGCAGCACCAGCAGGGCCAGCAGGCGCACCTGCGGGGTTTCCAGCTTGCGTCCGAGCAGTTCAGGGGTGCGGCCGGTCATCAACCCGGCCAGGAACACGCCCAGCAGCAGGTAGACGATGAACTGCTGCAGCCCGCAGCCGATGCCGCCCCAGATGGCGCTGACCAGCATGTTGACCAGTGCTACGGCGCTGGCCATCGGGCTCATCGAATCGAGCATGCCGTTGACCGAGCCGTTGGATACCTGGGTGGTGACCGCTGCCCACAGCGCGGTGGCATCGCTGCCCAGCCGCACCTCCTTGCCTTCCATCAGCAAAGCGCTGGCCGCGGTGGGCGAATGGCCTTCCAGCCACACCGTGGCCGCGATCGACACCACCGACATGCTGGCCATGCAACCCAGCACCAGCCAGCCAAAGCGGCGGCGGCCGGTGAATGCGCCGATCATGAAGATGATCGCGATCGGGATCAGCAGGATGCCGACCAGTTCCAGCGCATTCGACAGCGCGGTCGGGTTTTCCAGCGGGAAGGCACTGTTGGGGCCGTACCAGCCGCCGCCGTTGGCGCCGAGCTGCTTGGCCGCCACCATCGCCGCGACCGGACCAAGCGGTATCTTCTGTTCCTGCATGCCGGCCGTTGCATCCATCGGCGTGGCCTGCGGGCCAGCGGCGAAGGTGGACGGGACGCCCTGGCTGGCCAGCAGCACCGTCCACAGCAGGCACAGCGGCAGCATGAAGCGCACGCACAGCCGCAGTACATCGGCATGGTAGTTGCCGACGTCGATGCGGCGGTCACCCTCGGCGACCACGTCCTGCCGCGGTGGGGCGAACAGGGCGCGCAGGGTGGCGACCGCGAGCGCAAGGCCCATCATCGGCGTGACCACCTGCAGGCCGGTGATCCCGGTCATCTGCGAAAGGTAGGAAAGCTGTGCCTGCCCGGAATAGTGCTGCTGGTTGGTGTTGGTCAGGAAGGACACCATGGTGTGCAGCGCGGTGTCCCAGCGCAGGTTGGCGATGCCGTCCGGATTCAGCGGCAGCCACGCCTGGGTCATGAACACGGCCATCGTCAGCAGCGCGATGACCACGTTGCTGAGCACGAACGCGCCGACGTAGCCACGCCAGGACATGCCGTGGGCGGGATCCACGCCCAACAGGCGGTAAAGCGGTTTTTCAATCCAGTGGAACAGCGGGTCGATGCGCATCGGCGCGCCGCGCATCACCCGCGCCAGGTACAGGCCGAGGGGCCAGGCCAGCAGCACGCTGGTGGCGAGGAGAAGGAGGATTCCGGTCATGTCCGTGGCCCGTCAGAATGCTTCGGGCCGCAGCACGGCGTAGACCAGGTAGGCGGCGGCGACCAGCACCAGTACGCCACTCAGCAGGGAGAGCCAGCCGGGCATGCTCAGCACCCCGCCCGGGAAGAAAGGCCATAACGCGATAGACAAGACATGACGGTGATCGTCCTGGTGGAACCGCTCCACCTCAGGCCGTCATGGTCCGCCTGGCATGCGTAAAGCCTCCATGGGCGGGCTGCTACCGCCGCATAAAATCCGCGTAAAAGGTACTGCGAACGGCGGAGCCCCTCG
>NZ_LDJK01000096.1 GCF_001431535.1 Stenotrophomonas chelatiphaga
CCGGTCTGCCCGGCCACCGTCACCACATCGCCCACGCGGAACGGTCGCAGCGTTACCAGCATCACCCCGGAGGCGATGTTGGACAGCGAATCCTTCAATGCCAGGCCGATCGCCAGGCCGGCGGTACCCAGCACCGCCAACAGCGGGGAGATCGCCACGCTGGGCGTGCCGATCTCCCCGCTGTTGGCGGTGCTGGGTACCGCCGGCCTGGCGATCGGCCTGGCATTGAAGGATTCGCTGTCCAACATCGCCTCCGGGGTGATGCTGGTAACGCTGCGACCGTTCCGCGTGGGCGATGTGGTGACGGTGGCCGGGCAGACCGGCACCGTGCGTGACGTGCGCATCTTCCAGACCGTGATCACCGGCGCCGACAACCAGCACACCACCATCCCCAATACACTGATCACCGCCGCGCCGATCATCAACCTCACCGCCGAGCCGACGCGCCGCGTGGAACTGGTCATCGGCATCGGCTACGAGGACGACATCCAGCTGGCGCGCGATACCGCGCTGGCCATCATGAAGGCCGACAAGCGCGTGCTGGCCACGCCGGCGCCGGACGTGGTGGTCTACGAACTGGGGGCGCATTCGATCAACCTGGGCATCCGCTGCTACGTCAACGCCGCCGACCACTTCGGCACCAAGGTGACCCTGCTGGAGCAGCTGAAGCTGGGCTACGACAAGGCGGGCATCAACATCCCGTACCCGCAGCAGGACATGCACCTGTACCTGCACGGCAAGGACGGCAGCGTCACCAGCGCCGACGCCCTGGTGCGCGACCCGCGCTGCCCCCGGTAGTGACGGCCGCTGGCCGTCATGCCCCTGCCCTTGCCGTTGGCGGGTGACGACCGTTGGTCGTCACGCTTCTGCTCCTATGCTTCTTCCGTTTCCAGCACCGGATAATCGATGAACCCTTCCGCCCCGCCACCAAAGTACGTGGCGCGGTCCGGCTCATTCAACGCAGCGCCGGCCTGCAGGCGCTGCGGCAGGTCAGGATTGGCGATGAACGGCCGGCCGAAGCCGATCAGGTCCGCCCAGCCCTTCTCCAACGCTTCTTCGGCGCGCGCCACGGTGTACTTCCCCGCATAGATCAACGTGCCGCGGTAGATGATCCGCAACGCCTCCTTGAAGGCCACCGGCATCACCGGCGCATCCTCCCAGTCGGCCTCGGCGATGTGCAGGTAGCCCACGCCCAGCTGGTCCAGTACGTGCGCGGCGGCAAGATAGGTGGCCTGCGGCGTGTCATCCACTGCGCCCTGCAGCGTGGTCAGCGGCGCCAGCCGCACCCCTACCCGCTCGCCGCCGGCCACCTCGACCACCGCCGCCACCACTTCGCGCAGGAAGCGCAGGCGGTTGGCCAGCGCGCCACCGTAACCATCGGTACGCTGGTTGGCCTGCGAATCGATGAACTGGTTGATCAGATACCCGTTGGCACCGTGCAGCTCCACCCCATCAAAGCCGGCGGCCAAAGCATTGCGGGTGGCCTGCGCATACTCGGCGACGATGCCCGGGATCTCTCCCTCCGAAAGCGCCCGCGGCATCGAATGCTGGATCATCTCGCCCACCCCGGACTGCGGACCCGCACCGGTGGGATCGACGAACACCTTCACTCCCTCGGCCTGCAGCGCGGACGACGAAACCGGTGCGGCATTATCCGGCTGCAGGGCCACGTGGGAGACCCGTCCCACGTGCCACAGCTGGGCGAAGATGCGCCCGCCCGCAGCATGCACCGCGTCCGTGACCGCGCGCCAGCCTTCGATCTGCGCGGGGCTGTGGATGCCCGGCGTCCACGCATACCCCTGGCCCTGCGGGCTGATCTGGGTGCCTTCGCTGACGATCAGCCCGGCCGAGGCCCGCTGTGCGTAATACGTGGCCATGGCCGCGGTGGCCACGTTGCCTTCGGCGGCCCGCGAGCGGGTCATCGGCGGCATCACGATACGGTTGGCCAGCCGCAGCGGACCCAGGGAATACGGGGAGAACAGCATGGAAATTCCTTGCGCGATGATCAGGCAACAAGGATGGGGGCCGGCCGCCACCGCTTACAGACCCGGCCGGGCAATACAGTTGTGCCTGTGGCGCAACGATCAGCGCGACGGCGACGCAGCAGCGCCGCTCCGTCAGCCCTGGGCGATGCGCTGGTAACAGGCCTGCACCACGTCCTCGCCGTATTTGCGCTCCAGCCGGCGCACGATGAAATGGCCGCGCGCCACGTCCTGGTAGTAGTCGGTGAACATGGTGTTCAACGCCGCACCGGTGGCCGCGCCGACGATCGGCACCGCCTGCGCGGCGAACTTCTCGGTGATCACCACGCCGAACCGCCCGGCCACTTTCTCCACCAGCTTGGCCAGCAGTTTGCCGGCCTCCTTCGGCGCCACGCCGAGGGTCAGGTTGCGGCCGGTCACCACCCGCCCGGCCAGCTCGGCCGACAGGTGCCGCACCACGTCGGCGGTGAAGCCGCGCGCGAGGTAATAGCCGGTTTCACTGGCATCATCGCTCTTGGCGTTGCCGCCCAGCGCGAACACTTCCAGGCAGGCCTGGCGGGTGGACATGTCGGCCAGGTCGAAGCCCTCGCTGCGGGCTACGTCGGCCACCGCGCGCATCATGATGGTGGTGGACACCGGCAGTTCGATCAGCAGCGCGGCGAAACCAAACGCCCCGCCGACCGCACCGGAGGTGGCCGCTGCCAGCTTGTGCCAGCGCGTGGAGGCGGACTTGCCCGGCGTGTTGTCCATGCTCATCAACGCGCCCTGCACCGCCTTGTACAGCGCGGCCTGCACGGCGCCATGGATGCGGCTGGACACCGCGGTGGGCAGCCGGCTCACCGCGAACTCCAGCGGTGTGCCGACCAGGTTGGCCATGCGCGCGGTGATGGTCGGCGCCTCCAGCAGGCTTACGGCGCGCTGCAGGTCAGCCCAGTCCTGGGGCTGATGGGCGATGTCACGGGGAAGCAGGATCGGCTCGTTCATCGCCTGATCTTAGCGCCGGGGAGTTGAACGGCCGGGTGACGACCCGTGCCCCGGGAGGTGACGGCCAACGGTCGTCACGCTCCTCAGCTCCATTGCACTATGAACAGTCACGGCCAACGGTCGTCACCCACCGCGGTTGACGGCCAGCGGCCGTCACTACCCTTCAGTCGGGCAGGCCAGCCAGGGTACCCATGAACTGCCGGTAGTGCTTCAGTTCGTTGATCGAATCATGCACATCGCTCAGCGCGGTGTGGTTGCTGTTCTTGCCCACCCCGGCAGCCACCGTCGGGGCCCAGCGCTTGGCCAGCTCCTTGATGGTGGACACGTCCAGGTTGCGGTAGTGGAAATACTTCTCCAGCCGCGGCATTTCACGATGCAGGAACCGGCGGTCCTGGCAGATCGAGTTGCCGCACATCGGCGAGGCTCCCGCGCCGATCCATTCGGCCAGGAAGTTCACCGTGGCCGCTTCGGCCTGGCCCAGACTGACCTGGCTGTCGACCACGCGCTGCCACAGGCCCGAGCGACGGTGCTGGTTGCGGTTCCACTCATCCATCGCCTCCAGCCGCTCCACCGCGTGGTGGATGGCGAACTCCGGGCCTTCGGCAAGCACGTTGAGCTGGGCATCGGTGACCACCGTGGCGATTTCGATGATGGAATCGTTGTCGGTGTCCAACCCGGTCATTTCCAGGTCGATCCAGATCAGTCGGTCATTGCCCGCGCCGGTGTCGGCCATCGTGTTTCCTCGCTGTGGGCGGGCCGCGGCCTCGCCATGAATGGATGCGGCCATGATACCGCGCCGTTCAGCCCTCGTCGGTGGCCGGCGCATCCAATGACAGCAGCGGGCGGCCGCGCTTGGCGCGGAAATAATTGGTCAGCCGGGTGCTCGCCTCGCGTGCCAGCACGCCGCCATGGATGTCCACCCGGTGGTTGTGGCGCGCGTCGCCGAGCAGGTCGAACACGCTGCCACAGGCGCCGGTCTTCGGGTCGGTGGCCGCATACACCAGCCGGGCCACGCGCGCGTGCACGATCGCCATCGCGCACATCGCACAGGGCTCCAGGGTGACGTACAGCGTGCTGCCCATCAGCCTGTGGTTCTGCAGTGCCCTGCCCGCCCGCCGCATCGCCACGATCTCAGCATGCGCGCTGGGGTCATGCTCGGCGATGTTGAGATTCCAGCCTTCGCCCAGCACCTCACCGTCCGCACTGACCAGTACCGCACCGACCGGGATCTCGTTGAACTCGCGCTGCGCGCGCTCGGCCAGCGCCAGTGCGTGGCGCATCCAGTGTTCGTCGGCATCGTGGACCGGCAGCGCGTCAGACATGCGGCGCCGCCTTGGCCAGGAAGGCCTCGAACGCGGCCAACGTCGCTTCGCTGACATGGTGCTCGATGCCCTCGGCATCGCGCCGCGCCGAATCGGCATCCACGCCGAGCGCCAGCAGGAACCGCTCCACGGTCTGGTGGCGGGCGCGTACATCGCGCGCCAGCTGTTCGCCGGCCGGGGTCAGGAACACGCCGCGGTACGGGCGCTGGATCGCCCAGCCTTCCTTGACCAGCCGCTTCAGCGCCTTGGCGACCGTCGGCTGCGCCACCCCGAGGCGGCTGGCGATGTCCACCTGACGCGCCTCGCGACCGTCGGCAATCAGGTCGGCGATCAGCTCCACGTAGTCCTCCACCAGCTCGGACCGGCGCGCTTCACGCACCTGCGCGAAGCCCTCCATGTGGACCTGGGTGGCGGGCAGGACGGACTTCGGGCGGGTGCTGTCTGGCATGCGGGTATTGTACGCGGGCGCCGGAAACCATCGGTAGCGCCGAAGGCAGCAGCAGGAGCCGCAGCCAACGTCGCTTGCAACGGCCCGCAGGGTGCCGGTCAGGACGACCGGCATCGCCATGCTCGGCGAGCGCAGCGGAGGGCATCCACCATGACGGCCAGCGGCCGTCACTACCGCGAACTGGCAGCCGTCGTTGCCTCGCCGCCCCCGCACGGCCGGATGTGGTTCACCGCTTGTCCAAAAGGTACAGGAACTCGGTTACATGGGTGTCCCGGGCACCCAGGTTCCGGCTGCCGCGGAAGGTGTTGTAGCGCGTGTCCATCACGCTCAGCGCGCCCATCGCCTCAAGCCCGGCAACGAAGCGTTCGTGGCTGATGAAGCCTTCGGAGTTGTACGAGATCAGCACGAAACGGGCGCGCACCTGCGCCACCGCATCGAACAGTGCGGCCTCGGCCAGCCGGGCCTTGTTGTAGTCCGAACGGTTCCAGTCGCTGGGAATGCCCGACACCCGGCTGACCTGCGACGGCCGCTGGTAATCGCACAGCAGGTTCAACATGAAGTAATTCGAACCATACGGATGCTCGTTGTAGGGCGGATCGAAGTACGCCACGTCCACCACGTCCAGTTCACGCACCAGTGCATTGGCATCGCGACGGTGCAGCTGCACATCACAGGCGAAGCGACTGAACACCGGCGCCTGCACCTCGATCGGGCGCAGGATGCGCGACAGCGCGTTGCGAGCGGTACCACCGAACTGGCCGACGCCTTCGCGGTTCTTGTGGAAGCCTTTGAATACGCCCGAAGTGTTGGTATACATCGACGCCTGCGCCAGCACCGGCGCGAGCAGGAACGGCCGCAGGTCGACCGGCGTATCCACCAGCACCTGGCAGAAGGTATCCAGGAACATCGCGTTGCGCCGCGTATAGAACACCCGCTCACCGGGCTGGATGTCATCGTCGTCCAGCGGCGCATACAGTTCACACAGGAAGCCCGGCGCCAGTTCGCGCTGCACCCGCCGTGCAACGTGGGCCAGCGCTTCCTCCAGCGCCCGCGTATCCACGTCCGCCACGTTGGCCTGGTAACAGCGGTTGCCGACCTCGCTGTAGCGCTCCAGGTCATTGCAGTGCAGACGCGCGGCATGCCGGCGGGCCAGCCGTGCGACCACGCCGGAGCCGGAAAACAGGTCCAAAAAATCGATCCGCGTCTTGCCCAGGCAGTCCTTGGCATGGGCGATGCCGGCCTCCACGAACGGCAGCAGGGCGCGCTTGTTGCCGATATAGGTGATCAGCTGGCTGCGCAGGTAAGCCGCGTGCTCGGCAGGCACGGAGTCAGTGGAATCTTCCTGCGAATTCAATCGGTTCCCCTGATCACATGATGGCATTCGAAATTCCCCGCCATGGTAGCGCCGAGCCGCGCTTGGCGGGTATGCAGTGCGGTCTATCACGCCTGGGATCAGGCGTTTCCGCCTAGCGTTGCGCGGCGCCACCGATGTGATCCCGTTACCCGCGCGCCAACGTTTTGACGCAAACGAAACGTCGAACTGGTAAAAAGGAGGTCTATTCGTCACGAATCGAGCACATGTCGCCAAGGAACGGAGACAACACCGCGGCCCACGCACACCGGTTCGAGCCCCAGGCTCCCGCACGCGTGCCCTGCCCTGCGCCCTTCGGCGGCATGCTCGATCGCTTGCGCGACCCGGCATGACTGCACCGACTTCCCCCTTTCCACCCGCAGCCAGGAGGCCCTCCGTGCGCCGAACGTTTCTGCCGTGCGCTGCCCTGCTCCTCCTCACCGCCTGCCATCCGGAGAACGCCATGAACCAGGAAATCACCACCGCCGAACAGGACGTCGAGAACGGCGGCCGCGGCCTGGCCAAGCTCAATCCCAGCCCGCGCCAGGCATTCGAGCTGGTGCTGAGCATCGCCGATGCCCCCGGTGCATTCGCCGTGGTGGAAGGGGTGGCGCAGTACGACGTGACCAATGAGCAGGAGTGCGGCCGCATCATTCCCGCCACCGGCATGGCCGCGCGCATCACCAGCCAGGAGCCGGTGCAGCTGAAGAAGGTGTCCGATACCGAGTATCGCGGCACGGTCTACCTGGACCGCATGCTGGATGAGGATTACTACGGCCGCGGTGTCTGCACGTGGTCCTTCAGTGGAGCCGGTGCGATGTTGAAAGCCACCGGGGCCGACGGCGAAACCCGCTTCACCTCGTTCATCCAGGCCGATCAGTTCATCGCCGGCAAGGCGCTCACCCGGCATTACCCGAATCGCGACTACCCGCGCGTGGAGTCGGTGCCGGACTTCGGCCAGGCCGGCCACGAAGACCCGACCCGGTTCCGCCCGGAACTGCAGGATGCGCTGTTCACCGCGACCCTGACCGCCTATGAGGTGCGCTGATGCCGCTCACCCACCGCGACTACGCTGCGCTTTCCGCCGATGCGTATGAAGACCACAGGGTCGGCCGCCGCGCGCCTGGCCAGGAAGAAGTGGTTCCACTCAACGGGCACAACTACAAGGTGCTGGAGCACGTAAACAACCGCGTCAACGGCTACCAGGGCACGATCTACCAGCGCGAGGATACCGGCGAGATCATCGTCTCCCACCGCGGCACCGAAGAGATCGCGCAGGATGCGGTGCTTGCCGATGGTGGGATGGTGCTGGCGCGCTACAACCTGCAGGCAGGCGACGCCATCGCGCTGACCCAGCGTGCGGTCGCCTTGTCCAAGCACATCGGCGAGAACGAAGGCCGGGCCCCGGAAGTCACTGTCACAGGGCATTCGCTGGGCGGCGCGCTGGCCCAGGTCACCGCTCACCACTTCGACCTGAAAGGCGAAACCTTCAACGCCTACGGCGCGGCCAGCCTTGGCCTGCGCATTCCCGAAGGTGGCAAGAGCGTTCTAAACCACGCCATGGCCTCGGATCCGGTCAGCGCAGCTTCTGGCCATTACGGCGAGGTCCGCCTGTACGCCAGGCCCGATGAGATACGCACGCTGGGCAACGCGGGTTTCAGCAACAAGTGGTACAACGGCGTGATTCCGGATTCGGCGCTGGTCGCCGCAGCCGGTTCGCTGGGCGCACACAAGCTCGGCAATTTCGCTGATGCCGGCTCGGTGCTGGACGACCCTGCCACGCAGGCGCTGGCCAAGCAGAACGCGCGAATGATCGACGAATACCGCGACAAGATGGAACTGCTGCGCGGGGCCGTCACCACCGGTGCGCGCGGCGTGCCGGGCGTGGCCGTGGATCTCTACGACCGCATCCGCGGCCCGCTGGATCCGGGTGAGCCGGCCCGCAAGGCTACAGACGACGCACACAAGCGCGATGGCGCCATGCGCATGGACAGCCCCGGCCACCCCGGCAACCTACTGTTCCAGGACGCACTGCGCGGCGTGGAAGCCCAGGACCTGCGAGTGGGCCGCACGCCGGACCAGCACAGCGGCCAGTTGGCCGGCAGTTTGGCTGCGGAAATGCATGCCAACGGCGGCACCCGCATCGACAGCGTGCTGATGAGCAGCGATGCCTCGCGCACCTTCGGCGTGCAGGGCCAGGCCAACGATCCGGCGCACCTGCGGGTTTCGGTGGCGACCACCGAGGCGATGAACATTCCGCTGGATCAGTCCAGCGAACGCGTGGCATCGCAGCAGGCCCTCCAGCAGTTGGCTGCACAGGACCGCGACCAGCAGATCGAACAGATCCAGTCCACAGCCGCGCGCAGCATGAATGCATGAGTACCGCGCGATGCGACTGCTGACCTCTTTATTCCATCCACCATCCAGGAGGCCCCCAGTGCGCCAAACCCTTCTACCGTGCGCTGTGTTGCTGCTTCTAACTGCTTGCCATTCGGAGACCGCCATGAATCAGGAAATCACTGCCGCAGAACAGGACGTCGAACAGGGCGGCCGCGGCCTGGCCAAGCTCAACCCGGCCCCGCGCCAGGCATACGAATTCGTATTGAAGATCGACGATGCTCCGGGCCCGTTCGCCATGGTCAAAGGCACCGCCCAGTACGACGTCATCAATGAACAGGAATGCGGGCGCATCGTGCCGGCCACCGGCCGCGCGGGCCGTATCACCAGCAAGGAAGAGGTGAAGCTGCAGAAAGTCAGCGACAACGAATACCGTGGCACGGTGTATCTGGACCTGATGCAGGACGAGGACTATTACGGACGCGGCGTCTGCCAGTGGAAGTTCAGCGGCGCCGGCGCGATGCTGAAGGCCACCGGTGCCGACGGCGAAACCCGCTTCCTTTCCTTCATCGAAGCGGACCGCTTCGTCAAGGGCGAGACCGAAACCCAGCACTACGCCGACATGGGCTACCCGCGCGAATCGATGGATGACTACGCCGATTACGGCGAGGATGCACCGGAGGGCTTCAAGCCGGAGCTGCGCGAGAAGCTGTTCTCGATCACCTTGGCCGCCAAAGAGGCGCAGCCATGAGCCTGCGCAGCCAGGACTACGCCGCACTGGCCGATGATGCGTACAAAGATCACGCAGTCGGTCGCTGGGCCCCCGATGAAGCGGAGGTGGTCCCGATCGGCGACCACAACTACCGCATCCTGGAGCACGTCAACAACAAGAACGGCTACCAGGGTTTCATCTACCAGCGGGTGGACACCAACGAGATCGTGGTGTCTCACCGCGGTACCGAACAACCGCTGCACGACGTGGTCACCGACCTGGGCATGGTGGTCGCACGCACCAACCTGCAGGCGGACGATGCAATCGCCCTTACTGGACGCGCCAACGCGTACGCACAGATCCAGCAGGAGCGTAAAGGCCAGCACATCGATGTCACCGTCACCGGCCATTCGCTGGGCGGCTCGCTCGCACAGATTTCCGCGCACCACCACGGCCTGAAGGGCGAAACCTTCAATGCCTACGGCGCAGCCAGTCTGGGCTACCGCATCCGCGAAGGCGGCGATGCGATGGTCAACCATGTGATGTCGGCCGATCCGGTCAGCGCGGCGTCCGGCCACTACGGCCAGGTGAAGGTCTATGCGAACGAAACCGAGATCAAGAACCTGTACGGATCCGGCTTCCGCAACGGCGCGGTAGCTGGCTTCCTGATGCCCGATTCGGCGTTGCTGGCTGCCGGTCGGTCGCTGGATTCGCACAAGATGCACAACTTCCTGGGCGAGGGCTCGGTACTGAACAATCCCGCCTCGCAGACGCTGGCCAAGCAGAACGACGGCATGATCAGCGAGTACCGCGACAAGCTGGAATTCCTGCGCGGCGGCCTGACCACTGCGACCCGCGGTGGGATCGGCAACGCGGAGGACATCATCAACCGCATCCGCGGCCCGCTGGAGCCGGGCGAGCCTGCGCGCAACGCGGCGGAAGAAGAAGCGCACAAGCGCGACGGCGCGATGCGCATGGATCAGCCTGGCCACCCCGGCAACCTGCT
The DNA here is from genome assembly GCF_001431535.1 of Stenotrophomonas chelatiphaga. Taxonomy (GTDB): domain Bacteria; phylum Pseudomonadota; class Gammaproteobacteria; order Xanthomonadales; family Xanthomonadaceae; genus Stenotrophomonas; species Stenotrophomonas chelatiphaga. The sequence continues at coordinate 10,143 of NZ_LDJK01000096.1, forward strand.
GTTCCAGGACGCGTTGCGCGGCGTGGAAGCACAGGACCTGCGCGTGGGCCGCACACCGGACCAGCACAGCGGCCAGCTCGCCGGCAGCTTGGCGGCGGAAATGCATGCCAACGGCGGCACCCGCATCGACAATGTGCTGATGAGCAGCGATGCGTCGCGCACGTTTGGCGTGCAGGGTGAAGTCAACGATCCGGCGCACCTGCGGGTGTCGGTGGCGACCACCGAGGCGATGAACACGTCACTGGATCAGTCCAGCGAGCGCGTGGCTTCACAGCAGGCCGCGCAGCAGGTGGCCTCGCAGGAGCGTGACATGCAGATCGAGCAGGGCCAGGTGGCTGCGCGCAGCATGAATGCCTGAGCCGTTCCCGGGCGCCTTGGTTGGGCAGGGCCCTCCGTACGCGTCCGTGCCTCGGTCAAACCGATCTCACGCGCTGGTTTCGGCGTGGGATCGGCTCAAGACCAGGCCAGATGGACGCTCTGAGCGTCCACTGGGGAAGAGGTTGTACGAACAGGCTCAGCGCTCAGGGAAACTGCAGGCCTCATAGCTCGCTGTACACCGGTCCCGGCAGCATCGATGCACAGCTGGCGGGTTGATGCGCAGCCAGCAGTCAGATCGGCTCAATCTCAGGCAGGCTGCATGCACTGTAGGCGACCTCGCAGCCATTACCTGCGCGGTTTTCGCAATAACTCTGTGCCTTCTTCATTGCCAGCTCTGGCGTAGCGCCTTCGCCCAGGCCGCCGAGCGCCGTGGCATCGCCGCCATCCGGCACGACCCACGCCACGCATTGGTTGCTGTACTCGGCCATCACCTTGCAGTCCGTGGCGCCATTGCGTCGACATTTCGCCATCGCTTCGCTGAGCGCGTCGCTTTTCGTCAGACGGCCCGTGGCGGCACCCGCATCAGACGTGGCTGCGGAGGCCACGATGGCCCCCCATCGCGTTCCCCAACGTGATGTCGGCGCAGTTGCCTGCGGAGCAGCGCGTTGCTGGCTCGCTGCAGCCCCCGGGATGGGGGCGCAGCCTCCTACGCCTTGGCCGCCCACAGGATATTGACCGGGCGGGCAGCGGCCCTCTGCGAATGCGGGAAAAGCAGGAAGCCAGGAGCAGACGATAACTGCTGACAGCAAGAGTAACGCGCATGAAGAGTTGTGCACGCGGTTGACCAAGGGTGGCGGTGCACTCAACAGATGCCGACCCGCATGCGTTGACTCGCGTGCCGGCGAGGATGGACTCGACGCCCAGCCGTTGCTTATCGCGTCCACTGGGGGAGACTGCACGCGCTGTAAGCGAGCACGCATGAACCACCGGGGGCGTGTTTGCACTTCGAAGTTGCATTGTCCACCGCAGCCTGCTCGGACAATCCAGCTGAAATGCCTGTTTTCGCCCCTGGCGCGTCTGCAGATGGAACGACCCACGCAGCGCACTGATTTCGGTAGGTAAGGAGTATCCGACAGTCTTTCAGACCGTTCCGGGAACATTTTTCGATGGCGACACGCTTGGCATCACCTTCAGTCAACTGGTCGACCACGACGCCGGCATCAGGAGTCGAGTCAGACAGCGCCATTGCGCCCCAGCGGTCCTCGTAACGACCCGGATCAATCGGCGGCGGCGCGGGCTGCGCCGCCTGGTTGCCACTGTAGCCTGGAATCGGTGCGCAGCCTCCTACGCCTTGGCCGCCTACAGGGTACTGGCCCGGAGGGCAGCGCCCTTCGGCGTCGGCACCCGCGCTGCCCAGTGAGAAGAAGAATGCGATGAAAAGCATCCAAGCGCCCCGCGGTCTCCTGTACGTCATTGCCATACCTCCATCCCTATACCGTCTCAACCAATGGGCGCATTACCGCGGCTACCTGCTGGTGCCACGTTACCGGCGCCCGCTTCTCCTCCCATATTAGGCATCACTACCCGACTCTGAGCTGTCTCACCGGTGGCTGCCGTGCTTGCTGGAGCGGCCTGCTGCGGCGCATAAGAACCCGGCGGCTGTCCCTGCGGACCCGGTGCAGCAGCGCCCGGCGAACCGCCGATCTGCGAGTACGCCATGAACGCACCCAGCGTGCCCTGGAAGAACATCGCCGCCATGGGCGGTGCGGTCAGGATCAAGGTAGTCAGGATCAACCCCATGCCGCCCTGCTGCAGCGCCATGCTGGTCATGCCATCGGCGAGTGCGCCATCAAGCAGGAATTTGTCGGCCAATGCCGCTATCCAGAAGGTACCTGCGACACGGATCACCATTCCAGCCAGGGCTACCATGGAGAACATCGTGCCGATTCCGTACAGCAACCGTCTCTGGAACAGCGCTCGGGTTGCTCGAAAAAACAGGCACAGGATGAAGATCGGGCCCCGGCCGATGAACAGCGCCATCGCCACCTGGTTACTCAGCAACAACTGAGCCTTCAAAATCACCGCAGTCTTGATACGCCTCGAAGATTGGTCTGCTGCAGTCACTGTAAACAGCCCTCAAGCTTTGGGCGTCGTGCGCTGCGCAGCTCCGTCCTACATGAGGCGTGCGCGCCGGTGCACGTAAGGCCGGCGCGCATTGATTCCCAAAACTTCTAGAACTTCTCAAAGATAGGCAGCGTGCAGTCGACATACTTGACCTCACAGATCGCACCACCTCTAGTGCAGCGCGCCAGTGCTCCCTGTCGAACAATATCCTCAGTCGCGCCCGTGAAATAGGCGCCCTCAGAGCCCGTAGTCGTAGGCCTGGCCACGGCTACACACTGATTCTTGTACGTGACCTGGCTCTCACAGTCCGGTGATCCGCCACCCCGGCAATTTGCCAACGCTTCGTCCACCGCGGCCGATTTGCTGGTCTTACCCGTCGCAACGCCGGTGTCTCCGGTGCTATCCGAGTACACCAACGCGCCCCACGTCTTTATCCACTTACCATTGGGCCTGCTCACGGGTGTTGATGCAGCGGGTATCGGTGCACATCCCTGCACACCTTGGCCGCCGATTGGATAATGTCCCGGAGGGCACCCACCTTCCGCATTAGCTTCATCGGGCAACAACCACAGGCCCGCCGCTCCCAGAAGCATACAAAGCATGATTTTAATGGAAGCAATTTTTACGTACACGGACATGGCTCCTCGTTACCCGAGATACTCATCGATTTGCATTGCCCATTTTGCCGTGATCAGGTGTACTCGACTGAGAACCAACGCCCGACCCCAGAAAACGACCGTCCTGAGAAGAATAGGAACCGTCCGACTGGGGCATCGTCGACGCAGGAGCACTCGGCGTATACGTCCCCGGCGGCCTTCCATCCGCACTCGGGGCAGCGCCGGCACCACCGCTTATCTGCGAATATGCCATGAAGTTGCCCAGCGTACCCTGGAAGAAGAACGCTGCCATTGGGGGCGCGGTCAGGATCAAGGTCGTTAGGATAAGCCCCATGCCGCCCTGCTGCATGGCCTGACTGGTCACGCCATCGGCGAGTGCGCCATCAAGCAGGAATTTGTCGGCCAATGCCGTTATCCAGAAGGTACCTGCGACACGGATCACCATGTCCAGCGCGATCGACACCATCGCCGCCAGAACCGCCATGGAGAACATCGTGCCGATTCCGTACAGCAGCCACTTCTGGAACAGCGCCTTGGTCTGGTCGAACAGCAGGCACAAAATGAAGATCGGACCGAGACCGATGAACAGCGCCATTGCCACCTGGTAAAGCAGCAGCATGGAACCGGCGGTAATGGCAGGCCCCCCCGTACCCAGGCCGATGAACCACAACGCGCGCGACTTCTCCTGCACCATGCTGGGATCACCCATCACGTTGATCGCATCGATGCTCGACAACGCCACCTGCATCCAAGCCAGTGCCTCGTCGATCTGTTCTTCCGGCGAGCCCTTTCCGGTCACCAGGAAGGAGATACGCTCCTTGAGATCGGTGGTCAGGAATTCATTCAACTCACGTCCGAACATGCCCATCGTCGTCGCCACACTGACGATCAGCGCCGCACGGGCCATGTTGGTGACCAGTTCCATCATCGAATCGCGACTGCGTCCGGTCGCGATGCGGAAACCCTGCACCAGCACCCAGATGGTCATGATCGTCAGTGCGATGCCACCCACCCAGGCCATCGTGTTGCCGAGCAGTTCGATGCCGAACTCGGTGATCCGCTCTTCCAGGAAATCCAGAATCAGCCGGAAGAAGACGAAGTCACCGATGGATTGGACACGACCGACCGAATGCAGCAACTGCTGCAGACCGTCGGAAAATTCAAAGTTGGACATGGACCTGAACATCATTCCTGCATTCCTTGGAGTTCCCACAGGGGAGTGGCTGGCGCGGCAATCAATCAAGCGCGCCAGCAGTTCCTTTACTTGATTTCCAACGCGGTCTTCAATGCGGCAGTCTTGACCAGGTCGCGGATCATCCCGGTGGTGGGATCACCCTTCAGCGCGGTCTTGGCCACGACCATCTGGTTGGCCTCCATCACCTGGATATACGCATCGTAAGCCGCCATGCGGCTTTCGAATTCCTGGGTCTTCACCGCAATATCGTTCGCCGTACGCAGCGAGTCACTGTCCACCGCACTGATGTTGCCCAGCAGTGCACTCGCCTGCCGCACCGTGGTGATCGCATCCAACGCGTCCTGCATCACCGGCAAGGTCTCGCCAATGAAGCGTACCGACTCGTTGTACTTGCGATTCTGCATCGTGCGGATGTTGACGCAGATCTGCTCCTGCTGCGCCTTCCAATCACCGGTAGGCTGGAACACGAATTTTTCAAACACCGTGCCCACGCTAAGCCCACCGCCGGTGCCGCAGGTTTCAGGCACCAGGTAATTGTCCGGCACGATGGTCAGCGTCGCGCCTGAGGGCAGTCCGAAACTGTTGATCTGCGCCATTGCCCTGACCCGCAGTTCATTCCAGCGCTGGGCGGTCTTGGCGTACTCGGCTGCCGCCGCGACGCGCGCGCCAGCGGTTTCGACACGGTTCCACAGGTTTTCGACGAAGTTGGTCGGATCCTTGACGATCCATTGCGCGGATGCCGGTGCGCAGACGCCCAGACCGATGGCGCCGGCCAACACGGAGCGCAGCAGTACCGCGCGCGACCTGGAACCGGGGGTCTCTCGGCTCGTCGGATTCATGGTGTCCTCCTGAGTGCGATTGTTCTTCATGTCAGGCTGCCTGTTCTCGGCTGGGAGAGGCCGGTTTGCCCGAACCTTTCCGACGCTTGTAGAAATCTTCCAGCCACTGTTCCGGAGTGAGATCCGCCTCGCTGACCTTCTCACGCAGGGCCGCGTCATGCAGCACATGGTGCATGACATCGATGTTGTCGGTGGATGCAGAGATGACCGAAAGGATGTCGTCCATCCCGCGCAGGTTCAGCTGGCACACATTTGACGCATGACCCTGCTTGACCAGGAAGCAGCGCGAGCGCTCATCCAAGGCGGTGACCACCTTGAACTCGGCTTCGGTCAGCTTGAGGCCTTCGATGTAGTCTTCGCGGCTGGCATTTGGGTTGGGTAGCAGGATCAGCGTGGCGGTCTGTTCGATCAACGCCGCGGCGATGTCACTATTCAGTGCATCTTCCGGGCTCTGGGTCGCGAAGATGCCCATGCCGTTCTGCTTACGGATGGTTTTCTGCTTGTTCTTGGCAAACTCTTTCAGGCCGCCGCTGCCATCGAGGATCTTCCAGAACTCGTCCATCACGTAGATCAGGCGGCGACCATCGATCAGCGATTCCAGACGGTGCAGCAGGTACTGGATCACCGGCACGCGCACTTCCGGGTTGTCGATCACTTCGGTGTAATCGAAGCCGATGATGTTGGCCCTCTGCAGGTCGATGGTATCGACCGGGTTGTCGAACACCCAGCCCAGCGAGTTGCCGGACGTCCAGCGCCGCATCCGTGCGTACAGACCGTCATCGCCCATGTTGGGCAGGCTCTTCTGGAAGTTGGTCATGCTGCGCAGGTGCATCGGCGTGTCCAGCATGCTTTCCACGGCGCGGAAGATGTCTTCCTCTTCGCGGGCGCTGTACTGCGTCTTGCCGGCCAGGATCTTGACCAGATCGGCCAGGAACTGCACGTTGGATTCATTGCGCTCGCATTGGAACGGATTGAAACCGGTCGGGCGGCCGTTCTCCAATGCCAGATAGTTGCCGCCGCAGGCACGCACAAAGATCTCCGCGCCACGGTCCTTGTCGAAGAAGAAGATGGTCGGCGCCGGATCGTACTTCTGGACCTGGCTGAGCAGGAAGTTGATCAGCGCGGTCTTGCCGGTACCGGACTTGCCGATGACCATGGTGTTGGCGATGGCCTTCTCACCCAGCGAATTCTCGGCGGGATGGGTGGCGTGGAAATTGAAGTAGTAGGGCTGCCCGTTGGTGGTCTGCAGCGTGGTCACGCAGTCGCCCCAGGGGTTGTTGTGCTGCTTGCCGGTGGCAAAGTTGTGCAGCGGCGAAAGTCCGAGGAAGTTCAACGAACTCAAATTAGCCAGCCGTGTGCGGTAGCGCCAGTTGGCCGGAATCTGCGAGTAGAACGAGGACGTCACAGCCAGGTCTTCCTTGGCCGAGACGAAGCCGGCATTGGACAGCTCCGCACGCGTGGCGGACACGTTGGCGGCCAGCTTGGCCTGGCTGTCGGCATACACCGCGATGATGTAGTGGTACTCGCCCAGCACGAAGTTGCCCGAGGACAACTGGTCCATCGCATAATCCAGCTCGACGATCTGGCTGACCGCCTTGTCACCGGAGGAGATCATCATGCCCTTGGTGCGATCAAGGATCTTCAACGCATCCTGGCGGCCCATGGGGCTGAAGGAATGGGTGATGACGTACTCGAAGTCCAGGTACTTCAGGCCGTTCAGCACGCCCGGCCACGTCCCTTCGGCGAACTCCTTGATGTTCAGGATGGCACCGAAGTGGTTGACGCCGTTCGGCGTATTGATCACGAAATCGCCGGATTTCGGCGAGAACATGTGCCGGCTGACCGGCAGGTAGTCGGCAACCGGGGCAGCGAGCACCGGCACCGGCTCGTCGATGCGATTGAGCAGGTAGCCGAAGAATTCCAGCGTCTCGGAGAACACCACGCCGTTGGCCGCCTCGTACATTCCCAAGCGATACGGAGCGTAATCGCGGATCACCGCCTCCACGTTGCCGGCCAGCTCCAGCAGCTTCTCGACCGCCTGCTCCTGTTCGGCCTGCAGCCGCTCCACATTGCCGGACTTTTCCACGAAGCGCTTACCGGCCACCACGGGCCGGTAAATCATGGTCAGGTAGAGCTCGTTCTGCATGATGCGCTGGCCCGACAGCATGTCCATGTAGACATCGGACACGTCCTGATTGAAGCGCTCCTTGAACGTGCTGCGCGATTTCAACGTACGCCGGCGGCGGATATCGTGTACCCAGAACGCCACGTTGACGAAGTCCGGCGCGCGCAGCGACTGCAGCAGGCGATTGAAGGTGTTGTGCTTGTGCTCGAGCTCCCACTCTTCACGGCCAACGAACGGCAGCCCTTCCAGATGCCAGGTCAGCAGATAGTCGCCGCCGGTGGTCTTCACCACTGCCGGTGCAACGTGCGAGGACAAGGGAATGAACTCGCTGATCGACGTATCGGGACTGAACATGCAACGCTCCTGGATCACTGTGCAAACCGTACTGCGGATGAGGCTCTTCAGCGCTTTTTCTTGGGACGACGGTAGTCATCCGGCGGTGGGGTCTTGCGGTAGGCATTGGGGCTGAACACCCACATTCCGTCATGGTCCTGCAGGTTCCGCGCACGGAACTTGAACTGCAAGCGCAATCCCATCAGACGGAAGATCATCTCGTCACGTTTTGCCATCTGCCGCATGATGAAAACCGCCACTGGAATCGCGAGCAGAACCCACAGATTCCAGTACATGGAAAGCAGCAACAGGCCGCCGGCGACCATGAAGAACGGCACATACGGCACGCCGAGGAACATCGCCGGCCGTGTGCATCCGCGGAAGACGACGTTCTTATGCATAGAACAGGCTGGAAGCCTGCACCAGCGCAGCGGTGCATTCGGTGGCGCCGTCACCCAGCAGCATCTTGGCGATCTGGCTGGCTGCACCGATCAGCAGGCCACCGATCAGGATCGGCGACACGTCGGAAATGCGCTTGTGGGCGAAGGCGATCTGGTAACCAGCGAAGATCACCGCGATGGTGACGACGGCGATCGAAGCCATGTTGAGCAGGCCGCTGATGCTGTCGAAGAAGCCACAGACCTTCTTGTCGGTCTCTGCGAAGCCTGCCTGGGCGAACACCTCAGGTACGAACAGGGCGCCAACGAAGGCGGTAGCCAGGGCGAGGGTCTTGGCGGTGCGCTTGGCGTTGGCGAGATCAATCTGGGTCTTCATCGGTTGCTTTCCTTTCCTGAGCTGGAGGGTCACTGCGTTGACGGGCCGCGGGGGCGCCCCGGTAAAACTTCAGAACACGAATGCGTCGTCCACAGGCGGCCCTTGGGGAACCTGGGGCTGATGTTGGGGCGGCACGTTACCCGACGCGGGCGCGCTGCGCTGGCCCCAAGGCTGCAGCAGCACCGGTGCCTGCTGTCCTTGCGGACCTGCTACTGCCGGCGCGGCCTGCTGCGGGGGTTCTGCATACTGGCCCACCGGCTGCTGCTGGGCGGGCGGAACGGCGCGGTCGACCAGGCCCATCACCGCGCGCGACAAGGCGTTGTCCGCCGTGTTCAACAGGCTCCCGCGGACCATTTCATTAGTATTGGGATACACCACGTAAGCACGGGCAGGATCATCGGGCTGTGCCACCACCACCGGCGCCTGGCCGCTGGAAATACGATTGTTCAGTCTCGTCACCCGCTCGGGCAGTGGCTGGCGCGTGGCCGCGGCAGGGCGCGGTCCTTGGCGGTCGATCACACGGATGGGCTGCACGCCACCGCCAACCGCAGCCACCATCTGGCTGCGCTTGATCGAATTGAACACCTTGTCCACGTAGCCATGCCGGAACCCGGTGGTGAAGTTGCCCGAGTAGTAGCAACTGAAGGACTTGCCCCAGTCGCCGCCCGAACGCGAATGGCATTCGGCCAGGATGCGCGAGGCCGCCTGCAGGTTCGGGCAGGTCTCGAATGCTTTTTCGTAGCTGTTGAGCCCGTATTTGGCCAGGTTGTATCGGTTCACCTGGCCCAGCCCCAACGAGAAGTTGTAGCCGTTCTGTTCCAGCATGCGGGCAGTAGCCACGGCCTCGTCCAGCCGCTGTGGCTGGCGCGCCAGTGCGCCGCCCACCACGCCGATGGCGTACGGATTGCGCGACGATTCCACCTGCACCACGTGCTTCATCACGTCCATGGAGACGGCCATTTCCGGGCAGGCCAGTGCCTCGAGTCCAGGCAGCATCAGCGCGCCCTCCCCTTGCCAGTGTTGATCCGTGCTTCGGTGTGCATGCCCATGGTCAATGCTCCTGTCCCTGGGTGCGGCCGGGATTGAAATCGATGCCGGTGATATAGCGCGACCCTGCATGCGCCTTCACGTGCACCACGATGTCGATGGTCATCTGCAGCAGGCGCTTGATCACCGCGAACTCCAGGCCGGAGCCCTCGGCGGATGCCTTCACCATCAGCGCCAGCTGGTCCCAGGTCTGCTCCGGGCTGCCGGCGTGGCAACTGGTGATCGAACCGGGATGGCCGGAGGCACAGTTGCGGATGAAGTAGAACGCTTCATCACCGCGCAGCTCGGCCAGGATGATGCGGTCCGGCTTCATGCGCAGGCACGCTTCCATGCAGGTCTTTGCGGTGACGTTGCTGCTGCTCTGCCCGCCCTTGGAGTACAGAAGGTGCACCACGTTGGGCTGGGTGATGAACAGCTCGCGCGCATCCTCGATGGTCACCAGGCGCTCGTCGGCCGGAATGTGGTTGACCAGCGACTTCATGAAGGTGGTCTTGCCGCTGCCTGTGGCACCGGACACCACGATATTCTTGCGGTACTGCACCGCGCGCTTGAAGAACTCGGCGTAGTCCCGCGAATGGCGCAGCGCGAGCAGCTCCTGGTCCTGCGTGTTGAGGCCGGCTTCCTGTTCCAGGATCTGGTCGAAGAAGCCGTCCTGCTGGTATTGCGCCAGCGTGCGCGTGTGCTTGGACGGCAGGCGGATCGTGATGGAAACCTTGCCGCCATCGCAGGCCGGCGGTATCACGAACTGCGCGCGCGGCCCGCTGGGGAAGGTCAACGAGACCATCGGGTCGGCATCGGTGATGCGCTGCCCGGTGTTGCTCTCGTTGACCACTGCCGTGCAGAACTGGCGCGCACGCTCGAAGGTCAAGGTCGGCACCTCGACGCGCTCCCAGCCACTGCGGGTTTCCAGGTACAGCTCGCCCGGACGGTTGATGCAGATTTCCGTCACGTCCTGCGACTCCATGAACCCGGCAATGCCCAGCACTTCGTACTGGTACTGCAGAAATTCACTGGAGACCAGTGCGATGGGGGAAGTTTCTGCGTCCACGGTCCGTTCTGCTCCTTACATCCGGCGGCCGAGCACGGCGCTGAAGTCGACGTCTTTGGCGACGTAGACGTTCATGACAGTGCCCTGGTTGACGGTGACGGTGGGCTGGCGCTGGTTCTCCAGCGCCTGGTTCGCCAGCCGCTCCATGGTGCGCGCTGTGGCGCTCTCATACGGATTCTGCATAGCGAAGCCCGAGTTGCTGATGGTGGTGGACTCCGGCCCATTCTCGGCGGCAGCGTATTTGAAGGCGTCGGCGATCAGGCTGATCATCAACGCGCTTGCGATACGCTGGCCCCAATGAGCCGTGTACTGGCCCGGGACGCCGGCCGAACCGAGGCCGTCAACACCCGGGCTGGACATCGCCACATCGATGCCATTGGGGGTGGTGATGCGATCCCAGATCACGTCCACGCGCTTGGCCACCGGGCCGCCGTTGTAGCTGCCATAGATCTTCGACCCCTTCGGCAGCAGCAGCGTGCGGCCGTTGATCGAATACACCGGCTCGGTCACCAGGCACGAGGTGTAACCCGGCACATCGGTGATGATGCGCGTTTCCAATACACAACGCAGGTAGGTGCCGCGGACCAGCAGCGCATCCGGGCTGCGGATGAAGGCAGCGTTGGAAACCGCTTCACGCTCTTCCTCACCCTCCGTCGCACCGGCGGCCTGCGGGTTCTGCGCGGCCATCGCGGCACGCATGTAGGCTTCTGTCGACGAATCCATCTGCTGCGGACCCTGCCCACCCTGCCCGTTGCCCATTGCTTCGCCAGCGGCGATGCGGCGTTCCAACAGTGTCATGGCACGCGGGCCACGCTCGCCACTGTCATCGCTGCTGAACATCGGCGCCTGCTGCTGCGCGGGCAGCGGCGGCGGAGGCAGCAGGGGAATCGGATCCGCCGGCGGCGGCTCGGCGGCGGCAGAGGGAATGGTCGGCAACACCGGCGTAGTCGTCCGCACCTCCGCACGCGGCGGCGGGGTCGGATCCGGTTCGCGGCTCTTGCGCACCAGCAGGAAGCCCATGGCCACCACCAGCACGAGGATGCCACCCAGGAACAGCAACGCCTTGCGGTCCAGCCGGCGTTCTTCCACCGTGCGCAGGCGCGGGGCGGCAGCGTCCAGGTCGGGCGCGGGCGCGGCGTCGGCACGATTGAAGTACGGATTGTTTTCCGGCTGGGTGCCGTCGCGCCTATCGTCGGGTCCGTTGCCCGGAGGAGTGTTCTGGCTCATTTCTTGACGTTCCTTCGCAGGCCAACGACGTTGTCACCGTGGCGGATCACCAGGTACGGATGGGTGCCGTGCACCACCAGGGTGTTGCCTTCGACCGTTGTGTTGACGACGAAGTCCTCGCCGTTCTCGGTCTCACGACCGAACACAGCCGGGAAGATGCCGGTCTTGTACTCCGGCGACGCAGGCAGGCGTACATAGGTGAAGCGGCCATCGTCATACGCATTGACCGGTATCAACCAGCCCATCTTCTTGACGCGCCGGGTGGAGTACGAGTAATCGAAGTTGTAACGACGATCCTTGGCCAGCGAAGTGCTGAGCAGCGGTTGCGCCTCTTCCTGCACGGCTTCCTGGGCGACCCCGAACTCGGTACCGCTGGGATAGCTGAAGGCGATGCGGTACTGCACGCCCGCCCGGCGCGCCTGGTCCAGTTGGCGCCAATCGGTGGCCACCACCTTCAATTCAAAAATGTAGTGATGGGTCTCGGTGCGGACCATCATGTTGGTGTCCACGTCGACGTTCTTCGGCTTCAGGTAGAAGACGTTTCCACGACGGGTCAGCTCCCAACCGGCGCTGAAACCGGTGCTGTAGTCCAGGATCTTTTCGTTGGGATCCAGCTCGATCTGGGTGGTGAGGCCCAAGCCCGTGCGAACCGGATAGATGCGGTCCTTCTCATATTCGTACTGATCGACGCCCTGCGCCGACGCGGTGGCCATGCACAGGGCAAGCGCCCCGGCGACCATCCATGCACACGTCCTGATCTTGCGACTACTCATCGGTTGCTTGCTCCATCAGCAGTTCCGGTGGAAACGTTGCGCGCCGGAAGCGGCGTGCCCTGGCCCGGCGCAGCCTGCGCCGGGGCGCCGGGAACCGGCGCACCTTGGGCAGGCACCGGTTGCGGCGGATACGTGGAAGGCACGGCCTGCGCCGGCGCCGATCCCGGCGGCAGCGGCTGCGCAGGCAGAACCTGACCCGGCGCAGACCCGGCCGGCGCTTCCAGCGGCTGGCCGGTGACTGGATCAAAGCGGGCAACCGGTTGTGCCGGTGCCAACTCAGCAGCTACTCCCGCCGGTGGCGCGGTGACCGGTGCGGCGGTGCTGCCGTCAGGAACGGGCACGCCTGCAGCGGCATAGTCACGATCCACCCGGTATTCGGTCACCTGGAAGGACAGCGGATTGAGCACGCGCTCCTGCTCGTTGAGCGCAAGCGCTGCCTTGTACTCGAATTGCAGAGTCACCAGTTGGTTGTCCAGGTAGCTGGAGCCGCCGGTGCGCTTGTCCAGAAGCGTCCGCTGTATGCGTACCGAGGCGCCGCGGAACCCTCCGTTCGGCAGTGCCCCGAGCGGGGTAATGCTGAGAATCTTCACCCGCAGCGCGCGATCGGTGCCATACAGCACCAGCGGACTCTGGGGATTGCTGCGGTTGTACTGCGCCTGCAGGGCCGCGCCGACATTCTGGTCCGACATCACGAAGACCTGCTCCCAGTCACGCAAGCCCATGATCGCGTAATCGTAGGACTCACGCGCCAGCACATACTGGGCGACGTTGCTGCGATTGATCGCCTCGTTGCTGGTGATCGAGTTCTCGCCCAGGTTGCCGGAAAGCCGCGCCACCGAAGCGGTGCCGGTGTAGGCATCGGCCATCACCAGGAACGGCACCTTCTCCTTCAGCGGCAGCACGTAGTAGTAACCGCCCGCCAACGCCAGCGACATCACCAGCGACGCACCGGCCACCCACCAGGCGCGGCGCTCGCTCTTGCGCGCCATATCGGCCACGGTGATCTCGTAGCTCACCGCCTTGGCGACGGCCTGCTCCACCTTCGGACTATTGCCTGGGTCTTTCTTACGGAACATGGGGTTTTCCGGACTGCATGATCGTCAATGAGCGCCATGCCCCTGCGACCAGCGCAGGAGCATCACGATGGGAAAACGGCAGCAGTCAGCTACCGCTCGGCGCGGTTTCGGCGGGTGCGGATGCGGGTGTGGCGTTGGGCGCACTGGCTGGCGTGGTGGCGGCCGTCGGCACGGCCGCGCTGCTGCCGGCGACGATCTTGTTGCCCACGATGCTCACGTAAACACCCTGCGCTGCGTATGCAGTGGTGACGTCGGCCACGGCCTGCTGTGCGCTGGTGGTGGAGATGCGGGACACGCCGCCATGCAGCGTGTAATCCGAACCCAGCCGGTAATCCAGCGACATGCCCGAATCGGCCGCCCAGCGCTCGAGCATGGCCTTCAACGTGCCATCCATCGGCGATGCCTGGAAGGCATAGCTGGTGTAGAGAGGAATTTCAGTGGGAGCAGCGTCAAAGCGATTGACCGGCTTCCAACGCCCGCCGAAATCCGGCGCAGGCTTGGTGGCACAACCCGACATCGCGACCGCCGCCACGGCGATGAAAATCTTCAGCAACGCTTGCTGCATACGAACATCCTTTGACGTACGAATAAGCAGCTTCGACATGGGTGGTCCGGCAGTCCAGCGTTGCATCTGCACGCTGGAACCGGTTACGCGCCGGCCTGTGCCGTTACGTGCAACCGTCTCCCCTGCGGCCGAAGCCGCCTGCCCAACTGACGGTGCGCCGCCCCTTGAGGCCTGCTACATCGCCTTGCACCACGTTCGAAGCCATCCCTGTTCCGGTGATGCGAATCACCACCTGATCGACTCCATCAATTCGATGAACTGAACTGATGGCGAAGAGTGGCATAGAACAAGGTCAACAGTGCGTCAAGAAAGCATGAAAGTTCTACCCACGCACGACAATTTGTTGACGTGCGTCACCACTTCACGCGGATGAACGCATTTATATGACGTTGCTCAACGCACAATGATTTATATCTGCAAGCTGGGTACGTCAACCTTTGCTAGCAGGCGCGAGGTGAAGTGACGATCCTTGTAGTAACGGATCTTGTCGCACATCACCGGGTGCGGAATGCCCTCGTACAGAAACACTTCCTTGTCCGTCCCCATCGCCTTCAGCTCCTGCGGCAGCATCAGCGCACGCCGCTCTTCACTGAAGCTGTGGCTCTTCTCACGGCCCTTGGTGATGTTCTTCTTGCGCAGGGTGGTATACCCCAGCATGTCCGAGTAGTCGTTGGCATCCTGCTGCTCGCGCGGGGCGAACAGGATCTGCAGGGCGTGGTTGGTGATGATGGTGCGCGACACATCGCGGCCGTAGGTGGCGTCCAGCTGGGCCATGCTCTGGATGATCGGCAGCAGCCGCACGTTGTAGCCGGCCATGTAGGACACCGCCGAGGCGATGATGTCCACCTTGCCGATGGAGGTGAATTCGTCCATCAGCAGCAGCACCTGGTGCTTCAGGTCCGGATTGGACTTGGGCAGCTCCTTGGTGTTGAGGTTGATGATCTGGCTGAAGAACAGGTTGATGATCATCCGGCTTTCGGCCAGCTTGTTGGGCTGGATGCCGATGTAGATGGTCATCTTCTTCTTGCGCAGGTCGGTCAGCAGGAAGTCGTTGCTGCTGGTGGCCGCGTCCAGCACCGGGTTGATCCAGGCGTTCAGCGGCTCCTTGAAGGTGCCCATGATCGAGGCGAAGGTCTCGTCCGCCTGCGACAGCAGGTTGGCGAAGGCCGACTTGGCATTGGCGCTCAGGAACGGACGGCTGGCCAGCGTCTGCAGGTACTTGCGCAGGTCGGTGCCATCACCGGAGGAGATGCGGTAGATCGCGCCCAGCGTCGGAACCCCCTGCCCGCCCGGGAAGCCGCTGCGGCGTTCGTCATCGTGGTTGTCGAACAGGTACAGCGTGAAGGCCATGAAGGCATTGCGGGCCTGGCTGACCCAGAACTTCTGGTCGTCCGAGCCATCCGGATACAGCATCGCGGCGATGCTCATCAGGTCGGACACGCGGAAAGCGGGGTCATCGGAGACGTAGCTGAGCGGATTCCAGCGATGGCTGCGGCGGTCTTCAGCGAAGGGGTTGAACAGGAACACTTCCTGGCCCTGCTTGGCGCGCCATCCGCTGGTCAGCTCGTAGTTTTCCTGCTTGATGTCCAGCACCACCACGGACTCTTCGTATTCCAGCAGGTTGGGAATCACCACGCCCACGCCCTTGCCCGAACGGGTCGGCGCGGCCAGGATCACGAACTGCTGGCCGGACAGGCGCACCAGCTTGCCCTTGTAGCTGCCCACCACGATGCTGTCGCCGGTCTTCTTGAACAACCCGTGTGACGACAGATCCGAGCCGGTGGCGAAGCGCGCATCGCCGTGCAGGCCTTTCTTCTTGCGCCGAAGCAGCAGGAAGCCGGCGACCACCACGAACAGGAACAGCGGGACGCCGAAGCCCACGTAACCGGCGGCCTTGATCTTGCCCACGAAGGGCGCGACCTCAGGCTGGTCCAGTGCGCTGACGTACGGGTAGTAGGTGTTCCAGCTGTAATGCGCCGTATCCAGGCCCAGGAACAGCAGGGTCAGGTAGCCCGAAAGCAGGTAACCGATGACAAGGGTCGCGACGATGGCGACCGAATAACGAACCAATTTCTGCGTGGACAAACCCGATCCTCCGTGAGCGCATGATGGGCCGGACTCTACACAACTGGCCGTGACACGGGTAGCTGCATGGCCCCGGTGGGTGACGACCGTTGGTCGTCACGCTTCTCGCCCCATACCACGGGCATCACACCACGCGGACCGCGATCCGGGTATGCTCCGCGCGCCAAAACCAAACCTGGAGCAAAGGAATGCAACGATCCTCGTCGTGGACGCGCTGTGCGCTGCTGGTCACTCTGGCTGTTGCCGGCCCTCTTTCCGCCGCCCCCCCTGCGAACGCGCCGTCGCCGCGCGCACCGGCACCCGGCGAAATCAGCAAGGCCATGCCCGAAGGCATGGACCTGTACACCAGCCTGGCGGTCAGCGACAGCAAGCAGATGGTGGGTAGCGGCAACGGTATGGGCGCCGCCGAAGCGAAGGTGCGCGCGCGCAAGGATTGCCAGGACAGCGGCGCCACCGACTGCGTGGAACTGATCACCTTCCCGGTCCGCAACCACTGCATGGCCTTGGCCGTGGACAAGGGTGCCAAGCCGGGTGTCCGCGCCATCTTCGCCAGCAGCGCGCAGGCCGGTACGCCGGAGGCGGCAGCGCTGGGCAAATCCGCGCTGGACAAATGCATTGCATCGGGCGCCAAGCAGTGCGGGGTGAACGTTGAACATTGCCTCTGATCGGATGATCCGCGCAGTGCTGGCGGCCGCCGCGCTGCTGGCCAGCGCCGGTGCGGCAAACGCGCAGAATGGCGCGCAGGCCCGACAACAGGCCCATGCCGCGCAGATGAACTTCCTTGGCTGGCAGCAGAGCCAGCAAGCCGCAACCTACATCAGCGCCGAAGAAGCCGCCGCGCAGCAGGCTGCAGCCGCCGCTGCCGCCGCTGCCGCGCGCCGCGTGCGCGACGACGCCAAGCGCGACTGGTGGGGCGCGCTGGTGGTCAACACCGCAGACGGCAGCTGGAATGTCATCCTCAACGAACACGATCCGCGCGTCGCCACCCGCAACGCCATGGGCAAATGCGATGGCACCTGCTGGCCGGTCGCGACCTTCGCCAATACCTGCGTCGCGCCGGCGTACAGCCAGCAGGGTGGCATGTACGTGAACACTGGCGAGAACAAGAAGAAGGCGGCCGAATCGGCGCTGGCCAGCTGCCAGGCCGGCGGCGGAGCACAGTGCCGCAGCGCGGAAGAACAGACCTTCTGCACCGGTTGGAAGTACGCGTATTCGGCGCTGGACCGCCTCAGCTACCGTATGGAGTTGATTGCAATCAACCGCGTGGCCAAGCCCAAGCTGGAATTCTTCCCCGGCGGCGCCGAGTTCGTGGCCAAGCCGCCGGAGGCCCGCGGCACCACCACGCGCATGGCCGCCGGGGAAGGCCAGGATCCGAAGATGAATATCGCCCAGCCCTGGAGTGCCATCGCGGTGGAGCGCGGCGGTGACGCCTTCGCGCTGCACCTGGGCGTGAACGAGAAGGACGCCAAGGACACCGCCATCAGCAAATGCGGCAAGCGCGGCTGCGAGACGGCCGTGGCGTGGACCATGGGCGAATGTGCCGCCATCGTGCGCAGCAAGGCGGCGGGAGGCGGCTGGTCCACCTACAGCGCGAAGGCCAGCACCAAGGCAGCGGCTGAAGAGGATGCGGTCACCCAATGCATCGAGAGTGGCGCAAGCGTCTGCCCGGTGATGCTCAACGAATGCATGACCCGGTAATCGTCACCCCCTGTTCCTTGTGCTGCTTGTAGCGTTCCAGCAATCGTCCAGGGGTTTCTACCATGCATATCCTCCTCACCGGCGCGACCGGCCTGCTCGGCCAGGGCGTGCTCAACGCCTGCTTGGCCTCGCCCGACGTCACCCGCATCACCGTGCTGGCCCGCCGGCCGCTGGACCGCGCCGAGGCAAAGGTCAATGAAGTGCTGCTTGAAGACTTCAGCCAGGCGGCCACCGTGCAGGCGCAGCTGTCCGGTATCGACGCAGCCCTCTACTGCGCTGGGGCACCGCCCATCGGCACCGCCGAAAAGGAATACCGCCGCGTCACCGTCGAGCTGACCCTGTCAGTGGCACGGGCCTATGCCGCCGCCAATCCGCAGGGGCGGTTCTTCTACATTTCCGGCGCCAATTCCGATCCCGAAAGCCGGCTGATGCCGCTGCGCATCAAGGGCGAAACCGAGGATGCGCTGCAACGGCTGCCGGTCACCACCGTGATGCTGCGACCGGGCGGCATCCTGCCCGAAGAAGGCACGCACAGCCCGCACGGGGTGATGCGCATGTTCCATGCGCTTGCCAGCCCGCTGCAGGGCATGATCGTCAAGAACGTGCCGGGGGCGGCCACCACCAACGGTGCCATCGGCCGGGCGATGATCGCCCTCGCCCGCTCCCCCAGCCCGCCTGCCATCGTCGAAAACCGCGAGATCAACCAGCTCGGCCAGCCGGCCGCGTAACGCGGCACTCAGCCGCCGCGCGCAACCTTGCGGACTTCCGCACCGACGCGCGCCTTGACGCGGTCCACGTCCGGATTGTTCGGCCCGGAATAGTCGAATGCCTGAATGACGAACACGGTCTGGTCCCCCGCGCTGATGCAGTACGAAATCAGCGACCGCCCGTCCTCGCGCGGGGCGGACACGTGCAGGACCAGCGTCTTCTGGTCCTGGTCCACGCGGGTGCTGTAGCCCACTGCTGCGGCCCCACGCGTTACTGCCGCGCGGCACGCCTGCATGCTCAGCTTGGCCGCCGGAAAGCGGTCCACATCGTAGCCGAGGCTGAAATCGTTCGCCTTCGCCGGCGAGGCCATTCCCACTGCGGCCACCGTGCCCAACACTGCGAGTATCGCTGCCTTCATTCCGTTCTCCTGCAAGTAGTGAACGTGCGTCGCCCAAATCACGAGCGCACGAAGATTTCCACGCGGCGATTCAACTGCCGGCCGCCGGGATTGTCCTTGCCGTCCAGCTCGTTGGGTGCCACCGGCTGCGTTTCGCCATAGCCCTTCGACGCCGCCTGCTGGCCCGCACCCCGCTCGCGCAATGCCGCCACCACCGATGCCGCGCGACGTTCGGACAGGCTCTGGTTGTAATCGTCCGCGCCCTTGGAATCGGTGTGGCCGCGTACCTCCATCCCGGTGGTTTTCACTTCCGCCAGCGCGCCGGCCAAGGTATCCAGCAGGTTGGCCGCGTCGGGGCGGATGTCGGACTTGTCGAAGTCGAACAGCACCCGGTCGTTCAGCGTGATCACATAACCGCAGGGGGCACCCGGGGGTGCGAATTTCTTCAGCGGCGGGAATTTTCCGGCCGGTGCAAGGCGCGCCAGCGGCGGCATCTTCACCGGTCGTGCCGGCGGTCCGATGGTGCCGGTGCCATCGCCGTTGTTGGTGATCAGGCCCTCATCGCCATTCCAGGTGCCCGAGCCATCCGCATTGACGCGCACCAGCCCCTTCGGACCGTTCCAGGTCCCGCTGCCATCGCCGTTGTTGGTGATCAGGCCGCTGTCACCATTCCACGTGCCCGCACCCCTGCCATCCAAGCGGATCAACCCGGCCACGCCGTTGTACGTACCGGACCCATCGGCCTCCACGCTGATGATGGCATCGTCGCCACCGCCACCGGGGTTGCCGTTGATCGTGCCGCTGCCATCGGCGTTCACCCGCACCAGTCCGCCCTCGAAATTGGCGGTGCCGCTGCCATCGGGGTTGATGACGAAGATGCCCTCGTCGCCGTTGCGGGTCAGCTTGCCCTGTGCGTCCACGCTGGTGATGCCGGCGTCGTTGATCAGGCTGCCATCGGTGCTGCAGCGGGCCGGTGAAACGGTAATGCCTTCCACCGGATCGAGGATCGACTGCAGTGAACTCTCCAACGCACGCTGCGCCGGGGTGACGCCGATGATCTCCGGCACGACGATCGACGGAATGACCGGGAATTCAGGGGCATCGCTGGCCTGCTCTACCACGGCGCCCTCATCGGAGGTCGTTGCGGCGGTGCCTGCCACCGGGTCCGGCGCTGCCGCATCGGGCGCTTTGGAGCAGCCTGCAAGGGCGATCAACAGCACTGAAACAGCAGACAGCGGCAAGACACGCGTGGATGAGCTCATGTACTGGATCGATCCGTGATGGCAGTGAGGCCAGCATCCTATCCGGCGCCCATTTGCACGGCGTGAATGGCCAGAATCGAACGCATGGCTCCTGCTCTGGTAGCGCCGAGCCACGCTCGGCGAGCGCACCGCGCGGCCTGCATCCGGCATCGTGCTGCCGGAACGCAATGGCGCCGAGCACGGCACGGCGCTACCCAGCCGCCTCCGCGCGCCCATCACGCGCGCCCACGCATCGGTAGCGCCGAGCCACGCTCGGCGAGCGCACCGCGCGGCCTGCATCCGGCATCGTGCTGCCGGAACGGAATGCCGCCGAGCACAGCTCGGCGCTACCCAGCCCGCCTCCGCGCGCCCATCACGCTCGCCCACGCATCGTGCAGCGATGGATATCGCGGCCGCCATCATCGACCTGCTGGGCCAGCGCGCGGCGTCGGCCTCCATCTGCCCGTCCGAGGTGGCCCGCGCGCTCAGCCCGGATCCCGCCGGATGGCGCCCGCTGATGCAGCCGGTACGCGACGCCGCCGCAGCATTGGCGCGGGCAGATCGGATCATCATCACCCGCAAAGATGAGCAACTGGACCCGGATGCCCTGGGGTCGGGCCCCATCCGTCTGCGGCGCGGGGCGGGATTCTCCGAATAGAGACCGCCTGCTGCGCTAATCCTCAGAATACGAGGCAGCCTCGCTTTCGACGCGCTACTATCTGGCGACCTCACTCAGCCATCACGCATCAAAGGATTGCTCCATGGATCGGAATATCCTGCTGGGCCCGCTGTTTGCCCTCGCCTGCCTGTTTGTCCTCATGGATGCCCGGGCCAACGAAATCGAGCAGCGCAACGCCATCGCCGCCGACGTTCGAGCCTTGGTTGAGTCACGCGACTTCGCCGCACTCGACGCCCTGGCCGTTCGCTACCGCAATCCTGCCGAGCGGACGGGAAGCGGGGTCTGGAAGCTGGAGTCGTACTACACCGGATTAGCCGACGCGATCACGAGCAGGCGACCTTCAGACGCGTTCCGGAAAAAGCAGGCCGCCTTTGTGGATGATTGGATTACCGCCCGTCCGAATTCTGCCTCCGCTCGCTTGGCGGCAGCGATACTGCTGGAAAACCACGCTTGGAATATCCGCGGCCGGGGCTATGCCCGCACTGTCCGCGAACAGGACTGGGCCCCCTTCCGGGACTACATCGAACGCGCGCGAATGTATCTTGAGCAGCACAAATCAATCGCTGATGTGGATCCCCATTGGTATGCCTCGATGCAACGGATCGCGAACAGCCAAGGATGGCCGGCAGAACGCTTCCAGCAACTCTTCGAAGAAGGGACAGGCAAGTACCCTGGCTATTACGCGCTCTACTTCACCGCTACCGTTTACTTGTTGCCGAAATGGAATGGCAGCGCGCAGAGCATCGACGACTTCGCACGCCGCGCCATGCGCGGCACTGCCGCTGAAGAGGGTGCCGGCATGTACACACGCATCTACTGGGTCGCCATCGACTCGCAGTTCCGTGATGGGTTTCCAGAAAACTCGAAGGTCGATTGGGCTCTGATGAAAAAGGGTATCGACGACGTGATGGCCAAGTACCCGGACGACTGGAACATCCAGAAATTCGCGTACTTCTCCTGCCTCGCGGGTGACAAAACGAAGGCGGCATCCTTGCTCGCCAGGATGGGCGAGCAGCCGGACATGGAAGTCTGGGACAGCATGGAGCGGTTCACGCAATGTCACAGTTGGGCGACCAGGACGCGACTCAAATCAGCAGCCCAGTGAATCCGGGGCCTGATGGGTTGGAGCAGTCACTCAAACCCGCCCCCGCCTCACCACCTGGTACACCGCCACATTCCGCTCAGCCAGCGCCCGCACCACTTCTGGAATCAGCTGCATCGGCAGATCCAGCGCATAACCATGGTCCACCCGCTGCACAGACGCAGGATCGAAGTGGAACGCCGGATGGTCCCGGCTGCGCTCCAGCAGGAATGCACTGATCGCACCAAGGGCGATCTGCTGCCACTCCCCCACCTCGAAATACACACGGTACAGCGCGTCGCTGTAATCGGCCGGGGTATCGCGTTGCGTATCCAACATGTCAGCGGTCACGACATTCTCCCGGGTGGTGGATGCGGAATCGGAAAGGGCCTGCCTGGGGCTATCCGCGCCGCCGTGACGTCGGCCGCGCTTTCAGCGCGTCCAGCGCATCGGCATTGCGTCGCGCCCAGTCGTAGATCAGCTCGATCGGCTCCACCAGCTGCCGGCCCAGCGCGGTCAGGCTGTACTCCACCGATGGCGGCACGGTGGGATGTTCGGTCCGCAGCACGATGCCCGCCAACTCCATCTCGCGCAGGGTCTGGATCAGCATCTTCCTGGAAATCGCAGGCAGGCTGCGATGCAGCGCGTTGCTGCGTGCCACGCCATCATGGCGCACGGCCAGGGTGTGCAGCACCATCGACGTCCACTTGGTGCTGAACAGCTCCAGCACCCGCCGGGGCGCGCAGTCTTCACGCCATTCCTGTTCCGGAGTGCCTGCTTTCATCGCGTGGTTACCATTTGGTGCCTTCTTTCGGGCCTGACCCCGATATCCTAAGGTGTCTGCCTGTTATTTGATGCAAAAGGCAATCCCATGACCCAGAAAGCGTTGGTAGTCGGTGCAACCGGCATTACCGGCAGCGCCCTTATCCAGCAGCTGCTCCAGGGAGGCTGGGAAGTTTACGGTCTGGCGCGCAATCCGGCGGCGCTGCCGGCGGGCGTTCACGGTGTCTCGGCCGATCTGCGTGACGCGCAGGCCACCCGGGCCGCACTGGCGGACCTGCAGCCGACCCATGTATTCATCACCACGTGGTCGCGGCAGGCCAACGAGGCCGAGAATATCCGCGTCAATGCGGCCATGGTGCGCCACCTGCTGGATGCCCTGCAGCCGGCCGCGTCGGTGCAGCACGTCGCGCTGGTGACCGGGCTGAAGCATTACCTCGGGCCATTCGAAGCCTACGCACAGGGCGCGCTGCCGCAGACCCCGTTCCGCGAGGAACAGCCGCGCCTGCCGATCGAGAACTTCTACTACGCGCAGGAAGACGAGGTCTTCACCGCGGCCGCGCGTGATGGCTTCAGCTGGAGCGTGCATCGCCCGCATACGGTGATCGGCGCAGCGGTGGGCAACGCCATGAACATGGGCACCACGCTGGCGGTGTATGCCTCGTTGTGCAAGCGCAGCGGCCGTCCGTTCTATTTCCCCGGCTCACTGGCGCAGTGGAACGGACTGACCGACATGACCGACGCGCGCCAGTTGGCACGCCAGTTGGTATGGGCCACCCAGACCCCGGCAGCCGCCAACCAGGCCTTCAACATCGTCAACGGCGATGTGTTCCGCTGGAGCTGGATGTGGGGCCGCATCGCTGACTGGTTCGGCATCGAAGCGGCGCCGTTCACCGGTGAGCTGCGCCCGTTGGAACGGCAGATGGCCGACGATGCGGCGCTGTGGGTGCAGCTGGCCATCGAACAGGGCTTGGCCGAGCCGGACATCCACCGACTGGTATCGCCGTGGCACACCGACGCCGACCTGGGCCGCCCGGTCGAAGTCATGACCGATATGTCCAAGAGCCGTCGGCTGGGCTTCCTGGACTACCAGCCCAGCGATGACGCTTTCTTCGACCTGTTCGCCACGCTGCGGGCGCAGCGGCTGATTCCGTAAGCGCCCCAAAGCGCAGCCAGGCGCCCCGGCATCCATCCCCGGGGCGCCTGACCAGCGCCATCAGAACCTGTAGTTCACCGTCAACCGCACGTTGCGCGGCTCGCCCCAGGTGTAGGTGCTGTACCAGTTGAAGATGGTGTAGTAATGCTTGTCCAGCAGGTTGTTGACGTTGAGCGTGGCCGACAGCCTGTCGTTGAACTCATAGCGCGCCATCGCATCCAGCAGCCAGTACGGATCGGTGCGATGCACCAGGCTGCCGCCGTCCAACGGGTTGGTGATGGTGCCGAAGGTGCTGCCCTGCCAGCGCGCGCCGCCGCCGATGCTCACCCCACGCAGTGCGCCGTCCTGCACGCGGTAAGTGGTGTGCAGGCTGAACTGGTCTTCCGGCTCCAGCGTTGACACCTTGGTGGACTGCTGCCGCGCGATCTTGTGCGCGTAGCCGCCCTGCACCTGCCAGCCCGGTGCGACCTGGCCGGACACGTCGAACTCATAGCCCTTGGTGCGCACGCCCATCAGCCCGCGGTAGGCGATGCCGCCGCTCGGGGTCAGCCCGCCACTGGGCTCGGCATAGTTGTCCTGCTCCAGCTGGAACACCGCCGCGCTGGCGTTGAAGCGTCCTTCCAGGAACTCGGCCTTGACGCCGGCTTCGTAGCTGCGGCCTTCCAGCGGATCCAGCACCCTGCCCTGCTCGTCCTGGTTGCTCTGCGGCTTGAAGATGGAGCTGTAGCTGGCGAACACCGAGTAGTTCTGGTTGAGGTCGTACACCAGCCCGGCGTACGGCACGATCACCCCGCTCTCGTCGATATCCATGGCCTTGTAGTTGGCCACGCGGCTGCCCAGGATCAGCTTCAGCGGATCGGCCAGGTCGAAGCGGCCCACCACGTAGGCGCCGCTTTCGCGGGTTACTTCATTGTTGCCGTAGCCCCACTGCCAGTCCGGCTCCGGCACATCGCCGGTCCAGCCGCGGTAATCGGCCACGCCGGTGACATAGCCTTCCTGCGGCGAGTAACCGTCGTTGATCCAGCGCTTGCGCGACACGCTGCCGCCGACCACCAGTTCGTGCTGGCGACCGAACCACTCGAACGTGCCGCTGACATACAGATCAGCGGCGTTGCTGGTGGTCTCGCCTACGTACTTGCCAACCCACATGCTCACGCCTTCGCCGCTCACCGGATCCGGGTTGCCGCCGGCCGCCGCACCCAGCGGGGCGTCATAACCGTTGACCTGGTGGTTGAGCTGCAGCTTGGCCACCCAGTCATTGCCGAAGGTGTGTTCCAGCGTGGCGAACGCGGTGCGGCTGTACTGCGCCCAGCTGCTCCAGCGCGCACCGTTGTTGAACGAACGCGGCATCTTGTTGAAGTTGCCGGTGCTGTCCAGCAGCGGAATGCCACCCCAGCTGGAACCCTGCGGATCGCTGTCCTGGTAATCGGCGCCGACGGTCAGCAGCGTGCTGTCGTCGATGTCCGCTTCCAGGATGCCGTAGAACACCTTGTTGGTGCGCTGGTAATGGTCGACGTTGGAATGCTTGTCCTGCTGTGCGGCCACCGCGCGGCCACGCACGCGACCGCTTTCGGTCAGCGGGCCGCTGACATCCACTTCGGCGCGGTAGCTGTCCCACGAGCCGACACCCAGACCCACGCTACCGGCGAACGCGCGCGTCGGCTTCTTGCGGATCAGGTTGATGGTCGCACCCGGATCGCCCATGCCGGTCAGCAGACCGGTGGCGCCCTTGAGCACTTCCACGCGATCGTAGATGGCCATGTCGCTGAGCGTATTGCCAGCCGAATAGGCCGAATCGCGCGCCATCGGAATGCCATCGTACTGGAAGTTCTGCACCGCAAAGCCGCGTGCGTAGTATTCGGTACGCTCGCTGTCGTAGGTCACGATGCTGATGCCCGGGGTGACCTTCATGACGTCGTCGATGCCGTTGAGGCCGAAGTCGTTCATCTGCTGCCGGGTGATCACGCTGATCGACTGCGGGGTCTGCCGCGGACTGAGCACCAGCCGGGTGGCGGTGGCGATGGTGCCCGGCGTGTAGGAGCCGCTGTTTTCGGTCACCGTGCCCAGCTGGTTGGCGGTCACCTGCACGGTCTGCAGGGTCCGCGCGGCGTCATCGTCGGCCTGCGTGGTGGCGGCCTGCTGGGCCTGCGCGCTGGTGCTGAGCAGGCCCAGTGTGAGCACGGCGGAGACCGCCTGGGTCAGCGGTGAACGGACAAGGGCGCGATGCAGGCGACCGCTACGGGCCAGGGTGACAGGGGACGGAACGACGGACACGGCAGTGCCTCCAGGCAGGAAGTGATCCTCTGGCGGCGGCTGGAGGTAACAGATTGGGCGGCATGATGACGCAAATGTGACGGCGGGGAAAGCCGGGCCCTGCCCCGCTGCCGAGGTGGCGATGCAGCCCTATGCCGCATCGCCACGTATCAGGGAACCGCGATACCTCAGTTCACCTGTACCTGCCCCAGCGGCAGCCGACGCTGCGTGTCCTGCCCGTCGTTCTGCGGGGCGATGTTGCGCCGGCCCGGGGCGTCGTCGGCCAGCGCCAGCCGCAGCGAGTAACTACCCGCCGCCAAGGTGGCGGGCACGGTGAAGGTGGTACTGCGGCTCTGCACCGTGCCCGGCATGATCTCGCTCAGGGTCACCGCAGGAATCGAGGTGCGCGCCTTGGTGCTGCCATCGGCCGCCACCCAGTGCAGTTCCACGTGGTAAGCGTTGTACAGCGGGGCCGAGCCGTGATTCTTGATATCCAGCCGCAGTGCCGCCTGCTGGCCACGCACCTGGGTGTTGGGCCAGGTCACCGTGCTGATGCCGAGCCGGTAACCCAGGTCACTCTTCAGGGTCTTCAGCTTGGCCGCATTGCCGCTGGTTTCGTGCGCACCGGCCGGGCCAAGGAAGCTGAAGTGGTAATCGCGCAGCAGCTTGCGTACATCGGCGGTGCGGTTGGTCCAGGTGCTCTTCTGGTTGCTGTTCGGGCTCTCGCCGCTGACCGGGTTGACCATCCAGTTCTGCCGCGCCGCCGGCACCTCGTTGGCCAGCCCGTATTCCAGGTTCCACCAGCCATCGTCGCTGCAGCTGGGCATCTGCGGATTGAACGCATTGCACTTGCCGGTGAACGAGGGGAAGTAATCCTCGTGGAAACCAAACAGCGCCGATCCCACGTCCGACGCCCGCGCATAGCGTGTCTGCAGCGGCGTCTTCAGGAAGGCGGCGGTGTAGGCATCGCGGATCAGCGAACGGGTCTGCGCATTGGGCTGCAGGTCTTCGCAGCCGCTGGTATGCCATTCGCCCCAGAAGCCGAGCAGGCCCACCTGGATGGCCGTGATGCGCGGGTCGCCATCGAAGCGCGCAGCCAGCGCCTGCACGAACTGCTGCATCTGCTGGCGCGCCGCCGGGTTGTTGTAGTCCAGGCTGCGGATCGGGCCATCCGAATCACACTTGGCGCGCACCGCATACGGAATGTTGAGCGGCGCCTGTTCGAGGAACTTCGGATAGTCGCGTTCGTTCTCGCCGCCGGTGTAATGCGCGTCGATCTGGCTGGCGGCACTTTCCGGATAATCGGCGACGGGGCGCAGCACGAAGGTGGCCAGCGGATCGTCGTTGAGGATCGGCTGCAGGTACAAGGTTTCCACCGCGTTCCAGTCAAATACCTGGTCGGCGGTTTCGATGATCCGCCACGGCAGGTACACGTGATAGATGTGCGCCCCGTGGAAATTGTCCACCCCGCCATCCACGGCATACGAGCTGCCCCACAACATGAAACCGCGATGCGGATTGTCGAACTCCTGGGTGGATACCGCCGGGGTCAGGGTGCCGGCGTGGGCACAGGCGGCGGACAGGGCGCTGGCGAGGACTGCGACAGCCAGCATTCCGGAAAACGGACGTGACGACGACATGGACGTACCTCTTCGGTTGCACGAGGGAAGACGAGACAGGGAGGCGCTGAACCTCCCCCAGGGTTGTCGCCGACGACCTTATGTCATGTTTCGTTATGTATCAATATCGAAACATAGCGAAATTTCTCGACCGGATCACAGTTTCGCTCCGTGCAGCACACGTCGGTAGCGCCGAGCCGTGCTCAGCTGCTTTCCCATGGTGAATGCGATTCGTTCTAGCTATCATGTAACCGATTACATGGAGCTTTGATCAACAATGGAAACACCGAACACCGGGCCGCATAGTCCCAAGTGGCAATACCGGTTCGACTTCTTCGCACGGCATGGCGCACCGAAGACCAAGGAATACCGTCAGGCACTCAAGGAACTGCCCTTCGCCGGCAAGTTCAAAGTGAACATCAACCTGTTCGCCCTGTTCTTCAGCTGGATCTACCTTTTCATCCTGGGCATGTGGCGCAAGGGCCTGGTGGTTTTTGGCCTGTACGTGGCGCTCATCGTCGTCTCCTTCTTCGTGCCGGACCTGCTGGTACGGGCACTGGCGGCAGCGCTTGGCCTCTCAGTGGCCATGAGCACCAACTACAGCTATTACGCCGAACGCGTGCAGGGCAAGGTCAGCTGGAACCCGTTCGAAGGCCTGTTCTAAGCGGGAAATCGGTAGCGCCGGCCCGTGCTCGGCGGTGCTCGGGGTCAGGCCGCAGTCCGTATGACTGCGGCCGCGCCTGCGCTGGCTGAGCGTGGCGCGTCGCTGCCGGGACGCGATACCCGCGCTTGACTGATATCACAATGGACATAGTGATATCATCGACGTCACGCGCTAATGGATGCCCTCATATGCCCGCCGTGACCATTCGAAACCTTTCCGAGGAAGCCCACAGGGCGCTCAAAGTGCGCGCGGCACAGCATGGTCGCAGCACCGAGGCCGAGATCCGCGACATTCTGGAATCCGCCGTGCGACCGGCCAGCCGGGTGCGGCTGGGGTCGGCCCTGGCGGCGCTGAGCGCCGATCACGGCCTCACCGACGCCGATGTCGATGCGCTGACGGCCACGCGCGATAAAACGCCGGCCAAGCCGTTGGGGTTGAATGATCGTCCTTGACACCAAGGTCGTTTCAGCAGCGATGAGGCCTACGCCCTCCCCCGCTGTACTCGACTGGATGGACAGGCAGGCGGCGGAGACGCTCTATCTCTCCAGCGTGACGATCGCGGAGTTGCTGTACGGCGTCGGCGCGTTGCCGGCCGGGCGCAGAAAGCAGGCGCTGCGGAGCGCGGTCGATGGCCTGATCGAGCTGTTCCACGACCGGGTATTGCCCTTCAATCTGGAGGCCGCGCGCTGCTACGCCGATCTCGCAGTGACTGCGCGGATGGGCGGCAAGGGGTTCCCAACGCCGGATGGCTACATTGCCGCGATTGCGGTAGCGAATGGCTTCACCGTCGCCACCCGCGATGCCGGGCCGTTCCAGGCAGCCGGAATCGACATCATCGACCCCTGGACCTGCTGAGGCATCGCCCTGGCCCGGTAGAGCCGACTGGCTGGCCGTGGCTGACTGGCTGCTATCTACGCCTGGCGGGTACCGCTACGCATGCATTGCAACGCCCGCTCGCCAACTCCATAACGGAGATGCGCCCGCGGTTGGGCGCTCTCAGGAGAAATACATGCCGCACCACGAAAAGGTCGCCCTCGCCGGCGTCATCGAACACGTCTTTGCCCACCGTTTCACCTTCATCGCCGACGATGCCGCCTACCTGGCCGATCTCGGACCGAAGGGCGCTGACGCGTTCCCGCTCACTGAAGGTCTCGCCATCCGCCTGGAAGGCGAGCAACGGCCGTCGGAAATCAAGGTCAGCCGCATCGCCAAGAAGGGCGGCCGGTTTGTCGAGGTGGAACACAAGAAGCCGCACCACGGCCCCAAGCACCACCACCCGGACGTGCCCGCCGATCCACGCGCGGTGCTGGCTGCGGTGAAGAAGGCCGGCTGGACGGTCGAGGGCACGCCGGAGCGCAAGCCCAAGCACTTCGAAGTGCTGGCCCACCGCGATGGCGGCGACTGGACCGAACTGCACGTCGATTTCGCCGGTGCCATCTATAAAGAAAAGCACGCCGACGCCGGCAAGTGGGGCCTGCAGGACTGACCCAAAAAAGAACGCCAGGCCGCATCATTGCGGCCTGGCGTTTTTACTTACTGGGCGATGCTTAGAAGAAGATCGCGTACAGGATCAGGAGCGGAATCGGAACGCCCAGGAACCAGAGCAGTAGGGTTTTCATGTCGGTTCTCCTTGGTGGATACGAAAGTTACAGGTCGCGGCGACGGCCGCCCCAGGTGGCACTCAGGCTGGCGAAGAACGCGCCGATCAGCAGCGTGATGAACAGCCACAGTGCAGCGTAGGCAGTTGCCTTGCGGGCATCATCGGCGGCGGTCTTGGCGGTGTTCTTGGCATCTTCCAGCGCGGCCCGCATGCGGGTCTGCACGTCGGTCACGCGGGCCTCTGCCTCGGCCTGGGTCATGCCGGTTTCGCGGGCGATCAGCTGGGCCAGGTACTGCTTGTCGGCCGGATCCAGGCCCTCGCTCTGCAGGCTGGACACCACGATGCGATTTACCTCGGCACGCACTTCACGGCGATCCCCAGCGCGCTCGTTGCCCGGCATCGGACGCGGCGGCGGCGGCATGGCAGCGTCACGCGGGCCGGCAGCCGGAGCCATCGGTGCACCGACCGCGGCAGCCGGCGGCGCGCCTGCATCGGCACCCATCGGCGGGGCCGGCGGTGTCGGCGGCGGATTGGTGGAGGCGTTACGGAACAGGGAGTCGACCCAATAATTCATGTCGCCTTCCTGCGGGCCCATCGCGGCCGCACCAGCGCCCGCACCTGCCGCAGCGGCGGTGGTCGCAGCGGCGCCAGCGGTGGCACCGGCCACTTTCGCGCCGGCACCCAGCACGCCGCCGATGGCGGAGGTGAGCAGGCCAGCGGTCAGCAGGGTGGCAACCGCCCACGACACGAAACCGTGCGCGGTATCGCGGAAGTAGGTCTCATCACCGTGCAGGTTGGTCCACTTGGTACGCAGACGACCGGCCAGGTAACCGCCCAGGCCGGAAGCGGCCAGCGCAGTGAAGGTCAGCCAGGCGACGCTGGTCCAGCCGAAGGTTTCCTTGGATACGCCGTCGAACGACCACGGCGACACCGAAGACAGGCCCAGGCCGACGCCCAGGATCAGCAGCACCAGCGACAGCGCAGCGGCGGCTACGGCGCCGGCGATGATCGCGCCCCAGGACACCGCGCTTTCCGGTGTGGGGGTGATGACGGGGGTAGAGGTGACGACGGTGTCGTACTCGGTGCCGAGTGGGCGGCGGTCCGGGAATCCACTGGGTGTACTCATGGTGATGCTCCATCTGAATAGCTGCGGGCGCAGCAAGCGAGGTGAGGCTGCGCGCTTTGCTGTGAACACGGGGAAATGGGGAAATCACGCGCAATTGATCCACCCCGCCGCGCCGACCCTCTCACGCCCCTCACCCACC
>NZ_LDJK01000097.1 GCF_001431535.1 Stenotrophomonas chelatiphaga
CAGCACCACCAGCAGCAGCAGGACCAGCGGCAGCGCGATCACGTGCAGGGCGAAGAAGCGGTTGAGCGTGGCGTCACTGGGCAGGTAGTCGCCCATGATCCATTCGGTCAGCCCGTTGCCGATCACCGGGATCGCACCGAACAGGGAAATGATCACCTTCGCGCCCCAGAACGACATCTGGCCCCACGGCAGCACGTAGCCCATGAAGGCTTCGGCCATCAGCACCAGGTAGATCAGCATGCCGAGGATCCACACCAGTTCGCGTGGCTTCTGGTAACTGCCGTACAGCAGCCCGCGGAACATGTGCAGGTAGACCACGATGAAGAACAGCGAGGCCCCGGTGGAGTGCATGTAGCGGATCAGCCAGCCCCACTCCACGTCGCGCATGATGTATTCGACCGAGGCGAAGGCTTCGGCCGCGCTGGTCTTGTAGTGCATCGTCAGGAAGATGCCGGTGACGATCTGGTTGACCAGGATCAGCATCGCCAGCGAGCCGAAGTAGTACCAGATGTTGAAGTTCTTCGGCGCGTAGTACTCGCTGACATGCTTGCGGTACACCGGCATCAGCCCCGGCGCGCGCG
>NZ_LDJK01000098.1 GCF_001431535.1 Stenotrophomonas chelatiphaga
TCGTTGACAGTGTTGCGACTTTTTCTGACTTGGTTGTTTGTGTTCTTTAATGATGCTGTCGCCACCGATATCACAACGCACGGAGTCGTCGCCAGTGTCAGATGTGTGTAAGGGACGGCCCGTCAGGGGCCGGGCGGTGGGGCTGGGCGGGGGCGTTGAGCGCCATGGATGGCGCGAAACGAGGCCCGCATGGATGCAGCTTTTGCCGTCCCCCGCACA
This sequence comes from Stenotrophomonas chelatiphaga, assembly GCF_001431535.1. Taxonomy (GTDB): domain Bacteria; phylum Pseudomonadota; class Gammaproteobacteria; order Xanthomonadales; family Xanthomonadaceae; genus Stenotrophomonas; species Stenotrophomonas chelatiphaga. The sequence goes on from NZ_LDJK01000098.1 coordinate 220, forward strand.
GCCCCACCGCCCGGCCCCAAGCAAGTAGCCAGCTATACAGCAGCCACCCGCGAGGGGGGCTCACCCGTTCGACCACCCCCCCACCATCACAGCTCCGCGCGGATCCGCGCCCGCAGGCTTTCCAGATCCTTCGCGAACGCCTCGATCCCGGTCGCCAGTTTCTCCGTTGCCATCGGATCGGCAGCCAGGTCGGCGGCAAAGCGTGCCCCATCGATCGGTGCAGTCGCCACGGCCTCAGCGGAACCTGCTACCAGCGCGCGCGGCAGGTCGCCGTGCTCGGCATCCAGCTTTTCCAGCAGATCCGGTGAAATCGTCAGGCGATCGCAGCCGGCCAGCGCTTCGATCTGCGCCGTGGAACGGAACGAAGCGCCCATCACCACGGTCGGCGAACCGCGGCGCTTGAACTCGGCGTACACGCCGCGCACGAACACCACGCCGGGATCTTCATCGATGCTGGCCGGCGCCTGGCCGTTGGCCACGTACCAGTCCAGGATGCGGCCGACGAAGGGCGAGATCAGGAACGCACCGGCTTCGCTGCAGGCCAGTGCCTGGGTGGGATTGAAGATCAGCGTCAGGTTGCAGTCGATGCCTTCGGCCTGCAGCACGCGTGCCGCTTCGATGCCTTCCCAGGTCGCGGCGATCTTGATCAGGATCTTCTCGCGCGGCACGCCGGCGTCGGCGTACATCTGCACGAAGCGGCGCGCCTTGGCGATGGTGGCCTCGGTGTCATGCGATTTGTCCGCATCCACTTCGGTGGACACGCGGCCCGGCACCAGCGTGCTCAACAGCGTGCCGACACCGACGGTCAGGCGGTCGGCCACGGCGTTGACCACGCTTTCGCGGTCACCGCCCTGTGCGCGGCCCCAGGCCAGTTCGCGGGCGATCAGGTCCGCATAGACCGGCAGGTCCAGCGCCTTCTTCACCAGGGTCGGATTGGTCGTGCAATCGACCGGCTGCAGCCGCTTGATGGCGTCGTAATCACCAGTATCGGCGACCACCACGGACAGGTCGCGCAGCTGGGCCAGTTTGGACGGGGTAGTGCTCATTGCAGCTCCATCAGTGCGGGCGCGCGTGGGGCGCAGCCGGGTAACAGGAATTCTTCAGAGGGCGTCGTCGTGCACCGCGGTGACGCGCAGCTTGAGCTTGCGTCCGCCGGGGGCATCCCAGTCGATGCTCTGGCCGATGGACAGGCCCAGCAATGCGGTACCGACCGGCGCCAGCACCGACACCTTGTGTTCGTCGACGTTCGCTTCGCGCGGGTAGACCAGGGTCAGGACGTGCTTCTCACCGGAGGTGGCATCTTCGCATTCAACGCGCGAGTGCATCTTGACGACGCCTTCGGGCATCTCGCCGGGCGCCTTCACGGCGGCGCGGGTCAGTTCGTCGGACAGCGCAGCAGCAGCCGGCAAGGCGCTTGCGGCGGGGGAATCCAGCAGGGCCTCCAGACGGGCCAGATCATGGGAAGAAACGGTAATGGACGGCGGCAGGCCGCTTGCGGTGGTCATGGGACTACTCCTTGAAAGGGACCATACAAAAGGCGGCACCAGTTGGCGCCGCCTGATTCTATTGTGGGGACAAACGGGGCAGGAATCGACCCACCCGCGCGCGCCGCCGTCTTCAGTGTTCGGCTGCGGCTCAGCCCGGCAGGACGCTGATGTCGCTTTCGGCTTGTCGTGAGGGCAGCAACGGCCCGCCCGACAAGGTGAACAGGGAGGCGGGAAGGTGCTTGAACTGGTCCGCCAGCTGCTCCAGGAACCCGTTCATCGCCGAGCTGCGTCGCCACGCCATCGCGATCCGGCGGCTTGGCGGATTGTCACCGACCAGGTCGAGCAGCCGGATGTTGTCCGAACGCGGAACCGGCGGCTTCACCGACAGCGTCGGCATCAAGGTGATGCCCACGTCGGCGGCGACCATCTGGCGCAGTGTCTCCAGGCTGGTGGCACGGAACTCGGATTTCTCGTTGGCGCCGAACAGCCGGCAGACTTCCAGCGCCTGGTCGCGCAGGCAGTGGCCATCTTCCAGCAGCAGCAGGCGTTGCGCGGACAGCTCCTGCACATCCAGCTGGCGGCGGTTGGCCAGCGGATGCTGGGCCGACACGGCCAGCAGGAACGGTTCCTCGAACAGGAACTCGGTGTGCAGCTGGTCATCCAGCACCGGCAGCGCCAGCAGTGCGGCATCCAGCTTGCCTTCGCGCAGCCGGGCCAGCAGCACGTCGCTCTTTTCTTCAACCAGCAGCAGCTCCAGCTGCGGGAAGCGCTCGCGGATGCGTGGAATCACATGGGGCAGCAGGTAGGGCCCCAGCGTCGGGAAGATCCCCAGCCGGACCGCGCCTGCCTCCGGGTCGCGGCTGCGGCGCGCGGCTTCCTTCATCTGTTCCACTTCGGCCACGATGACGCGGGCCCGCGCGGCCGCATCCACGCCGGCGGGCGTCAGCATCACTTTGCGCGGCGCGCGTTCCACCAGCGGCAACCCCAGCTCTTCTTCCAGCTTGCGGATCTGGGTGGAGAGGGTGGGTTGGCTGACGAAACACGCCGCGGCGGCCTTGCCGAAATGGCGATGGTCGGCCAACGCCACCAGGTACTTCAGATCACGTAGGTTCATCCTGAGACCTCATTGGGTAGGGACCGGGACGGCGTGGCTTACCCAGCGGACATGCGGTGATCCCGGTGACCTGGGACCCTGTGTCAGGCAGCTTCGGCGACGGCACCGCTGCTCTTGGTCACGGACGAACGGATCAGGTGATCGAAGGCACTCAAGGCAGCCGTCGATCCTGCGCCCATGGCGATGATGATCTGCTTGTACGGTACGGTCGTGCAATCTCCGGCGGCAAACACTCCGGGAAGATTGGTCTGGCCGCGATCATCGATGACGATTTCACCTCGCGGCGAGAGGGTGATGACGTCAGTCAGGAATTCGGTATTGGGCAGCAGTCCTATTTGCACGAAGATGCCTTCCAGTTCCACCCGGTGCGAATCGCCGCCGATGCGGTCCTTGTAGACAAGCCCGTTCACTTTCTGCCCGTCGCCCAGGACTTCCGTGGTCTGTGCGCTGGTCAGCACGGTCACATTGCCCAGGCTGTGCAGCTTGCGCTGCAGGACCTCGTCGGCGCGCAGCCTGTCGTCGAATTCCAGCAGGGTGACGTGGGACACCAGGCCGGCCAGGTCGATCGCCGCTTCCACGCCGGAATTGCCGCCGCCCACCACCGCCACGCGCTTGCCCTTGAACAGCGGGCCATCGCAGTGCGGGCAGTACGCCACGCCCTTGTTGCGGTACTGGTCTTCACCGGGCACGTTCATCTGCCTCCAGCGCGCGCCGGTGGACAGGATCACCGTGCGCGACTTGAGCACCGCGCCGTTTTCCAGCTGCACCTGGACCAGCCCGTCGTCGCCCGCCGGCACCAGGCCGGTGGCACGCTGCAGGTTCATGATGTCCACGTCGTACTCGCGCACGTGCTGTTCCAGCGCCATGGCCATCTTCGGGCCTTCGGTTTCCTTCACCGAAACGAAGTTCTCGATCGCCATCGTGTCCAGCACCTGGCCGCCAAAACGCTCGGCAGCCACGCCGGTCCGGATGCCCTTGCGTGCGGCATAGATCGCCGCGGCCGCGCCGGCCGGACCGCCGCCCACCACCAGCACGTCGTAGGCCTCCTTGGTCGCCAGCTTGGCGGCATCGCGCTTGGCTGCACCGGTATCGAGCTTGGCCACCACCTGTTCCAGCGTCATCCGGCCCTGGTCGAACAGCTCACCGTTGAGGTAGACCGTCGGCACCGACATGATCTGGCGCTGTTCCACTTCGTCCTGGAACAGGGCGCCGTCGATGGCCACGTGCTGGATGCGCGGGTTCAGTACAGCCGCCAGGTTCAGCGCCTGCACCACGTCCGGGCAGTTCTGGCAGGACAACGAGAAGTAGGTCTCGAACTTGTACTCGCCTTCCAGGTTCTGCACGGCCTCGATGACCTCGGCAGTGGCCTTGGACGGGTGGCCGCCGACCTGCAGCAGGGCCAGCACCAACGAAGTGAACTCGTGGCCCATCGGCAGGCCGGCAAAGGTCAGGTGGATGTCCTGGCCCGGGCTGCCCAGGTCGAAGGAGGGCACCCGGCCGACGCCGTCGCGCAGCACGGTCAGGCTGATCTGGTCGGACAGGCCGTCAATGGTGGTCAGCAGCTCCAGCATCTCCTGCGCCTTGGCGCCGTCATCGGCACGCGCGGTGATCTGGATGGGACGCGTCACGCGCTCCAGGTAGGTCTTCAGCTGCGACTGCAGGTTGGCGTCCAACATGGTCTTCTCCTGGCTTCAGGCAAAACGGGGGCGTGGCACCGCGACAGAGCGTAGCGGACCAGCAGGGGGTAGGGGTGAACCGAAGACAGCCGCAGGGGAAGGGGCTGGCGGCTGCTGGCATCAGCGGCTGGCTTCGGTTCACCCCCACGCCCGCGTGGGGCGGGCATGGGAGCAAAATGCAGCGTTTAGATCTTGCCGACCAGGTCCAGCGACGGGGTCAGGGTCTTCTCGCCTTCCTTCCACTTGGCCGGGCAGACCTGGTTCGGGTTGGCGGCGGTGAACTGGGCAGCCTTCAGCTTGCGCAGGGTCTCGGACACGTCACGGGCGATCTCGTTGGAGTGGATCTCCAGGGTCTTGATCACGCCTTCCGGGTTGATGACGAAGGTGCCACGCAGGGCCATGCCATCTTCCTGGATGTGCACGCCGAAGGCATTGGTCAGCTGGTGGGTCGGATCGCCGACCAGCGGGAACTGCGCCTTGCCGACGGCCGGCGAGGTTTCGTGCCAGATCTTGTGGGCGAAGTGCGAGTCGGTGGTGACGATGTAGACCTCGGCACCGGCCTTCTGGAACTCGGCGTAATGGTCAGCCGCGTCTTCGATTTCGGTCGGGCAGTTGAAGGTGAAAGCGGCCGGCATGAAGATCAGGACGGACCACTGGCCCTTCAGGGTACGGTCGGAAACCTTGATGAACTCGCCATTCAGGTACGCATTGGCTTCGAACGGCTGGATCTGGGTGTTGATCAGGGACATGGATATTCCTCTTGGGTGAAGGGGAGTGGGTCTAGCGACAGGACCTAGAGTACCGGCTTCAATTCAATAAGGACAATGCATTGATCGCATGCATCCAATAGGCTGTAACTATTAAAAAAGAGGGGCGTCGTGAAGTCTGTCGGCGGGTTTTCCTGCTTTAACTCAATGGATTCAATGCCTTGCGTGCGTCATCGGGTGGGGCTCCTGATAGCCTCAGCCAATGCTGGGTGAGGCTGCAGCTGAACGACGCGCATCGCCTCCGGTCCCGTGATGTCGCCGCGTGCCGGGTTCGTTGCGACGCCTTGGGCTAAGCTGCCGCCCCCACGCAAGGTGCTGACCATGAGCGCGCGACCCGACATGCTGATACGCGACCTGCTGGCTGACGCCGCAGCCCGGCTGGGCGGTGCGCAGGCCCGGCACGAGGCCGAGCTGTTGCTGCTGCATGCACTGCAGCGACCCCGCAGCTGGCTGTTCGCGCATGCCACGGATCCGCTCGGCCTGGCCGAGCGCGACAGCTTCCACGCACTGCTGGCGCGTCGCGTGGCAGGCGAACCGGTGGCCTACATCACCGGCCAGTGGGGCTTCTGGACGCTGCAGCTGGAGGTCACCCCGGCCACCCTGATCCCGCGGCCGGAAACCGAGTTGCTGGTCGAACATGCGCTGGCGCGGCTGCCTGCGGATCAGCCGTGTGCGATCGCCGATCTCGGCACCGGCAGCGGCGCCATCGCACTAGCGCTGGCCAGTGAACGCCCCCTCGCACAGGTGCTGGCGACCGATTTCAGTGCCCAGGCGCTGGCGGTGGCCACGCGCAATGCCGCGCGCAACACGGTGGCCAACGTGACGTTCGCGCAGGGCGCCTGGTATGCGCCGCTGCAGGGACGCCGCTTTGACCTGATCGCCAGCAATCCGCCCTACATCGCCAGCGACGATCCGCACCTTGCGCGCGGTGACCTGCGCTTCGAACCTGCGACCGCGCTCGCCTCCGGACACGACGGGCTGGATGACATCCGGCTGATCGCCGATGGGGCGACCGCCCACCTGCTGCCCGGTGGCTGGCTGCTGCTGGAACACGGCTGGGACCAGGGCGCGGCGATCCGCGCGCTGCTGCAGCAGGCGGGCTTGAATGAAGTGGAAACGGTACAGGACCTGGAGCAGCGCGACCGGGTCACGCTGGGCCGGCGACCGGCCTAGAATGAGGGCTCTGTCCTGCCGCGCGCGGGGCATCACCACGGAGCTGCAAGCATGCGTACGCTGTACCCCGCCATCACCCCCTATGACGTCGGCACCCTGAAGGTCGATGACCGCCACACGCTGTACTTCGAACAGTGCGGCAACCCGGACGGCAAGCCGGTGGTGATGTTGCACGGTGGGCCGGGCGGCGGCTGCAGCGACAAGATGCGCCAGTTCCACGACCCGGCCAAGTACCGCATCATCCTGTTCGACCAGCGCGGTGCCGGGCGGTCCACCCCGCACGCGGACCTGGTGGACAACACCACCTGGGACCTGGTGGCCGATATCGAAAAACTGCGCGAACACCTGTCGGTGGATCGCTGGCAGGTGTTCGGCGGCAGCTGGGGTTCGACGCTGGCGCTGGCGTATGCCGAAACCCATCCGCAGCGGGTGACCGAACTGGTGCTGCGCGGGATCTTCATGCTGCGCCGCTGGGAACTGGAGTGGTTCTACCAGGAAGGCGCCAATCGCCTGTTCCCGGATGCGTGGGAGCATTACCTCAAGCCGATCCCGACCGTCGAGCGCCACGACCTGATTTCCGCCTTCCATCGTCGCCTGACCAGCGAAGACGAGGCCACCCGGCTAGCCGCGGCCAAGGCCTGGAGCGTGTGGGAAGGGGCGACCAGCTTCCTGCATGTGGACGATGACTTCGTCAACAGCCATGAAGATCCGCAGTTTGCGCTCGCCTTCGCGCGCATCGAAAACCACTACTTCGTCAACGGTGGCTTCTTCGAGGTGGAAGACCAGCTGCTGCGCGACGCGCACCGCATCGCCGACATCCCCGGGGTGATCGTGCACGGTCGCTACGACGTGGTATGCCCGCTGGCCAACGCCTGGGAGCTGAGCAAGGCCTGGCCGAAGGCGAAGCTGCAGATCAGCCCGGCCTCCGGCCATTCCGCGTTCGAAGCGGAGAACGTGGACGCGCTGGTGCGCGCGACCGATTCGTTCGCCTGAACCGTCCGCGGTAGTGACGGCCGCTGGCCGTCACCTGCACCCGGTGGTGACCGTCCCCGGCCCGGTGGGTGACGACCGTTGGTCGTCACCGCCTTTCCGCTGACGGCTGACGGCCAGCGGCCGTCACTACCGGCGCCTACCAGTCGCCGGCCAGCAGCGCGTCGGCCAGCACCTTCATCTTCGGCGAGGCCTGCCGCGACGGTGGATACACCAGCGACAGGGCGCGTTCGCGGCCTTCAAACGGCTGCAGCACGCGCTGCAGTCGGCCATCGGCCAGTGCATCGGCCACCGCGAAATCCATCACCTGCACGATGCCGATCCCGGCCAACGCCGCGTCCACCAGCGGATCGCCACTGTCGAACACCATCGGCGCCGCGGCGGTGAACTCGCGCAGCTGCCCATCGTGCAGGCGGAACTGCCAGTCCACCAGCCGCCCGCTGCGCAGGTTGCGCACCGCCAGGCAGGTGTGGTCCTGCAGCGCGTCCACCGTCGCCGGAGCGCCGTGCCGGGCGATGTAACCGGGCGAGGCGACGGTCACCCAGCGCAGCGGCCGCAGCGGCCGCGCGACCATCCGCACATCACTGATCGGGCCGGTGCGCAGCGCGGCATCGAAGCCTTCTTCGACCAGGTCGACCAGGCGATCATTGAGCACCAGCTCGAACTGCAGCTGCGGGTGCTCGGCCATCAGCTTTCCCGCCATCGGCACCAGCACCTTGCGCCCGAACATCGACGGCGCGGTGAGCTTGAGCACCCCCGATGGCATGCACGGCCGATCGCCGAGCTTGCGCTCGGCATCTTCCAGGCCACACAGCAGGGGCGTGCAGTGCTCCACGAACTGGCGCCCGTCCGGGGTCAGGCTGACGTTGCGCGTGTTGCGATGGAGCAGGCGCACGCCCAGCGCGCTTTCCAGCCGTCCGATCGCCCGCGACAGGCCGGATTGGCTGATGCCCAGCTGTCCTGCAGCGGTGGTGAAACTGCGTGCCTCGGCGACCTGTACCAGCATGCGCACGGCGTTGAGATCCATAGCTGATCCTTGATTGATGCGCTGACGCATTACAGAAATCGAAGTATCCCGCTTTCAATGTCGGCCGTCATCAATGAGACTGCCCGCCTTCCCCGCACGACCTTCGGCATGAGCGCTCCCACTTCCCCGTTTCCCCCGCGCCTGGCGCTGACCCTGCTGGCGATGGCGCAGCTGATCATCGCCCTGGACGCCACCATCATCTTCGTGGCCCTGCATGAGATGGGCGTGCAGCTGCGGATCAACGCACAGCAGCTGCAATGGATCGTCAGTGCGTACACCGTGGCCTTCGGGGGCTGCCTGCTGCTGGGCGGGCGCGCCGCCGACCTTCTCGGCCGTCGCCGCATGTATCGGCTGGGCATGGCGCTGTTCGCGCTGGCCTCGCTGGTCGGTGGCCTGAGCAGCAGCGCGGGGACGTTGATCGCCGCGCGCGCTGCGCAGGGCATCGGCGCGGCGCTGCTGTTCCCGGCCACGCTGTCGCTGATCAATACCATCTACGCCGAAGGTGCGACGCGCAATCGTGCACTGGCGATCTGGAGCATGGCCAGCGCCGGTGGACTGGCGTTGGGCACGCTGCTGGGCGGGGTGCTGACCCAGGCCTTCGGCTGGTCGTCGGTGCTGCTGGTGATCGTGCCTTTCGCCGGTGCCTGCGCGGTGCTGGGCGGTTACTGGCTGCCGCGTGACGCGGCGCCGCAGCGTGGTCGATCGTTCGATCTGGCCGGCTGCCTGACCGTGACGCTGGGCGGCAGCCTGCTGGTCACCTCGCTGGTGCAGGGGCCGGAATGGGGCTGGACGGCCCCGGCCACGCTCGGCTGCCTGCTGGTGTCGGTGGTGCTGCTCGGGGTGTTCGTGATGATTGAACAGCGCAGCCGTGATCCGTTGATGCAGTTCTCGCTGCTGCGGCTGCGCAGCCTGCGCGCGGCGATGCTGCTGACCCTGCTGTTCATGAGCAGCTTCGGCGTGCAGTACTACTTCCTGGCGCTGTACTTCCAGGATGGTTACGGCTGGAGTCCGCTGCAGGCCGGGCTGGCTTTCCTGCTGCCCACGCTGGTATGCACCTATGGCATTACGGTGGCCGAGAAGATGCTGGCGCGGCGCTCGCCGCGGCAGGTGCTGGCGTGGGGCATGGGGGGCGGTGCGGTGGGTATCGCGGCGGTGGCGCTGGCGCTTCCGCATGGCGCCGGCTACTGGGCGCTGTTGCCGGGCGTGGTGGTGTTGAGCCTGGGGCAGGGCATGACCTGGACGGCGATGTGGATCGTGGCCGGGCAGGGTGTGCCGGCGGCGCAGCAGGGCGTGGCATCGGGCATGGCCGCCACCGCACAGCAGATTGGCGGGGCACTGGGATTGGCGGTGCTGGTGATGCTGGCCAATGCCGGGCGCCACGCCGATGCATCCGGCAGCAGCGTCGAGGCGCTGCAGGGGCTGGTCAACGCGCAGTACGGCGCGGCGGCGTTTGCGCTGCTGGGCGTGGGGGTTGCGTTGTGGCTGCGCCCGCCGCGCTGAGGGGCTGTTTTCGTGGGGCACTGCCATGGAGCGTTGGTGGGTGACGACCGTTGGTCGTCACCCACCAACGGCCGTCACTACCCATGGCATTACCGGTGCAGCAGCTCCGCCTGCAGGCCGCTGAAAATCCGCGCCAGCCGTTCCGCCCAGGCCTGCTGGCCGGCTTCGTCGGCGATAAGGTCCTGGCGGATCTCCAGTTCCACATGCACCAGGCCACGGCCTTCACCGTGCACGGGCACCGCGTAATCACTGGTCGGGGTCACCGAGTACGGCTGGTTGTCCCCGACCACCAGGTCGCCCTCTTCGCCCAGCGCGCGCAGCAGCGGCTGCGCGAAACGCGTGTCCTGGTGATACAGCACGCCGGCATGCCAGGGCCGCTGCACGCCGTTCATCACCGGGGTGAAGCTGTGCATCATCACCAGCAGGGTCGGGTGCGCGGCATCGCGGCGTGCATCCAGTTCCGCGTTGATGCGTGCGTGGTACGGCGCATGGATGGCATCGATGCGTTGCTGCCTCTGCGCGGCCGTCAGCGCCGTGTTGCCCGGCACCACGGTGCCATCGCTGGTTTCGGGGATCAGCGTGGGCGATGCCAGCGGCCGGTTGCAGTCGATCAACAGCCGCGAATAAGTCTGTTCAATGGCCCAGGCATCCAGCCGCTGTGCCAGTGCGCGGGTGGTGCCGGCAATGCCGATGTCCCAGCCGATGTGCCGGTCCAGCTCCGCCTGCGGCAGGCCCAGTGCCGCCAGCGAGCGCGGTACCTGCTGCCCCGCATGGTCGGCCAGCAGCAGGAAGTCGGAGCTGCCCTGCGGCTGGTGGATCGTGTAGACCGCAGGGTCATGCGCGTCCAGCAACGCGGGTTGTGCGTGCGCTCTGGTATCAGCCACGCGGGGTGCCGTCCAGATGGTGGTCGATCATCCACAGCCCGGCCCACAGCTTGGCATCCAGCTCGTAGCCTTCGGCGATCTTCTGCACCAGCCAGGCAGCAGCCTGCGCACGCGGTATTTCGTGCACGGTGATGTCTTCGCTGTCATCACCGCCACCGGCACCGACCCGGGTCAGCCCGGTAGCGCGCACGAAGGCGATTTTCTCGCTGCTGGCACCGGAAGACGTCGGGCCGATCATCAAGACCTCGGCGTGTTCGGCGGTCCAGCCGGTTTCTTCTTCCAGCTCGCGCACGGCGGAAATTTCGATGGATTCACCGGCGTCGATGTCACCGACCAGGCCGGCCGGCATTTCGATGGTCCGTGCCTGCAGCGGCACGCGGAACTGTTCGACGAACAGCACGTGGTCCTGCGGGGTGACCGCGATGATGATCGCCGCCAGTCCACCGGCATGGGTGCGTTCGCTGTACTCCCAGGTGCCGCGCACCACCATGCGCTGGAACTTGCCTTCGAAGACGACGCGCGGGGGGTCGTTGTTGCGCTGGCTCATGCGAACTCGCTTGATGGAGGGTAAGGAGGAGGTGCGGAGGCGTCGGCCAGGCCGGCGGCAGCAAACAGCCGGCGGCGGGTCAGCGGGCCGAAGCGCAGGGTGCTGCACAGGCCTTCCAGCAGTTCGCCGTCGGCCTGGCCGCGCGGCATGCCGGCAACGGTGCCATCCAGCGGCGCGTTCAACGCGATGGTGGTCAGCTCGCGCCACAGCAATGCGTGTTCGCGCTGTTCGCGCAGCCGCACCGCCATCTGGCTGGCGCCGCGCAGGCGCAGGAACGGTACTTCGTCCAGACGCTCGTACAGCGCGTCCAGGCTGCCGAAATGAGCCAGCAGCACGGCGGCGGACTTGCTGCCCACGCCGGTGATGCCGGGGATGTTGTCCACCGCATCACCGCACAGCGCGAGGAAATCGGCGACCTGGTGCGCGTGCACGCCGAGCCGGCCCTTCACCCCGTGCATGTCCCAGCGCACGTTGCGGGCGAAATCCCACTGTTCGTCATGCTGCAGCAGCAGCTGCGACAGGTCCTTGTCGGCGGAGATGATGATGCCGCGGTGGCTGGCCCGGTGCGCATGCAGCGCGCTGCCGATCAGGTCATCGGCCTCGTAGTCAGCGTGGCCCAACACCGCCAGCCCGAGCGCGGCGCACAGCGCCTTGCAGTGCACGAACTGGCGCCGCAGTTCCTCCGGTGCCGGATCGCGGTTGGCCTTGTAGGCCGGGTACAGGCGGTTGCGGTAGCAGCTGTCCAGCGCCTCGTCGAAGGCGATGGCGATGTGCTGCGGGCGCTGGCGCTCCAGCAGTTCCAGCAGGAACCGGGCAAAGCCATGCACTGCGTTGGTCGGCCAGCCCTGCGCGTCCTGGAACTGGTCGGGCAGTGAGTGCCACGCGCGGAAGATGTAGATGCTGGCATCCACCAGGTACAACGGCGGGCGGGCACCGGGCTCAGCGGCAAGCGCCTGCGCGATGCCTTCGGCGATCGGATCCAGCGAGTCCAGCGGGTCCACCCTCGCGCTCACGCCACGCCCGTCCAGTCCTGCAGCAAGGCGGCGGCATCGGGGCGCTCGCGCTCCGGGACGGCAGTCTTCGGGGTGCCGATGTGGATGAAGCCGGCAATCTGCTCGCCGTCGGCCAGGCCCAGGTGGGCGTGTACGGCCGGGTCGAAGGCCATCCAGGCGGTCAGCCACTGCGCACCGAAACCAAAGGCCTGGGCGGCCTGCAGCAATGCGAAGCAGACACAGCCGGCGGTCATCAGCTGTTCCTGCTCGGGCACCTTGGCGTCAGGCTTGGGGCTGGCCACCACGGTGATCACCAGCGGGGCATGCGCGAAACGCTGGCGATCCTTGTCAAGTTGCGCGGCGGAAATGTCCGGGTCGCGCTGCAGCGCGCGCTCGGCCAGGAAGGCGCCCAGCGTCTGGCGGGCATCACCGCTGATCTTCAGGAAGCGGAACGGCACGCGCTTGCCGTGGTCGGGAACGCGCACGGCCGACTGCAGCATGCGCAGCAGGGTGGCGGCGTCCGGGCCGGGCTCGCCCAGCTGCCGCGAAGGCACGGAACGGCGGGCGTCGAGGGCAAGCAGGGCAGCGGGTTCAGACATGCGGGAAAGCCATCCGTTTGGAGCGGAACGTCAGTATAGCGAGCGCCATCTGGCGCCCCGCTGAGTCCCTGATCCGCACGTCGTCGCGAACCGCCAAAGTGCGAACTCTCTTCACGCTGTAGATGAACGGTTCATCACCTTGGCGGCGGTATAGTTCGAGGCCGGACGGGCCGCCGGCCCGTTTACCTCCCCCCAGCGACAACTGTGATGTCCATCTTGCCCCCGCCGTGCGCCGAGCGCGTTGCAGTGCTCGCGCTGCAGGCCCCGCAGCGCTTACGATACGTACCTTGCCGGTCGTCTGGTCATGAGGTACGGAAGTGAGGACTGTTTCACTGTCCGCGGTGGCTTGGACGGCCTACCATCGATCTGCTGGCGCTGGGGAGGCGCGGGCAGTCATGTCATCGTTGTCGTATCGAGATTCTGCGAAGGTGGGGAGCCTTCTCGCATGGTGACGCCCAGTCCGATGGGAGCGCCGGGACGCGACGTGTCCCAGCTCATGCTGGTCCGTGAGGCGGCATTGCCGGCCATCACGCTTGCGTTCACGACCGTGCTTTCGCGGTTTGACGACGTGCTGTTCGATCGCGCCGCTACTGCTGGCGCATCCCAGTTGTTGTTCCTGGACGGCATGCGTGAACTGCGTCGTCGGCGCCAGGAGATCAGCGACGGTTTCTCCGCCCACCTGCAGCGCAGCTGGGAGGCTTTTGAAAGCGGCGCACCGTTGTCGGCCGAAGCGACGCTGTCCGGGCACCGCGACGATGGCCTGAGCCTGGTCGGCGAACACGAGCTGGAATCGCGGCTGGCGGTGCGTCAGTTCGCGATGCTGCTGCTGCGCGATTTCAAATCCGTGCTCGGTCGGCTCGACCTGCGCCTGGGCTGGATCGGCGGTGGTCTGGAGCTGGACGCCGACACCAACCCGATCAGTCCTGAGCAACTGGGCGTAGCCATCCACGAAGCCTTCGCCGGCTGCGAACTGGCCCCGGAAGTGCGGCTGGTGCTGATCAAGCTGTGCGAGCGCGACCTGCACGCCCCGATCGGCAAGATCTACGAAAAAGTCGACGACCACCTGGCCAAGGCTGGGGTGCTGCCGAATGTCTCCGCGCCGCGCCGTGCGGCTCCGCAACGGGCGCCCAGCCCGCCGCCGCAGGGCATGCTCGACGATCTGGTGGAGCAGCGTCATCCACCCGGCGCCGACGGTGCCGATGGCAGCCAGGGCGCACCGGCGTGGGCGCAGCGCTTCACGGACCGCTGGGCCCAGCAGCGCGGCAACCTGCAGGGCCACGCTGGCGATGTCGACGGCGGCCAGGGCGGTCCCGGCGGTGAGCAGGGCATGCTGCTGGATGCGCTGCACGAACTGCTGCGGCAGACCCGCCATGTGCGCGAGGACGCCACGTCCGCCGCCCAGGTCGCGGTGGGCCAGCAGCGACCGCTGAGCCAGCGCGAAATGATGTCGGTGCTGTCGCTGCTGCAGGCCACGCCGAGTGCCACCCTGCGTGCGGCGATCGGCGAAGACGGGGAATCGCTGGCGCAGCGCCTGAAAAGCGAAGTGCTGTCCAATGCCACCCAGCTGGGTGTGGATCCCAGCCAGGCCCGGCTGGACCCGCAGGACGAAGATGCCATCGACCTGGTCGGCATGCTGTTCGACGTGATGCTGGACGAGCGCGAACTGGAAGGGCGTTCGCGCGAGTTGATCGGCCGGCTGGTGGTGCCGTTCGTCAAGGTCGCCATGCTGGACCGCCGCATGTTCGTGCAGAAGACCCATCCGGCCCGCAAGCTGCTCAATTCGCTGGCCGAAGCGTGCGAAGGCAACACCGGCGAAAGCCAGGCCGAGCGCGTGCTGATGGGCAAGGTCGAAGAGATCATCGAACGGCTGGTGGCCGAGTTCAATGAGAACCTCGCCATCTTCCTGACCCTGGAAGAAGAATTCCGCGATTTCCTGGCCCAGCACCGGCGCCGGATCGAGATCGCCGAGCGGCGCGCCGCCGAAACCCAGCGCGGCCAGGAAAAACTGGAAATGGCCCGTGCCCGCGCCAGTGCCGAACTGGATCGCCGCATCGCCGACGCCACGCTGCCGCAGGCGATCGCCGAGTTCCTGCGCCAGCCGTGGCAGCACCACCTGACCCTGGCACTGCTGCGCGAAGGCGAAGAGGGTGCATCGGTGGCCGAAGCGCTGACCCTGGCCGACGGCCTGCTGGATGAAGTGGCCGAAGCGCGCCGCAAGATCGTCGGCAAGCCGTGGCTGCAGGCCTGGCAGCCGGCATTGGGCCGCGTGTTCGCCAGCGTCGGCGTGCACGGTGACGGCGCCGCACGCGCGGTGGATGCGTTGCACGACACCCTGCAGAGCATCGCCGAGTCGCGCCCGGAACTGGAGCGCGCGCTGCCCGAGCTGCCGCAGGTGGTGCTGCCCGCGCCGCCCGCATCGGATACCGCATCGGTGGACGTCACCGCATCGGTGGAAGACGACAATTTCGACAATGCCGACGCGGATCGTTTCCGTCGCATGGAAGTGGGCATCTGGCTGGACTTCATCGACAAGGACGGCAAGGTGCAGGCCGGCAAGCTGTCGTGGATCAGTCCGATCTCGCAACGGCTGCTGTTCGTCAACCGCCGCGGCGTTCGCTTCTGCGTCGCATCGCCGGAAGAACTGGCGGTGATGGTGCGCCTGGGCCGCCTGCGCCCGCACGTGGATGACGGCGCCTTCGACAGCGCCATGCAAGGCGTGATCGACCGCCTGGATCCGCGCGGAAACACCACCGTCCACTAAAAAAAAGGGGACGGAGGGGATTAAGTCGCAATCGGCCAAGCTGATTACGACTTAATCCCCTCCGTCCCCTTTTTTTTAAATGAGCCGGTGCGCATAAC
>NZ_LDJK01000099.1 GCF_001431535.1 Stenotrophomonas chelatiphaga
TCTTCCTACTGTGTGGTTCTGTCGTCAAAGCTCGGTTATCCTCCAAACTCTCCACGCAACGTCGCGTCTGCAGCGTCAGCTGTGGATAAGAGACAGCCGCCCGGCCCCACCGGAAACGCACGCCCTCATGCCCCCTGTTGTATTTGCAGGCATCCCGGTGCGACACTCCGTTGCCGCTCAGAAGACGGCAACGATGACCCACAAGATCCCGCTGTTGATCGACACCGACCCCGGTGTGGACGACGCACTGGCCCTGCTGATGGCCTTCGCCGATACCCGCCACGAGGTGGTCGCGCTGACCATCGCCGCGGGCAACGTCGGCCTGGATTACACCGTCCGCAACGCACTCAAGCTGTGTGAAGTGGTTGGCCGTGACGACGTCCCGGTGTTCGCCGGCAGCCCGGATCCGCTGCTGCATCCCTCGCTGGATGCCGCCCACGTGCACGGTCGCGACGGCTACGGCGATGTCGACCTGCCGGCTCCCACCCGCAGCGCCGAACCCGAACACGCCGCGCTGGCGATCCTGCGCCTGTCGCACCAGTACCGCGGCGAGCTGATGCTGGTCATGCTCGGCCCGCTGACCAACCTGGCGCTGGCGCTCAAGCTCGATCCGACCCTGCCCACGCGCATCAAGCGCATCGTGGTGATGGGCGGGGCGGTCACCTGCCACGGCAACATCACCCCGGCGGCCGAGTTCAACATCGCCTTCGATCCGGAAGCCGCCCACGTGGTGTTCGGCGCGTTCGCGCACCTGCTGGTATCGGATTGGGAGGCGACCGTGGCCCACGGCTTGCCGCTGCAGCAGGCCGAACAGTGGCTGGCCGCCGATTCCGGTCGCGCACGCTTCTACGAGCTGATCTCGCGCAAGACCCGTGCACTGTCGGAGGACAGCAAGGGCGGGCGCTGGTTCACCGCCGACGCGCTGGCGATGGCCTGGGCGCTGAACCCGGAAGGCCAGCTGCAGGCGGAGTCGCGTCCGGTGAACATCGAGCTGAACGGGACGTTCAGTCGCGGTGCGACCCTCGTTGACTGGAATCGCCAGACCGGCCAGCCGGACAACTGCACGCTGCTGATGGCGTATGACCAGGCCCGGTTCGAGGCCCTGGTCCGCCAGGCACTAGGCGCCTGACGGGCGCGGCGGCCGACAGCCTGCGCAAGCACGGCGCGGGTCGTGGTTGCCCCGGCGGCCGTCCGCCTTTATAATGCCGCTCTTGTGTTTCCCTTACCTATCTACGGTGTACGCCCATGAAGGACGATATCCATCCCGAGTACCGTGACGTCGTCTTCGAAGACGTCACCTCCGATTTCAAGATCCTGACCCGTTCGACCATGTCGGCGAAGGAAACCACCAAGTGGGAAGACGGTAACGAATACCCGCTGATCAAGGTGGAAATCTCCTCCTCGTCGCACCCGTTCTACACGGGCAAGCACAAGGTGATCGACACCTCCGGCCGTATCGACAAGTTCCAGAAGCGCTACGCGCGCTGATCCGTCGATCCATGCCTGGGCGAACGGCCGCGCATTGCGCGGCCGTTTGCTTTTCAGCGCTTCGATGCCCTGGCGTATGGTGGTGGAACGCTGCGTTCGGCGCGGGGGCCTGCCCAGAGCGCCCCGTGGGGCTGTGGGGTAGTCCATATACGTCATCTACGACTTCCGTCTAACCCCCGGAAAATGCTGCTGTGCGATAATGGCGGGATCCGCGGCACAGGTCGTGGACGTCATTCACGTGCCTGACCAATGCGCTTGGGCAGGCGCCTTCCCCTTGAAGGAGCGCACACAGTGTCCGATCTTGATCAGGTCACGCTCAACGCCGGCGAAAAGTCGGTCGTTCTGCCGGTCATCAAACCCACTCTCGGCAACGACTGCGTCGACATTTCGAAGCTGACCAAGGAAACGGGGTACTTCACCTACGATTCCGGCTTCACTGCCACCGCAAGCTGCAAGTCGGCCATCACCTACATTGATGGCGACAAGGGCGTTCTGTTGTATCGCGGCTATCCGATCGAGCAGCTCTCGGAAAAGTCGAGCTATGTCGAAGTCGTCTACCTGCTGATCAACGGTGAGCGTCCCGACGCCGCCCAGTTGAAGGCATTCAACGAAGAGCTGGCCGCTGAAGCGACCGTCGATGCGTCGGTCAACACGCTGATCGGCAGCTTCGCCAAGGATGCCCATCCGATGGCGATCCTGACCGCGGCGATCGCGCAGCTGTCGGGCATCTACCACGCCTCGCTGGACCTGTCCGATGCCGAACAGCGCCGCAAGGCCGCCGTGCGCCTGATCGCCAAGGTGCCGACCCTGTCGGCGCTGATCTACCGCCACGGCAAGGGCCTGCCGGCCAACACGCCGGACACCTCGCTGGATTACGTCAGCCGCTTCCTGAAGCAGACCTTCGAATCGGCCGACGGCCAGTACGAGCTGAACCAGGACGTGGTCAAGGCGCTGGACCTGCTGTTCATCCTGCATGCCGACCACGAACAGAACGCCTCGACCTCGACCGTCCGCATGGTCGGCTCGACCGGCGCCAACCCGTATGCCTCGGTCGCCGCCGGCGTCACCGCGCTGTGGGGTCCGGCCCACGGCGGTGCCAACGAAGCCGTGCTGAAGATGCTGGAAGAAATCGGTTCGGCCGACAACGTCGAGTCCGCCGTGGTCAAGGCCAAGGACAAGACCTCCGGCTTCCGCCTGATGGGTTTTGGTCACCGCGTGTACAAGAACTTCGACCCGCGCGCCAAGGTCATCGGTGTCATGACCGGCAAGGTGCTGGAACAGCTGGGCGTGCAGGATCCGCTGCTGGACGTGGCCGTCAAGCTGGAACAGGCCGCGCTGCAGGACGACTACTTCGTCGCCCGCAAGCTGTACCCGAACGTCGATTTCTACAGCGGCATCATCTACAAGGCGCTGCAGATCCCGACCGAGATGTTCACCGTCATGTTCGCCCTGGGCCGTACCTCCGGCTGGGTCGCGCACTGGCTGGAGCAGCAGGTCGATCCGGAAATGAAGATCGGCCGGCCGCGCCAGGTCTACACCGGTAGCGACGTGCGCGACTACCAGGGCTGATCGCTCCGCCTGATGGTTGTCTCGACGCCCCGCACATGCGGGGCGTTTTTGTTCGGGTCCTGAAACCTTGGCGGCAAACGCACAGCGCGTCATGCAGAAAAACGTCGCGGGCTGCAGCGTGGGCGCGCCGTGCCGTTCTGATATGCGAGACATGCCACTTTTCTGAAATCGATAAATTTCCTTGATCTCTATGATCGTGCCGCCACTGCAGCTTCCGTGGCGCATTGATACTCACAGGAGAGACGTTCAGATGAAGGCTCAAGGAAGGAAGGCAATGCTCGCGCTGGTATTGGCGGCGGCTTCGACATCGGCGCACGCCATGCATGCAGAGATCAAAGTGTGGGCAGATGTCGACACCACGCTGGCGCTGCTGAAGCCGGACGGCAGTCCACTTTACGACCAGGTGCAGCTGAGCTTCAATCCAGGCACCGGCCTGCTGATGCCGTGGAGCGCGCCGGTGCGCGTGTTCTCCAATGACACTGGCAAGGATGTCGCCGTCAGGCTGGCGAACGCCGCTCGCCTGCTCCCGGTGGTGGCCGCTCCCGGAGCGAAGCCGGTCCCGCTTGACGTCAAATTGAACGGCCAGCTTCTTGGCACCACAGGGCAGCTGTACCCCGCCGGGGATCTGTTCGACGGTGTCGTGCCCGGCGCTTCGATCGTCATGCCCTTGGCCATCGCGCACGGCTCCGACCTGCCGAGCACGGCCCCTGACCCCATCACGGCCGCCGGCCTGTACGAAGGCACGGTCAGCATCATCCTTGCCCAGCTGACCGCTGCGCCGTAACCCCTCCTGGTCCGGCCCGGGCAGCGGGCCGGCCGCTTCAGGTAGATCGCTTGAACGTCACTGCACCTGCTCTCGCACAGCTGGCGGTTTCGCTTGCGCTGGCGTCGGCCAGTCCGCCGGGAATTGCCGGCAGCGTACCGCCCGGCTTCGAAGATCTGGTCGAAGGCCAGACCGAGTACCTGGACATCCGCCTGTTTGATCGCTCTGCGGGCCTGACGCCGGTACATGTCACTCTGGCGCATGTGCAGTTGCAGGCTCCGCAGGCGGTGATGGCGGCGCTGGGATTGCCTGAAGCCGCGCAGCGCGCGCTGCTGCCCGCGCTCAGCCAGCCCTTGCCGCGCAACAGTCACCTTGCATGCCGCAACCCCGGGCAGGGCAGGGGCTGCGGCTACCTTGATCCGCCCGTCGAGCGCGATGCGGTGGTCGCCCTGTACGACGAGAGCGAAGGCGCGGTGCATCTGTTCCTGGCTCGGGATTGGATCAGCGACGAGGTGGCTCCCTCGCGCTTCCATCGTGCCAGCGAGCAGGCCGAACGTGCGTTCCTGCACCAGCAGATGATCAACCTCAGCGGCGGACGCGGCTACCAGACGTTGAGCGCGCAGGGTGACGGCGTGCTCGGCATCTACGCGCGCGGCCACCTGTCGACCACCTGGAGCTTCAATCACCAGCGTTACCACGGACGCACGGTGCATGCGCTGCAGTTCGACAACGCGTTCTATCGACACGATCTCGGACAGCAGCACTACCTGCAGGTGGGGCGCATGGACCGGCGCAATCTTTCCAGCCCGGTGGGCGGCACGTTCAGCTTCAGCATGCTGCCGCTGGATCGTTTCCAGGGGGCGCGTCTGGGCACCACCCAGGCCTACGTCGACGCAGACGCTGCGGCAGCGTCTGCGCCGCTGACCGTGCTGTTGGCCCGCGATGCGCGGGTGGATGCCTTCGATGGCGATCGGCTGCTGCAGACCTTCTATCTGCCAGGCGGGATCAACACACTGGACACCCGCGCGTTTCCGTTCGGGATGTACACCGTGACGCTGCGGATCCATGAAGACGGCTTTCTGGTACGCAGTGAAGAGGCGCCCTTCGAGAAAGGCGCGGACTGGACGGACCGCACTGTGCAATGGTTTGTGCAGGGTGGCCGCCGTGACGAGCGCCAGCCCGGCCGCCTCGCAGATGATGCCGCTTCGATGGCGGGCCTGCGGCTGCCGATGGGACGCACTGCGGCACTGACCATGGGAGCGCTTGATCTGGCGGGCGTGGGCTATGTCGAGATGCGTCTGGACCTGCGCAGGCCCTTCGCCACGCACGATGTGCGTGGCGCATTCACCGCGCTGCGTGGCGGTGATGGCAGCCGCGGTCAACAGCAGCAAGTGTCTTATCGCCGGCGCGCCTCGTGGAACCTTCACCGGCAGCGCATACGCGGCACGTCCTGCCACGCCGTTGATGAGGTGCCGGACGGGCTGGACTGTGCCGATTCGCTGACGGCGTCGGTGGCCCTGCCGGCCGCTGGCGGAAGTGCCTACCTGGCCTATACGCGGCGGCAGGCCTGGCACGTGGGACGCACCCTCGCCAGCAACGTGGATGACCTCGCAGAGGGGGCCCCGTTCCCCTTTCCCGCGCTGCTGCCACCAGATCGCCAGAGTCGACGCGACGCGACCTGGCAGGCCAGCTACAGTCGGGCCCACCGCTGGAAGGCGTTCAGCGTGACCAGCCGCCTCGGTGCCTGGCGCCAGCGCAGCGACGTGGCCGCGCTGGGAAGGCGCGATCGCGGTGTCTATCTCAGTCTCAGCCTGGCACGCCTGCAACGGGGCGCGGGCGTGCGTCTTCAGAGACGGTATGGCCTGGATCTGCGCCAGCCCGACCGCCAGCGACCGGACATCCACTACAGCGCCGGCCAGGGCTTGCGCCAGGAACACGACGGCGAGTATCGCGAGATGACTGCCGAGCTGCGTGCCAGCAACGCCTCTCGATACAGCGGGCTGCTCAGCGCGAAGGTGCAGAACCGGGCAGGCCACAGTGGATTCTCGTTTTCGCACAACCAGCGGCCGGGCCGCAGCGAGCCTGCGTACGCTGCAACCCATAGCTCCGGCCTGGCGCTGGGCGCGCAGGGACTGTATTGGGGCGGGACCTACGGCGCCCAGGCTGGGGTGGCCGCCCAGGTGGGCGCCGACGACGACCAGGACCTGTCCGGGCTGGCGGCCGAGGTGAGCGTGGGCGGGCTGCGGGCGCAGCGTCTGCGCGTCGGCGAACGCCGCCTGCTACCGCTGTCGGCCTACCAGTCGTACCAGGCCGAAGTGCAGGACGCCAGTGCACTCGACGGGGCCGCCAGCGTGCGCGTAAAAGGGGCCGAGGGGATGCGGTCCGTGTTTCTCGCCCCTGGTCGTATATTGCCGATGACCATCCCCATTGAAGTCACCTACACCTTCATCGGCAACGCGCAGGATCTCCACGGCGGACCGGTGGCGGGCGCGCGCATCCTCAATGCGGCGGTGCCCGGCACAAGTGCCAGCGGTGGCTTTGCCATCGAGTTCGCGCAACGCGAGACGGCGCTTTACCTGCTGCAGGGTGCGCAGTTGCTGCGCTGCCCGCTCCATGTGCGGGAACGTCGCAGTGTCCTGTTGCTGGTCGGCGCGGTGACGTGTACACCGCTGGCGGTGGCCCAACTGCCGCCGGGAATCGGCCAGCAGCCACGCGTTATCCGGCTGCTGCGCGAGCAGGCGCTGATCGCGGACACGGCGCAGCCCCCGCCGTCGGCGGACGGACGATGACAGGCAAGGGGAGGGCCGCACTGCTGGTCATCGCCTTGATCACGGTGCCGGAGGCGATCGCTCGGCGTCCGCCGGAAATCCGTCCTGCCGACGGCCAGCATCAGGTGGTGATGGGCTGGGATCGTGCGGCACCGCCTGCCGACATCGAGCTGTGGCCACGCAGTACGATGCTTGCCTATCAAGCGGCAGGCACGCTTCAATACGGGGCGGCATTCCTGACCTGCCATAGCAGCACGGACGCGGCCACGGGACGGTGCCCCACCGCTGATACGCAGGAAACAGCGACCGGTCTGGGCAGTGTGATCCCGCTGCGTTTCACCGAACAGCGCAGTGGCGTGCAGCTGGAGCTTGAGGTGGCGGGCGAATTGACCCGGGCCGGCTCCATCGGTGCCTGCGGGCTCGACCAGGACTCCAGTGGCATGCGGCCACTGTGGACATCTGCCAGCGTTCCGTGCGCCGGGCTCATGCCGGTGGGTACGGGGGTTGGGCTGTGGCTGCGTGCGGGCCAACTCGGACGCCTGGTCGCCGGCCGGTGGACGGCCACCCTGGTGCTTGATCTGGGTTCGCCTCTGCAGCGGCATCTGGCCAGCTACCGCTTCACGTTCGATCTCACCGTCACCGATCGCAACGCGGTCGCCCTGTATTTCCCGGCCCACGACGAAGTCACCCCGCAGGTCGGGCTGGACCTGCGCTACGACCCGATCGAGCAACGCGTTGCAGGACGCGCGGAGCTGGACATGTGCCTGTACGACGGACTCGGCTCGCGCAGTGAATACATTGGAGTAACGGTGCGTGACAGCACGCAAGGGGCGCCCTACGGCGAGCGATTCTCCGTCTGGCACCAGGGAGGAGGGCAGGATGAAAGCGGGCGCGTGGACTACACCGTTTCGCTTGCGCACGGGGGCGCGCGCAACCCCTTGCGCAATGGCCAGGAACTCCTGCTCACTGGCATCGACCGCGTCCAGCTGCGTCGGGTGAACCTTCCCGGCAGCATTGATCCGGTGTTCTGCGTGCCCACGCCGCTGACGCTGGAAACCCCTTCCTTTTCCGCCAGCAGCAAGCGCGCTGGTCACTACAGTGGCGGTCTCAGGGTCGAGATGCGCCTGCCCACGTCCACCCCCTGATGCCACGGAGTACACGCCAATGAACCACCGCATGCGACCGATGCTGCCCGTGTTGCTGCTGCTTGCACTGCCCGCGCATGCCAACCTTACCGTGCACCCGATGCGGACGGCGGTGGACGGCAGGCGGGACACGCAGATCCGTGTCTATTCGCAATCCGCACAGCCACAGTATGTGCAGGCCTCGCTGCGGCAGATCGTGGATCCGGCCGGCGAGGGCGAGCATGAAGCGGAGGTTTCACCAGACCAGGCCGCCATTGCGATCACGCCGGGGAAATTCGCGCTGTCCGGCGGAGGCAACCGACTGATACGGGTCATTCCGCTGCAACCGGTCACCCAGGAGACGGCCTATCGTGTGTACTTCGAAGGCGTGCGTGGCAACGAGGAAAGCGAGACCGACCCGGTAGAGGGTGCACAGGCGAAGATAGGGCTGAGCCTGATATGGGGCGCGCTGGTCAATGTGCTGCCGGCTGACGGCGTGGTCGAGGTGCAGCTGGAGGACGATCACCTGCGCAACACGGGCACGTTGCGTCTGGGCATCATCAGCATTGCCGACTGCCAGGACACGCGATGTGTCGCCCATGAAGTGTCGCGCAGCCTGTATCCAGGCAGCCGCCTGCACCTCCCGTTTCCACCGGTGGCAGGCCACACGGTACAGCTGCGTTACCGGCTCAGTCGCGACGGGTATCGTGAGCACCTGACGACACTGTCACTTTGAGGTCGCACGGCTACGGTGCTGCGGCCTCTGCCAGCAACTGGCGCAGCTGCGCCAGCGACGCCCGCTGCATCGGCCGGTCATCCACGGGCGACAGCGGCGCCTGACGCAGGGCGTCATACGGCAGCACCAGCAGTTCGAAGCTCACCCCATCAGCGTTGAACCCCCACACCGGCACATCGATCACACGCGTGCGATTCCAGCGCAGGCGTCGGCTGCGCGGCTGCGCCGGGATGCCGTGCTCTTCCAGGAAGCGCTGCACGGCATCGGCGTCGTCCTCGTGCAGGTGCAGGTGCACGGGGCCATGGGCATCGGCAGTGCCTTCCAGCACCGGTCCGACCAGCCGCGGGGCAAAGGCCTGCAGAAACTCCAGCGCGGGCACCGCAGCCATCCGCAGGGTGCGCAGCGCGTCGGCCTGGCGCGTCCCAGCGAACAGGCGCTGGTGCTCGCGCAGCGCCTGTTCGATTTCCACGTTGCGCGGCAGTGACGCCTCGTCATGGATGCCCAGCCGGGTAGCCGCCTTGCGCCTGGCCTGGTGGAAATCCTTGATGCCGCCCTCGGCCATCAGCCGCGCCGCTTCATGGGCCAGCCGCTGGCGGCGTTCGCGCGTCTGTGTGGCGGTGTGTTCGCGCGCACGGTGCATAGGTCGCTCCCCCTGCATGGCCTGCGATCAGCCTACACCGCAGGCGTGAACGGCGGGTAGCGCGGCGTGTGTCGCCGCGCTACCGGGCCAGCCGATACCGATCAGAAGATATCGAAGGCCGCCGCATCGGCCTGCGGCGTCTGCAGGTTCAGGTCGTAGTCCTGCAGGCGGTCCATGTCTTCCACCTTCACCCACTCGGTCGCGCCGTTGAGGCTGGCCTGCACCATGCCCGACGGCGGCTCGTTCTGCGCGATCGGGGCGTCCTTCAACGCGGTGCGCATGTAGTCGATCCAGATCGGCAGGGCCGCCTTGCCGCCGTACTCGCGGTAGCCCAGCGAACGGAAGTCGTCGCGGCCCACCCACACGGTGGTGGCATACGGGCCACCGAAGCCGGAGAACCAGGCATCGCGGTGGTCGTTGGTCGAGCCGGTCTTGCCGCCGACGTCCTCGCGGCCGAGGACCTTGGCCGCCGTGCCGGTGCCGCGCTGGACCACGTCGCGCATCATCGATACCAGCTGGTAGGCGGTGCGCGCATCGATCGCACGCGGCGCGGTACGCGCATCGGGATTGACCGGTGCCGGCGCCTCGGCCGGTGCCTGCGGTGCGGCCGCGGTGGAGGTTGGTGCGGCCGGTGCTGCGGCGCCGAAGTTGAAGCCATCGACCACCGCGTTGGCCGGCTGCCCATTGCTGACGCCTGCACAGTCGCGGCAGGCCATTGCCGGGTTCTCCTTGAACACTTCCACGCCGTCGCGGTCGCTGACCCGGTCGATCAGCCAGGTGTCCACCCGCGAACCGCCGTTGGCGAACACCGCGTAACCGCGCGCCACCGACAGCGGGGTCAGCGAGGCGGTGCCCAGCGACATCGACAGGTTCGGCGGCAGCTCGGCTTCGGCGAAGCCGAATTCGCTGATGTATTTGCGTGCGTAGTCCACGCCCATGCCGTCCAGCAGCCGCACCGACACCAGGTTGCGTGACTGCACCAGTGCTTCGCGCAGGCGCATCGGGCCACGGAAGCCGCCGCCATCGTTCTGCGGCGACCAGGTCTTGCCACGGCGGTCGCGGAACACCACTGGGGCGTCGAGCACGATGGAGGCCGGGTTGTAGCCCTTGTCGAAGGCCGCCGCGTAGATGAAGGGCTTGAAGCTCGACCCCGGCTGGCGACGGGCCTGGGTGGCACGGTTGAACTTGTTGCCGGAGAAGCTGAAGCCGCCCACCAGCGCCTTCAAGGCGCCGCTGTTGGCATCCACCGACACCAGCGCGGACTGTCCGCGCGGGATCTGGTCAAGCAGCCACTGGCCTTCCTTCTCGCCCACGCGCACGCGCACGATGTCGCCGCGCTGGACCAGCTTGGCGGGGGTCTTGTTGGTCCAGCGGGCCGCGCCGGCGGGCAGGGTGACCTCGGTGCGGTTGGCCAGGACCGCGGTGGCGCTGCCGTCGGCTGCGGTGGCGGCGATGATCGCCGGCAGCAGGCCCGACTGCGCACTGATCCCGGACAGGTGGCCGGCCAGCGTCGCCACGTCATCGCCGGCGCCCAGCGCGACCTGCTTCTCCACGCCGTGCCAGCCATGCCGGTGGTCGTACAGCAGCAGGCCGTCACGCACGGCCAGGTTGGCCGCCGTCTGCAGTTCGGCATTGATGGTGGTGGTTACGTGGTAGCCCTTGTTGACCACGTCGCCGCCGAAGCGGGCGATCATTTCCTGGCGCACCAGTTCGGCGACGTAAGGGGCGTCGACCTGCACCGGCGGCTCGTGCGCGGCGGCATGCATCGGCACGGCCTTGGCCGCATCGGCCTCGGCCTGGCTGATGAAACGCAGGTCCGCCATGCGCTGCAGCACATAGTTGTCACGGCGCTGCTGGGCGCGCTCCGGGTTGGAGATCGGGTTGCCGGAGGACGGGAACTTGGGGATGCCGGCCAGCGAAGCCATCTCATCCAGGTCCAGCTGGTCCAGCGGCTTGCCGTAGTAGAACTGCGCTGCCGCGGCCACGCCGTAGGCCCGGTTGCCGAAGAAACTCTTGTTCAGGTACAGCTCGAAGATCTCGTCCTTGCTCAGCTCCGACTCGATCTTCCGCGCCAGCAGGATCTCGGCCAGCTTGCGCGTATAGCTGTACTCCGAACTCAGGAAGAACTGCCGCGCCACCTGCTGGGTGATCGTCGAACCGCCCGGCACCCGGCGGTCGCTGGTGGTGGCCAGCAGCCACACCGCGCGCGCGATGCCCTTGTAATCAACCCCGCCGTGTTCGTAGAAGCGGGCGTCCTCGGTCGCCAGGAACGCCTGCTTCAGGCGCTCGGGCACGTCCTTCATGGTGATCGGCGTGCGCCGGGTTTCGCCGAACACCGCCATCAGCTTGCCGTCGGCGGCGTAGACATACATGGGCTCCTGCATTTCCACGTCGCGCAGGGTCTGCACGTCGGGAAGCTTGGAGGAAATGGCGTAATAGAGGCCGCCCGCAGCGGCCGCGCCAATCAACGCCAGGACCAGGAAAACGACCAGGATCCAGCGCAGCCAGCGGCGAAGGCGTGTCATCGGTGACAGATTCCGATTGCAGAATTCATGGCCGCAGAGTATAGATTACGCAAGGGGCTGGCTGGGGTCGGCTCTGGGGAGTGCAAGGGGAAGCCGCGTCACCGTGTGTCGTTCTGTGAAGGATCCTTCACGGCGGGACGGTTGCCATTTGCAAAAAAAACGTTATTAATGCGCGGACGCAGCTATTGCGTCCAAGTGCCCATCGGCAGGGGAGAAACCGTGGGGCTCATCCCAAAAGGCCAGTCGTCGCTCATTGGCGTCGACATCAGTTCGACTGCGGTAAAGCTTTTGCAGCTTTCACGCAGTGGTAACCGTTTCCGCGTGGAACACTACGCCGTGGAACCGTTGCCGCCGAACGCCGTCGTAGAAAAAAACATCGTTGAAGTGGAGGCGGTGGGCGAAGCCATCCGTCGCGCGGTCAACCGGTCGGGCAGCAAGGTCAAGTTCGCTGCGGCGGCGGTGGCCGGCTCGGCGGTGATCACCAAGGTGATCCCGATGCCGGCCGATCTGGACGAGAACGAGATGGAGGCCCAGGTCGAACTGGAAGCCGTCAACTACATCCCGTACCCGATCGAAGAAGTGAACCTGGACTTCGAAGTGCTCGGGACCATCCCGAACAACCCGGAAATGGTCCAGGTGCTGCTGGCTGCCTCGCGTTCGGAAAACGTCGAACTGCGCCAGTCGGCGCTGGAACTGGGTGGGCTGACCGCCAAGGTGATGGACGTGGAGGCCTTCGCGGTCGAAAACGCCTTTGCCCTGGTCGCCAGCGAGCTGCCGGTGTCCAGTGACGGCGTGGTCGCGCTGGTCGACATCGGCGCCACCATGACCACGCTGAACGTGTTGCGCGGGGGGCGCAGCCTGTACAGCCGCGAGCAGGTCTTCGGCGGTAAGCAGCTGACCGACGAAATCATGCGCCGTTTCGGCCTGAGCTACGAAGAAGCCGGCCTGGCCAAGCGCCAGGGCGGGCTTCCGGAAAGCTACGAAATGGAGGTGCTGGAGCCGTTCAAGGAAGCGACGGTCCAGCAGATCAGCCGCCTGCTGCAGTTCTTCTATGCAGGCAGTGAGTTCAACCGTGTCGACCACATCGTGCTGGCCGGCGGGTGTGCCGCGCTGACCGGCCTGCCGGAGCTGGTGGAAGAGCAGCTTGGCGTGCCGACCGTGGTGGCCAACCCGCTGGCGCAGATGACGCTGGGTCCGAAGGTGCAGGCGCACGCGCTGGCGCAGGACGCCCCGGCGCTGATGATCGCCACCGGCCTGGCGATGAGGAGTTTCGACTGATGGCACGCATAAACCTGCTGCCGTGGCGTGCCGAACGTCGCAAGCAACGCCAGCGCGAGTTCTACGCAATGTTGGGCCTGGCCGCCGTCGGTGGCCTGCTGCTGTCGCTGATGGTGTGGTTCTACTACGACCGCCAGGTGAGTGGCCAGGGCGAGCGCAACACCTTCCTGCAGGCCGAGATCGACAAGGTCAAGCTGCAGAACAAGGAAATCGACCGGCTTGATGCGCAGAAGGACCGCCTGCTCGCGCGCAAGGCCGTCATCGAGGAACTGCAGTCCAAGCGTTCGCAGATGGTGCACCTGTTCGATGCGCTGGTCCGCACCATCCCCGATGGCGTGGTGCTGACCGCACTGAAGCAGGAAGGCGATGTGCTGACCCTGGAAGGGCGCACCCAGTCCAATGCCCGCGTTTCGGCCTACATGCGCAACCTGGAGACGTCCGGCTGGATGACCAACCCGGAACTGTCGATCATCGAAGCGCGTGACCCGGAAAAGGAAAAGGAAGCCACGACGCTGCCGCTGGCGGATGTCAGCGCGCTGCCGTATGTGTTCGTGGTGAAGGTCAAGCTGCCGGCGCAGAGTGAGGAATCCACGCTCAATCCGGATGGCTCGGTGGCTGATCCGAATGCACCGGTTGCCGCTGATCCGGCCGCGCTGGCCCCGCTGGCCCCGGGCGACGCTGCCGCGCCTGCTGCCGCTCCGGCGCCCGCTGGCAATGCCGCACCGGCGGCTCCCGCACCGCCCGCTGGCAGCCGGCTGACCCCGGCCGCCCCGCAGCAGACGCCGCCGCCGACACCGGCCGGCGGCCAGGAGGGCTCGCCGTGAGCCAGAAGAAATTCAATATCAACGAGTTGGACTTCAACGACATCGGCAACTGGCCGCAGCAGGCCAAGGTGGTGTTCTGCGTGCTGATCGCGCTGGTCATCATGGCGGTGTCGTGGTTCCTGCTGACCAGTGGCAAACGCGAAGAGCTGGCCACCCTGGAACGCCGTGAGACCGAACTGCGTACCGAGTTCGAAAAGGAACAGGGGCGCGCGGTCAACCTGGAGCCGCTCAAGCAGCAGCTCGCGCAGATGGAGCAGGTGCTGCAGCAGATGCTGCGCCAGCTGCCCAGCAAGACCGAAATGCCGGACCTGATCATCGACGTTTCGCAGACCGCGCTGTCCAGCGGCCTGGTCAACGAACTGTTCGAACCCGAAGCCGAGCAGGTGCGTGAGTTCTACGCCGAAAAGCCGATCAAGCTGCGCATGGTGGGCAGTTACCACCAGTTCGGTGCGTTCGTCAGCGGCGTGGCCTCGCTGCCGCGCGTGGTGATCCTGACCATGCACGACATCAACCTGAAGCCGAAGGATCCCAAGACCGGCATCAACCCGGCCTCGATCCGCGCCGGTGCGCTGGAACTGTCCGGTACGGTCAAGACCTATCGTTACCTGGATGAGGCCGAGATGGAGCAGCAGGAGAAGGCTGCCGCCGAGAAGGCCGCTGCAGAGCAGGGGGGCAAGCCATGATCCGCTCCTCCCTGCTGCGCAGCGCAGGCCTGCTGGCACTGGTGCTGCTGGCCGGTTGCGGCCGCGGCGTGACCAGCACGCCCGGTGATGCGCCCAACCTGCAGAAATGGGTGGAAGACGTGCGCGCACGTCCGGCCCCCGCCCTTGAACCGCTGCCGGTGATGCAGCAGTTCGAGACGTTTGAATATTCGGCGCAGGGCATGCGCGATCCGTTCACCGATGCCTGGTCCAACCCGCAGGGCGGCAGTGGCCTGCGTCCTGATCCGAACCGTCGCAAGGAGCCGCTGGAAGCCTTCCCGCTGGACAGCCTGGACATGGTCGGCACGATCGGGACCGGGGGCGGCACGGTGGCGGTGGTGATGGCACCTGACAAGGTGAGTTACCGCGTGCGGCCGGGCGTGTACATGGGGCAGAGCGATGGCCGGGTGACCGGGGTCTTCGAGGACCGCATCGAACTGATAGAGCTGGTGCCGGATGGCGCGGGCGGGTGGCTGGAACGGCCGGCCGCGCTCTCGCTTGAAGATCAATGATCGTTTACTGGGGATAGCACGATGACCTTTCACAATGCCAAGGGGCTGCGTCCGATCCGGCGCCCAACCTTGAACCGGATCGGCGCGCTGGGAGTCGCGTTGATGCTGGCGTGCGGCCACGCGACTGCGGCTGCGCCCACCGGCGCGCCCGCCGCTGCCGCGGCCACGCCGGTCAGCGCACCGGCGTCACTGTCGGTGTCCAAGATCGACTTCAAGCGCGGCGAAGACGGCGCCGGCCGCCTGGTCCTGCAGTTCGACGGCCAGGGTGCCAACCCTGACCTGCGCAACCAGGGCAACAGCGTGGTCATCGACGTCGGCAATGCACGCCTGCCCGAGCAGCTGCAGAAGCCGCTCAACGTCACCGACTTCGCCACGCCGGTGCAGCGCATCGACGCCAAGCCGTACGGTGGTGGCACCCAGCTGGTGCTGAGCACCAACAGCGCGTTCGAGTCGCTGGCCTACCAGAGCGGCAACGAATACGTGGTGGAGATCACCCCGAAGGAAGGGATCGCGGCTACCGGTGCGATCACCACCAGCACCGTCGCCCAGGCCGCCAGTGCGGTGGCCCAGCGCGGTTACAGCGGACGCCCGGTGACCTTCAACTTCCAGGACGTGCCGGTGCGCACCGTGCTGCAGCTGATCGCCGAAGAGTCCAACCTCAACGTGGTGGCATCGGACAGCGTTGCCGGCAACGTCACCCTGCGCCTGGTCAACGTGCCGTGGGACCAGGCACTGGACATCGTGCTGCGTGCCAAGGGCCTGGACAAGCGCCGCGACGGCAGCGTGATCTGGGTCGGCCCGCAGGCCGAGCTGGCCAAGTTCGAGCAGGAAAAAGAAGACGCACGCATCGCGATCGAAAACCGCGAAGACCTGATCACCGATTACGTGCAGATCAACTACCACAGCGCCTCGGCGATCTTCAAAGCCCTGACCGAAGCCCGTGGCATCGGCAACAGCGGTGGTGGCGGTGGCGGCGGCGGTCCCGGCGGCAGCTCGGCGCAGGAAGAAAGTGGCTTCCTGACCTCGCGTGGCCGCATCGTGGCCGATGAACGCACCAACATGCTGATGATCAGCGACATCCCCAAGAAGGTCGCGCGCATGCGTGAGCTGATCGGGGTGATCGACCGTCCGGTCGACCAGGTGCTGATCGAAAGCCGCATCGTCATCGCCACCGATACCTTCGCGCGCGAACTGGGTGCGAAGTTCGGCGTCAGCGGCAGCCGCGACAACGTGTTCTTCAGCAACACGGTGGAGAACAACGGCACCAACATCCGCGACCGCGCGACCGTCGACACCGCCTACCAGCGTGCAGTCAACGAGTGGGCGGCGAACGGTGGTACCGGTGCGGCGCCCGTGCGTGATCCGTACACGATCACCCGCGGCCTGATGTCCAACCTGCCGGTGGCGGCGACCAGCAATCCAGCCTCGCTGGCGCTGTCGATCCTCAACGCGGGTTACCTGCTGGATGTCGAGCTGTCGGCGATGCAGACCGAATCGCGCGGCGAAGTGATTTCCAACCCGCGCGTGGTGACCACCAACCAGCGCGAAGCCCTGATCAAGCAGGGTAAGGAAATCGGCTACGTGACCATCTCCGCCGGCGGCGCCGGTGGCGGCAACCAGGCCAACGTCCAGTTCAAGGAAGTGGTACTGGAGCTGAAGGTCACCCCGACGATCACCAACGACAACCGCGTGTTCCTGAACATGGCGGTCAAGAAGGATGAAGTCGACCAGTGGATCGAGCTGGAAGGCTACGGCACGGTGCCGTCGATCAACCGTCGCGAAGTCAACACCGCGGTGCTGGTGGAAGACGGGCAGACGGTGGTGATCGGTGGCGTGTACGAGTTCACCGACCGCAACAGCATCAGCAAGGTGCCGTTCCTGGGTGACGTGCCGTTCCTGGGCAACCTGTTCAAGAAGCGCAGCCGCAACAAGGACAAGGCCGAACTGCTGGTGTTCGTGACCCCGAAGGTCCTGCGCGTCGCCAAGGGCAAGTAATGGAGGTGCCGGGCCTGCGGCCCGGCGCC